>NZ_JBYTEL010000002.1:0-152641 GCF_058789195.1 Cupriavidus sp. FW216-B1 | reverse complement strand
CACCTTCCCCCCCCCCCCCCCCCCCCCCCCCCCCCCCCCCCCCCCCCCCCCCCCCCCCCGTGACCGTGTTCACCTACAATGGCGCAAGCGCGCGCGAATGGTGGAAGGGCATGGCGGGCAAGGCCGGCAAGCTGCGCAACGTGACCATCTACAATGTGCCGGCCGAAGCGGTGGACGCGCTCGCCGCGCTGGCCCAGCGCGCCATGCGGCTGTCGGTGACGATCCAGGACGGCGAGATCTGGGTCAGCGACGACGACCACAACGTGCGCATCACCCTCGACGTCCTGCAGCGCGCGGCGGGCTGAGCCCGCGCGGCGCCGGCATCGCCAGCACCACCAGCACGCACCACCAGCACCATCGCGCAGTACCCCGTTCGCCCGGGACCGCCAGCCACGCGCGGGCGGCCCCGGTACCGTGACACTCCCTGAGACACTACAAGGAAGCCAATCATGAATACGACTCCCTCCGGCCTGCAATACGAAGACACCGTCACCGGCGAAGGCGCCGAAGCCACCGCCGGCAAGCATGTCACGGTGCACTACACCGGCTGGCTCTACGACAACGGCCAGGCCGGCCGCAAGTTCGACTCGAGCAAGGACCGCAACGACCCCTTCGTGTTCCCGCTGGGTGCCGGCCACGTCATCCGCGGCTGGGACGAAGGCGTGCAGGGCATGAAGGTCGGCGGCACGCGCCGCCTGGTCATCCCGGCCGAGCTCGGCTACGGCGCGCGCGGCGCCGGCGGCGTGATCCCGCCGAACGCCACGCTGCTGTTCGAGGTGGAACTGCTGGCGGTCTGAGCGCCGGCCAGCGCCGCGCAGAAAAAAGGGACGCCCGCGGGCGTCCCTTTTTGCTTCCGGGCGCCGGCCGCGGTCAGAAGCTGATGGCGGCGTTGCCCACGTCGACGCGCACCTTGTCGCGGTCGAGCAGGCGCGCGGCGTGGCGCGCGTAGTCCTGGGCCCAGGCGGCGTCGTCGGCGAAGCGCTGCTCGCCCGAGAACTTGGCCACGTTGAGGATCTTGTCGATCACCAGCACCTTGCCCACCGGGCTGGAAGCCTGGCAGTCGAGCTCGGCGTATTCGCGGTCGAACCAGCGCCAGCCGGCCTCCTCGGTGACGGCGGCCAGTTCGGCGTCGCCGATGGTGAAGCCGAATTCCTTGCCGGTGCCGAAGGCCACCGTGAGCGTGCGCGCCATAGCCTGTTCTCCTGGGTTGATGCGGTATTGTAAGGACTTGTCCGGCGCCGCCGCCACCGTGCGCGGTCAAGTCCGTGCGATTTCGCCGGCCCCGCCGCCATGCCGACCGTTGTCTGCCGCACACAGCCAGTTGAGCGTTGCGGCGATTTCTGCCTGCCATGTGGTTTCCTTGCCGCCTGAAACGCAGCTTTGGATTATGCTTGCAGGCATGGCCATCACCCGACAAGATCTCGAAACGGATCGGCTGCGTGCTTCTCTTTGCAGCACGCCGGTGGCTTCCTCGCTACTCCCGGAAGCCGCATTCGAAGGCTCCCTGCGCGCCACGCTGGACCAGCGCCCGGACACGCCCGCGCTGGCCGGCGATGTGTGGGTGTTCGGCTACGGCTCGCTGATCTGGAACCCGATGGTGGTGCACACCGACCGCCAGCTGGCCACCGTGCACGGCTACCACCGCGGCTTCTACCTGTACTCGCGCATCAACCGCGGCACCTGGGACAGCCCCGGCCTGGTGCTGGGGCTCGACCGCGGCGGCTCGTGCCACGGCGTGGCGTTCCGCATCCCCCATGACATGATCGAGCAGGAATTCCGCCTGCTGTGGCGCCGCGAGATGCTGACCGGCGCCTACCACCCGCGCTGGCTCAACGTGAAACTGGCCGGCAGCGCGCCGCAGCCGGCGCTGGCCTTCGTCATGAACCGCGGCCACGAAGCCTATGCCGGGCGCCTGCCCGACGAGCGCGTGGTGGCCTGCCTGCGCCACGCCGCCGGCCTGTACGGCCCGGCGCGCGAATACCTGCAGCAGACCCTGCTCGGGCTGGCCACCAACGGCGTCGACGATCCCTATCTCGGCCGGCTGTGGCGCCAGTTGCAGGACACCGATGCCGCAAGCGGGCCTGCCGCCGGCACGGCCGCCTGATCCGGACCTATCCAGGAATCCACCCGATGCCGCGCCCCGCCGCCCGCCCCCGCCGACTGGTACTGGCCGAAGTGCTGGGGCTGACCGGGTTGCTGATGGGCGGCGCGCTGCTGGCCGGCCCGGGCGGATCGAGCCTGGCGGCGCGCCCTGCCGGCGGCGCGGCGTCCCATGCCGCGCCTCGCTCGCAGGCACCCGCGGGCACCGCGGCGTCCGGCCCGCGCGAGGGCGTGGGCGCGCTCGATCGCAACCTGATCGCCGCGGCCATGCAGGGCGACCTCGAACTGGTCAAGCGCCTGCTTGCCGCCGGCGCCTCCGCGCAGGCCACCGACGAGCGCGGCCGCAGCGCCTTGCTGGTGGCGGTGGACAGCCGCCACACCGAGGTCGCCAAGACCCTGGTGGCAGCCGGCGCCAACGTCAACCGCAAGGACATCGACGCCAACAGCCCCTTCCTGCTGGCCGCCGCCACCGGGCAGCTCGAGGTGGTGCAGCTTTCGCTGGCGCACGGCGCCGACCTCGCCAGCACCGACAGCAACGACAGCACGGCGCTGATCCTGGCCAGCCAGCATGGCAATACCGAGGTGGTGAAAGTGCTGCTCAAGGCCGGCGTGCCGGTCGACCACGTCAACCGGCAGGGCTGGACCGCGCTGCTGGAAACCATCGTCATGGGCGACGGCAGCGCGCGCTACGAAGACACCGTGCAACTGCTGCTCGACGCCGGCGCGGACGCCAACCTGGCGGACCGCGACGGCACCAGCCCGACGCGGCACGCGCGCGAGCGCAGCTACAAGACGATGGTGAAGATGCTGGTGCGCGCGCGCGGGCACTGAAGGCCGCCCCGCGCGCGGCGGGCGTCAGGCGGCAAGCATCAGGCCGCCGGCCTGGCCGCATCGTCGCGCGCGTTCTCGCTTTCCTGCAGCTGGCGCCACATCACCTTGCCGGTGCCCGACTTGGGCAGCGCGTCGACGAACTCCACCACGCGCGGGTACTTGTAGGCCGCCATGTTCTCCCTGGCCCATTCGATGATGTCCTCGGGCGTGGTCTTGCCGCGGGCATCGGTCTTGAGCACCACCACCGCCTTGACGGTCTCGCCGCGGTAGGCGTCGCGCGTGCCGATGATGCACGCTTCCTGCACGGCCGGATGCTTGTACAGCAGGTTCTCCACCTCGGCCGGCCACACCTTGAAGCCGGAGGCGTTGATCATGCGCTTGAGGCGGTCGGTCAGGAAGTAGTAGCCCTCCTCGTCCATGCGCCCGAGGTCGCCGGTGCGGAAGAAGGTCTTGCCCTCGAACTCGATGAAGGCGTCGCGCGTGGCGTCCGGCTTGCCCCAGTAGCCCTTGAACACCTGCGGGCCGCACACGATGATCTCGCCGGTTTCGTTGGGTGGCAGCTCGGCCAGCGTGACCGGGTCGATCACGCGCGCGTCGGTGTTGAAGGTGGGCACGCCCAGGCATTGCAGCTTGGGGCGGTCGCTCGGGTTGCCGTGGGTCGGCGCCATCGTCTCCGACAGGCCGTAGCCTTCCAGGTAGTTCAGGCCGAACTGCTGGTGCAGCCGCTCGGCCACCGCCTGCGGCATGGCCGCGCCGCCGCCGCCGATGTAGCGCAGGCTCGACAGGTCGAACTGGGCCAGGTTGGGGCTGCCGAGGAAGTCGATCACCATCGTCGGGATGTTGGTCCAGTGCGTGACCTTGTAGCGCGAGATCAGGCGCCCGGCCACCTCGCGGTCCCAGCGCGGCAGCATCACCACGGTGGCGCCGCTGTAGATCGGGCCGTTCATGCCGTACTGCATGCCGGTGACGTGGAACAGCGGCAGCACCGACAGGATGGTCGATTCCGCGCCGCTACCGCTCCAGGTACTGCCGCCGATCACGTTGTGCATGACCGTGCGGTGGGTGTGGATGCAGCCCTTGGGAAAGCCGGTGGTGCCCGAGGTGTACGGCATCACCGCCATGTCGTCGGGGCCGGCGGTGTGCGGCGCCGGCACCCGCTGCGCGGCGAGGACCCGCGACCACGGCGTGGCGCCGGCCGGCAGCGGGTGCTCGGCGGTGAGCCAGGCCGGCGGCGCGTCCTCGGGGTTCTCGTAGCTGGCCGGCAGCGCGTCGCCGTACTGCGTGACCAGCATGTGCCGCAGGCGCTGCGCCTCGGGCAGCTCGGCGCTGGCCTGTTCGGCGCCGGCGGCGAGGTCGGCGCTGCAGATCGCCACGCGCGCCTGCGCGTCGCTGATGTAATGCTTGAATTCCTCGGTGCGGTTCATCGGGTTGACCGGCACCACCACGGCGTCGGCGCGCAGGATGGCGTAGTAGCCGATGATGAACTGCGGGCAGTTCTGCATGTAGAGCAGCACCCGGTCGCCCTTCTTCACGCCGGCTTCCTGCTGCAGCCAGCCGGCCACCGCGCTGGCCTGCGCCTCGAGCTGGCGGAAGGTGATGGCGTTGCCGAAATAGCGGATGGCCGCCTTGTCGGCGTAGCGGTGCGCGGAAACCACCAGGTTGTACCAGAGCGAGGTCTCCGGCGACACGATCTCGGTAGGAACGCGCTTGGGCCAGAACTGGAAATGCGGGCGCGCGGGCTGGTGGGTCTGCATGGAACGTCTCCTGTGCGGTCTGTCCGACCTGATCTTGGATACCAGTCAATCAATATAACCGAACGACCGTTCTATTTTCAATCCATCGCTTACCCTTGTCTATCCACCTTGCCCGCCCGCCTTTGCGCGCCACGCTGTTGCAATCGGCGGCATCCGCCCCCAACTAGGCCCCGTATGGCCCCGGCATGCGCGGGGCTTCCCTTCTAGCGAGATCAAGTCATGAGCGACGTAACCCTGCAGAATTTCGAGGCGGACGTGATCGAGACATCGCGTCACATCCCGGTGCTGGTGGATTTCTGGGCGCCCTGGTGCGGCCCGTGCAAGACGCTGGGACCGATGCTGGAGAAGCTCGAAGCGGAGGCCGGCGGCAAGTGGCGGCTGGCCAAGGTCAACGTGGACGAGAACCAGGACCTCGCCGCGCACTTCGGCGTGCGCAGCATCCCGCATGTGGTGGCCTTCGTGGACGGCCAGGCGGTGGACCAGTTCACCGGCGTGCTGCCGGAGTCGGGCCTGCGCGAGTTCCTCGCGCGCGTGATGCCGGACCCGGGCCAGACCGCCCTGCGCGCCGCGCGCGACGCGCTCGCCGCCGGCGACCGCGAAGCCGCGCGGGCGGCGTTCCAGGCGGCGCTGGCCTTCGATCCGGGCTTCGACGCGGCGCGGCTCGAGTACATCGGCTTCCTGCTCGACGGCGACGCGCTGGAACAGGCCGAGACCGAGTTCGGCATGCTGTCGCGCGGCGCGTCGCAGGAAGACGGCTTCGCGGCGCTGCGCACCCGGCTCGAAGCCATGCGCGGCGTGGCCGAACTGCCCGACACGGCCACCCTGGCCGCGCGCGTGGCGGCCGCGCCCGGCGACCTGCGCACGCGCCTGGACCTGGCCCGCGCGCTGATCGCGCACCGGCACTACGAGCCGGCGCTGGAACAGCTGCTGGCCATCGTGCGGGCCGACCGCGGCTTCGAGGAGGACATCGGGCGCGTCACCATGCTGTCGGTGTTCGCGCTCATGGGCGACCAGCCCGAGGCGGTTTCGCGCTGGCGCCGGCAACTGGCCTCGGTGCTGAATTAAACTGGCGGGCCCGACCTTCCTGCCCGCCCTAGCCGTGACCGCTGCCGCCCTGCCCCGCCTGGCCGATTTCCGCGCCGACCCCGCCCCCAGCCACGACCGTCCGCGCCCGGACCGGCTCGTGGCGGGCAATCCCGAGCGCACCACCTGGACGCACTACAGCGCCGGCCAGGGCGATTTCGACTGCGGGGTGTGGGGCTGCGAGCCGGGCGCGTGGCGCATCGCCTTCCCGGCGGGCAAGGAGGAATTCTTCCACGTCATCAGCGGACGCATCCGCATCAGCGACGACGCGGGCAACGCGCGCGAGTTCGGGCCCGGCGACGCCTGCGTGATCCCGGCCGGCTTCACCGGCCTGTTCGAGGTGCTGGAAACGGTGCGCAAGCACTTCGTGGTGCTCGACCGCGCGGCCGCCGGCGGCGGCTGAAGCGCCGCGGCGCGGCCGTCTTCAGGCGGCCTGCCCGTCGGGCGCCTCGATCAGCGTGAAGCCGTGCTCGCGCATGTAGCCGACCATCATCGCGTCCATCGACCTCACGTGCTGGTCGAACCAGCCGGGCAGTTCGGACACCAGCCGCCGGCCCAGCGTCACGTCGCCCTCGGCGACCTTGACGCGCACCGCGTCGGCCACCGCCAGCACCTGCTGGTGCTCGCCGCGGTGGCAGTGCTGCGGGCCGAAGTTCATGGCTTCCATCCACGTTTCTTCCTGGCCGAAATGATGGCGCGTGTGCTCGATCCACTCGTCCAGCGCGGCCAGGAAGCCGTCGTCCGCGGCGCGCGCGGCGGCATCCAGCAATTGCACGAATTCTTCATGGGTGGCGTCGGTCACCGGCTCGCCGAGCAGCAGCTCGGGCGCAAGGGCGGCGCGGCTCGGCGCGGGGACATCCGTGGCGTGATCGGTCATGTCTGGAGAAGCGAGGCAACGAAGGAATCGGCTGGCCGGCCCCGCGCGCGCGGCGCGAAGTCCGGCCCCAGCCGAGAGCATACCGAATCCGCCGCGGCGCGGACTGATCCAGGACAAACCGGCGCGCGGGTTATGCTGGCGGCTGGCTTTCCACCGCCGCGGGCTCCGCCCCGCCTTCCCATGCCCCGACTGCTCTTCTTCTGCGGCCATGCCGGCACCGGCAAGACCACCCTGGCCCACCGCCTGATCGGCCCGCTCATGCAGGCCACCGGCGAGCCGTTCTGCCTGCTCGACAAGGACACCCTGTACGGCAGCTACAGCGCCGCCGCGATGGGCGCGCTGACCGGCGACCCCAACGACCGCGACAGCCCTACCTACCTCAAGTACCTGCGCGACGCCGAATACCACGGCCTGCTCGACACCGCGCGCGAGAACCTCGCGCTGGGCATCAGCGTGATCGTGGTCGGGCCGCTGTCGCGCGAGGTGCGCGACCACCGGCTGCACGATCCGGCATGGCTGCGCGTGCCCGCCGGCACCCAGGTGCGCACGGTGTGGGTCCACCTGCCCGAGGACGAGGCGCACGCGCGCATCGTGCGGCGCGGCAACCCCAACGATGCCTACAAGCTCGCGCACTGGGAGGACTACCGCGCGCGGCGCTTCATGCCGGCGCCGGAGCAGCACCCCGAGCTGCGCTATTTCGACAACACCGCGCCGGGCGAGGGCGAGCTAGCGGCCCTGCTGGCGGCGCTGGCCGCCTAGCGCGGGCGCGCGGCTCACTCGGGGGCGGCGGGCCCGGTCAGCGCGGTGAGCGCGCCCAGCACGCTGGCGGCGGCGACCATGCCGAACACCGCCGTGACCGCCACCGACGAGCCGAAGCCGGCGCAGGCCAGGCCCTGCGGGCCGGCGGGCGCGATCGCGGGCGCGTCGGCCGGGGCTTCGTCGATCTCGCAGGCCTGCTGCTCGGGTTCGGGATAGCGCAGCGGCTCGTCGGAGAAGACCGCGTCGATGCCGAACTTGCGCTTGGGATTGCGCGGCCAGCCCCAGTCCTGGCGCAGGCGGGAGCGCACCTTGGCCAGCAGCGGGTCCTGCACCGTGCGCGAGAAATCGACCACACGGATGCGGGTCGGGTCGAGCTGGCCGCCGGCGCCGCCGCAGGTGATGATGCGCCGCCCGGTGCGGCGCGCCCAGCCCAGCATGGCGACCTTGACCTTGACCGAATCGATCGCGTCGATGATGTAGTCGTGCCCGCCGAGCAGCTCGGCGACGTTGTCCTCGGTGACGAAGTCGTCCACCTCGGTCACGCGGCAGCGCGGGTTGATCTGCACCATGCGCTCGGCCATCGCCTGCACCTTGGCGCGGCCGTAGGCATCGCCCAGCGCGTGGATCTGGCGGTTGGTGTTGGACAGCGCGATGTGGTCGAGGTCGATCAGCGTGACGCGGCCGACCGCGTTGCGCGCCAGCGCCTCGGCCGCCCAGCTGCCCACGCCGCCGATGCCGACCACGCATACGCTGGCCGCCTCCAGCCGCGCCAGCCCGGCCGCGCCGTACAGCCGCGCCACGCCGCCGAAGCGGCGGTGGTAGTCGTCGTCGGCCGGGCTCTCGTGCGTCAGCGCCGGCGGCAGCTGCGCCAGTTCCGGGGAGGCGGAAGGGGCCGGGGAGGTTTCCGGGACGAGGTGGCTCATGGATAGGATCGAGGCTTGCTGAAGGAGGGCCGCCGGCGGGCGGACGCGGGCGGACTGGCCGTCCAGGCGCCGCCTGCGTCACCCTGTCAGCCTGGCGCCGACAGGAGAACGCGGCGCGCAACTATACAATACCTGACAACAGTGGTCCGGCCGCCGCATCGCCCCACCCCCGGGGCCGGCGCCGCGGCCACCCGCCCGACCAGGACGACAATCCCATGCCCGTGCGCCGCAAGGCCGTTCTCTGGAGTGTACTGACGCCGCTGGCGCTGGTGGCCATCGTGGTCGTGGTCGTCCTGACCTTCGACTGGAACCGCCTCAAGCCGTGGCTCAACCAGCGCGTGTCCGAGGCCATCGGCCGGCCTTTCGCCGTCAACGGCGACCTCACGCTGACCTGGCGCAGCGCGCAGGGCGAGACCGGCTGGCACACCTGGGTGCCGTGGCCGCGGCTGTCGGCCGCCGATATCACGATCGGCAACCCGGACTGGGCGCGCGAGCCGAACTTCGCCACCGTGCGCGAGCTGATCTTCGTGCTGCGCCCGCTGCCGCTGCTGTCGCGCCAGATCTCGATTTCCACCATCGTGGTCGACAGCCCGGCCGTGTGGCTCGAGCGCCTGACCGACCAGCGCAACAACTGGACCTTCGCCACGCCGGCCAGCAAGCAGCCGTCCGAGTGGCGGCTCGACATCGGCGAGGTGGCGCTGGCGCAGGGCGACCTGAGCCTGTCCGACCAGGTGCTGAAGCTCGACATGCAGGCGCGCCTGGACACCATCGGCGACAGCCCGCTCTACGACAAGGCCCGCGACGGCGCGCTCACCGGCGCGGCGGCCCCGGGCACCGCCGGCGCCACGGCGGCAGCGCCCGCCAGCCAGCGCTACGGCCTGCGCTGGAAGGCCACCGGCCGCTACCACGACGCCACCATCAGCGCCAGCGGCAAGGCCGGCACGGTGCTGAGCCTGCGCGACGCCAACGTGCCGTTCCCGGTGCAGGCCGATGCGCGCGTCGGCAACACGCGCGCGGTGGTGGAAGGCACGCTCACCAACCCGGCCCATCTCGGCGCGCTCGACGTCAACCTGCAATTGTCCGGCGACAACATGGCCCGGCTGTACGCGCTCACCGGCATCGTGCTGCCCAGCACGCCGCCCTACGAGACGCGCGGGCGGCTGGTGGCCACGCTGCGCAAGGGCGCCTCGACGTACCGCTACGACAAGTTCAGCGGGCGCGTGGGCGGCAGCGACCTGAGCGGCACGCTCAGCTACGCCCAGCGCC
This sequence comes from Cupriavidus sp. FW216-B1, assembly GCF_058789195.1. NCBI lineage: Bacteria > Pseudomonadati > Pseudomonadota > Betaproteobacteria > Burkholderiales > Burkholderiaceae > Cupriavidus > Cupriavidus sp. FW216-B1. The sequence continues at coordinate 143,048 of NZ_JBYTEL010000002.1, read as the reverse complement.
AGCCGCGCCCGCTGCTGTCGGGCGAGCTGGAATCGAGCCAGCTGCGCTTCGAGGACCTGGCGCCGCTGATCGGCGCCGACGCCAGGCCCGGCGGCGCGGCCGCGGACAGCACCGTGCGCCAGCCCGCCGACAAGGCGCTGCCGGTGGCGCCGTTCCGCACCGAGCGCTGGGACAGCATCGACGCGGACGTGAAGTTCACCGGCAAGCGCATCGTGCGCACCGCCGACCTGCCGATCACCGATCTCGTCACCCATCTCAAGCTCGACGACGGCCGGCTCACGCTGGACCCGCTCGACTTCGGCATCGCCGGCGGCAACCTGGTGTCGACGCTGCAGCTCAACGGCAAGCGCGCGCCGCTGGCCGCCACCATCGACATGAAGGCGCGCCATCTCAAGCTCAAGCAGCTGTTCCCGAAATTCGAGTCGATGCGCGCCAGCATCGGCGAGCTCAACGGCGCCGCGCGGCTCAGCGCCACCGGCAACTCGGTGGCGGCCCTGCTCGGCAGCGCCAACGGCGAAGCCAAGCTGCTGGTGGAAAACGGCACGGTGAGCAAGTTCGTCCTGGAGGCGATGGGCCTGAACGTGGGCAGCGTGGTGATCTCCAAGCTGTTCGGCGACAAGCCGGTGCGGATCAACTGCGGCGTGAGCGACGTCAGCTTCACCAACGGCCTGGCGCGCGCGCGCACCTTCGTGCTCGACACGCAGGACGCCGTGATCGACACCACCGGCGCGGTCGACCTGGCCAGCGAACGGCTCGCGCTGACCATCCGGCCGGACTCGAAGGGCCTGCGCATCTTCTCGCTGCGCTCGCCGCTCTACGTGGGCGGCACGCTCAAGAAGCCCACGGTCAGCCCCGACATCGGCGTGCTGGCCCTGCGCGCGGGCGGCGCGGTGGCGCTGGCGCTGGTGGCGCCGGTCGGCGCCGCGGTGCTGCCGCTGATCGATCTCTCCGGCGGCGGCGAGGAGTCCCAGTGCGGCAAGCTGCTGGCGCAGGTGCGCAAGCGCCCGCTGGCGCCGCCGCCGGGCCAGGCCTACCGCGAGCCGGCCAGCGGCGCCGCCGGCCCCGTGCCATCGGGCGAGGGCGCGGGCGCTGCCGCCGCGCCGGCGCGGCCGGCGCCCGACGCCTCGCTGCACCAAGGCGGCTGACCGCCGCGCACCATCGCGGTGGCGCCACCGTTGCCCGTGCGCGACACCCGCGCACGCATCGACGCAATTTCGCAACACTTTCGCCACGCTGGTGCAGAGAACCGTTGTCTATCGCACACGCCGCTCGCATAATTAAACGGCCATTTACAACGAAGTCTTCAATAGATGGCGCATTGCGGACCTCTGCGAGTGATCGTGGCGTCCTTCTCAGGGTGCGGTTTCGGCCGCACTTGTTTTTCTCCCGGATTCCCCCAAAGCCCCCGCCCGCGCATGACGCCGCTACACGCCACCGTTCCGCCGATCAGCTGCCTGATCGCGCTCACGGTGTGCAACCACGTGGCCTTCAATGCCAGCCGCGTGGTGGTGTCGCTGTTCGCGCTGTCCCTCAAGGCCTCCACCGTCACGCTCGGCATCCTGATGTCGCTCTATGCGCTGCTGCCGATGCTGCTGGCCATCCATGCCGGCAAGCGCATCGACGAGATCGGCCCGCGCAAGCCACTGATGGCCGGCTCGCTGATGGTGCTCGCGGGCACGCTGCTGCCGGCGCTGTGGCCGGGCATCGCGGCGCTCTATCTTTCGTGCGCGCTGATCGGCGTGGGCTTCATGCTGGTGCAGGTGGCCATGCAGCTGCTGATCGGCCAGATCTCCAGCGACGGCACGCGGCTGCGCAACTACACGCTGCACGCGCTCGGGCTGTCGTTCTCCGGCACGCTGGGGCCGGTGGTGATGGGCTACATGATCGAGCACGCGGGCTTCCGCCCGGCCTTCTTCACGCTGGTGGCGGTGGCCGCGGCGGGGCTGGCCGGACTGCAGCTGGTGCGCCACCGCCTGCCCGCGCGCGGCGCCCGGGCCGCGCGCAACGCCATCGTCGACGGCAGCCGCAGTTCCACGCTGGGCCTGCTGGCGCACCCCGAGCTGCGCGCGGTGTTCATCGCCAGCGCGGTGCTGTCGGCCGCGTGGGACCTGCATGCCTTCCTGATCCCGATCCAGGGCACGCGCGTGGGGCTGTCGCCGTCGTCGATCGGCTGGGTGCTGGGCGCGTTCGCCATCGCCACCTTCGCCATCCGCGTGGCGATGCCGCTGGTGTCGCGCCGGCTGTCGGAATGGAAGGTGATCCGCGGCGCGCTGCTGCTCGGCGCGGTGGCCTACCTGCTCTATCCCTTCGTCGCGCAGTTCTGGCTGATGTGCTGCCTGGCGTTCCTGCTCGGGCTGGCGCTGGGCAGCGCGCAGCCCAACGTGATGAACATCCTGCACGCGGCCTCGCCGAGCGGGCGCGCCGGCGAGGCGCTGGGGCTGCGCTCGGCCGTGCTCAATACCAGCCAGGTGGTGTGGCCGCTGACCTTCGGCGTGGTCGGCACCGCGCTCGGCATGCTGCCGATCTTCCTGTCGATGGCGGGCGCGATGGGCGTGGCCGGCTACTACTCGCGCGGGCATGCGCGCAAGCTGCCGCCGCCAGCGGCCTGACGATGGCAACGCGAGGGCTTGCGCATGCGCAAATGCGGCCGGGTGCGCTTTCGCTATACTCGAATCAGGCGCGCCGCCGGTGCCGGGCAGGCCTGCCCGGCGCGGCACGCAGACTTGATACCTGATCCGACATGACCCAACTTGCCGACCTCCGCCGCACCTACGTGCTCGGCTCGCTCTCCGAGTCCGACGTGGCGACCGATCCCATCAGCCAGTTCCAGCGCTGGTTCGACGAAGCCATCCATGCCAAGCTGCCCGAGCCCAACGCGATGACGCTGGCCACCGTCGACGCCGACGGCCAGCCGTCCGCGCGCATCGTGCTGCTCAAGGGCATGGACGCCAGCGGCTTCACCTTCTTCACCAACTACGAAAGCCGCAAGGGTCTGGACATGGCCGGCAACCCGCGCGCGGCGCTGCTGTTCCACTGGGTGCAGCTCGAGCGCCAGGTGCGCGTGGAAGGCACCGTGGAAAAGGTCAGCGATGCCGAGAGCGATGCCTATTACGCCTCGCGCCCGCTCGGCTCGCGCCTGGGCGCGTGGGCGTCGGAGCAGAGCCGCGAGGTCGCGGACCGCGCGGTGCTGGAGCAGCGCGAGGCGGATTTCCGCGCCAGGTTCGGCGACAACCCGCCGCGGCCGGCCCACTGGGGCGGCTATCGCCTGGTGCCGTCGCGCATCGAATTCTGGCAGGGCCGGCCGTCGCGCCTGCACGACCGCATCGCCTACCGGCTGCAGGCGGACGGCGCGTGGCAGATCGTGCGGCTGTCGCCGTGAGCCGTTGAATGGCGGCTGAATAGCGGCTGAATTGTCCGGGCGGCCAGGCGGCCGCGGCCCCGCGCGCATCGGGGCCGCGCACTGCACAAAATTGGGAATTGTCGTAAAGTGAGTCATCGGCACTTCCGCGAGGAAGACGCCATCGTGTGCAGGCCCAGCCTGCCCGCTGCTGAGGTTCGAGGAGTGTGCCGCAACCGCCAATTTGGGAGGCCGCATGTTTTTCAAGCAAGCACTGGACAAGCAACTGGATCACTGGATCGCCGATCTGCGCGAGCGAGCCAACCTCCCGGTCAAGCTGCGATTATGGAACGGCAACGAGTATCCGCTCGGCCGTTTCGAGCAGCCCGCGGTCACGCTGACGGTCCGCGAGGCGGGCGCGCTGCCGCTGCTGCTCACGCCGAGCCTCGACAACCTCGGCGAAGCCTACGTGCAGGAGAAGATCGACCTGGACGGCAAGCTCAGCGACATCATCGCCGTGGCCTACCGCTTCTCCGCCGCCGCCAGCGCGCAGGCCGGCGGCGCGCTGGCCCGCGTGGCGCAGCACTTCGCCCACACCAAGGCCGCCGACAAGGCCTCGATCCAGTACCACTACGACGTCTCCAACGCGTTCTACGCGCTCTGGCTCGATCCGGCGATGGTCTATTCCTGCGCCTACTTCGAGAACGGCGACGAGGACCTCGCCACCGCGCAGCGCAAGAAGATCGACCACATCCTGACCAAGATCCGCCTGCAGCCCGGCCAGACCCTGCTCGACATCGGCTGCGGCTGGGGCGCGCTGGTGCTGCGCGCGGCGCAGAAGTTCGGCGCGCGCTGCGTGGGCATCACGCTGTCGCAGAACCAGTTCGACCTGGCCACCGAGCGGGTCAGGCAGGCGGGCTTGTCGGACCGCATCGAGATCCGCCTGCAGGACTACCGCGACACCGCCGGCACGTTCGACCGCATCACCAGCGTCGGCATGTTCGAGCACGTCGGCAAGGACAACCTGCCCGGCTACTTCAAGCGCATGCGCGAGCTGCTGGCCGACGACGGCTTCGCCATGAACCACGGCATCACCTCGCCCGATCCCGAGAGCGGCGCCACGCCGATGGACGGCTCCGAATTCATGGACCGCTACGTGTTCCCGCAGGGCGAGCTGCCGCACATCGGCATGGTGCTCAACACGCTCCAGCGCGGCGGCCTGGAAGCCACCGACGTGGAGCTGATGCGCAACCACTACAACCGCACGCTGCACCACTGGGCGGACAACTTCGAGGCGCAGGGTGATACCATCCGCGCGATGGTGGGCGAGAAGAAATACCGCATCTGGCGCGTCTACCTGGCGGGCTGCGCGCACGCCTTCGATACCGACCAGATGTCGATCTACCAGGTGGTCTGCCACAAGGCCGGCCTGCCCTCGCAGAGCCTGCCCTGGTCGCGCCGCTACATCTACGACAAACCGCTGGACTGAAAACCCGCTTGACTGAAGACCTGTTCGGCGGCTTGCCGGAAACACCCGTGCCGGCCGCCGCGCCGGCGGCGCGCCCCGCACGCGGAAAAAGCGTGCAGGCGCCGCCGCCCGATCCCGCCCTCCTCGCGCTGGCCGAACGCCTTCCCGCCGGCCTGCATCTCGGTACCTCGTCGTGGTCCTACGGCGGCTGGAACGGCCTGGTCTACCAGGGCGAATACAGCGACAGCCTGCTCTCGCGCAAGGGCCTGGCCGCCTATTCGCAGCATCCGCTGCTGCGCGCGGCCGGCATCGACCGCGGCTTCTACGCGCCGATCCCGCTGGCCGACTACGTTGCCTACGCGGCCCAGGTGCCCGCGCATTTCCGCTTCCTGACCAAGGCGCCCGCCAGCATCTGCGATCCGTGGCTGCGCACCGCCGAGGGCGCGGGCCGGCTGGCCAACGCCAGCTTCCTGAACGCGGAGATCGCCGCGCGCGACTTCATCGGCCCGGCCACCGCGGGGCTCGGCGAGAAATGCGGCCCGCTGCTGTTCCAGCTTTCGCCGCTGGGCGCGATGGCCGCGGACGGCGCCGGCTTCCTGGCGCGGCTCGACGCCTTCCTCGGCGCGCTGCCCGCGCTCGATGCCGGCGCCAATCCGCATGCGTGCTACGCGGTGGAGCTGCGCGACGCATCCCTGCTCACGCCGCGCTTCATCAAGCTGCTGCGCGCGCGCGGCGTGCGCTTCTGCCTGTCGGCGCGCGAGCGCATGCCGCCGGCCGAGCGCCAGTTGCCGGCGCAGGCGCTGATGGACGAAGGCATACCGGGGCCGCTGGTGCTGCGCTGGATGCTGCATGCGGGCTTCGCCTACGAGCAGGCCGAATCGCGCTACGCGCCGTTCGACCGGCTGCTGGACGAGGACCCGCACACGCGCGCGGTGATCGCCGGACAAGTGGTCCGCACGCTGCGCGCGGGCCAGCCCGCCTACGTGATCGTGAGCAACAAGGCCGAGGGCTGCGCGCCGCTGAGCTGCGTGCGGCTGGCCGAGGCCATCGCCGAGCGGCTGGCGCGCGACTGAGCGCGCCGGCGGATCAGCGCACCAGCAGGTGCGCGAACTTCTGCCGGAACTTGGCCAGCTTGGGCGAGATCACGAACGAGCAATAGCCCTGGGTCGGATGGGTCTGGTAGTAGTTCTGGTGGCCTTCCTCGGCGCGCCAGTACGGCTGGCCCGGCTCGATCTGCGTCACCAGCGGGGCGTCGTACAGCTTTTGCGCGGTCACTTCGCGCATCACGTACTCGGCCGTCGCGCGCTGCGGCTCCGAATGGGTGAAGATCACCGAGCGGTACTGCGGGCCGACGTCGTTGCCCTGCCGGTTGAGCGTGGTCGGATCGTGGATGGCGAAGAAGATTTCCAGGATCTCGCGGTACTTGATCACCGAGGGGTCGAACGTCACGCGCACCACTTCGGCGTGGCCGGTGTCGCCGTCGCAGACCTGCTCGTAAGTCGGATGGTTCACGTGGCCGCCGGTATAGCCCGATTCCACCGCCCGCACGCCCCTGACCTGCTGGTAGACCGCTTCCAGGCACCAGAAGCAGCCGCCGCCCAGGGTGGCGACCTCGCGCTCGCTTTCCAACTCTTTTTCCATCTTGTTTTCTCCGGCTCCGACGGTGGATTCAACTAGCATACTCGTTCGGCGCATCTCATGCCGCCCCGGCGCGCCCGCGGCGGCATGGCGGCAGGCCGTCCCCGCCGGGACGCATGCGGAGCGTGGCCGCGGTCATGCGTTTCCCGTCATGTGTCCGTGTTCCCGGCTAGGCAGCGGCGCCGGCCCGGACAACGCCACACTGGCGGGTCGGGATTGGGACTCCGCTACAATCCCCACGGCCTGTCCGGCCGGCAGGGCGCCGGGTCCGGGGGCACGCCGCCGCCTTGGTGCGCCAGCCCACCGATGCGCCGCGCCGGACGCCTTAGCTTGTACTTGTGCTTCTCGTCGCCGGCGCAAATAATATATGAAATTTCATGGATTCAAGTGGAGCCCGCGCTATGGGCATGCCTGAAGCCACGCCGCGCACCGTCGGCAAGGCTGCCTCTCCCGATTTCGACACGCTGCACTTCCGGCGCACGCTGTCCCAGTTCGCCACCGGCGTGACGGTCATCACCACGCGCGCGGGCCCCGGCTCGCCGCCGGGCGCGCCGTTCGTCGGCATCACCGCCAGCTCGTTCAACTCGGTCTCGCTCGATCCGCCGCTGGTGCTGTGGAGCATGGCCACGCGCGCCAACAGCCTGCCGATGTTCCGCGACGGCTCGCACTACATCATCAATGTGCTGTCGGACTCGCAGCTGGACCTGTGCCAGCGCTTCGCCACGCTCAAGGGCGACCGCTTCGCCGGCGTGGACTACCGCCTGTCCGAGACCGGCCTGCCGATCCTGGCCGATGCGCTGGCCTGGTTCGAATGCCACAACCGCAGCCGCTACGACGAAGGCGACCACGTGATCTTCGTGGGCGAGGTCGAGCGCTGCGGCGTGCACGGCCTCGCCGGCGGCCCGCTGGTGTTCCACGACGGCCGTTTCGGCACCACCCGCCCGCTCGCCGACTGAGGCGCCGGGCGCGCGCCATGACGCAACCGCAGCCATCTCCGCCGCCACCGCCGCCACCACCGGCGGGCGCCTTCGTCGACGGCTACCTGCCCTACCTGCTGGCGCGCGCGAGCCACCTGATGGCGGACGAGTTCCACCGGCAGGTGGAGGCCGCCGGCCTCTCGATCCCCGCATGGCGCGTGCTGGCCGCGCTGGCCGACCGGCCCGAATGCACCATCGGCGCGCTGGCCGATCTCACCCTCGCCAAGCAGCCCACCCTGACCAAGCTGATCGGCCGCATGGAGGCCGGCGGGCTGGTCGCGCGCCGCAACGGCGCGCGCGACCGCCGCCACGCGCTGGTTTCCATCACCGCGCGCGGCCGGGCCTGCGCGCGCGCCCTGCTCGCGCAGGCCGCGCGGCACGAGCGCCGGATGCTCGACGATTTCGGCCCGGCGCAGGCCGACCAGCTCAAGGACGCGCTGCGCCGCCTGATCGCGCTGCACGCGCCGCGCGAGGCGGCGCCCAGACAACGCGCACGCGGCGCGCAGGCAACGCTCAAGCGCCCGGCGCGCCCTTGATCACCGCCAGCGGCGAACCGTCGGTCTTGATCTTCTGCAGCACGATGTTGGAGCGGATGTCCATCACGCCCGGCGTGCGGTACAGCCGGTTGACGATGAAATCCGAGTAGTGCTTGAGGTTGCGCGCCTGCACCTTGAGGATGTAGTTGCTGTCGCCGGTGATGATGTAGGCCGACACCACCTCGGGCCACGCCTGCACCGCCGCGTTGAAGGTATCGTGCCAGCCCTCCACGTCGTGCCGCATCGACACCTGCACGATGGCCTCGATCTCCAGCCCGAGCTGCTCGGCGTCGAACCACGCGCGGTAGCCGCCGATCACGCCGCTTTCCTCCAGCAGCCGCACGCGGCGCAGGCACGCCGACGGCGACAGCGCCACGCGGTCGGCCAGGTCCTGGTTGCTGATGCGCCCGTTCTCCTGGAGGCAGGCCAGGATGCGCAGATCGGTAGGGTCCAGGTTCATTTCGCAGATTCTTTCCACATTCTCGTATTCGGTGAAATTCTATGCGAATCCGAGGTCGATACCCGGGGTATTTAGCAAGCCTCTTGCCTGGGATATTGACTATCATGCCGTCATCCGCTCCTCGCCGAGCCAAGGAACGCCGGACCCCGGCGCCACTCGCCCGCCCCGCCAATGACGAACCGCCCCGCCGCCACCGCCACGCCCGAGCGCCAGCTCTGGGACATCAGCCCGCCGCTGTCGCCCGACACCCCCGTGTGGCCCGGCGACACGCCGTTCCGGCAGGAGCGCGCGTGGCAGATGGACGCGCACTGCCCGGTCAACGTGGGCCGCATCACGCTGTCGCCGCACACCGGCGCCCATGCCGACGCGCCGCTGCACTACGCCGCCGACGGCGCGCCCATCGGCGCGGTCGACCTCGCGCCCTACCTCGGCCCGTGCCGCGTGATCCATTGCCTGGGCGCCGCGCCGCTGGTCGAGCCGCGCCACGTCGAACACGCGCTGGCCGGCACGCCGCCGCGCGTGCTGCTGCGCACCTACCAGGCCGCGCCGCTGGCGCGGTGGGACCCGGCGTTCTGCGCGGTGGCGCCCGCGACCATCGCGCTGCTGGCCGCCCACGGCGTGATGCTGGTCGGCATCGACACGCCCTCGCTGGACCCGCAGGAATCGAAGACGATGGAGGCGCACCGCATGGTGCGCCGGCACCGGCTGGCCATCCTCGAAGGGCTGGTGCTCGACGCCGTCGCCGCCGGCGACTACGAACTGATCGCGCTGCCGCTGCGCCTGGCCGGGCTCGACGCCAGCCCGGTGCGCGCCGTGCTGCGCAGCCTGGCCTGACGCGCAGGCCCACCGAATCCGTTTTTTCTCCAGGAAGCTCCCATGACCGCACCAAGCCGCGAGCAATGCCTCGCACTCGACCGGCAGGACCCGCTGCGCCCGCTGCGCGACCAGTTCGCGCTGCCCGAAGGCGTGATCTATCTCGACGGCAACTCGCTGGGCGCGCGCCCGCGCAGCGCCGCCGCGCGCGCCGCCGAGGTGGTGAGCGAGGAATGGGGGCATGGCCTGATCCGCAGCTGGAACACCGCCGGCTGGTTCGACCTGCCGCAGCGCCTGGGCAACAAGCTCGCGCCGCTGATCGGCGCCGGCGAAGACGAAGTGGTGGTGACGGACACCACCTCGATCAACCTGTTCAAGGTCCTGGCCGCGGCGCTGCGCGTGCAGCAGGCGCGCGACCCGCGGCGCAAGGTCATCGTCTCGGAAGCCAGCAACTTCCCCACCGATCTGTACATCGCGCAGGGCCTGGCCGACCTGCTGCAGCAAGGCTATTCGCTGCGCCTGGTCGACGCGCCGCAGGAGATCGACGCCGCGGTCGGCGCCGACACCGCGGTGCTGATGCTGACCCACGTGAACTACAAGAGCGGCGAGATGCTGGACATGGCCGCCGTGACCGCGATGGCGCACGCGCGCGGCGCGCTCACGGTGTGGGACCTGGCCCATTCGGCCGGCGCGGTGCCGGTGGCGCTGACGGCGTCGGGCGCGGACTACGCGGTGGGCTGCACCTACAAATACCTCAACGGCGGCCCCGGCTCGCCGGCCTTCCTGTGGGTCGCGCCGGCGCTGCGCGATGCGTTCTGGCAGCCGCTGTCGGGCTGGTGGGGCCACGCCGCGCCGTTCGCGATGGAGCCGGGCTACCGCCCGCGCGCGGGCGTGGGCCGCTTCCTGTGCGGCACCCAGCCGGTGACTTCGCTGGCGATGGTCGAATGCGGCCTGGACCTCTTCGCCCGGACCGACATGCAGGCGCTGCGCGCCAAGTCGCTGCTGCTGACCGACCTGTTCATCGCGCTGGTCGAGCAGCGCTGCGGCCACCATCCGCTCGAGCTGGCCACGCCGCGCGCGCACGCGCGCCGCGGCAGCCACGTCAGCTTCGCCCATCCCGACGGCTTCGCGCTGGTGCAGGCACTGATCGAGCGCGGCGTGATCGGCGACTACCGCGAGCCGCGCATCGCGCGCTTCGGCTTCACGCCGCTGTACATCGGCTTCGCCGACGTGTGGGACGCGGTGGAGGTGCTGCGCGACGTGCTCGACAGCGGCAGCTACAAGGAAGCCCGCCATCAGGCGCGCGGCCTGGTGACTTGAGGAGGAGAACGACATGAGCGCCAACAAGGGATGCCCGATGTCGGGGCCTGGCGATGCCACGAACGCCGCCAACGCCACGAATGCCGCGGCGGCGGGCGGCGAGGCCGCCTGGCACGATGCGCAGATGGACTTCGCCGGGGACATGAGCTACGGCGACTACCTGGCGCTGGACCAGATCCTCACCGCCCAGCATCCGCTCTCGCCCGAGCACAACGAGATGCTGTTCATCGTGCAGCACCAGACCAGCGAGCTGTGGATGAAGCTGGCGCTGCACGAGCTGCGCGCGGCGCGCGAGTGCGTGCGCGGCGACCAGTTGCCGCCGGCCTTCAAGATGCTCACGCGCGTGTCGCGCATCATGGAGCAGCTGGTGCAGGCGTGGAACGTGCTGGCCACCATGACGCCGCCGGAATACTCGGCGATGCGCCCGTATCTCGGCATGTCGTCGGGTTTCCAGTCCTACCAGTACCGCGAGATCGAGTTCATCCTCGGCAACAAGAACGCCGCCATGCTGCGCCCGCATGCGCACCGGCCCGAGCACCTCGCGCTGGTAGAGGCGGCGCTGCGCACGCCGTCGCTGTACGACGAGGCGATCCGCCTGATGGCGCGGCGCGGCTTCGCCATCGACGCGGGCTGCATCGAGCGCGACTGGACCCGCCCGGCCGGCGAGAACGCCTCGGTGGAGGCGGCGTGGCTGGAGGTCTACCGCCAGCCCGGCGCGCACTGGGAACTGTACGAACTGGGCGAGAAGTTCGTCGACCTGGAGGATGCGTTCCGCCAATGGCGCTTCCGCCATGTCACCACGGTGGAGCGCGTGATCGGCTTCAAGCGCGGCACCGGCGGCACCGAGGGCGTGAGCTACCTGCGCAAGATGCTCGACGTGGTGCTGTTCCCCGAGCTGTGGAAGCTGCGCACCGACCTCTGACGCGCGCTCAGGGCGCCGGGTCCGACAGCCGCGCGGCCAGCGCGCGCAGGGCCGGCGCCAGCTTGTCGTGGAACACGGCCTCTTCCACGGAACCGTAGGAGGCGCTGCAGCTCAGCATGTGCAGCTCCTTCTCCCCCACCGGCCGGAACGCCACCGCGCAGGCGTGGATGGCCGGGTGCCAGTCGCGGAACGAGGCCGCGTAGCCCTGCCCGGCGGCCTGCGCCAGTGCCGCGCGCGTCGGCCCTTCCTGCGTCTTCCATTGCTCCGGGAAAGCCTGTGCGAATTCCGCCAGCACGCGCTCGCGCCGCGCCGCCGGCAGCGCCGCCAGGTAGGCGCGCCCCATCGAGCTCGACACCAGCGACAGGCGCGAGCCCACGCCCAGCCCGAGCATCACGCCGGCATCGTTGCGGATCGACTCCAGATAGATCACCTCCATGCGCTCGCGCTTGCCGAGCGAGACCGAGACCCCGTAGGACTGCGCGAACGCCAGCATGTGCGGCCGCGCCAGCGCCACCACGCCCGACGCCGACAGGTACGCATAACCGAGCGCCAGCACGCCGGCGTCGAGCGCGTACTTGCCCAGGCTGTCGTCGTAGCGCAGGTAGCCGAGCTGCACCAGCGTGCCGGCCAGCCGGCTCACGGTCGCCTTGGGAAAACCGGTGCGGCGCACGAAGTCCTGGTTGCCCAGCATCGCTTCGCCGGTGCGGAAACAGCGCAGCAGCTCCAGGCCGCGCGCCAGCGCGGCGACGAAGTTGGGATCGCTCTCGCGCGGCGCGGGGCCGGTGGCATCCGCCTGCTGCGTGGCGGGCAAGGCTTGCGGTTCGGTGGCCAAGAGAGCGCTCCGGCTGGTGGAATGGGAAGGTGCCGCGGCCGCAACGGGCGGGGCCGCCACGGTCATGCCGATTCCGGCTATTGCACGGACCGCGCATTGCGCTATACTACATCATCGGAACAAAGTTCCGCAATGCGGAACTAAAAAGTCGCGGCGAAAGTCACGAAAGTCACCGCAGACCGCGGAATGCGCCGATGCTTTTGTTGAGGCCTGCTGACCCCAGGCCACCCGCGAGACCGCCCGGCCCGATCCGCCGCGCCATCCCGCCGGCGCCCGCAAACCCCTGCACGAACCCGCACAACGCACTGCACTACCGAAGGAGACCTACATGGCTGCCAACGCCGAATTCAACTGGGCCGACCCGCTGCTGCTGGACCAGCAACTGAGCGACGACGAGCGCATGGTGCGCGACGCCGCCCAGGCCTATTGCCAGGACAAGCTCGCGCCGCGCGTGCTGCAATCGTTTCGCAACGAGAAGACCGACGTCGAGATCTTCCGCGAAATGGGCGAGCTCGGCCTGCTGGGCCCGACCATTCCCGAGCAATACGGCGGCCCGGGACTGAACTACGTGTCCTACGGCCTGATCGCGCGCGAGGTGGAACGGGTGGATTCGGGCTACCGCTCGATGATGAGCGTGCAGTCCTCGCTGGTGATGGTGCCGATCTACGAATTCGGCAGCGAAGCGCAGAAGCAGAAATACCTGCCCAAGCTCGCCACCGGCGAGTGGATCGGCTGCTTCGGCCTGACCGAGCCGAACCACGGCTCGGACCCGGGCTCGATGGTCACGCGCGCCAGGAAGGTGGCGGGCGGCTATGAGCTGAGCGGCGCCAAGATGTGGATCACCAACTCGCCAATCGCCGACGTGTTCGTGGTGTGGGGCAAGCTGGCCGGCGACGACGGCAAGGAAGCCATCCGCGGCTTCATCCTGGAAAAGGGCTGGAAGGGCCTGTCGGCGCCCGCGATCCACGGCAAGGTCGGCCTGCGCACCTCGATCACCGGCGAGATCGTCATGGACCAGGTGTTCGTGCCGGAAGACAACCTGATGCCCGGCGTGTCCGGCCTCAAGGGTCCGTTCACCTGCCTGAACTCGGCCCGCTACGGCATCGCCTGGGGGGCGCTCGGCGCCGCCGAGTTCTGCTGGCACACCGCGCGCCAGTACACGCTGGACCGCCAGCAGTTCGGCCGCCCGCTGGCCGCCAACCAGCTCGTGCAGAAGAAGCTGGCCGACATGCAGACCGAGATCACGCTGGGCCTGCAAGGCTGCCTGCGCCTGGGCCGCATGAAGGACGAAGGCACCGCCGCGGTGGAAATCACCTCGATCATGAAGCGCAATTCGTGCGGCAAGTCGCTCGACATCGCCCGCGTGGCGCGCGACATGCTCGGCGGCAACGGCATCTCGGACGAGTTCGGCGTGATCCGCCACGTGGTCAACCTCGAAGTGGTCAACACCTACGAAGGCACCCACGACATCCACGCGCTGATCCTGGGCCGTGCCCAGACCGGCATCCAGGCCTTCTACTGAAGCCTGCGCCCGCCCCGTCTCCGAAATCCAAGGGCAAGAAGCAAAAAGGCCCGGCTGCGAAGCCGGGCCAAGCACACTACCAAGGAGAGACGACGGGCGAGCCCATCGTGTTACAACACCGTGACGCGCCGGCCGGCGCCACGCGCCCGGCCGGCCTGCCGCCGGGCCCCTAGCGATTGGGCTGCGGCGTCAGGCGAAGGTAAGGCCGCACGGCCTTGTAGCCCTTCGGGAATTTCTGCTTGATCACTTCCTCGTCCTTCAGCGAAGGCACGATCACCACGTCCTCGCCGTCCTGCCAGTTGCCCGGCGTGGCGACGCTGTGGTTGTCGGTGAGCTGCAGCGAGTCGATCACGCGCAGGATCTCGTTGAAATTGCGCCCGGTGCTGGCCGGGTAGGTGATGATGAGGCGCACCTTCTTCTTCGGGTCGATCACGAACAGCGAACGCACCGTCAGGGTCTCGTTCGCGTTGGGATGGATCATGTCGTAGAGCTGCGAGACCTTGCGGTCGCCATCGGCGATGATGGGGAAGTTGACCGTGGTGCCCTGCGTTTCGTTGATGTCCTTGATCCACTCGCGATGCGATTCGACCGGGTCGACCGACAGCGCGATGACCTTGACGTTGCGCTTGGCGAAATCGCCCTTGAGCTTGGCGGTCAGCCCCAGCTCGGTGGTGCAGACCGGCGTGAAGTCCGCCGGATGCGAGAACAGCACGCCCCAGCTGTCGCCCAGCCATTCATGGAAGCGGATCGGGCCGTCGCTGGAGTCCTGCTCGAAATCCGGCGCAATATCGCCTAGACGTAGTGCCATCTCTGTCTCCTTCCGCGAGAAATTGGGGTTGAACCAGTTTAGTCCGATTGCGATCCAACCCAAACAAATATAAAGTCACTACAAAATCACCTTTTCATCTTAAGGACTTTTGTCTCAAGTCAGCGTCCTACATAACTTGTCGGACCCGTGGTGTTGAAACCACGGCGGCTCCCCGCATATGCTAAGAAAGAGGGCGAGAAGGCTGCCCGACACCGTGCGAGGAAGGCAAAATGTCACAATCCGAAACCACCGCCCGCAAACAGGAGAAACTGATGAGCGATGTCAAGACCGTTTTGTCCGATGCCGAAGAACTGCTTAAGCAAGCGGCCTCGACCACCGGCGAGAAAGCTGCCGAACTGCGCGAGCGCGGCATGGGCCTGCTGAAGCAGGCCAAGGAAAAGGCGCAGGACCTCCAGGACGCCGTCGTCACCAAGAGCAAGGCGGCCGCGCGCGCCACCGACGACTACGTGCACGATCACCCGTGGCGCGCCGTCGGCGTGGCGGCCGGCGTCGGCCTGCTGGTCGGCCTGCTGCTCAACCGCAAGTAATCCTGAACCATGCGACCCGCCGGGCCTGATGGCCCGGCGCCAGGAACGAGTGCCCCGCGTTAGCCGTATTGCGCCCACGCATTGCGCAGCGCGCGGCAACATGCGGAGCAAACGCCCTCCGGCGGCATGTTCCGCCGGCCCGGCTCCCGTCCGCAACCGGTGCAGCCCCGTGCTGCACGCCCTTGCCGGAATTGCATGAGCGACCCGACCTCCTCTCCCAAGTTCATGGACGCCCTGCGCAGCCTGGCAGGATCGCTGGTGGCGATGGTGCAGACGCGCCTCGAACTCGCCAGCGTCGAACTCGCGGAAGAACGATCGCGCCTGATGAAGATGGCCTTGCTGGCCTGCTTCGGGCTGGTGTTCTTCGGCCTGTCCCTGGTCACGCTGACCGTGCTGATCGCCATCGTGTTCTGGGACACCTACCGCTGGCAGGCGCTGGGCGCGCTGGTCCTGTTCTACCTCGCCGCGTGCGCGGTCTGCCTGGCGCTGGCGCGCCACCTCGTGCGGCATGCCCCGCCCCTGTTCGAGGCCACCCTGGCCGAGATCGACAAAGACCGGGAGATCCTGCGCCGATGAGCACGCCGTCCAACCCCAGCGACGCACCGGCCGAACGCGCCGATGAGCGCGCCGACACCGCCGCGGCCCGCGACGCCGGCCAGCCGCGCGCGCATCCGCGCCCGGTGCGCTATTCGCGCGAAGTGCGCCTGCCGCTGGCGATCCGCAAGGAACTGCTGATCACGCGCGCCGCGCTGGAGCGCTATGACTGCGCCCAGGCGCTGCACCAGGTACGCGGCAGCGCGGCGCGCTTCGGCCGCCTCGGCAACTGGCTGCCGCGCGTGGCGCAGCCCGCCTCCTTGCTCAAGCTGCTGGGCCTGGCGCGCGACTACCCGGTCCTCAGTTCCACGATTTCCCTGGCGCTGCCCCTGCTGCGCAAGACCCCGGTGCTGCGCTGGGGCTGGAAGCTGGCCAAGCTCGGCGGCCTCGCCGCGGCCGGCTACTGGGCCTACGATACCTGGCAGAAAGGTACCGCCGGCGACACCCGGACCGCCCGCGCGCCCGGCGCCGCCGACACCGGCTTTCGCGATCCGCTGGTACGCTAGTCCGCAGCCCGCCGCCGATAACCGATAGCCACCCGCCCCGGCCCCGGCCACCACCGGCCTGCCGGTCGGCGCGCCCGCGCCCTGACCAGCGCCCCGGCGAGTTGTCATGCCGGGACGGGATAATCCCGTGCCCCCGGGGGATTTTCCACGCAAGGTGACAGCGCCATGACCCAACCAGCAGACATGCAGCAGAAGGCGTTCTACCTGCTGCTGGCCGCAGTCTCGATCGCATTCTGCTTCGTGCTGTGGCCGTTCTTCGGCGCCGTGTTCTGGGGCGCCATCCTCGCCATCATCTTCACGCCGCCCAACAACTGGCTCACGCGCCGCATGGGCGGGCGCCGCAACCTCGCCGCGCTGGCCACGCTGACGCTGTGCCTGCTGATCGTGGTGCTGCCGCTGATCTTCGTGACCGGCGCGCTGGCCCAGGAGGTCAGCACGGTCTACCAGCAGATCAAGACCGGGCAGCTCAACTTCGGCGCCTACTTCCAGCAGGCCGTGCACGCGCTGCCGCCGTCCGTGAACCGGGTGCTGGACCGCTTCGGCATGGCCGACATCGCCGGCGTGCAGGCCAAGCTCACCGCCGGCGCCGCGCAGGGCAGCCAGCTGATCGCCACGCAGGCGCTGAGCATCGGCCAGAACACGTTCCAGTTCGTGGTCAGCTTCGGCGTGATGCTGTACCTGCTGTTCTTCCTGCTGCGCGACGGCGCGGAGATCTCGCGCCGCATCGTGCAGGCCATTCCGCTGAGCGAGCCGCACAAGCAGCACCTGCTGCGCAAGTTCACCACGGTGGCGCGCGCCACCGTCAAGGGCAACATCGTGGTGGCCGCCGTGCAGGGCGCGCTCGGCGGGCTGATCTTCTGGTTCCTCGGCATCCAGGGCTCGCTGCTGTGGGGCGTGCTGATGGCCTTCCTCTCGCTGCTGCCGGCGGTCGGCGCGGCGCTGATCTGGGGGCCGGTGGCGATCTACTTCCTGCTCACCGGCGAGGTCGGCAAGGGCGCGGTCCTGATCGGCTTCTGCGTGCTGGTGATCGGCACGGTGGACAATGTGCTGCGCCCGATCCTGGTCGGCAAGGACACCCGCATGCCCGACTGGGTGGTGCTGATCTCCACGCTGGGCGGCATGGCGCTGTTCGGCCTGAACGGCTTCGTCATCGGCCCGCTGATCGCCGCGCTGTTCATCGCCAGCTGGGACCTGTCCACCTCCACGCGCGAGGAAATCGAACGCCGCGAGGCCACGCAGGACCAGGAAGACCAGGACCAGCCACCGCCGCCCGCGCCCGATGCGGCCGCCGCGCCATCAGCGCCATCAGCGTCATCCGCCCCGGCCGCCCCGGCCGCCCCGCGCGACCGCGTGCCCGCGGCGCAACGCGCCGAGTGAGCGCGCCGCGGGCCACCCCGAACCCATCCAGGAGCCAGCCTTGAACCAGAGCAACGCAAAGACACCCAGGCACTACACGGTGCGCGAGCTGTTCCGCAAGCCGGACCGCTCCCAGTTCTCGATCTCGCCGGACGGGCGCCATCTTTCCTTCCTGGCGCGCCACCAGGGCCGCCAGAACGTCTTCGTGCAGGCCATCGACGCCGACGGCAACCTGCTCGGCGAAGCGCGCCCGCTGACCGCCGAGACCGAGCGCGACCTGCCCCTCCACACCTGGAAGGGCAACGCCCACATCCTCTACATCAAGGACTTCGGCGGCGACGAGAACTTCCACGTGCTGTCGGTGCCGGTCGACGGCGGCGAGCCGGTCGACCTGACGCCGTATCCCGGCGTGCGCGCGGAGATCGTGGACGACCTCGAGGACGACGACCGCCACATCCTGCTGTCCCACAACAAGCGCGACCCGCAGGTCTTCGACGTGCTGCGCGTGGACGTCGCGACCGGCGAGTCCGTGCAGATCGCCGAGAATCCCGGCAACGTGATGAGCTGGGGCACCGACCACGCCGGGCGCCTGCGCGTGGCCACCGCCAGCGACGGCGTCAACACCACCCTGCTCTACCGCGACACCGAGGACGAGCCGTTCCGCCCCATCCTCACCACGGATTTCCGCGAGACGGTCGCGCCGCTGTTCTTCACCTTCGACGACGCGCAGCTCTACGTGCAGTCGAACCGCGGCCGCGACAAGCTCGCCATCTTCGAGTTCGACCCGCACACCGCGCAGGAAGGCAAGCTGGTGTTCGAGCACGGCGAGGTCGACGTCGGCGGCCTCGGCTACTCGCGCCACCGCCGCGTGCTCACCGCCGCCTGGTACACCGACTGGAAGACGCGCCGCCATTTCTTCGACGCGCGCAGCCAGCGGATCCACGCCGACCTCGAGCGCCAGCTGCCCGGCTACGAGCACCACGTCACCAGCATCACGCGCGACGAGACCCGCATGATCGTGTCCGCGTCGAGCGACCGCACCACCGGCACGCGCTACCTGTACGACAGCAACACCGGCAAGCTGGTGTCGCTGGGCCAGATCCTGCCGTGGCTCGACGAGGCCGACATGGCGCCAATGCAGCCGGTCGGCTTCACCTCGCGCGACGGCCTGCAACTGCACGGCTACCTGACGCTGCCGCCGGGCGCCGAGGCGCGGAACCTGCCGCTGGTGGTCAACCCGCACGGCGGCCCGTGGACGCGCGACGTATGGGGCTTCAACCCCGAAGTGCAGTTGCTGGCCAACCGCGGCTATGCCGTGCTGCAGGTCAACTTCCGCGGCTCCACCGGCTACGGGCGCAAGTTCTGGGAAGCCAGCTTCAAGCAATGGGGCCGGACCATGCAGAACGACATCGACGACGGCGTCGACTGGCTCGTCGCGCAGGGCATCGCCGATCCGCGCCGCGTGGCCATCTACGGCGGCAGCTACGGCGGCTATGCGGTGCTCGCGGGCGTGGCCTTCACGCCCGAGCGCTACGCCGCGGCCATCGACTACGTGGGCGTGTCGAACCTGTTCACGCTGCTCGAGACCATTCCCGCCTACTGGAAGCCGATGCTCGACATGCTCTACGAGATGATCGGCAACCCCAACGACGAGAACGACCGCAAGGCCATGCACGATGCCTCGCCGGTGTTCTTCGCCGACCGCATCCGCACGCCGCTGCTGGTGGCCCAGGGCGCCAACGACCCGCGCGTCAAGCAGGCCGAGAGCGACCAGATCGTGGAGGCGCTGCGCAAGCGCGGCGTGGACGTGGCCTACCTGCTCAAGGAAAACGAAGGGCACGGCTTCCACAACGAGGAAAACCGCTTCGACTTCTACGAGGCGATGGAAGCGTTCCTGGCCAGGCACCTCGCCAGGGCCGACGTCCGGGCCTGATCTGGCGCGCGGGCGCGCAGGAAGGCGTGGCGGGCGACCGCCACGCCTTTTTTCATCCGCCGCGCGTCAGGGCGCCGGCATGAACGTGAACGGCGGCGCCGGCACGAACGACGCCGACACCTCTCCCGCATAGACCTGCCCCCTGTCCATCGCCAGCTTCAGCACCGGCGCGCCGGCTTTCAGGTTCAGCTTGTCCAGCGACACCCAGAACGTGTCCGGGCGCGTGGCCGAGTCGAAGTAGTAGACCAGGTTCTTCTGGTCCGACACGGTGCGCCAGATGGTCGAGGACAGGTTGGGCTGGTCCGGCGTGCTGATGCCGAGCGGCACACTCACCGAACGCATCACGCTCATCACGCCGGCCACGGCCTGGAACGCGTACGACCGGTTCGGCACGCCGGCGATGTAGTTCGGATCGAGCTGCTTCGGAATCGCGTCGAGCAGGAACGACGCGCGCACGAAGCGGTCCGCGGCGCGATTGGTGCCGGGCAGGAACGTCAGGCCGCCGACGCCCTTCCAGTAAGTGTCGAGCGCAAGCTGCTCGCTGTAGGCCGGCGAGTTCGTCATGACCTTGAACGCCTTGCCGTGGTGGATGACGAGCTTGCCGCCGAGATACTCGAGGATGGCCGAATCGCCCTGCGCGTCCGACAGCGAAAGATGGATCGTCAGCGGCTTGCCGTTGGGCAGCGGCGGCGCGATGACCTGGAAGGGATTCTGGCCAAGCACGCCGACCGCTTCGGCGACGGTGGCGAAATTGTCGAGCGCATACTGCGCCCACAGGCTGATGGCGATTCCCGCGCGGCGCGCGTCGGGCCTGCCGTAGTCGGTCTCGGCGAGATACAGCGCATTGGCGACCAGCCCGCGCTCGTTCATGCCGTCGACGCTGCCGATCTCATAACCCGACACGACCACGCTGCCGTATTTCGACGTCCAGCGCGGCGAGCGCGGCCCGGCGGCGCCGTCGCGCCCGATGCCGGCGGGAAACACCCAGAGATTGGAGCCCATGTCCTCGGACCAGTCCATCGAGCGTCCGGTGATCACCTGGCCCTCCGCGCCGACATACAGCACGCGCGTGCAGCCGTAGGCGAGCGAGACGCCCAATGCGGTCAGCGCGATGGCGATCGCGCCCAGCGCCGCGAGCCGGAACTTCCGAAAATGCCGCAACATGACGTTCTCCTCAATGCGCCGAAGCGGCGACGACTTCCAGCGTGCCGTCGATCACGAACTGCACGCCCATGCAGACCAGCAGGAACCCCATCACGCGCGAGATGGCCTCGACGCTGCCATTGCCGAGAAAGCGCACGAGCTGCGTGGACGAGCGCAGGCAGATCCAGAACAGCAGGCCCAGCAGCACCGCGACGATCACCGGCGCCGCCGCCAGGACCCAATGAGCATATGCGTCCTGCTTGCCGCTGAGCTTGGAGGCGAGGCTGATGACGATCGCGATGGAACCGGGCCCGGCGGTCCCCGGAAACGCCAGCGGCACGAAGGCGATATCGGCGGAATTCTCCTGGCTTTGCTCGGCCTTTTTCTTGCCGGTTTCCGGAATGTCCGTTACCGGGGCAGATGGAAAAAGCATCTTGAAGCCGAGAAAGGAAACGATCAGGCCGCCGGCGATGCGCATGCCCGGAATCGATATGTCGAACGTGCGCATGATCCACGTGCCGGAGTAATAGGCCACCAGCATGATCGACGTCACGTAGCAGGCGCCGAGCCGGATCTGGCGCTTGCGCCTGGCGTCCGGCATATGCGCGCCCAGCGCCAGCAGCAGCGACATGGATGCCAGCGGATTGGCCAGCGGAAGCATCAGCGTCAAGCCGATGCCCACCAGCCTGAACAACTGGAGAATCTCTGCGCTCATAGGGAGCCACTCCCGAAGTCAGCGATGCGGATCGTTCGCCAGAACGAATTGGTTCATGATAGTCCAGTTCAATTCTTTATCGCGTAAAAAATTGAAATTACGGAATTATCGAAAAAACTTTTACGCGATGGCTTATCGGACTTTATGGCTATCCGATCTGAATCGTCCGGTTAAATCCAATGCGCATGCGCATAGTACGAATCGCGGCCGTCGCCAGCGGGCCGGCCGGCCCGCGCCGGCCGCCAGCCGCTGCGGCCAGCACCCCGCCGACACCCGCCAGCACCCCGCCGGCAGCGCCGCGGATTTCCCCGCGCGGCACCGCCGCCGCAACTCTTGGACAAGGCGCATTCCGTGCTGCTATATTGCCTGCATTGTTTCCGACGCAGCGGCATGGAAGCGAGCTGGCCGATCCTTGAAACCGATCATTGAACTGACGATGTTTCAGACAGAAAGCAGCGCACTCACGCCCTTCGGGCAATGGACTCGCGGCCGCCGCCGCATGCCGGCGCTGGCCGCGCTGGCCGCGCCGTGCGCCTCGCTGCAGGGCTGCGCGTTCGGCGGCGCGCCCGCGTTCGACCTGTTCGGCGCCTACTTCCCGCTCTGGCTGCTGAGCGCGCTGATCGGCGCGCTCGGCGCGGTGATTGCGCACCGGGTGTTCGTCGCCACCGGATGGGCGCAGATCGTGCCTTGCCAACTGCTGGTCAACACCGCAATCGGCGTGACGGTCGCCGTGCTCGCCTGGTTGCTCGGAACGGGACAATTTCCATGAAACTGGCCGGCGCACGCCAACCCGCCATCCGCGGCCGCCTGATCGCCGCGGCCATCGTCGTGCTGGGCATCGGCATGGCCTTCTACGCCTATCACCGCATCGCGCGCTTCCCGTCCTCCGACGACGCCACGCTCGACGCCGACGTGGTCCACGTGGCCTCGCCGGTCGGCGGCAGGATCGCCCGGCTGTGGGTCACGGAGAACCAGCAGGTCGCCAAGGGCGCGCCGCTGTTCCAGATCGACCCCGAGCCCTACCGGCTGGCCGTCGCCCAGGCGCAGGCGGACCTGGAGCTGGCGCAGGCCGCGCTCGGCACCCGGCGCAGGAGCATCGCCAGCGAGCAGGCGGCGGCGTCGATCGCCGCCGAGCAGGCCGCGCGCGCCGCGCAGAACTACGCCCTGACCGCGCGCACGGTGGAGCGCCTGCGCCCGCTCGAAGCGGACGGCTACGTGCCGGCCCAGCAACTGGACCAGGCCCAGGTCACGCAGCGCGACGCGGCGATCTCGCTCAAGCAGGCCAAGGTGCAGCGCTCCGCCACGGCCCAGGCGGTGGGCGACGAAGCGGGCGCGGTGGCGGCCATGCACGCGCGCCAGGCCGCGCTGGCCATCGCGCGGCGCGCGCTCGACGACACGCTGGTGCGCGCCCCGCACGACGGCCGCGTCACCGGGCTGACGGTCCTGTCCGGCGAAGTGGTGGTGCCCAACCAGTCCCTCTTCGTGCTGATCCATACCGGCGAATGGTTCGCTGTGGGGAGGTGATCGTTTTGACACCAACCAAAAAACAACCCAAAAAGTCGGAAATCCAGGCGCCGCAAGGGATTGCAGCCTTCTGATCTCTTAGCAAAGGCCAAAAAAAATTGCGAAAAAAACGACGAAAACAGGCCACTTTTGCAGATATTTTGACACCGAGATAGAACGGAAGCAGGCAGACGGCAAACAACACTAGGCGCCTCGCCCAAGGCGGCCGATACGTCACGTCATTGGCCGCCGGACGGCCGTCAATCCGGACGGTGCCCCGGAACTCCGTGCATCCCACCTTGCAAGGGCTGATCGCTTCCCCAACGACCTGCTCCAGGACCCCTTGTAACGCCTTTTTTGTTTTTTCCACCACAACATGCCTTCCCGAAAAGGCATATAAGGTGCTCCCTGCACCGGGAATGTGCGCCCCCTCGGGAGAGGGGATTGGCGCACATCCAATGTCACTCACCCATAACCTTGAGCATGTTGGCAACATCCTCCTGGTCAGCGCCCTTGGCCATGTAGTCGTATAGCAGCGCCACGATCGCGCCTCTGCGCCGCGAATCGACACTCAGCGCCTTCGCCCGAAGCCATTCGTCGAGCGCCTCCTCCGCGAGCTGCAGGAGCTCTGTGTCCACCTTGGATGTGCCGGCGGCAATAGTGCCGACCACCTTCGCAATATGCGGAGGCTGCCAAGAGGTTCCGGCAATGTACTGCTCGGGGACCTCATACATTCGACGAGTCCCGCCGAGACCTTTCCGCTCTTCGAAGTACCAGCCTTCCGCCGCGGCCCGCTCGATGATCTTCCCCTTCGTCGTCGGCAGGCCAGGCAGGCGCATCTTCGCTATGTCGGCTGCGGACGTGAGTTTTTTTGCCGGCACACTTATTCCTCTTGTAAGCGTTCCTGCTTGCGGAACACTTAGGCCGCAGGAAACGCTCTTTTAAATTCAATAAAATCAAACAGTTAATACGATGCCCTACGTAAGTGGGGTGCTCATAAAGTGTTCCCATTGCGGAACACTATTGACGGAACACTTCGGCACGGTTAATCTTCGCTAAACCAAACCTTCGGGATTACGCCCCGATCAAAAAACCGGCTGACACCGGTTGAAGTGAAGATCCGACCATGAGCGAAACCAAACTCGTTGGGTGGCACAAGGAAGACATCAAAGCCGCCATTCGCAAGCGCGGCAGCACGATGAACGACCTGGCCAGAGAGCGCGGCCTGCCGCCATCTACCGTCCGAAATGCCCTGAGCCGCCCCGCCTATTCCGGCGAGCTCGCTATCAGCGACTTCCTCGGCATTCCTGCGCATGAGCTCTGGCCCGCTCGCTGGACGCCAGAGGGTCGCCGAATTCGCCCTCGCTATGCCCACAAGTATATCGGCGACGTCGAAAGCGTAAGCGTTAAGTGTGCCGCGTAGCTCTACGCACTCCAGTTTAACGCAGGGAAAGTGAATCGAACCGACACGCTGAATAGCGACCAACAGCCAGAGACAGCCATGACCAAACGCCGCCAGCCCAACCGTTCCGAGCCAAGTGCCAACCAGCTCGCGCTCAACTTTGACGTCTTCGCGGTCGAGACCCCCGCCGGCGTGGTTGCTGTAAAGGGCGAGAACGCCCTGGATGCTGGCATTCGCCAAGCCCTCGTGATGACCCTGGATGCCGCTTTTGGCAAAGGGCTGTCCCGCGACCGCGTCGCCGACCGCATGGCTGAGATCCTGTGCCGCCCGGTGACGAAGGCACACCTTGACCTCTGGGTCGCACCCAGCCAAGCGGACCGCCGGATCCCTGTCGACGCCTTCATGGCCTTGATGACGGTCTGCGAAGACTACCGCCCGCTGGAATGGATGGCCGGCCACTTTGCCCGACGGGTGCTGACCGCAGATGAGGCCCTCTGTGCCGAATTCGGCGCCATGGCGGTCCTCGATCGCCACATTCGAGCCAAGCAGAAGTCGATCGAGGGCCAGATGGACGAGAAGCTGTTCGGCCAGCTCATGAACAAGATCAAGCGTGGTTAAGGCGTGAGCGTTGCGATGAACCAGGTAACTGTTAAGTCCAGCTATAGCGCTACCGAGCTGCTCGGCATGCGACTGCCTGGGCTCCCAACATCAAAGGGGAAGCTGATTGCGCGAGCAACCCGCGAGTCCTGGTCATTCGATGAGGCAACTGGCATCGGCGGCACCCGCCGTGAATACACCCCGCCCTCTGAGGTCATGGATGCCATCCGCGCCAAAGCCGCCCAGCATCTTGTGGCCACTGCCGCCGTGCCGGCCGTAGTGACCCGCGAGGTCACCCTGCACCAGCGCCGCGACGAGACCAAGGCCCAGACGCTCAAGGCCGACGCCCGCAAGGGTGTGCTGACGGCCCTTAACCATCTGATGGAGCGCTCCCGATACTCCATGAAGCGTGCCGCCACGGTCCTGCTGGACATGGCCCGCATTGGCACGGCCAGCGACCAGCTGGTGGCCATGCTCAAGCTGGCCCGAGACGAACGCGGTCGCAGCAGCCAGGACGGCCTGCCATCGGTTCGCAGCATCCTTCGCTTCGTCGAGTACGAGCGCAGCGGGAGCTTGGTGCCCAAGCGCGCCGAGCGCGACATGTCCGTGCCGGACTGGGCGCCGTTCTTCCTCGGGCGCTATCAGCGGCCGGAGAAGCCGTCGGTCGCTCACGCCTATGAGCTGTTTGTTAAGGACTGGCAGCAGGTGCCCGGCGCGGTCGTGCCGAGTATTCACCAGGTGCGCCGCTTCCTGGACAAGATCGGCAACGTGAGCCGCGAAGCCGGCCGCATGGGCGCGCGCGAGCTTAAGACGCTCAAGCCATTCGTTCGCCGCGGCTTCGAACACCTCCTGCCGGGCGATATCTACAGCGGCGACGGCCATACCTACGACAGCGAGGTCCAGCACCCGCTGCACGGCCGTCCATTCCGGCCGGAGATCACGACCATCGTCGATATTGCCACCCGCAAGGCCGTGGGCTGGTCTGTCGGCCTGGCCGAAAGCGCGCTCGCTGTCCTGGATGCCTTGCGCATGGCCTGCATCGACAACGGCATCTGCGCGATCTTCTACGTCGACAACGGCTCCGGCTATGTCAACGAGATGATGACGGACGACGCCACCGGCCTGATGGGCCGCCTGGGCTCCGAGATGGTCAATAGCCTGCCGTACAACTCGCAGGCGCGCGGCGTCATAGAAAAGCTGCACCAGACCATCTGGGTCAAGGCCGCCAAGGAAGACAAGGGCTACATCGGCAAGGACATGGACCGCGAGGCCAAGCTGGCCACGTTCAAGCTGTCGCGCAAGGCGATCGCCGCCGGCGGTGAGGCTGTCGTAATGCCGCTCATGGCATGGGTGCAGTTCGTCGCGCGCGTAGAGAAGAAGGTCGACGAGTACAACAATCGGCCGCACCGCAGCCTGCCCAAGTTCACCGACCCGATCTCCGGCCGCCGCCGCCACATGACGCCGAACGAGAAATGGGAAGAATTCGTGCAGCAGGGTTTTGAGCCGCATCGCGTGCTTGACGACGAGGCCGTGCCCCTGTTCCGGCCGCAGCTCCTGCGCACCGTGCGCCGTGCTGAGCTAGAGCTGTTCGGTAACCGTTACTTTAACCGTGACCTGGAAGAGTTCCATGGCGAGCAGCTCGCCGTCGGATACGACATTCACGACCCCAGCAAGGTCTGGGTCTATGACGCCACCGGCCGCTTCATCTGCACCGCAGGCCTGGACGCCAACAAGCGCGATTACATGCCCAAGTCGGTCATCGAGCGTGCCCGCGAGCAGCGCGCCGCCGGCCGGGAGAAGCGCCTGGAGAACAAGCTGTCCGAAGTCCGCGAGGAGCTGCACGGCACGCCGGCCATTGAGCACAGCGACACCTTCGTCGTTCCCGGCTTCCTGAATATTACCCGCGAGCAGCTCGAGCAGCGCGCCCGCAATCTCGAAGCGATTGACGTCGAGGTCAACGAATTGCGGCCGGCGGCAGAGGTTGTGACGCTGCCGGTCGATCTGGCGCCGGCCTGGTCGGTTCCGACCACACCCGATGCGCGTTTCGCCGAATGGAATCGCCTGATCAATTTGAACGAGGAGGAAATCGACAGCGCGAAGGCAAAGAAATGGCGGCACACCTATCAGGAGACCGCCGAGTTCCGGACTTTCCAGCGGAAAACCGCCTGAGGAGGCGGCCGCTTAACCAACGCGCTGCTGTTCCAGCAGTAGCGCACCAGTACTCAGGAGCACCCGAATCATGACGCAACGCACCGCGACGGTCAACCGCATCGCGCAAATCACCAATCTCCACTTGGTCTCGGTGACCTTGGAAAAGCTGTTGTCCCGCGTTAATGGCCTGCCGGGCATTGGCGTGATGTTTGGCGATCCCGGCACCGGAAAATCGGTGGCCAGCAATGCAGTCGCAATCCATATGCGCGGCTATTACGTCCAGATGCGCAGTGCCTGGAACCGCAAGACCCTGCTCGCCAAAATCCTCGCGGAAATGAGCATCGAGCCCGAGAAGACTATCCCGGCCATGCTCGACCAGGTCAGCGACCAGCTGCGCAGCAGCCGCCGCCCGCTGATTATCGACGAGTTCAATAACTGCCTGCGCAGCGATTCGATGATCGAGCTCGTGCGCGACATTTACGAGAGCAGCCACGGCACCATGCTGCTGGTCGGTGACAAGCGCATTCCCGCCAAGCTGAAGAGCTGGGAGGCATTCGACAGCCGCGTGATGGCCCGCATCGAAGCCGCGCCCGTGTCGGTCGACGACGCCCGCAAGCTGGCCCCCATCTATTGCCACGACGTTAAGGTCGCCGATGACCTGCTGGAACACGTCGTGCACAAGGCCGCCGGCTCCGTGCGCCGCGTGTGCGTGAACCTGGCGCGCATCCATGAGGAGGCCATGATGATGGCCGAATCCGAGATGACCCTTGCCCTCTGGGGTGACCGCGAGCTCTACCAGGCGGCCACTGTCGCCACCAAACGTAAGACCAAGGGCGAGGAGGCAGCGTATGCCGCGTAAGGCAGTCAGCCTCGAAATGAAGGGCGGCAAGTCTCCGCGCCAACGCGTCTGGGAAGCAATTCGCGCCAGCCGTAGCCGCTTCACCCAGCGCGAGCTGGCGGAAGCCGTCGGCGGCCTGGAAAGCATCATCCAGGACTACGTTAAGAACCTGCTCAAGGCTGAATTCATCGAGGTTATCGCGGAGGAGAAGGTGGGTCGCCTGGCAACACGCAGAACCTACCGTCTCCTCCGGGATAACGGCGTTGAGGCGCCCCGCATCAGCCGACGCGGGGAAATCGTGACCCAAGGCGGCGGCAACGAGGCCATGTGGGGGACGATGCGTCGCATGTTCAGCCGTCCGGGCAGCGATTTTAACCATCGTGAGCTCGCGGGCCTGGCGAGCACCGATACGCATCAGGTGTCCGACGAGACGGCCAAGTCCTATGTTCTGTGCCTCGCAGCAGCTGGCTACCTCGAAGAGACACGGCCAGCCGTGCTCGGCCGCCGCCCCTTGCCCGCTCGCTACTACCTCAAGCTCGACACCGGCCCGCGCGCCCCGATGATCCAGCGCACTCGCCAGGTGTTCGACCCGAACCCCAAATACAACCGCGTCATGTGGACGGAACAGAAAGGATTCGACGATGAGCAGTGAAGTGAAAACGCAGCCGGCATATATGGCGGCTGACTGGTTTGCAGGGCTGCAGCGGGAAGTCCGGGCTAGCACCGCCACCAAGGTCGCCGAGCGCATGGGCGTCTCGCGTCCGACGCTCTCGATCGTGTTGAATGGCCTGGGCGAATACGGCAGCGGCAAGGCCAGCACGTCCCGCATCGAAATGCGCTATCGCCAGGCATTCGAGCGGATTGAGTGCCCGTATGACGGGCAGCGGGTCGATACAGATCACTGCCGCGAGAAGGCGCTTGGCAAGGCACCAAACCACAACCCGATGAAGATGCATCACTGGCAGGCCTGCCAGGGCTGCCAGTTCAAGCCGCGGCCGGTGGTGACCCAGCCGGCCGTCGTTAAGCGGGCGCCGAGGAAGGCTGTCGCTGCCGAGGTCCCCATGGCTGCCCTCGACACCAGAACCCTTCCGCTGCCCGAAGTGGGCGCACCGCAGATCAAGCCGACAACCGAGGAGCTTGCATGACAACCCATAGCAATGCATCGCGCCCGCGCGGCGCTTTAACCCTCGCGGCACGTCCTCGCTTCGACGGCCCCATCGCGCGTGAAGTGCGCGTCGGTCTGGCACGCGTCGGCGCCGAGGTCCGCCGCATGGCCGCTCGCGTTGCCGCCCAGCGAGCTCTGCGCGCCGTCGATCGCGAAGAGCTGCGCGCAAGCCGTGAGCTCGGCTGGCTGCGCAACGAACTGGAACAGGCCGAGCACAACTGGAACTGGCTCCAGCTGGAGTATCGCCAGCGCCGCGAAGCCCTTAACGCACGCCTGCGAAACCTCGCTGAGGAGGCTTGATGAAACCCGGCTTCAGCTTCCGTGCATTCCTGCACACCCGCCTGGGCATCCTAGTCTGGACGCTCCTGGTGGCCCTGATGGCTTATCAGTTCGGCCAGATCTCCAACCCGTCGCAGGGTGTTAAGAGCACCCGTCCGCGCGTCATTGCATGAAAGGAATCGTCATGACCAACAAGCAGCTCGTTATCGCCAAGATCAAGTCGACGCCGGGCATTCGTACCCCGGAAATCACAGACCAAACTGGTGTCGAGAATCCCGCCAGCTATATCACTGGCGAACTGGACCGCGGCGAGATCCTGGTGGAGAAGCTCGCATCGGAGCTGGGCGGCCGGCCCGTCAACGCCTACCGCATCAACCCGGACAACCCGCCTGACGAGACGCTGAACCCGCGTCAGCGTGTGGTTAAGGCGCGTGCCGCGGCGCCTGCCGGCGCCGATGGCTTCAGTGCGGCGCTGTCCTCCCGCGGCGACCTGACCATCAGCGACGGCCGCAAGTCGGTCCAGCTCACGCCAGCCCAGACTGGCAGCCTGATCGCGTACCTCGACCGTATCAATGTCGACCAGGTCATGAAGGCTGCCGGAGGTGCTGCCTGATGCCGCTGCCGACTTTCCGCTGCCCGGTGTGCCGGAACGCGCTGACGCTCGATGTCGTGTTTGCGCACGACGGAGTGCGCGACGCGATCCTGCACCTGCTGAACGCCCACCCCGCGGCGGGGAAGCTCCTGCGCCCGCTGCTCGGGTACATCGGCCTGTTCGCGCCCGTTAAGACCGAGATGCGTTATGAGCGTGTCGCGGCACTCCTGGCCGAGCTGGTGCCGTTGATCCACGCTGGCACGGTAGAGGACGGCCACGGCCGCACCTGGCCTGCGCCGCTGGAGTACTGGGGCCAGGCATTCGAGCAGATGCTGGCGAACCGCGATACGGGCTCGCTGAGACTGCCGTTGAAATCCCACGGCTATCTCTGCGCCATCGTGGCTGGCTTCTCCAACAAGTCGGACGCTGCATCGGAGCGACACACCGAAGCGCAGCGTGCCGGCCATGCTGGCTTCGGAACGGCACCGGCACGCCATCAGCCTGTAACCGTATCAGAACCTGCCCCGCGCACCCCGATGTCAGGGCAGGCACGTCAAGAACTCCTCCGCGCAGCCGGCAGCCGGCGCGCAGACATCGTCGGAGAGAACCAATGAATACACAGAGCAAGGCCCTCTTTCAGCGCGCCTGCATGGACGACAAGGTCAACTGGTCGCCCGAGCTGGAGAAGCTCGCCATCGGCTATCTGCGCATGCTCGACATCATCCTGTCGACCGACGATCCATTGTCTGCCTACGAATCTGCGGCAATCGCCTCCGGGCTCGCCCATCTAGCGGTCAACGTGGGCTGGATCTCGCACCACTCCTATCAAGCGCTCGTGGCAAACGCCAAACACATACGTGCGCAGGCCATGGCCAAGTGGGCCGGTCAGACGGTCATCGTGAAGACCGGCGCGATCGCTGCGCCCGCTACGACCCACTAACAGCAACCAGTACGAACGAACAGGAACGGAAATGACGAAAGCAGCAATTGAAACTCCGGCCGGCTACATGCAGGACGCCCGCGGCCGTCTAATCCGCGAGGAGATGGTTAAGCCCATCGACCGCACGCGCGACCAGGTCGTCGGTGAGTTGGTCAGCCTGGCCAAGCGTCACAACCAGCTCCTCGCCGATTTCAAGAAGCGCGTCTTCGGCGATACCGAGGCCTTCATTAGCATGTCGGCGGAGGAGTACGGCGCCAAGGTCGGCGGCGCAAAGGGCAACGTGACGCTGTTCAGCTTCGACGGCCGGTACAAGGTGCAGATCGCTCGCGCAGAGAACATCACGTTCGATGAGCGCCTGCAGGCGGCCAAGGGGATGATCGACGAGCTGCTCGCCGAATGGACCCAGGGGGCTCGCCCCGAATTGCAGGCGGTCGTTCAGGGCGCCTTCGAGACCGACAAGGAAGGCAACCTCAACACCGGCCGCATCCTCTCGCTGCGCCGCCTCGACATCCAGGATCCGCGCTGGAAGCAGGCCATGTTCGCCATTAGCGACAGTGTCCAGGTGATCGGCACCAAGGCATACGTGCGCTTCTACGAGCGTGTCGGCGACTCGGAAGAGTACCGGCCCATCTCGCTAGACATCGCCAAGATCTGAGGACCGGATATGGACAAGGACTTCACCCAGATCCGACTCAAGATGAACAGCAGCGGCTCCTGGGCCAACGTTCTGAGCTGCGATGGCTCTCGCGAGGAGGAAGTTAAGCAAGCCTGTGAGACGCTCATCAAGGCATCCGACAACCGACTGCGGTTCAAGCTCACGGACGCCGAAGGCGGTGAGCTCTCCCACATCGGCCCGCCGGAATACCGCTGGAAAGCCCGTTAAGCACTCCGCGCCGGGGCGGCTCAACCAGACCCGGACACCCCTTTAATCCCTGAAGGAAATCGCACCATGAACAAGCAAGACCTGATCGCCCACGTCGCCGATGAAGCCAAGCTGAACAAGGCCGAGGCCGAACGCGCGCTGAATGCGGTCATCAGCGGCGTTACCAAGACCCTCGCCGCTGGCGGCACCGTCGCACTGACCGGCTTCGGCGCCTTCTCGGTGACCAAGCGGGCGCCGCGTGTCTCGCGCAACCCGCAGACCGGCGAGGCCATCCAGGTGCCCGCCTCACTGGCGCCGAAGTTCAAGCCCGGCAGCAACCTGAAGGCGGCTGTAGCCTGACCTCACGAAGCGAAACGCCCGCTCCGGCGGGTGTCTGCCAGGCGTGGTGGCCTGGTACTGATGAGCAGCCGAGGGAATATGGGAAAAATCACGAAAGAGCAGATCACCGCCATCGAACATGAGCTGGCATCCCCATGGGGCCGGCTGGAGCTGGCCTGCGACGGCTTCAAGGTGAATGTTGAGGTGCAGCGGGATGGTCCACGGAAATACATCCTGATGGTCTACGTCAACGACGTCTTCAAGGGAACATGGATGAAAGGAGACTGCGATGAAGCCACACGTTTTATGCGGCCGGTGACGAAGTCGCTCTATGGCGCCAAGGTTAAGTCCGGTCTCGTCAAAGACTTGGGGAAACGTCGGGGGGAGAAGCTGTTCGCGGAGATGAACAAGACACTGACCCACTACACGCCTGTCTGGAATTCGGTGCGGTCGATGCTCAGCCACTTCTGCAAGAAGAATGAAGCCGTCAGCGTTGTTTCGATCGGCTATCCGGCGCAGACAACGGCGGAGGCAGCATGACCGAACAGAACACATCGCCTACTAGCGCGTTGCACTTGCACTCGCATCAATCGGGTTCATGCACCAAATGTGGAGGCGGCCGCTTGGTCTATATCGGTCAAGGTGAATACCGCGAGTGCAATGCGTGCGTCGACAAGGACGCATCGCCTGCCTGGAGGTGCTTCCACTGCGACGAGACGTTCACCGACGAAGCAGCGGCGCGCGAGCACTTCGGCGCGAGCCAGCTCCGCGATCCGATGTGCAGCATCGATGCTGCACGCGTGCGCGAGATAGAGGACGAGCTGCAGCGCCACCGCGAGGACGACACGGATCTGCACCGCGAGATTCATCGACTGCACGCTCAACGGCACACCGAATGTCAGCGCGCCGAGGAAAAGGGCTATGAGCGTGGTATGCGTGACGCTACCCAGCTGAAAGGGAGTGCATCGCCTGCTGCGCGCATTCCGAGCCGCGTTACGGAATGGCACGACCTAAAGGCTGACGCGTATGTTTTCGAGGAAGTCATCACCGGGCGCAAGGCAGCGGAAATTCGTTTCGATGATCGCGGATACCAGGTCGGCCACGTCCTGCACCTGCGAGAGACGCGACACACCGGCGCGGAAATGAAGGCCGGCGCACCACTCGAATACACCGGCCGCGAGGCAATCCGCGTGATTTCGCACATCCAGCGCGGCTACGGCCTGGGTGACGGCTGGGTATGCCTGTCGTTCGACGCCGCAATGAGCACCACGCCACCAGCAGCGGAAGATAGGAGAGCAGCATGACGTTTGTTGAACTGCAAGCCTATAGAGGCTACGGCACGCCGGTGCAGATCGTATGCGAGCGCATTCTGCTGATGCACCAGATTGACTACAACGGCAACTACGGCGTTGAAATCACGCTGGATACCGGCAGCACAGTTCGGGTCGAGGGATTCCTCAGTGACGTACGCAAGAAGATCGACGCCGCCATGAGCGCTAGCAAGGAGGGTGCGTGATGGTTGAAGGCAATAACACGAAGGCTTACCCGAGCGACATCGCAATCGAGTGCACGCGCACCCGCGCTTGCCGGTGGAAAGGCATGACATCCGACCTCCATGAGGTTCCCCACAAGACCATCAAGGGCGCGATGCAGAAGATCTGCCCTAAATGTGGCTGCTCCACGTATTACCGGCGGGAGGCCATCGACGTCGCTATGGCAACAGGCGGAAACGTTAAGGCCAAGTAAGCGAAACCGCCGCGAGGCGGTCTGCCAGGCGTGGTGGCCTGGCACTGATGAGTAGCCAAGAGGATGAACCATGGGTGATGTAACGATATCGATTCACGCCCTCGTGTGGGGTGCCATTGCGGTCGCGCTCGCCTCGGCGTACTGCGGCCTCCTAGTGTCCGCCCTCTGCAGGGGCTGGGCGGAAGAAAGCAAGCGCATCGAAGAACAAGAGGAGGGTTAAACAATGCGGGAACTGATGATAGCGGCCTCGTTGCTTGCATCCATGCTGGTGATCGCCGGCGTGGCGTACATCGGCCAGAAGCGTTTTGACGAGCGCAGCGATCGCGAAGAAAAGTAGCTGTTGCAGAACGAAATGCTAGAGACGTTGTCCATTCGCTAGCCACTCCAACACGCACCCACCGCCATGCTCGATCGCGCCATTCTCGCCAAGATCCACGTCGCCAAAAAACAATTGGCGATGGAGGAAGATGTGTATCGCGCGATGCTGCAGTCGGTAGCTGGCGTTAAGTCATCCAAAGACCTGACAGTCGCACAGGCCGAGAAGGTGCTGGCGCATCTGCAAAAATGCGGATTCAAGCCGCTGGCACCCAAGGCGCGCCGTGCGCCTCCCGAACGCGCCGCCCTGGTGCGCAAGCTCGGTGCTCAGTTGAAGGCCGCCGGCCGCGACTGGGCCTACCTAGAGCGTGCAGCCGAGGGACGCACCAGCATGGTCCGCAGAATCTGCGGCGTCGATTCGATTTCCTTCTGCAATCCGGCCATGCTGGGCAAGCTGATTGCAGCCTTGAGCTACGACGCGAACCGCCACGGGAGATAGGGATGGATC
Source organism: Cupriavidus sp. FW216-B1 (assembly GCF_058789195.1). Taxonomy (NCBI): domain Bacteria; kingdom Pseudomonadati; phylum Pseudomonadota; class Betaproteobacteria; order Burkholderiales; family Burkholderiaceae; genus Cupriavidus; species Cupriavidus sp. FW216-B1. The sequence goes on along the minus strand of NZ_JBYTEL010000002.1, from coordinate 108,383 downwards.
TGTCCGAAGTCAGTAACCTGCTGCCTACTCTCGTGCAGGAGATCGTGCGAAAGATCGGCGTGACGGCGGCGCTCAAGCTCGTCGATAGGCTTGGCGGATCGACCTTCCCGGTACCGATGCGCAAGAATGCGGCCGGCGAGGCACGCTTTCAGATCCTGGTCGAGTCTGTCGGCGAAGCCGCTGCGATGCAGCTTGTCGAAATGCTGGGTGGTCAGGAAGCCTATATTCCGCTCTGCTCGATAGCGCTGCGCGAACTGCGCGATCGCCAGATCCGCGCCGACTTCGACGGCATCACGCGCGAACACAGCGCCTTGCATGCCGTGGCCACGTTGGCGGTGCGTTACCGCATGTCGGACCGCCAGGTCTGGCGCATCCTGAATCAGACCGATCGGGATGGACCGCCGAAGGAAACTCAGGCTACACTGTTCTGATAGTCGCAAACGATCGTTAAGCCCCGCCGCGTGCGGGGCTTCGTCTTTTCTGCCTCCTGACATGGATTGAGGTACTCGCTTCGCGAGCGCACCAGCAGACTGGCACCTACATCAAGAGTCACATGTAGGGGCAAACGTGCAACCACGCGGCATCCGCAATAACAATCCGGGTAACATCCGCTGGGGCGATGGCTGGCAGGGCTTAATCGCGCCCAACATGCGCACCGACAAGGACTTCTGCCAGTTCACCGAACCTTGCTTCGGCATTCGTGCTATCTGCAAGATCCTGCTGAACTACGGCAGCAAGGCCGGCCGGCCTGGCGTCGGCGACAAGGGCATCGACACCGTCCGCGAGATCATCTCCCGCTGGGCTCCCGAGAGCGAGAATGACACTGCGGCCTACATTGCCAGTGTCGCGCGCGCGGTGGACGCTCACCCCGATGCACACATCGATGTCACCAACCCGCGCACCATGCGCGGCCTGGTGGTGGCCATCATCCAGCACGAGAACGGCCAGCAGCCCTACAGCCCAGCCCTGATCGACAACGCCATGCGGATGGCCGGCATCGTATGAAGCGCCTGGCTGAACTCATCACCGACGCGAACACGGGCCGGCTGTCGCACACCAAGCTGTGGCCGAACGTGGCCAACCTCGTGGCTACCATCCTGTTCCTGCGTGCTGGCTGGCTTAACCAGCTCACCACCGACGTGTGGTGGGCTTACCTGGGATGCGTTGGCGGTTATACCGCCATCATGCGCTTCGCCCAGGTCGCCCGCGAAAGGAAGGCCAATGATCCAGCTTAACCGCCTGGAAGCACTCGCCCTGGCGGTGCTGGCACTGCTAGCCGGAGCCGCGCTTGGCGCTACCGGCGGCCTCTGGTACGGCGCGAGCCGCGCCACCGCCATCGGTGATGCCCACCTGGCGCAGCTGCGCCAGCAGACTGCTGAGGCGTCGGCTAAAGCCGTTAAGGACGCCGCCGATCGCCTGGCCACCGAAACCGCACGCGGCGATCGCCTCAGTGCCCGGCTATCCGAAGCCGAGGGCCAGATCGACACGCTTTCCCAGCAACTCCATACGAGGGTCGACCGTGTCACATCCGTCTATCGCGAAGCGCCTGGCGCTGCGCTCAAGCCTCTTCCTCAGTGCGTCTTTACTCGCGGCTGGCTGCGGGACTACAACGCCGCCATCGGTGCTCAAGTGCCCGCCGTCTCCCAAGCCGCCGGCGCACCTGCTCAAACGCCCGCCGCCGGTTTCGCCTCTGCTGGAGAAGACGAGCTCGTCGCTGCGGGGATCGATCCGCGGTCAATCCTGACCCATCACATCGATTACGGCGCGCGAGCCCGCAAGCTGGAAGAGCAGATTAACAGCCTGATCGACTACTACGAGGGCAAGGATGTTAAGTAATCGCGCCCTCGATCAGGCGGCCGCCCTCGAACAGGCCGATCGCGATAACGCCATCAGCGACGTGCGCGCGCGGCTCGGTACCGGCCCTTCGGCGGAGGTCTGCCAGGACGCTGCCTGCGGCGAGCCGATCCCCGAGGCGCGCCGCCTGGCGGTGCCGGGCTGCCGCTTCTGTATCGACTGCCAGGTCCGCCTGGAACAACACTTCGCTCCCCGGAGAACTTGATGAACGACAAGGAACAGACGCAGACCCTCGGCCGCATCGAAGGCAAGCTGGACATGATGCTGGTCAACCAGGCGCGACAGGACACCAAGCTGGAAGAAATGGATGGCCGCCTGCGCGCCGTCGAGGTCAAGGCGGCCACCACCGGCGCCGTGGCCGGCGCGCTGGCATCGGTCTTCACGTCGGTGGGTGTGGCTGTCGCCAAAGTTAAGCTGGGGCTGTAAGAGGCAATGGCCCACGACAAGGCAACTCGCGACAAGGTGCGCGGCGCGTACGTATTCGATCGACTCACCCTGGAGGTGGCGGCGATGAAGGCGGGCGTGTCTTACGGTACCGCCCGCCGGTGGAAATCGGATGCGCGCGTGGCCGGCGACGATTGGGACAAGGCCCAGGCCGCCCAGCTCATGGCCGGCGGCACCATCGAAGACATCGCCCGCCAGATGCTGGCCGGGCTGGTGACGCAGTACCAGGCATCCATGGATGCCATCACCACCGACGCGGAGATCAAGCCGGCCGCGAAGGTGCAAATGCTGTCCAGTCTCGCCGACGCGTACAACAAGACCATCTCGGCCAGCAAACGGATCCTGCCCGAGACGTCCGAGCTGGCCACTGCCATGGACGTGCTGCAGCGCCTGGCATCGTTCGTTAAGGACCGGCACCCGCAGCACATCAAAGCCTTCGCGGAGATCCTGGAGCCCTTCGGCGCCGAACTGAGCAAAGCGTATGGCTGAGATCCTGACCGATCGCGAATTCAAAAGGGAGCTTTCGGAACTGTCCGCAAAGCTCCTTCGTGATATTGAGGCCCACCAGTCCGGCCTGGACGCCAGTCCGGAAGCGATCGCCGCGCGGCGCCGCCGCGTGCTGAAGGATGGCGACTTCCAGTTCTTCGCCTACACCTACTTCCCGCACCACATCCGCGGCACGCCGTCGAGCTTCCAGGGGCACTTCTGCCAACGCTTCCCCCAGCTACTTGAGCAGCCCCGCGGCGCGCTCGAATGGTGGGTGGCGCCCCGCGGCGAAGCCAAGTCGTCGCTGGCCACCAAGATCGGCCCGGCCTGGTGCGTCGTGCGCGGGTTGTTGCAGCGTCCTGAGGTGCAGAAGGAAATCGGCTGGGAAGGCGCGCTGCCGCCCTTCATCGACTATGTCATCCTGCTGGGCGCCGAAACGAAGCTGCCGGCCAAGCTGATCGAGGTGGTTAAGACCGAGCTCACGGCGAACGCCATGCTGCTGTTGGACTTCCCGGACGCCTGCGGCAGCACCAGCCTCTGGCGAATCGGCGAAGCGGTCTTCAGCACAAACGTTAAGCTGGAGTCGTTCGGCGCCGACCAGGCCATCCGCGGCACCTTTCACGGCGCCAGCCGGCCCAAGCTGCTGATGGGCGATGACCTCATCACCGATGCCGAGGCCAAGAGCCCCACGGAGCGCCAGAACCGCTGGAACTGGCTGACCAAGGCGATCGACTACCTCGGTCCGCCGGACGGCAGCGTTAAGTATGCCGGCGTTGGTACTGTCCTGGACAAGGACGATCCGATATCGCGCGCCAAGAAGACCATCGGCCACGTGGTCCACCATTTCCGCGCGATCGAGCAGATGCCGGCCAATATGGACCTGTGGGCGCAGTGCGAGGAGCTCATGCGCAACCAAGACCGTGTGGTGGTCGAGGAGGCATCGAAGGCCGGCAACGTCATCCCGGAGGAAGAACTCCCCTCGTACCGCTTCTACATAGAGCACCGCGCCGAGATGGATGCCGGCGCGAGGATTTCCTGGCCGTCGGTCCGCTCCCTGTTCTGGCTGATGCGTCAGCGCGCGAAGGCGCTGAGGGCGTTTAACACAGAGCTCCAGGGCGATCCCCGCACCGACGAGGACAAGGTCTTCGGCAACATCACCTTCTGGGTGCAGCGCCTGCAGCATTGGATCATGTTCGGCGCCTGCGACCCATCCATGGGAGCCAATGAGAAGTCCGACCCATCCTCGCTCCTGGTCGGCGGCTTTGATACATGGAACAGCAAACTGCACGTGGTGCATGCCGAGATCAAGCGTCGCGTGCCGTCCAAGCTCGAGGCCGACCTGGTTGGCATGCAACGGGAGTTCAAGTGCCGCGCGATCGGCTTCGAGAACAACAATGCCTACGAGCATTCGCGCCAGACGTTTATCAAGGCCGGCATGGCTGCCGGTGTGCCGCTGCCCCTGGTCGGCGTTACCGCGACGGTGCCAGCCGAGGTACGCATCGACTCCCTCGAGCCGTTCATCACCGACCGGCTGGCCGCCAGCATCTTGCTGCATCCTGATCTACGCCAGTTGCTCGACGAACTCGACACCTGGCCGGAGAAGCAGTCCCACCACCACTATGACGGCCTGACCGGGCTGCAGATCCTGTGGATGATCGCGTCGACGCGCGCCCACGGGCTATACGAATACACCTCTGTGCCAAAGCATGCGCAAGACGACGGGCGCGCGGATGACGATGGCATGATTTCGGGCGCCGGCGGCGCCTGGTAGGAACCACCATGGCAAAGATCGTTGACCAGTTCGGACGTCCCATCGAGCAGGCAGTCCTGTCCGAATCCCAGTCCGCGCGCCTGCAGGCCCTGCATCATGACTACGCCGGCCACCCCTCGCGCGGCCTTACGCCGGCCCGTCTGGCACGCATCCTGGAGCTGGCGGAGATCGGCGACCTGATCGCTCAGTCCGACCTGTTCCAGGACATGGAAGAGAAGGACGGGCATATTTTCGCCGAGATGAGCAAGCGCAAGCGCGCGCTGCTGACACTCGACTGGTCCATCAACCCGCCAGCGGGCGCGTCGGCACAGGAAAAACGCCAGGCGCAGCTGATCGACCAGTGGTTCCGGGATTTGCCGGACTTCGAAGACGTCCTGCTCGACCTCCTGGATGCAGTCGGCCACGGGTTCTCCGCGCTCGAAATCAGCTGGGATCGCGTGGACGGTGTCTGGCTGCCAGCCAAACTCGAACACCGCCCCCAACGCTGGTTTATGACGCCATTCGGGGAGCCGGACGAGCTGCGCCTGCGCGGCTACCAGGCCCGCGGCGAGGAGCTCTGGCCGTTCGGCTGGGCAGTGCACCGCCACAAGGCCAAATCCGGCTACGTGGCGCGGGGCGGGCTGCACCGCGTGCTGGCCTGGCCGTACCTGTTCAAGAACTTCTCGGTGCGGGATCTGGCCGAGTTCCTGGAGATCTATGGCCTGCCGCTGCGGGTGGGCACCTATGGCACCGGCGCCAGCAAGGACGAAAAGCTGGCGCTACTGCGTGCCGTCTCGGAGATCGGCCACAACGCCGCGGGGATCATCCCGGAAGGAATGGCCATCGACTTCAAGGAAGCCGCCAAGGGTACAGAGGAGCCTTTCGAAGCGATGATCGGCTGGTGCGAGCGCACCCAGTCCAAGGTAATCCTCGGCGGCACCCTGACCAGCCAGGCCGACGGGAAGTCATCGACCAACGCCCTGGGCAATGTGCACAACGAGGTCCGGCACGACTTGATGGTCTCGGATGCACGCCAGCTCGCGGGCACCATCAAGCGCGACATCATCTACGCCATCTGTGCGCTGAACTTCGACCAGGTCGACCGCCGGCGCATGCCGGAGTTCGTCTTCGACACGCGGGCGCCGGAAGACATGAAGCTCTACGCCGACGCGCTGCCCAAGCTGGTCGGCCTGGGCGTTAAGGTGCCGCGCGCCTGGGCGCACGAGAAGCTCGCCATACCGGAGCCCAAGGAAGGTGAGGACGTGCTGCAGATCGCCCGGCCGGAAATGATCGTGCCGCCTGAGATGCGGGCGAAGGAAGTGCCGGCCAGGACAGCCGCGACGACTTACCGTGCTGTGCTGACCAACGATCAGGGCGAGATCGTCTACCCGGACCAGCACACCCTGGATCTCGCCGCCGGCAACCTGCCAGCGGAGGCGTTAAGTGCCGAGATGGCCAAGCTGCTCGCACCAGCCATTCAGGCCGTCCAAGCCGGGGAGAACCCCGACCAGGCGATCGAGGCGCTGGTGGCCGCGTACCCAAATCTCGATGAGGCGGCGGTGGCCGAGCTGCTGGCGCGAGCCATCTTCGTGGCCGACGTGTGGGGGCGTCTGAATGGCAACGCCTGACCTGGCGTACGCCATCGGCCTCCAGCCCGAACAGGCCATCGAGTACTTCCAGAGCAAGGGCTACGCCATCGGCTTCAAATGGGAGGACGTCTGGCAGGAATCCCATGCGCGCGCATTCACCGCCGCCGGTGTGATGAAGGTCGACGTGCTCCAGGACATTCGCGGCGCCCTGGACAAGGCGTTAAGCGACGGCAAGACCTTCGCCGAGTTCAAGAAGGACCTGATGCCCACCCTGGAGCGCAAGGGCTGGCTGGGCAAGGGCTACCTGGTCGACGAGCAGACTGGCGAGATTCAGGGCAAGCGCCTGACGCCGCGGCGGCTGGACACCATCTTCCGCACCAACATGCAGTCGGCCTATATGGCCGGCCGGTTCGCAACCCAGCTTGAAAACGTCGACGAGCGCCCGTACTGGGAATACGTGGCAGTGATGGACAATCGAACGCGCCCGGCGCACCGCGTGCTTAACGGGCGGGTCTACCGCTACGATGATCCGTTCTGGAAGACCTTCTACCCGCCCAATGGCTACCGGTGCCGTTGCCGGGTCCGCACGCGCAGCCGCGGCGACGTGGATCGCCTCGACCTGGCGCCATCCTCCAGCGAGGGCCAGCTCACCGAGGTCGACCAGGTCATCAATCGGGGCGGAGAGACCCGGCCCACGGTCGCCTACAAGGATCCGATCACCGGCAAGAACTTCATGGCCGATCCTGGCTTTGGCTTTAACGCCGGCCAGGCATGGGCCGCGCCACTCACGCCGCCCCCGCGTGCCGACCTGGTCCGCAGCATCCCCCACGGCGCCCCCACGCCGGTGGCGCCGCCGGCTCCCACGCCGATTGGCGCCGATCGTCTGCTCGCCCCCGGCCAGCCGGCAGAGCGCTACAGCGCGGCATTCCTGGAACGCTTCGGCGTGACGCCTGGCGCATCGACCGCATTCGAGGATGTCACCGGTGCCAGGCTGGCCATCTCCGACGCGCTCTTTACGCCAGCGCCGCCAGAATGGAATTGGGGCCAGCGCTATGCCGGCCTGCTGGCCGATGCCGTGCGCGCGCCTGATGAGGTCTGGCTATCCTGGGAGCAGGTCGACGGCGCCTGGCGGCTCACGCGCCGCTACGTTAAGACGTACCTGGCCGACAGCGGCGAATGGATCGCGGCCGGTTTCGAGTACAGCAAGGACGGATGGAGCTACCGTGTGGCCAATGCACGCGCGCCGTCCGACGATGATCGGCTGCGCGCGGTCGACGTCATGCGCGGTACATTCCTCCAATATAGGAAGCAGCAGCCATGATCGAGATCTCCATCGATTTCAAGAACGTCGACCAGGCGCTGGGGCGTCTGGCTGGATTCTCGCGCAGCAAGCGTCCGCTGATGCGGTCAATCGCCGGCATCATGGCCGACGCCGTCGAGGAGAACTTCGCCCAGGAGGGGCGCCCCAAGTGGCTTGGCCTGGCGCCAGCCACGCGCAAGCACCGCGGGGACGGGAAGATCCTGCAGGACAAGGGCCGGTTGGCCGCCTCCATCGTCTCACGGGCCGACGGCGAGTCGGCGGCCGTCGGCACGAATGTTCGCTATGCGGCTATCCACCAGTTCGGCGGGGAGATTACCCGTGCTGCGCATTCCGGCTGGGTGCGGCTGCGTACCGATGCACGGGGCAACCTGATCCGCCAGGGTGCAGAAGGCCGAGCTGCCCGCTTGGCGGTATTCGCCAAGGACTCGCACAAGCGTGCCCGGACGGTCCGGTACACCTCAAGCGAAAGCAAGACCAAGATCCCCGCGCGTCCGTTCCTTGCGCTCACGCAGGTAGACGCCGACAATATCGAGCGTACAGTCTCCGAATACCTGGCCAACCTCCTGGGATAACCCCATCCGGAAAACGCGCCCGTGGCGCCTCTGAGGGCCTCTGGACCACCGTCGGTACACCCTAGGGGGCGTCACTAGCGTTAAGGGCATGTTAAAACCGCTCCCAGCGGCATCCGCGCCCGTCACGCTCCCGCGCAACACCCAATCCCTCCGGGTGACACGCTTCCACCTCACCCCATGACCGTCCCGTCGCCATCATGGCGACATGACGACCCGTGCCCTTATCGCCCGCCTCTCTGTCGAGATCTCGACCGGCTCCAGCGCTATCCAGCTGATGCCGGCCGGGGCCTTCCGCGCCCGTGATGGACGCCCGAAGGAGTGCGACGCCTGGCATATCGATGCGGCCACGGCAGCCAGCATTGTTGCCCAGGTCAACGCACGGGAGACGCCGTATGTAATCGACTACGAGCACCAGACCCTGACGGCCGCAACCAGTGGCCAGCCGGCGCCGGCGGCCGGCTGGTTCCACAAGGTCGAGTGGCGGGACGGCGAAGGCCTGTTCGCCATCGATGTCGAGTGGACCGACAAGGCCGGCGCCATGATCGCCGCCAAGGAATACCGCTTCATCAGCCCGGTCTTCAGCTACGACCCCAAGACCGGCGAGGTGGGCCAGCTGCTGCATGCAGCCCTCACGAACAACCCCGCGCTCGATGGCATGGACGAAGTGACCGTCGCGGCCGCCTCGCGCCTGCTCGCCGATTTAACCGCCCAGACGGGGGCACTGCCCGTCGTATCTTCCCCGGAGTCCAACATGGATGAACTGCTCGAGCAGCTGCGATGGCTGCTTAATATGCCCGTCGGCGCGACTGCCGACGACATCAAGGTGCAGCTGAAGAAGCTGATCGACCAGCTTTCGCCCAATGAGGGCACCGCAGCCGCCGCCGTCAACCTAGTGGAGCTGCTCTTGCAGCGCGACCAGCAAATCGTTGCGCTCAGCGCTAACCAGGTCGATCCGGCGTTGTTCGTGCCGATCGTCGTGGTCGACGGCCTGCGCGCCGATATCGCCGCGCTGACCGAGCAGCTGGCCACTCACAACATCCAGGCCGAGGTGGTCACCATCGACGGCCTGGTCACCGCCGCGCTGTCGGATGGCCGGCTGCATCCGACCATGGAAGGCTGGGCTCGCGATCTCGGCAAGTCGAACCTCGCCGCCCTCAAGTCCTATGTCGACAAGGCCAAGCCGATCGCCGCCCTGCGCGGAACGCAGACCGGCGGTGCCGCGCCGGCCGCCGGGAGGGCTGGCGCCCAAGATCACGAGGCGGCCAGCGAAATGGAGCTCGCCATCTGTGCCTCGCTGGGCGTCGATCCCGCCGCCTACGCCAAGGTGAACAATCCCAAGGCTTAAGCCTTCGAGCAGCCTTAACCGTCTGGAGACCCACATGCCTGCGCTCACCGCCGATCGCAACACCACCTTCCGCGCCGGGATCGATTTCGAGTTCCCCGTCGCGGCCAACACCAAGATCTACGCCGGTTCGATCGTGGCGATCGACACCGCCACCAGCACCGCCACCAAGGGCGCGACGGCCACCACGCTGAAGACCGTGGGCATTGCCCAGGCAATCGCCGATAACACCGGCGGCGCCGCCGGCGACATCCGTGTCCGCGTCCGCCGCGGCCTCTGGCACGTCGCAAACTCGGCCGCGGCCGACCAGATCACGCTGGCCGACGTCGGCGAGGATTGCTACCTGGTCGACGACCAAACCGTGGCCAAAACCAGCGGCACCAACACGCGCTCGCTGGCCGGCAAGATCCGCGACGTCGACGCCACCGGCGTCTGGGTCGAGTTTTAACCCCAGCGTTTAACCATCCACTTCCGGAGATATCAATGAAACGCACCCGACTCCAATGGGTATTCGCCGTCGCCGCGACGGTGATGGTCGGCCTGGCGGTCTGCCTGGCCCGCACGGCCGGCGTCGACGTCCAGCACGCCGATTTGATGCCGCTGGCGCAGCTGCCACTGGGGCACGTTGACGACCGCATGCTCGGCTTCGCCGCGGCCGGCATCGTCATCAACCGCGCCAGCCTGAACGCACTGTTCCAGGGCTACAAGGTGCTCTTCCAGCAGGCCTTCGACGGCGTGCCGGCGGACTGGGACAAGATCGCGATGCGCGTGCCATCGCAGACCTCCAAGGAAGTCTATCCGTGGCTCGGTCAGACCACGCGCTTCCGAGAATGGATCGGCGATCGCGTGCTGCAGAACCTGATGCTGCACGACTTCACCATCAAGAACAAGCCGTGGGAAAACACCGTCACCATCGATCGCGACGAGATTGAAGACGACTCGTACAACGTGTACGGCCCGATGATCTCCCAGCTCGGCCTGGACGCGAAACAGCACCCCGACGAGCTGGTGTTCGCCCAGCTGGCCTCCGGCTTCGCGCAGGCAGCATACGACGGTCAGTACTTCTTCGATACCGATCACCCGGTCCTGCAGGCGGACGGCACCACGGGCTCCGTGTCGAACTTCCAAGGCGGTGCCGGTACCGCCTGGTATCTGCTGGACGTCTCGAAGATGGTCAAGCCGATCATCTACCAGGTGCGCAAGGACTACAAGTTCGTCGCCATGGACCAGGAGACTGACGAACAGGTCTTCACCAGCAAGAAGTTCCGCTACGGCGTCGACGCGCGCTCCAACGTCGGCTTCGGCCTCTGGCAGCTGGCCTATGCGTCCAAGCAGGATCTGACCGCCGACAACTACGGCGCCGCCCGCGCAGCCCTGATGTCGATGAAGGGCGACAACGGCCGCCCGCTGGGCGTGCGCCCCTCGCTTCTGGTCGTGCCGCCCTCGCTGGAAGGCAAGGCGCTGCAGGTCCTGCAGGCGGAAAAGAACGCCGCCGGCGCGACCAACATCTACTACAACACGGCCAAGCTGCTCACCACGCCCTGGCTGAGCTGACGGGACACCTCCCGCCCCGGCACTGCCGCGCGACGCCGTAAGCGCGGAGGAGGAAAGTCCGGAACCCTCGGCAGCAGTGCGGGGTTCCGGCGGGTTTAAACCGCTCTGATGGAGAGCCATGATGGCCACCAAGAAAGTGAAAGTGCTTCGCGTCGTCAGCCGGAAGGACAAGTTTCGCCGCGCTGGACACGAATTCGGCTCCGAGCCGAAAAATATCCCGCTGGACACGCTTCATCAAGACCATGTTGCCGCGATCAAGGGCGACCCGAATCTGGTCGTCGTTGAGGCAGAGGTGGTGATCAACGAAAACGGCCACGTGGTCGAGGCACCGCAGGAGGTACTGGTCGACGCTGAACAGCGCCTGCGAGAGTGGGCCACCGAGCTGAACGAGCTGGCCAACTCGCTGACTGTCCGGGAAGACCAGGTCAAGGTCCGCGAAGAAGCTGTGGTCGCCGCCGAGGCAGCCCTGGTCGAGCGCGAGGCCGGTCTGGCCGCGCGTGAGGCCCAGGCTAGCCAAGCTGCAGCAAAGACCACCACCGCCAAGAAGTAAGCCATGGCCTACGCAACGCAGAACGACATGGCGGCCCGGTTCGGCGAGGATGAGCTCGTCGAGCTGACCGATCGCGATCGCACCGGCGCCGTCGATGCAGCCGTCCTGGCGGGCGCGCTGGACGATGCCAGCGCCGAGATCGACAGCTACCTGGCTGGCCGCTATGCCGTTCCGCTCGCGCAGGCCCCGCGCTTCCTGTCTGGTCTCTGCTGCGATATCGCCCGCTACAGGCTCTGCGGCAGCGGCACACGCCTAACCGAAGTCATCAACGAGCGGTACCGCAACGCTACCCGCTTCCTGGAGAAGGTCAGTTCCGGCGCAGTCTCGATCGGCCCGGTCGGGGACACCGGCACGGTGCCGGCCGCCGACAACCCGGTGATCTTCAACAGCGGCGGTAAGGCCTTCGCCCGCGGTCGGGGCGCGCTGTGAGCACGCCGATCATCACCGCCGTCGAGCTGGCCATGGTGGCGAGGCTCCGCCTCGGCCTCGGCAGGATGGTTAAGTCCGTCGAAACGTACGGCGGCGAGCTCGACGACGACTCCGACGAGGTGATCCGCCGCTTCCCTGCGGCCTGGGTCACCTTCGGCGGTGTGCGTGAGAGCCAGCCGGCGGCCACTAGCCGCGAAAAGTGGAAGGCCGAAGCCCTGTTCGCGGTGATGGTGGGTGCGCGCAGCGTGCGCAACGAGCAGGCCGCGCGGCACGGCGGCCCGGCCCTGCATGAGGTCGGCAGCAACACGCTGATCTACGCCGTGCGCCGGCTGCTGTCCCAGCAGGATCTCGGCTTGCCCGTGCGCCACCTGGCGCCGGGGCGGATCCGTACCCTGCGGCACGTGCTGCTCAATCGGGAAGCGTTTTCCTGCTACGCGCTGGAGTTCCATACGGCCTGGGTCGAGGATGTCCTGCCGAACGGGATGTTCCCGCTGCCGGTCGACGACGGCAATCCGGACGACGTCTTTGGCCGCTACGACGCGCAGCTGGGCACGCCAGATCCGGACTGGCTGCGCACTGGCCTCAATTACTACCTGCAGCCTGACGACGGCAAGGCCGACGCGCAGGACGTCATCACCAACGGGAGCAACCCATGAAAGTTAAGGCCGCGCCCGGCTTGTCGGTTCCGAAGGAACACAGCCCGCGGGAATACATCACCGAGGATCAGGACGTCCCGGTCGAGCGCACCGCCTATTACATGCGGCGCCTGGCGGAAGGCGACCTGATCGAAGTCAACGATACCCCTGCCCGTAAGCGGGTCAGCAATGGAGATGCCTGATGCCCAGCCCAAACATCAGTTTCGATTCGATCCCGTCTTCCATCCGCAAGCCCGGGAAGTACTTCGAGTTCAACACCAAGCTCGCAGTGCGCACGCTGCCGGGCAACCTGCTGAAGGTGCTCTTCGTGGCCCAGCGGCTGGCCGGAGCCGCGCAGGCGGCTCTCGCGCCGGCCGACGTATTCTCGGATGAACAAGCGGCGCTGCTATTCGGCCGCGGCTCGATTGCCCACCTGATGGCGCGGGCGGCAATCAAGGCCAACCCGTACCTGCAGCTCACCGTGATCGGTATCGATGACGCTGGCGCCGGCGTGGCGGCTAACGGCACGGTAACGCTGACCGGTCCAGCCACCGCACCTGGTGCACTGTCCCTGCTGATCGCTGGCGTGTCCGTCGATATCGCTGTATCCACGGCGGACACCGAAACGGCTCTGGCCGCCAAGCTGGCCGCCCAGATTGCCAACCAGCCCGACCTGCCGGTAACGGCCTCGGCCGCCCTCGGCGTCGTCACGCTGACCGCCAAGAACAAGGGCGACCACGGCAATGCCATCAAGTTGAAGGCGACGAGCAAGGCGACTGGCGTTTCGGCGGTCGCCACGGCCATGACTGGCGGTCTGAACGACCCCGACATCGCGCCCGCACTTGCCGCGGTGTTCGCTGCTGGTCACAACATCATCGGCTGCCCGTTTCCCACACAAACGGCACTGACCGCTTTGCGCACCCACCTTGATGCCGTGTCCGGCCCAATGGAGCAGCGCGGTGCACGCGGCATCGCCGGCTTCTCCGGCACCCTGGCCGCTGGCACCACGCTGACCGCATCGATCAATGCCGGCCGAATCTCGGTAGGCTGGCACCGCAACTCGGCGAAGCTGCCTGCCGAGATCGCCGCGGCCTATGCGGCCGTCACCGCCAGCGAAGAAGATCCGGCTCGTCCGCTTAACACCCTCGCTCTGACCGGCCTGGATGTCACCGACCTGGTCGACCGTCCGTCCCGAACCGAGCAGGAGAACGTCCTGCACAACGGCCTGACGCCATTCGAGATCGGTCCGGGCGACGTGGTGCAGATCGTGCGCGCGATCACCACCTACACAAAAGACGCACAGGGCATCGACGATGTGTCGCTCCTGGACGTGACGACGATCGCCACGCTGGACTATGTCCGCAAGGCCTGCCGCGAGCGGATCGCATTGCGCTTCCCGCGGGATAAGCTGTCCTCGCGCACCCCCGGCAAGGTCCGGTCGGAGCTGCTCGACGTCCTGGTCAAGCTCGAGGAGCTGGAGATCGTCGAGAACGTGGAAGCCAACAAGGACGCCCTGATCGTGGAGCGCGACAGCCAGGACAGCAACCGGCTCAACGCCAAGATCCCGAGCGACGTGGTCAACGGCCTGCATGTGTTCGCCGGCCGCATCGACCTGATCCTGTGATTTAACACACCCCGGAGGCCAACATGGCATTGGAAGAATTCGCCGGCGCCATCGTCCTGGAATGGGATGGCGAAGAGATTGAGGTCGTGGAGTACAGCGTCACCTCGCGCACCGGCACGAAGCCCGTCAAGACGATGAATCGCGATCGCCGCGTCAAGGGCTTCGCCCGCGGCATCGAGGAGCATGAGATCTCGGCGACGGTCGTGATTCCCCTGTCCGGGGACAAGGACTGGCTGTCGATGGCTGGCGCCAAGCTGACCATCTATCCCGCGAGCCCGGGGGGCAAGCGCGAGAGCTACCTGGATTGCTACACCACCGAAGTCTCGGACAAGTACTCCGTCGAGAACGAGGCGCGTCGTGACATCCGCATCTTCGCCGCACGCAAGGTGAACGAATGAAGACCACCGGCTCCCTCCTGTATGGCGTCGAGTTTGGCGGCGAGGTTCACTACGACTTCGCGCTGCGCTTGCCGACGGTGGCGGACAACATCGCCGCCGTTGAGGAAACGGAAGGGCCCGCTTCGGGGCTGCGTATCGAGGTCTATATGTACTCGCGCGCCCTGGAGTCCCTGGGCACCATTCCGCGCGAGGCCATCACGTATGAGCTGCTTGCGGAGCAGATGATGCCGGAAGATCTGGACATCCTCGGCGCCCACGTGGCAGAGGTTAAAAAAAAGCGGCTGCGGCCGAGGAGCGGCTCCGCCCCTTCCGGCTCGCCATCGTCGCCCTCGGCCGAATCGGGATCCCAGAGTCCACCGTCCGCAACATGACGGAAGCCGAGTTCGAGGGGTACATGGCCGCACTGCTGCGGCCATCCTCGTCTCGGGGCGGCCGGACAACTCAGGAGGCCAGCAAGCGCGTCGTCAGCCAGCGTAAGCGCAAACCAAGGAACGCGTGATGTCAGACCTTAACGTTGCCCTTCGTCTCACGACCCGCGACCAGATGTCGCGGCCGGCCACGCAGGCGCTGCAGGGAGTCCGCAGCGAGGGCCAGCGACTATTTCAAGCGCGGGAGTCCCTGGGTATTCGTTCCGAACAGCGCATCCAGCGTGAGATCCGCCAGACCGAGCTGGCCTACCAGCGCCTGGCAGCCTCCGGCACTGCCTCGGCACGCGAGCAAGCGCGCGCGTTCGATGCGATGCGCGCCAAGGTCGCTGAGCTGCGCCGTGAGATGGGCCAGGTATCAGCCCTGCAACGCGGCATGAGCATGGCAGGCGGAGCGGTGCGCCGTATGCAGACCGCGGCTGGGATCGGTATGGGCGTGGCCGCTGGCGCCTACGTGCTCAGCCGTCCTGCTGGTGCGCAGATGAGCTATGACCGGCGTCTGGCGATGATGTCGAACACCGCCTATGCGGACCGCGGCGTCGAGGGGCGTATCGCCGGCATGCGTACGCTGGAGGAGGCGGTTAAGTCTGCGGTCCGCTTCGGTGGAGGCTCCAAGGACCAGGCAGCGGAGACGCTCGACCAGCTGATCGCTTCAGGCGCTTTCAGCGTCGACTCCTCCGTGCGCATGCTACCGACACTGCAAAAGTTCGCTACCGGATCGGGCGCCGATCCCACCCAGCTTAGTCAGATCGCCCTGCGCGCAATGCAGACGTTCAAGATCAAAGAGGCTGACCTGCCCAAGATCCTGGACATGGCACTCGTTGCCGGCCAGGAAGGCGGCTTCGAGCTCAAGGACATGGCGAAGTGGCTGCCTCAGCAGATGGCGGCCGCGCGCAACTCCGGGCTCTCTGGAGTGGGCGGCTTCGCGAAACTGCTGGCAGCCAACCAAGCCGCCGTCATCACGGCAGGGACGAAAGATGAAGCCGGAAACAACCTGGTCAACCTCCTGGGGAAGATCAACAGCGCCGACACGGCAAAGGACGCGCAGAAGCTGGGCATCAACCTGTCGGGAAACCTGGCGCGCGCCCGCTCGCTTGGTGTCGACTCCCTGGACGCATTCGTCAACCTGGTCGACAACGTCGTCGGCAAGGACAAGCAGTATGCGGCGCTGAAAGCGAAGATCGGCACCGAGAAGGGTGAGCAGAAGAAGGCCACCATGGAGAGCATGACCGACATTCTGCAGGGCTCGGCAATCGGCAAGCTGATCCAGGACCGCCAGGCGATGATGGCGCTGGTTGCGCTGATGGGCAACCGTGCCTACGTTAAAGACGTCCAGACGAAGGCGATGGGTGCGGAGGGCGCCAATGAAAAGAACTTCTCCGTCATCGCCCAGACTCCATCGTTCAAGGTCGAGCAGGCCAAGAACGAGGCGGACTTCGCGCAGAACAGTGCTTTCGCAGGGTTCAACCGTGTCATCGGCGACACCGCCGAGAAGCTCACGGCATACGCTCGGGAATACCCCGGCCTGACCGCTGCGCTCGCCGGCGCCACGACCGGCCTTGTTGCCTTGACTGCAGCCACCGCAGGGGCAGGTTTGGGCTCCGTACTGACCGGCGGTGCCGGCGGTGCGGCAGGTGGCGCTGCGCGGGGCGCCGCCGGTACGGCATTGCGCGCTGTCGGCCGCTATGCGGTGTTGCCCGCCGCTGCCGGTGCGGCCGGCTACGCCTTCGGCACGTGGGTGAATGGTGGCATCAACAACCTGGTCGAGCGTTCGACGGGCGAAAGAGGTGCCACGCTCGGCAGCAAGATCTACGACTGGACGCATCCATCCGACCCGCCCGCGGGGGGGGCAACGCCACTGCTAGACAAGCTCGATCGGCAGACCGCAGCTATTGAAGCGCTGTCCAAGGCGCCGCAGCCTATCACGATGCCCGTCACAGTGATGCTCGATGGCGCCGTGATCGCCGAGTACACCAACAACCTTAACGCGCGCGAATCACGGAGGCACTGATGGGCTGGAAGGATGAACTACTGGAGGCCTCGTTTCGGAGCGTTAGGTTCGACTGCGTACGCACCGACGACAATGCAGATGTCGACCTGGCCAGGAACGCCTACCCCTATGTCGACGGCGAAGACATCGAGGACCTGGGGCAAGGCGCCAGGCAGATTCGCGTAGGTGCTGTCTTCTTCGGCGATGACTACAAAGCTCGTCTCGAGGCGCTGCTCGCCGCGCTGGCCGTTCGCGGTGCGGGAGAGCTGGTTCACCCTGTCTTTGGTAGCATCAAGAACGCTCAGGTGGCCACCTGGTCGGTGGGCCACGATGCTGAATCGCCGGACTCCTGCACGGTCGATATCCAGTTTTTCGAAGCCACCCCGGGCAATCCCTTCTTCGTCCAGCAGCTGCCAAACCAGAAGGCTGATGCAGCCGTGCTGGCTACCGAGTCGGCGAGCAGCCAGGGCACCGAACTGTTCGCCAAGGCCATGGATGGCCTGCGCACCATGAAGGGCCAGTATGGCCGCCTCAACGCGCTGCGGTCCATGATGAATGGCACCCTCGGGCCGCTCTACAACCTCGTGACCGGCTTTACGCGTACGACGCTGGATGTGTTGAACTTCCCCCGCGCGTTCACTTCCGACCTGATCGGCCTGCTGCGCGGCATGGGGGATCTGCGTTCGTTTGATACCAGCGTGCTGTTCTCCGACTGGAAGGGCTTGACGGGCCAGTATCATGACGTGGTGCAGTTGCCTGGGCAGGCCGGCTCTGGTCAATCGGACGGCCGAACGTCCGCCGTGGCGACGCCCTCCGACGTCGCCTTGGTGACCGGCGTTGTGCAGCTCGTCGTGGCGACTGAGCTGGCCGCGATCGCCGTCGACATCCTTGCCTCAGAGACTCAGACGCCGACGCTGTCACAGGCAGAGATCGAGCAGGTCGCCGACGACACCCGACAGGCGATCGCAGACGCCATCCAGAGCTACCGCGATCAGTACGCGCCCGACGCGGCGAGTTCCTCGACCGTCGATGCGGCGGGTGTCTACCATACGCAATACACGTTGGAAGTCGCCAGGCCGGTCATTGAGCAGCTCAAGGACATCGCGCTCGCGGTGCAGGCGGTGGCGCTTGAAGCCATGGAGGTGCGGCCTCCCGTCGAGCTGCGCACGGTCGAGCTGGGCGGAAACTTGGCACTGATAGCGCACCGATGGTACGGCGATCACGCAAGGTCCGCCGAACTCATGCGCCTTAACCCTGCCTTGCGCAATCCGAATTTCGTGGCTCGCGGGGAGGTGCTTCGTGCCTACGCCAGCTAAGGATCGTGTCAGCCTCCTGATCGGCGGACACGTGCATAGCGACTGGACGCGCTACCGTGTCGACTCCGATCTGCTCACGCCAGCCGACGCCTGGCAGGTAGATCTGGCCGCGCCGCGCATCGACCTGCCGACTAACGTCAAGGCTGGCGCACTTGCCGAAGTGCGCGTCGGTTCCGACATCGTCATGACGGGACGAATCGACGAGCTCGACCACCAGGTCGGAAAGACCCAGCACACGCTGACGCTGACGGGCCGTGATGGTGCGGCTGTCCTGGTCGATTGCTCGGCGCCTATCTTTTCGTCGAAGCAGATCTCGCTGGCAGAGGTCGTGGCGAACGTCGTTAAGCCCCTGGGCGTGACGCGCGTACGCATTGATGCCGTGCGGACCGCCACCTACGATAAGGTCCACGTCGACCCGTGCGACACGGCTTGGGATGTGCTCACAAACGCGGCCGAGGGTAGCGGCCTATGGCCCTGGTTCGAGCCGGATGGCACGCTGGTGATCGGCGGGCCGGACTACACGGCACCACCGGTGGCAAGTTTGATTCTGCGGCGCGACGGAAAGGGGAACAACGTCGTCTCGTTGGGTCGCAGTGAATCCATTGCCGAGCGCTATTCCGAAGTCACAGTCCTTGCGCAGGCGCACGGAACGATCCTGGAGAATGGCAAGAACGCGATGCGCGCGACGGTCCAGGACACTGGCGTCAACCTATACCGCCCGAAGATCATCGTCGACCACGATGCACCCACGCTGGCCTCGGTCCAGGCACGCGCACGGAAGGTGATATCCGATTCCCGGTTGCGCGGCATGGCACTGACGGCGGTCGTCAAGGGTCACAGGACATCCGACGGGGCTTTATGGAAGCCGGGCCAGCGTATCCACGTCTTGTCGGAGCCGCATGGATTGAATGGGGTGTACTTCCTCATGGGGCGGCGCTTCGAAGGGGGGCGCGGCCAAGTAAAGGGCCCAACGACAACCCTGACGCTGAAGGAAGACGGCGTCTGGGTGCTTGATGCCCACCCGCATACCAAGCGCAAGCGTCACCGCAAGACCATCGGACCGGGCGAGATCCTGCCGGACAACGTACTGCTAGGGGCGTCATGATCGAACAGATTGACAGGCGAATCGCCCGCGCGATGGCCGGCGTGCGCCAGGCATTCCGCGCGGTTATCACTCGTGTAGGGAGCAGCAGCAACGTCCAGCTGGGCCAGCTCGACGCGCTTTCCGGCGAGCCAGTGCAGGATGTCGAGTTCTTCCAGCACTACGGATACACGTCGAATCCGCCGCGCGGAACGATGGCCATCGTAGTGCCGGTGGGCGGCAAGACGAGCCATGGCATCGTGATCGCCACCGAGCACGGCAGCTATCGTCTGAAGGCCTTGGCCGAAGGCGAGGTGGCTCTATACTCCGACGAGGGGGATGCGGTCCACCTCAAGCGCGGGCGTGTCATTGAAGTCACCACGAAGGTATTTCGTGTCATCGCGGAAGAGAAGGTCGAGTTTGTCACGCCGCTTGTCGAGGCCAGCGAGGCGGTCACGGCACAAGGCCTTCTCAGCGGCAATGGCGGGATGGCGATCAAGGGCGGCGAGGGTGACGCCACCGCTAGGATTGAAGGTAAGCTCATTGCGACTGTAGACGTGATCGCGGACGGAAAGAGCGTAGCGCACCACCGCCATCCGGAGACTGGCGGCACCACCGACGAGCCTGTCTGAGGTAGCATTACAGCTCGGGTCGCCGTTCTGGTCGACCCAGTCTCCCCTGACATCCTTCCACCTCATGTAGCCGCATCCATGCCCCGAGAATCGGGGCATGGATGCTCTCCTTGACCCCTCTACCGGCGACTATACCGGTGAACGCACAGAGACGCTGGCCAACGCGGTCTATCTGCGCCTGGCCACGCCGCTTGGTTCGTACTGGGGCAATCCGACGCTCGGTTCTCGCCTTCACGAGCTCGCCCGCGAGAAAGACCTCTCCCGCGTTGCGGTGCTGGCAAAGCAGTACTCCGAGCAAGCTCTCGCGCCCATTATTCAGGACGGTCGCGCCCGATCGATTGAGGTCAGCACCGAACGCGCTGGTACTGGCCGGCTAAACCTGCTGATCGAGGTCGTCGACGCGACCGGTCGTCTGCAGCGCTTCTCCCACCCCGTTAAGGTTGCCTGATGCCAGTCGCTATCAAGACACTCGCGCAGGTTCGGGATGAGATCCTGCGCGATATCAAGAACCTGTTGCCTGAGGCGGATACCACGGTCGACAGCGACTACTGGATCCGTGCCACCTCTGTCGCAAGCGCGGTCGAGGGCTTGTATGAGTATCAGGCCTGGCAGACTCGACAAATCTTCCCGGATACGGCGGATACTGAGTTCCTAAGGCGCCACGCAGCACTGCGCCGGATGTACCCAAAGCCCGCCGTTCCGGCACAAGGTACGGTTCGCCTTGCTGGAGTCGCCGGGTCCAACGCCGACGCCGGCCAGCAGATCGTCGTAGGTGATCAACGCTACCAGACTACGGCGCCAGGCACGATTGGCGGGGACGGAACTGCCATCGTCACCGCCGTCGCGCTCTCAACGGGAGCGGCGGGAAATCTGGCCGACAACGCACCCGGCCAGCTCGCCGCCGCCCCTCCAGGGGTCGCCAGCCAGGTCACGATGATCTCGATCCGCGGCGGCCTGGATGAGGAGACGGATGCGCAGCTGCTCTCTCGACTGCTGGACCGACTCCGCCATCCCCCCGCCGGTGGCAACCTGGCTGACTACCGTGCCTGGGCACTGGAAATCCCTGGTATCACGGACGCCTATGTTTTCCCGCACCGGGGAGCCGTCGGCCGTGTTGACGTGGCTGTAATCAGTGGCAACACGCCGGCGAATGATGCCGAGATTGCCGCGGCCCAGCTCAATATCGACAAGCAGCGCCCAGCAGGATGCCGCGGCTCGACTGTGTTCGCGCCGACCCTCAAGCTGATCAACTATCACATCGGTGTCAATCTCTCCGGGATCGATGGCGATTCCTTGCTGGCCGCTTTGTATCGGGATCTCGGTGCGTACTACGACACACTCGTGCCAGGCGCAACGGTGGTTAAGTCTAAGGCCGACGGCATCATTTCTAACAGTAGTGGCGTGGTCGATTCCGTCGTCGACGTACCCTCGGCCAACGTGATTGCGACGGTCGACGCTACCGTCGTCGAGTGGGCCCGCCTGGGCACGATCACTCTCTATACGCTCCCATGACGCACGCCGAACTTCTGGCTCTGTTGTTGCCGCCGGTCAGCTATCGATATACGCCAGTAGGAACACCGCTCGCTGCCGGTCTAGTTGCCGAGGGCAACGCCCTGGACAAGACCATGGCGGATGGTCTTACCACGCTCGACGGGGTGACGCCGTTCGGGCGCGCCGATTTGCTGGCTGACTGGGAGCGAGTGTATGGGCTGGCCGAAGCAGCTCGACAGCGCACTATCCAGGAGCGCTTGGCGGTGCTCCTCCAGCGGATCAACGAGCTAGGAGGTCTATCTAGAGAGTACTTCATCTTCGTCGCGTTGAACCTCGGATACAGCATCTCGATCACTGAGTTCTCGCCCTTCAAGGTGGGCTCTCCGGTAGGCCAACCACTGTACGGCGACGATTGGGCCTTTGTGTGGCGAGTCAACGCACCACAAACCACTGTAGTGCCGTTCCGAGTGGATCGCAGCGCGGTGGGTGAGCCGCTGATGAAGTGGGGGAACGAGCTGCTTGAGGCAGCGCTAAGGGCGCTATCCCCTGCGCACACGGTTCTCCAGTTCGCCTATGGCGGTAACCCGGAACTCCTGCTCGACGAGGCGGGAGACGGCTTCCTGATGACGGAAGAGAACGATTACCTGGACTTTAGTTGATATGCCCACGAACAAGCTCTCTTTGATGGACCGTGTAGCCCGCTTCGTCGGGACCGAATTGTTTCCCGTAGCCAAGGATGGGAAGACCGTAGCCGGAACGGCACAGGCACTCGCCGAGTTTGTCGCGCCCATCGCCGCACAACTTGCGCCGGTATCCGAAGCCGCGGCAGCGAGTGCGGCCGCCGCGCTTGAGAAGGCTGGCGAAGCGGCGGCATCCGCGTCCGACTCTGCCGGCCATGCCGGCGTTTCGACGGCTCAGGCCGACATCGCAACGGTGAAGGCCTCGGCTGCCGCGGACAGCGCGGCCGTGGCACTCGTCGCGGAGAACGCTGCAATGGCAGCGGGCAGGCTTTATCAGACCATCGCACTCGGCCTCGCGGCAAGTGTAGAGGGGCAATCGTTTTCAGTGCCGGCACTCGATGGAAACTCGATCATCGCTTACCGTGTTCAGAACGGCGCTGCAAGTGCTCCGCTCGCGTCATTTCCGACGAAGGCGTACGTCGACTCGGGCATCGATTTCACCAGCTATGCCCGTAGCGGTTATGTCGGCGCGATCGTCGATTCGCTGAAGCGGATCGCGCTGGGTGTGCGCAAGACTGGGCAGATCGACATCGGAAACGTTCAGGACGTCGGTGGCAAGGTCTCGCTTAACACCAGTATCGCCACGGGGCCTGCCAGCGGAGCATCATCCGTCGTAGCCACCCCTAGCGGCTCTGCGAGGACGAACCCCAGACTTACGTCCGACGTCACCGCGCTCCAGGCTCTCCCGGCGAACGTCATGCTCGCGCAAGGCCGCTCGAACTACGCATGGCCCTGGACGGACAACCAGAACCGGGTCGCCGGCGGCTTGGACTACGCAGGCAATCTCTGGACGAAGGGCGTCAATGCAACGAGCGTCCTTGCCAGCATCAATGCTGCGGGCGTCTCGAACCTGGTGTCTGCCGCAACGCTCGCGAACATCCTTTACACCGCTACCGGCTACGCCCGGAGCGGGTATGCCTGGGCGCTTACCGACAGCGCAGGCAAGGTAGCCTTTGGCGTGGACCGTGCAGGGAATCTCATCAGCAAGGGGTTAAGCGTCAACGCTAGGATCTCGGCTCTGGAAGCCGAACAAGGCACTGCGCCGGCCTACGACAAGGCGATCAATGGGTACTCGACCTTTGTAGGCTGGGGGGATTCCTTAAGTGCCGGCGCCGGCGGGAATGGCACAACATACCTGACAGCCCTGGCAACGCTGAGCGGTCGAAGTTGCTACAACGGCGGGGTAGGCGGCCAGGCGTCCGCCGATATCGCTACACGCCAGGGCGGGTTCGTGACTCTCCTGACCGTCACAGGCAATACCATCCCGGCTTCCGGAGGTGTCGCGGTAACTGCAACCACGCGCACGCCGATTACTTCGCAGGGAGGCAACAACATCTCTGGGAGGCTGGCAGGGGTGCAGGGCACATTGTCTGCGACCTTCGACGGCAACGGCAGCCGCACATCCATGACTTTCACCCGGGCGACAGCTGGTACCGCTGTCGTCATCGATCCGGCGACACCGTTCATCCCCGACACGTTCGATCGCGACTATCAGATTCCGATCTTCTGGTATGGGCGGAACAACTTTCCCACCGGCGTGAGCGATTTCGTGACGGCAAAGCAGAACGTTAAGGATGCGCTCGCCGCTTCGATTGCCTTCCTGAAGCCGCTTAACAAGAAGTTCGTCGTGCTCGGCGTCATTAACCGAAACGTCGCTGCGGAATACATCGGGCAGCCGGTCTACCAGGCCATCGTCGATCTTAACGAGGAGCTAAAGGCGCTCTATCCGCGCAACTTCATCGACATCCGTCGCGTGCTGGTGCGTGCCTATGACCCGAACAGCGCCACTGACGTTACCGATTTCGGCAATGACATTCCGCCCACTTCACTCTCGTCGGATGGACTCCATCTCAACGCTGCCGGCTACACGCTGGTAGGCCAAACTGTCTACAACTTCGTCCAGCAAAAGGGTTGGTAACTATGAGTCTGATTCTGAAAATCTCCGATACCTCGTTCACCGATGCCACGCTGCCCCTCTTGCAACGTGACAGCGTCATCGACGCGGGATCGAAATTCGTCTTCGACTTCGCGGACCCGTACTGCTTCGCGAAGCAAGCCGCGCCCGTCAACAACGATCAATTCGTGAATCTGGTCGGTGGCGGGAACCCAGCGACGACTGTGCTCTCGGGATCCAACTCGCTGACGTTCGCGGGTGGCGGCATCGGTTTCGATATCGAGAACAACTCGGAGCAGATCAACTTGCCGGTAGCCGGCAATCTGCCAGCAAACAATCTGGGCTTCGTGTTCTGCACCTGGATCAAGCACCAAACGCAGGCCGATTCCAACTTCAATGCTGTCGCCGGGTACGCCAACCAGGTCGGAGCGAACTGCCAATATGGGATCGCGGCGCAAAACACCAGCAACACGTATCGGATGTATGCGCAGGGCAACTACGCGCCGATCGCGTTCCCGGCTGCCGGAGCCATCATGCAACTGGGTGTTGCGGTAGTGAAGGTCGGAGCCAACATGGTGTTGCGGGCCTACTCGGCCGGCGTGCAGGTCGGCAGCGACCTGGTGCTCGGGGCTGTGGCCGGATTCTCGCTTAACCAGGTGCCCTCCGCCAACATGGCAAGTGCGGCGCTCGGCTTTATGTC
Organism: Cupriavidus sp. FW216-B1; assembly: GCF_058789195.1. NCBI lineage: Bacteria > Pseudomonadati > Pseudomonadota > Betaproteobacteria > Burkholderiales > Burkholderiaceae > Cupriavidus > Cupriavidus sp. FW216-B1. The sequence goes on along the minus strand of NZ_JBYTEL010000002.1, from coordinate 83,566 downwards.
AGGTTTCAGTGGGACTTGGGTCGGCAGCATTTATCGCACCTGGCTGAACGACACTGGCACCACGGGCGTCGATCCGCTGACGCTGATCGCGAAGGACTGGGCAGACAACAGCGGACGCTTCAGCTGATAGTCCGTCCCATTAAACTATCTAGGACATGGCGAGATGCAACGCATTGACCATTCGACCGCTGTAGCGGTTAAGCAGGATCCCCTCGTTACAGGTACCCCCGGCTATTTCACCAGGGGTGACCCATTGACTAGTCAGGAGGCGACGTGGGTTACTTCCGACTGGGCGAACGATGTCCAGGAGAATATCTGCCAGGTCATCGAGGCGGCGGCCATCGCACTGGTTAAGGGGGATGGGACGCAACTGCTCAAGGCGGTCCGCGTGATCGCTGGACAAGTGGGCCTGCCGATCGGTGTGCCAATGCCCTGGATGGGCGCGACGTCGAGCATCCCGCCAAACTGCGTTGTGCTAATGGGACAGACCCTGGACAGGACGCTGTATCCCCAGGCCGCTGCGCATGCACTGGGCAGCGGCATCGTCGTCGCAGACGTTGACTGGCTTGCCCAGGCGATTCATCGGACCAAGTTCTCGACCGGTGACGGAATCTCGACCTTCCGGATTCCCGACCTGCGCGGCGAGTCCATCTACGGCGCAGACCTGGGTCGGGGAATCCGGTCCGCCGGCGTTGGCGACTGGCTCGCCGGCGAGCTGCTCGCGCACGTCCATGCGGCCTCTACAGACTCCCAAGGGGTGCACTCCCATACCGGAACGACCGACGCACAGGGCTACCATGCCCACGGTGGTAGCACAGTGGGTGTTGGCGACCATAATCACTCATACACCCGATCGCCTGCAGCATCGAATCCTGACGCCCAGGGTGCGGATGCCGGCGCCTCGATGCTGGATCTCACGCAGTTCGTAGGTGACAACACCGGGGCAGCTGGGGCGCACGCCCACGGCATCAATGGCGACGGAAGTCATGCTCACAACGTCACCACGGCCACCGCGGGGGCGCACGCGCACAACGTGACCGTCAACAGTGCCGGGGGCCTGGAGACGCGCCAGCGCGGCACCGGTTATCCCTTCATCATGCGTGTTAAGTAAAGGCGAAGCATGGACACGATCATCTATCACTTCGACCCTGCGACCGGCGAGCTGATCGGCAGCGGGCCGGTCTACATCGGGCCTGCCGGCGACGAGCAGATCCCGGCTTTCTCTACCGTGACTCCACCGCCTGACCTGGTCGACGGATATGTCGCCGTGGCGGCGCTGGCCAGCTTAACCGTCGAGCATGCTTGTTCTTGGTCCCTGGTGCGAGACTGGCGGCAGACTGCGCTCTATCGAACTGCTGATGGGGCTGCGGTGCAGGCCGGCGCCGCGGAGCTCAACGGCTGGTCTGGCCTGGGTGACCTCCCGGCTGGTATCACGGCCGCGCCGCCTCCGTCTTCGAACCACGTGTGGTCGGGCGACGCATGGGTATTTGACCTGGCGGCAGCGAAGAGGGTAAAGGTGGCTGCGATCGATGATCAGGTCGCTGTCGAGATGACTAAACCTTTCCAGGCCGGTGCCTATAGCTTCAGCGCCGATCCGGTATCGGCTGCGAGTATCCTGGCTGCCGGTCAAATCGGCGGGATCGCGAAATCGGCGGACCGCGAGTATTCGGCGTCGTTGACGGCCGCCGACGGCTCGGAGGTCGAGCTGGATGCCGACGGGCTGGTCGATGTCGCCTTGGCCCTCGGGGCGCACCAGGATGGCTGCAGGAAGACCGCGAAGCAGCTCAAGGACGCGGCACTAGCCGCCGAGACCGAGGAAGCCTTGGCGGCGATTGCTTGGCCGGCGTGAAGTGATGTACTACTATCATGCGAGCACAATCCATCAGAGGCTCGGCATGATAAAGGTCCATTCCCTAGGCGCCCTTTGCGGCGCCGTTTTGCTGTTCTGCGGGCCCGCCTGGGCCGAAACCGCCGAAAGCCTGGAAAAGCAGGCTATGGCGCGGGACTATCAGGCCCAGAGGAATCTGGCCTATGCCTACCAGATGGGGCGCCTTGGCCTTAACGTTGATTTTATGAAGGCTTGCATGTGGAGAACGGTCATAGTGTTGTCCGGCAACTCTCGGGTCGATGCTTCCGATGCGTCCAACGTTGACTTTGCGTGCGGTAGGCTCTCCCAAACAGAGCGCGTGGCTGCAGTTAGGCAAGGCGAGGTGCTCGCCGAGAAACTCTACACCAGGCGGCGGTAGCGGCAACGGCGTTAAGGGCGACTTTGGCTGGTGCCAAATCGTGCGCAAAATCGTGCCAGACCGCGCGCGACGTTACATTCGCGGTGGCCAACTTCCGCGAAACCGTGCTGGCCGGGATCAAGGCCGGCGATTGCGCCACGGTCTACTCGATGATCGACCGCAACCGCGCCATCCGCGGCACCGTGACAGGCATCGGCGCCGGCGTCGTCGACACCGACCGCGTCAACCTGCCGCGCTCGCTGCCCTACGTGCAGGCCTCGGTGAACTGGGTGCGCGTGGCGCAGCGCTTCCCGGTGCGCATCCGCCTGGAAGAAGCGCCCGAGGCGCTCGCCCGGGTCGGCGCGAGCGCCACCGTCGAGATCCGGCATGGCGCGGCCTGCCGCTGACGGCGCGCGGCTGCGCCCGGGCGACCTCGCCCGGCTGCTCGCGCCCGCGCCGGGACGCGCGCAGGCGGCCGCGCGCATCGCGCTGACCTGCACGCTGGTGGTGCTGGTGACGTGCATCTACCGCACGCCCGAGGCCGCGATCTCGGCCTATGTGGTGTTCTTCATCACCCGGCCCGACCGCGCCAGCAGCATCCTGATGAGCGTCGCCGCGCTGATGCTGCTCAGCTTCGTGATCGGGCTGGTGATGCTGGTCGCGGTCTTCAGCGTCGACAGCCCGGGGCTGCGGGTGGCCTGCATCGTGCTGCTGTCGGCCGGCCTGCTGTTCCTGACCTCGGCCAGCAAGCTGCGCCCGATCGGCGCCATCGTGGCCATGATCGTCGGCTTCGCGCTCGACGAGCTCGGCATCGTGCCCACCGGCGAGGCGGCCACGCGCGGCCTGCTCTACGCCTGGCTGATGGTGGCGATTCCCATCGGCGTCAACGTGGCGGTCAACCTGGTGCTGGGCCGCTCGCCGCGGCGCCTGGCCTGCGGCCGGCTGGCGCAGTGCCTGCGCGTGGCCGCGGGCAGCCTGCGCGCGCCGCGGGCCAGCCGCGACGCGCTCGACGCCTGCCTGCGCGAAGCGGTGCAGCCGGTGGCCGGCTGGCTCTCGCTGGCCAGGCTGGAAGGCACGCTGCCGCCCGCCGACCTGGCCGCGCTGCGCCACGCCGCGGCCTCCACCACCGCGATCCTGCTGGCGACCGATGCCGTCACCCGCGAGCCGTGCGAGCACCTGCCGGCATCGTTCGCGGCGCCGATTGCCGACACCCTGGACGAGATGGCGCGCCTGCTCGGGCAGGGCGGCTATCCGGTCGACATCGCACTGGCGCCGCCGCCGGCGGAAAGGCTCCCGGCCGCGGCGGAAACGGCGGCGGCGAACCTGGTGGCGGCCATCAATGGCTACGCCGAAACCCCGGCGCCGGACAGCGACGCGGCGGGCAAGGCCACGAACAAGGCAGCAGACCAGGCGCATGCGTCCGCCTTCTTCCTGCCCGACGCCTTCTCGAATCCCGACCACGTCCGCTACGCACTGAAGACCACGGCCGCCGCCACGTTCTGCTATCTGCTCTACATGCAGCTCGACTGGCCCGGCATCCACACCTGCTTCATCACCTGCTACCTGGTATCGCTGGGCACCGCCGCCGAGACCGTGGAGAAGCTCACGCTGCGGCTGGCCGGCTGCGCGGCCGGCGCGCTGCTCGGCACCGCCGCGCTGGTGTTCGCGGTCCCCGCGCTCACCTCGGTCGGCGCGCTGATGGCGCTGGTGTTCGCCGGCACGCTGGTGTCGGCGTGGATCGGGCAAGGCTCGCCGCGCATCGCCTACGCCGGCTTCCAGGTCGCCTTCGCGTTCTTCCTGTGCGTGCTGCAGGGCGCCGCGCCGGGCTTCGACCTGACCATCGCGCGCGACCGCATCATCGGCGTGATGCTGGGCAACCTCGTGGTCTACCTCGTCTTCACGCGGGTCTGGCCGATCAGCATCGCCGGCCGCATCGACGCCGCGCTGGCGGACCTCGCCGCGCTGTGGGAACAGCTGGCCGCGACCCGGCACGCCGACACGCGGCGCCGGCAGGCCGCGGCCGCGCTGGCGCTGCAAGGCACCATCCACGAAGACCTTTCCCTGGCCCGCTACGAGCCCGCGTCGATCGGCCCGGCGCCGGCGTGGCTCGAGCAGCGGCACCAGGTCCTCGACAGGTTCGGCGCGATGGCCGGCCCGCTGTTCGTGCTGGCGGAGACGTCGCCGGGCGATCCGGAGATCGCGCGCCGGCTGCGCCGCGCGAGCGGCGCCGCGGCCGGTGACGCCACCGCGGCGCCCGACGCACCCGATGCGCCCGACGCGCGCGCGGCCCTGCTCACGCTCATCGACAGGCGGCTGGCCGAAAGCGGCCGCGCCGCGCCGCGCGGCGCCGCCAAGGAATCCCCACGCCATGCACCCACCTAGCCCGCGGGCGGCCCTTTCCATGCTGGCCGCCGCGCTCGCGGCCGGCTGCGCCACCTCGTCCCTGGAGCTGGCGCCCGCGCGGCCGGACCGCCCGTGGCAACCGGAAACCACCGCCAGCGGGGAAATCGTGCCGGCCCCGCCGCGGCAGGCCGCCGCGCCGCCCGTCTATGTCCTGCCCGCCAACAGCGCGCTGGCGGCGCTGCCGCTGCCGCCGGACCTCGATGCCGCGCACGCCTACACGCTCGCCGAGCTGATCGACATGGCGGAATCCGCCAACCCGCTCACCCGCATCGCCTGGAACGACGCGCGCAACGCGGCGCTGGCGACCGGCATTGCCAGGAGCGCCTATCTCCCGCAGATTTCCGCCACCGCGATGGGCGGCTACCAGAGCGGCCACGGCTCCACCTCGACGCTGCTCGGGCAGGCCTCGGCCGACGCCTCGGCGCACGGCACGATCTCGGCGCTGTCGCTGCAATGGCTGCTGTTCGATTTCGGCGAGCGCGCCAGCCTGGTCGAAGCGGTGGAGCAGACCTCGGTGGCGGCGAACATCGCCTTCTCCGCGGTCCACCAGCAGGTGATCCACGACGTCAGCGTGGCCTTCTACCTGTACCAGGCCGCCCGCTCGCGCGCCGGCACGGCGCAGCAGGCGCAGGATAACGCGGATGCCGTCCTCGCGGCCGCGCAGGCGCGCCGCCAGCAGGGCATCGGCACCGTGGTCGAAGTGGCCCAGGCCACCCAGAACCGCGCCCAGGCCAGGCTGGCCCTGGTGCAGGCGCAGGGTGCGCAAAGCAACGCCTACCTGGGCCTGGTCTCGGCCATCGGCATCTCGCCGCTGGCCAGGCCGCGGATCGCCGAGCTGCCGGTGCGGCCGCTGTCGCCCGCGCTGCGCCGCTCGGTCGAGGAGATCGTCGACACCGCCATCGCCAGCCGGCCCGACATCCTCGGCGCCTACGCCGCGGAAAAGGCCAACCAGGCCAAGGTCCGCGCGGCCGAGGCGGAGTTCCTGCCCAAGGTCTTCGTCTCCGCCGTCACCTCCTACGCGTCCGGCGGGACCGCGATCAGCGCCCTGCCCGCGGTCGGCCAGCAGGCGCCGACCGTGAACCTCAACGGCAGCCGCTACGGCGGCAGCGTCTTCCTCGGCATCACCATCCCGCTCTACGACGGCGGGCTGCGCTCCGCCGTGCTGGCGCAGGCGCGCAACAACGCCGAGAACGCCTCGACCAGGCTGACACGCGCGAAGGAAGACGCGGTCCGGCAGATCGTCATGAGCCAGAACGCGCTGGAGACCAGCCTCGCCGCGCACGAAGCGGCCAGCGCGCTGGCCGCGGCCGCGCAGACCACCTACGACGCGGCTTTCGCCGCCTACCGCAAGGGCGTGGGCACGATCACCGACGCCACGCTGGCGCAGAACCAGTTGCTGCTGGCCCGCAATGCCGCCGTCGACAGCTACAGCGGCGCCTTGTCCGCGGCGGCCACGCTGGCACTGGCCACGGGCGCCATCGGCGCCCTGCGCGACGAGTCCGGCGCGGACGGCCGCCTCGTGTTCCCGCCCTCGCGCGGACGGCACGGCTGAGGCCGCGCCTGCCGCGCTTATGGCAAGGGTTGCACGATGGCGATGGCGGTGTTGCCGTTGCCGGCCGCAAACGGGCTGCCCGGCACCGCGGTCAGCGCGCCGGTGACCGCATCGATCCGGAAACCATAGACGGCGCCGTTGAATGCCGGCGTATAGAGAAATCGTCCGTTCGGATCGATGCGCAGCCGCTGCCCGTTGCTGCCGACCGGCGTGGTCCCCAGGGCCGCGACAGGCAGGCCGGTCACGCCGTCGAGGCGATAGGCCGCGATGCTGTTGCTGGCGCTGCCGAGGACGTAAGTGAATTCCCCCGAAGGCGTGAGCGCAATGTCGGTTGGCGATGCCTCCGTCGTAAAAATGCTCGTGAACAGCGGCGCGCCCGTGCCTGACGAAATGCTCGCGACGCCGACCAGGTTGCTCAAGGTGTAGGGCATGTACAGAAATGCGCCGTTGCCGGACAGCACGGCGCCATTGGGCTGCGAGCCGGCCGGTGCCGCTATCGAAAGACTTTCAAGCGAGCCGGTGCCCGCATTGACGCCGATCTGCCACACGCTGTCCTGCACGGCATTGATTGCGTACAGGGATATGCCATCCTGGGAGATCGCGAATCCGGTCGTCGCGCCTGGGGAAGTCGGTGCCGGGATGGCACTGATCATCGAAGGGACGAACGTCGCGGCGTCGATCGCGAAACTGCTCACCACGCCCGGCCCGCCGACATGAACCCACTTCCCGCTCGGATGGACGGCAATCGTCCCCGGCGCACCGAAGGGCACCGTTGCCGTCGCGCCCGGGATGACGGAAAGGGCGCCGCTCGCCGGGTCCAGCCGAAAGCCGACGACGGACGCGGTATCGGTGGCGATGGTGTATCCGACCAGCCCGGAAGGCAGGAACGCGATGTCGCGGACCTGCCCGGCCGCGGCAAAGGGACTGCCGGGCACCGCCGTGAGCGCCCCGCTCGCCGGCTCGGTCCGGTAGACCGACAGCGTGCTGTCATCGCGGTTGGCGACCACCACGAACTGGGCCTGCACGCAGGCGATCGCGATGCTGGTCACGTTGGCGCCCGCCATCGTGCCGGACCCGTTCGATACCGTGCAGGTCTGGCCGGCCGGCTGGCCGGACACGGTCACGGCGTAGGCCGATGCCGCCGTCCGCGGCGTCGGCAGCGAGAACGAACCGTTGGCATTGACGACCAGCGTATCGCCATTGCTGTCGGCCAGTTGCAGGCTCTTGCCCGCGGCCAGCCCGGCAAGCGTGCCACCCAGGGTATAGGTCGGCGGCGGCGGCGCGGCGGCGCGCGCCAGCGCCGCATTCGCGCACAGCCGGGCGCCGGCCGGCGCGTCCGCGCAAGCCGTCAGCGTGGCCGCGCCGGCGGCGACGGCCGATGCGGGGCTGGCCACCTGGGCGGCATGCCCGTCCGCGGCCGCCGTCACGACGAAGGTCGCGTCGTCGCTGGTCCACGACCAGTTGGCCAGGTCCGCCGCGCCGTCGACGCCATCGGAGCGCCGCACGGCGACAGCCACCGGCTGCGCGGCGCCGCCCGCCGTCACGGTCAGCAACGCCGGCGACAGCGTCAGCGTGTAGGACTTCGCCGCAGGCGGCTGCACCGTGAGGTGCGTGGTGCTGGTGGCCTGGCTGCCGTCGGGCAGCGTCGCCGTGGCGACGATGTCGACCTCGCCCGGCGCCAGCATGCGCACCGACGCATAGGCGCCGACCGGCTGCATCATGCTGGCCGCCGCCGGCGCCTGATCGGAGGCCGAGACCACCACCGCGACCGCTTCGCTGGAAGACGACCACGCGAACCTGGCGCCCTTGACCTCGAGCCCGTCGGCGCCGAGCAGCGTGGCCTTCAGGGTCAGCGTGCCGCCCTGCGCGGGCGCGGCCGTGCCGGTGTCGACGATGAGGCGGCTGGCGGGCGCCTGCGCGGCGGGGGGAGAAGATGGCGCATCGTCGCTGCCGCAGGCGGACAGCAAACCCGCGGCGAAGACAAGCGAGAGCAGACCGGCCGCGCGAGACCGCGCGCCGGCATGAAGACCGTGGAACATGTGACCTGACCCGTTTTATTTGTTGGCAAGCGCACGCCGCCGGCGTGCCAGGGTCTGGTTCGGACTGCGGATGCGGCCCGGGCGCGAAGGGTATGCGCGGGCGACTGTAGCAGCGGGCTCCCGCCCTGCTCAATACCCCTTCGGAGCTATCAAGTTCCGCGATGTCCGGTCTGGGCACGCGCTATGTGGTGAATGTGCGGTGAATATGCGGTAAAGCGCCACGCCCGCCGGCATCGTCCATGCCCATCCGCGATCGATGGCCGGCGAAGCCGCGGCCTTTTGACCCAGGCCAAGCCGCTCGATTGCATTTCAGGCGGAAAGCAGTATTCTTGCGATTGCCATTCACCTGAAAAGCGCCTTTTGCATTCCTCGGCCCGCCGGCATCCACTCTTCGCCGGCTTCCTGCTCGTCGTCTTCCTGACAGTCCAACTGGCAGCGGCGGCTTACGCCTGTGCCGGCAGCCGCTATCAGGTGACGGGCGGCAACGCCGAGGCGGCCCTGACGGAATCCTGCGCCGAGATGGCCGGGATGGACCAGATGGCCCGGATGTCCGCCAGCGCGGACGGCGAGCAGGCAGGCGATCAGAGCGCGCTCTGTCTGGCGCACTGCCAGGCCGATTCCAAATCCGCCGACCACGTGTCGCCCCAGCTTCCGGTCTTCCTGCCGGTTCTGCTCAACGTCATCGTGCCGACACCCGTGATGGTGGCGGACTCCCGCGTCGTGCTTCATGCCGACGCGGCGGCGCGCGCCCCGCCGCCCGCGCTCAACATTCTCCACTGCAGCTCCCAGACCTAGCCTCCTGAACGACGCCGATTCGTTGCTATCCCCTTTGCAGGGGTAGCTGTCGTCGCTTCCGGAGGCTATATGCTTTTTCCTCGTCGTCAGACGCTGGCGCTGCTCTGCGCGTCCGCGTTCATGGCGGTGTCGCATGCCGCGGCTCCGCAATCCCCTCCCCCGCTGTCCCTGGCGGAAACCGTCGCGCTCGCCACCGCGCGCGCCGGCGATGCCGAATCCTCGCGCGGCGCCGTCGAGGCGGCCATTCAGATGGCGGTCGCCGCCGGCCAGCTGCCCGACCCGGTGCTCAAGCTCGGGCTCGACAACGTTCCCGTCAGCGGCCCCGACAAATTCTCGCTGAGCCGGGACTTCATGACCCAGCGGTCCATCGGCGTGGCGCAGGAATTCACGCGCGCGGACAAGCGCCGCGCCAGGGCCGCGCGCTTCGAGGCGGAGGCGTCCTCCGCCGAGGCGCAGCGCGCGGTCAGCCTGGCCAACGTGCAGCGCAATGCGGTGTCCGCGTGGCTGGACCGCTGGTACGCCGAGCAGACCGGCGTGCTGCTCGGCCATCACGGCCATCCGCTCGGACTGGCGCGCGAGGCCGCCGCCGCGGCCTATCGCAGCGGACGCGGCACGCGCGCGGACGTGCTGACGGCGGAGCTGGAGATCCAGAAACTGCAGGACCGGCTGGACGAAAACCAGGCTGCCGTGGCCACCAGCACGCAGGCCCTGGAGCGCTGGATCGGGCCGCAGGCCAGCCGGCCGCTCGCCGGGCGGCCGCGCCTGGACGTGCCGCAGCCGGTGCGGCAGCTCGCGCAAGGCGAGTTCGACGCCGTGCCGGAGGTGGAGGCCGCCCGGCGCGACATTGCCCTGGCGGAGACCGAGATCCGGACCGCCACGCAAGCCAGCAAGCCCGACATCACCGTCGAGCTGACCTACAGCCAGCGCGGCTCCGCCTTTTCCAACATGGCCTCGCTCAACGTCAGCTTCCCGATGCCGTGGGACCAGGGCAACCGCCAGGACCGCGAAATCGCCGCCCGGCTGGCGCAGGCGACGGACGCGCGCGCCAGGTCGGAAGTCGTCCGGCGCAATCTCCAGGCGCTGGTCGGCGCCAGGCTCGCCGAGTTGCAGCGCAATCTCGGCCGGCTCGAGCGCTACGACGAGAGCCTGCTGCCGCTGGCGCAAGCCCAGGCGGACGCGGCCCTGACCGCCTACCGGGCCGGCACCGGAACGCTGCTGGCGGTGGCCGAGGCGAACCACCGCGCCATCGACGCGACGCTGGAGCGGCTGGCGCTCGAAGCCAGGACGGCGAAGCTGTGGGCCGACCTGGCCTTCCTCGTTCCCCTGCCCACCGCGCAAACCGAACCCGCCACGAAGGACGTCAAATGAACAGCAAGCGTATTGCAGCAGCGGCCTGCCTGGTTCTCGCCGGCACCGCGGTCTATGGCGCCTATCGCCTCGGCGTCACGCGGGGCGCGCAACTGGCGCAGGCGTCCGCCCCGGCCGGCGCGGCGGGCGGCACCGACCCGAAGACCGGCAAGCAGGTCCTGTACTGGCACGATCCGATGGTGCCGGGCCAGCGTTTCGACAAGCCGGGCAAGTCGCCCTTCATGGACATGCCGCTGGTCCCCGTCTACGCCGACGGAAATGGCGGCGGTGACGGCGGCGGTGGCGGCGGCGTGACGGTGGATGGCCGGGTCGCCCAGAACCTGGGCATCCGCACGGCCGAGGTCAGGGCCCGCCGCCTGGGCGCGGTGCTCGAGGCGCCCGGCAACATCGCCGTCGACGAGCGCAGCATCCAGGTGGTCCAGGCGCGCACGGCCGCCTTTGTCCAGCATGTCGCGGTGCGCGCGGCATTCGATCCCGTCCGGCGTGGCCAGGCGCTGGTCACGCTGTACTCGCCGGACTGGGTGGCCGCCCAGGAAGAGTTTCTCGCGGTGTCCCGCGCGGCGGCGGCCGGCCAGCCCGACCTGCGCGGCGCGGCCAGGGCGCGCATGCGCCAGGCTGGCATGACGGCGAGCCAGATCGCCGCCGTCGAAGCGTCCGGCAAGGTCCAGCCCGACCTCGGCATCGCCAGTCCGGTCGATGGCCTCGTGACCGAGGTCGCCGTCCGCGACGGCATGACCGTTGCGCCCGGCATGACGCTGTTCCGCCTGGCCGACCTTGGCCAAGTCTGGGTGATCGCCGAGGTGCCGGAAGCGCAAGCGCGCAGCATTGCCGCGGGGCAGGCCGTCCAGGTGCACGCCGCCGGGGAGGCCGGGCCGCTCGCCGGCAAGGTCGATGCCATGCTGCCCGACGTCGATCAGGCAACACGGACCATCAAGGTCCGCATCATCCTGCCCAACAAGGGCCGGCGCCTGCTGCCGGGCATGTTCGCGAACGTCCGCTTCGACGGCGGCCAGGACCAGGACGCGCTGCTGATCCCCGCCGAATCCGTCATCCGCACCGGCCAGCGCGCCATCGTCATGGTGGATGCCGGCAGCGGCGGTTTCGTGGCTGCCGACATCAGGACCGGACGCGAGTCCGCGGGCATGGTGGAGGTGCTGGACGGTCTCAAAGCCGGCCAGAAAATCGTCACGTCCGGGCAGTTCCTCATCGATTCGGAGGCCAGCCTGCGCGGCACCACCGGGCGCATGAGCGCGGCCCCGGCCCCAACTCCGGCCACTGCCCCGGCCGCGCCGGCGGCCGAGCACGAGGGAGCGGGACGCATCGAGGCCGTGAACGGCGGCGACAGCCTGACCATCTCGCACGGCGCCATTCCATCGGCGCAGTGGGGCGCCATGACGATGGATTTTGCCGCGCCGCCCGCCGGCCTGCCCAAGGGGCTCAAGCCGGGCGATCGCGTGCGCTTCCGCTTCCACCTGAATGACGACGGCGAAGCGGTCCTGTCGTCGGTCGAGCCGGCCGCCGCCGCGCGGGGAGCCAAGCCATGATCGCCCGCCTCATCCTGGCATCCATCCGCAACCGCTTCCTGGTCCTGCTGGCGACGGCCATGCTGAGCGCATGGGGGCTGTGGGCGGTGCGCAGCACGCCGCTCGACGCCTTGCCGGACCTGTCGGACGTGCAGGTCATCATCCGCACACCGTTTCCCGGGCAGGCGCCGCAGATCGTGGAGAACCAGGTCACCTACGCGCTGACCACCACCATGCTGTCGGTGCCGGGCGCCAAGACCGTGCGCGGCTACTCGTTCTTCGGCGACTCCTTCGTCTACGTGCTGTTCGAGGACGGCACCGACCTGTACTGGGCGCGGTCCCGCGTGCTGGAATACCTGAACCAGGTGCAGGCGCGCCTGCCGGCCGCGGCCAGGCCGGCGCTGGGCCCGGACGCCACCGGCGTCGGCTGGATCTACGAGTACGCGCTGGTGGACAAGACCGGCAGGCACGACCTGGGCCAGCTGCGCGCGCTGCAGGACTGGTTCCTGCGCTTCGAGCTGAAATCGCTGCCGAATGTCGCCGAGGTCGCCTCCCTCGGCGGGATGGTCAGGCAGTTCCAGGTCGTGCCGATGCCAGACCGCCTGCGCGCCTACAACCTGCCGCTGTCCAGGGTGCTGGCGGCGCTCAAGGGCGCCAACCAGGAGAGCGGGGGCTCGGTGCTGGAACTGGGCGAGGCGGAATACATGGTGCGGGCCACCGGCTACCTGAAGACGCTCGACGATTTCCGGCAGATACCGCTTGCGACGAGCGCCGCCGGCATCCCGGTGCGGCTGGGAGATGTCGCCACCGTCCAGCTCGGCCCCGAGATGCGGCGCGGCATCGCCGAACTGGACGGCCAGGGCGAGGTGGCCGGCGGCGTGATCGTGATGCGCTCGGGCAAGAACGCGCTGGAAACCATCGAGGCGGTAAAGGCGAAGCTCGCCACACTGCAAAAGAGCCTGCCGGCGGGCGTCGAAATCGTGCCCACCTACGACCGCTCGGCCCTCATCAACCGCGCGGTGGAGAACCTGACGCACAAGCTGATCGAGGAGTTCATCGTCGTCGCCATCGTCTGCCTGGCCTTCCTGTTCCACCTGCGCTCCGCGCTGGTGGCCATCGTGTCGCTGCCGCTGGGCGTGCTGGCCGCATTCCTGGTGATGCGCTACCAGGGGGTCAACGCCAACATCATGTCCCTGGGCGGCATCGCCATCGCGGTGGGCGCCATGATCGATGCCGCCGTCGTCATGATCGAGAACGCGCACAAGCATCTGGAGCACTGGCACGCGAAGCATCCCGGGGGCAGCCTGGCCGGGCAGGAACGCTGGAACGTGATCGGCGAGTCGGCCGCCGAGGTGGGGCCGGCACTGTTCTTCTCGCTGCTCATCATCACGCTGTCGTTCATTCCGGTCTTCACGCTGGAGGCGCAGGAGGGCCGGCTGTTCTCGCCGCTGGCCTTCACCAAGACCTACGCAATGGCCGCGGCGGCGGGGCTGTCCGTGACGCTGGTGCCGGTCCTGATGGGCTACCTGATCCGCGGCAGGATTCCGTCGGAACAAGCCAACCCGCTGAGCCGGTGGCTGATCCGCGCGTACCGGCCCGTGCTGGCGAGGGTGCTGGCCCGTCCCTGGACCACCGTGGCGATCGCCGCGCTGCTGCTGGCCGCCACCGCCTGGCCGGTCATGCGCATCGGCGGCGAATTCATGCCGCCGCTCGACGAAGGCGACCTGCTGTACATGCCCTCGGCCCTGCCCGGGCTGTCCGCCGGCAAGGCGGCGCAGCTGCTGCAACAGACCGACCGGCTCATCAAGACCGTGCCGGAAGTGGCCACCGTGTTCGGCAAGGCCGGGCGCGCCGATACGGCGACCGACCCGGCGCCGATCGAGATGTTCGAGACCACCATCCGGTTCCGGCCCCGCGACCAGTGGCGCCCCGGCATGACCATCGACAAGATCGTGGAGGAACTCGACCGCATCGTCAAAGTGCCGGGCCTGTCCAACATCTGGGTGCCGCCGATCCGCAACCGGATCGACATGCTCGCCACGGGCATCAAGAGTCCGGTCGGCATCAAGGTGGCGGGCACCGACCTGAAGGAAATCGACCGGCTCGCCTCGCGGATCGAAGCGGCCGTCAAGACGGTGCCGGGCGTCACTTCCGCGCTGGCCGAACGGCTCGCCGGCGGCCGCTACGTCGACGTGGATATCGACCGCGTGGCCGCCGCGCGCTACGGGCTCAACATCGAGGATGTGCAGAGCATCGTGTCGTCGGGGGTCGGCGGCGACAACGTGGGCGAAGTGGTCGATGGGCTGGCGCGCTTTCCCATCAGCGTGCGCTACCCGCGGGACTACCGCGACTCGGTGGAACAGTTGCGCGGCCTGCCCATCGTCACCGACCGGGGCCAGCAGATCACGCTGTCCGACGTGGCGCGCATCCAGGTCGTGCAGGGGCCGCCCATGCTGCGCAGCGAGAATGCCCGCCTGTCCGGCTGGGTGTACGTGGACATCCGCGGGCGCGACCTGCGCTCGGCCGTGCGCGACATGCAGACGGCGGTGGCCAAGGCGGTGCCGATGCCGGCGGGCTATTCCGTCAGCTGGTCGGGACAGTTCGAGTACCTGGAGCGCGCCACCGCGAAGCTGAAGGTGGTGGTGCCCTTCACGCTGCTCATCATCTTCGTGCTGCTCTACCTGGTGTTCGGCCGGCTGGACGAGGCCCTGCTCATCATGGGCACGCTGCCGCTGGCGCTCATCGGCGGCTTCTGGCTGCTCTACCTGCTGGGCTACAACCTGTCGGTGGCCGGGGTCGTCGGCTTCATCGCGCTGGCCGGCGTCGCGGCCGAGTTCGGCGTCATCATGCTGCTCTACCTGAAGCAGGCCTGGGCCGGGCGCATGGACCAGGGCGAGGCAAGCCTGCCCGCGCTGCTCGATGCCATCCAGGAAGGCGCCGTGCTGCGGGTCCGCCCCAAGGCGATGACCGTCGCGGTCATCCTCGCCGGCCTGATTCCGATCATGTGGTCGCACGGCACCGGATCGGAAGTCATGCAGCGCATCGCCGCGCCGATGGTCGGCGGCATGGTCACCGCCCCGCTGCTCTCCCTGTTCGTCGTGCCGGCCTTGTACCTGCTGATCCGCAGGCGCCAGGCAGCGGCTGCGCCCACATCGTCCGCATCGTCCCTATCGTCCGCGCCACGCCCCACCCACCCTTCACCTCAAGAGGAAACGTCATGAAGCACGTCAGGATTGTCCCGCTCGTTGCGCTCGTTGTTGCGCTCGCCACCGCGCCCGCCGCGTTCGCCGCGGCATCGATGGATGGCATGGCCATGAAGCCATCTTCCCCTTCTTCCCCCGCCGCGGCGGCTGCCGGGCCGCGGCAGGCGCCGCGCCCGGTGGCGGCGGAAATCAGGAAGATCGATCTGCAGTCAGGCAAGGTCACGCTCAAGCACGGCCCCATCGAGAACCTCGGCATGCCCGCCATGACGATGGCATTCCCGGCCAGGGACCGCGCCGCGCTGAAAGACTTCAAGGAGGGCGATGCGGTCGCGGTCGTCTTCGACAAGGTCGACGGCAGGCCGACCGTCGTGGACATGCAGCGGAAGTAGGCGCGCCGGATCGCATGCCGCCCGGGGCGGCATGCGTATGCCGGCGAAAGTGACGCTGCTCATCATCGCGCCGGCAGCGGCCCCGGCTAGGCAGGGGACGTCTTCTTCTGCGCGGACTTCGCGCGGGCGGGACCGCACCCCGCGGCCGTGAGCCCGCAATCCTCCGGATGCCCCTCGCAGCAGTGCTCGACCAGGAAGCCGATCAGCTCGTTCATCTGGTCGAATTGCGCGCGGTAGATGACGAACCGGCCGTCCTGGGTGCTCTTGATCAGTCCGGCATGGACCAGTTCCTTCAGGTGGAAGGACAACGTCGCCGGCGGCACACCCAGTTCCTGGCCGATCCGGCCGGCATTGACGCCGTCGTGGCCGGCCTGCACGAGCAGGCGGAAGATCTTGAGGCGGGAATCCTGGGCCAGCGCGGCCAGCGCGGCTACGGCGGTTTCTATCTTCATCATTCCTGGAACCGTGGAGGCTTTGGATACAAGGAGGTACCGGTCGCATCATACCGATAAGCGCATTTCGCGCCCGTCCCGTGCCTTGCCGCGCATCTTCGCGATGTCCGTTGCTAAATTTCCATGTTTCGAATATATTCGAAACATGGAATCGACTCATGCCCTCGAAGCGCTTGGCGCGCTCGCCCACGCAATCCGCCTGTCCGTGTTCCGCCTGCTGGTCCAGGCGGGGCACGAAGGGCTCGCGGCGGGCCGTATTGCCGAACTGATGGAGATACCCGCCTCCTCGCTGTCCTTTCATCTCAAGGAACTGCACCGGGCGGGCCTCCTGTCCAGCCGGCAGGACGGACGCTCCATCATCTACATGGCTCGCTTCGAGACCATGAACGCCTTGCTTGGCTATCTCACGGAAAACTGCTGCGGCGGCAATCCGTGCTCCCCCTTGTCCAACTGTGCCGTTGCCCCGGAGTTGCAATCATGAAGCGCTTTCACGTCCACGTCAGCGTGGCAGACCTGCCCGCCAGCATCCGCTACTACTCGGCGCTGTTCGCGGCGGAACCCAGCGTGGTGAAGGACGACTACGCGAAATGGATGCTCGAGGACCCGCGCGTGAACTTCGCGATCTCGGCGCGGGGCGCCAAGCCCGGGCTGGACCATCTCGGCTTCCAGACCGACGACGCGGGCGAACTGGCGGCACTGAAGAAGCAGGCCGAGGCCGCCGACATGGCGCTGCTCGACGAAGGCGAGACCACCTGCTGCTACGCGCGCAGCGAGAAGTACTGGGTCACGGACCCGCAAGGCATCGCCTGGGAGCATTTCCACACGCTCGGCGACGTGCCGGTCTACGGCGAGTCCCGCCCGAAGGAACAGGGCCGGGAACAGGGCCGGGAAAATTCGTCGTGCTGCGCGCCGCGCGCGCCCGGAGGCAAGCCTGTCGGCATTGCCGTCGCCGCCGGCAATCGGTCCTGCTGTTAGGGGCCTGCCATCAACGATGCGGCCATCGCGCTCGAGCGCCGCATCGAACTGTTCCTGTCCCCTCCGATTCCGCAGCTCGCTGCGGGCGCGCCGCGGAAGGCCGCACGCGACATCGGCAAAAGCTGACCGCCGCCGGCCGCACCGCGCTCACTCTCGCCCCTGCCATGACCACAAACGTCCTGATTCTCTGTACCCACAATTCCGCCCGCAGCGTTCTGAGCGAAGGCATGCTCAATCACCTGGCAAGGCAGTTCGGCCGGGACGTGCATGCCTACAGCGCCGGCAGCTCGCCCGGCGGCCGCATCAACCCGTTCGCGATCGAGGTGATGCGCAATGCCGGCGTCGACACGGGCAACTTCCGCAGCAAGAACTGGGACGAGTTCGTCGCGGCAGACGCGCCCCGGATGCGCATCGTCATCACGGTCTGCGACAGCGCGGCCGAGGAGGCGTGCCCGTACTGGCCGGGCAGCCCGGTCAAGGTGCACTGGGGCTACCCCGATCCGTCGAACACCGAAGGCGGAGACGACAAGAAGCGGCTCGCCTTCGAGCTGACCCGGCAGGCCATCGCCTACCGGATGCTGCAGTTGCTGCTGCTGCCGATCGACGAAATGAGCGATGCCGAACTGCAGGAGACCCTGCAGCGTCTCGCGGGGAGCTGAACCATGAGCAGTCCGCACGTCGCCGCCACCGGGCCGGTTTCGGCCAAACCGGCCATCGGCTTCTTCGAGCGCTACCTGACCATCTGGGTTGCGCTTTGCATCGTCGTCGGCATCGCGCTGGGGCAGGCCCTGCCGGAGGCCTTCCATGCCATCGGGCGCATGGAGTACGCGCAGGTCAACCTTCCCGTGGGATTCCTGATCTGGGTCATGATCGTTCCCATGCTGCTGAAGATCGATTTCGGCGCGCTCGGCCAGGTCAGGTCGCACTGGCGGGGCATCGGCGTGACCTTGTTCATCAACTGGGCGGTCAAGCCGTTCTCGATGGCCCTGCTGGGCTGGATCTTCGTCCGCCACCTGTTCGCGCCGCTGCTTGCGGCCGACCAGCTCGACAGCTACGTGGCCGGCCTCATTCTGCTGGCGGCCGCGCCTTGCACGGCGATGGTCTTCGTCTGGAGCCAGTTGTGCAAGGGCGACCCCTATTTCACGCTGTCGCAGGTGGCCTTGAACGATGCCATCATGGTCGTCGCGTTCGCCCCGGTGGTCGCGCTGCTGCTCGGCCTGTCGTCGATCACGGTGCCGTGGGACACGCTGCTGACCTCGGTCGGGCTGTACATCGTCGTGCCGGTCGTCATCTCGCAACTGCTGCGCAAGGCGCTGCTGGCCCGCGACGCGGCGCATTTCCAGCGGGTCGCGCAGCGCCTGGGGCCCTACTCCATTGCCGCGCTGCTGCTGACGCTGGTGCTGCTGTTCGCATTCCAGGGCCGCGCAATCATCGAGCAGCCGCTCGTGATCGCGCTGCTGGCGGTACCCATCCTCATCCAGGTCTTCTTCAACTCGGGGCTGGCCTACCTGCTGAACCGCAAGCTCGGCGTCGCGCATTGCGTGGCGGGCCCGTCCAGCCTGATCGGCGCGAGCAACTTCTTCGAGCTCGCCGTGGCCACCGCGATCAGCCTCTTCGGCTTCCAGTCGGGCGCCGCGCTGGCGACCGTGGTCGGCGTGCTGATCGAGGTGCCCGTGATGCTGCTCGTCGTCGGCATCGTCAACCGCTCGCAGGCATGGTACGAGGCCCGGGCCAACTGAAAGAACATCATGTCCGTCACGATCCGCCGAAGCGGCGCCGGCACTCGCCGCGGCGGCCATGCGCCATGAGCAGGACGCCCGCGTCGGCGACACCGACAGCGGCGAAGTCGAATCATCATCCAAGGAACGGTATGGCCAGGGAGCCGGGTGGCGGCATGATCGCCAGGCTGGGAATTGCACAGACGCTGGCGTGGGGGTCGACGTACTATCTGCCGGCCATGCTCGCCACGCCGATGGCGCACGATCTCGGCGTGTCGACGCCGACGATCTTCGCCGCGTTCAGCGCGGCGCTCATTGTCTCGGCGCTGCTCGGGCCGTCCGCCGGCAGGATGATCGACCGCGCGGGCGGGCGGCCGGTGCTGGCGGCCACCAGCATCGTGTTCGCCATCGGGCTGGCCGGACTGGGCCTCACCCACGGGGCAACCGGGCTGTTCGCGGCGTGGCTGGTGCTCGGCATCGGCATGGGCGCCGGCCTGTACGAGGCGGCATTCGCCACGCTGGTCGCCGTCTACGGCAATCGCTCGCGCAATGCCATCACCGGCGTGACGCTGATCGCCGGGTTCGCCAGCACGGTCGGCTGGCCGCTGTCGACGTTCATGGAGTCGCACATCGGCTGGCGCGGCGCCTGCTTCGCCTGGGCGGCCCTTCACCTGACGCTGGGGCTGGCCCTGAACCTGAGCCTGCCGCGCGGCATGGCCGCCGGCGCCGCCGCGGCGCCGGGCAATGCCGGCGCCAGCGCGCCCCCGGCGCCCCGCGAGACGCCCGCGCAGCGGCTGGCCTCCATGTCGCTGGCCTTCGTGTTCGCCGCGACGTGGTTCACCAGCACGGCGATGGCGGCCCACCTGCCGCGCGTGCTGCAGACCGGCGGCGCGACGCTGGCCACCGCCGTCATGGTCGGCGCGCTGATCGGCCCGGCGCAGGTGGCGGCGCGGCTGCTGGAGTTCGGCCTGCTGCGCAAGGTCCATCCGCTGCTCTCCGCGCGCATCGCCGCCGCGCTCCACCCCGTCGGCGCGCTCGCGTTCGGCGTGATCGGCGCCCCGGCGGCGGCGCTGTTCGGCGTACTGCATGGCGCGGGCAACGGCATCCTGACGATCGCCAAGGGCACGCTGCCGCTGGTGATCTTCGGCCCCGGCGGGTATGGATACCGGCAAGGCGTCCTGATGGTGCCGGCCCGCGTCGCGCAGGCGCTCGCGCCGTGGCTGTTCGGCATGTGCCTGGATACGTTCGGCGTCAATGCGCTGTGGCTGACGTCGGGCCTCGGCGTCGCGGCGATCGCCATGCTGATGGCCATCCGGCAGGTCGAAGTGCCCGCCGCCGACGCGGTGCCGCTGTCGTCCGCGCACGCCCGCCGACATCGTCCAGGCCGGCCGGGATCAGTCGATGGAAAGCCGCTGGACCAGCCAGCCGCGCAGGGCATAGGTGAGGAAGCAATAGCCGCAGAGGATCGGCACCAGCAGCCCCCAGAACACGCCCGGCGGCGGCACCAGTCCCAGTGACGGCGCCAGCGGCGAATAGGGCAGCCAGACGCCGGCCACGCAGATGGCGAGCGTGGTGGCGATCAGCGCGGGGCTGCCCCGGCTTTGCAGGAAGGGAATCCGCCGCGTGCGGATGACGTGGACGATCAGGGTCTGGGACAGCAGCGACTCCAGGAACCAGCCGGTCTGGAACAGGTTCTGCTGCGCGGGCGTGCTGGCTCCCAGCACCCAGTAGAGCGCGGCGAAGGTGATGTAGTCGAACAGCGAGCTGATCGGGCCGATGCAGAGGATATAGCGGCCCAGCTTGCCGATCTCCCAGCGGCGCGGACGGCTGATGGCGGCCTCGTCGACGTTGTCGGTGGGCAGCGCGGTCTGCGAGAAGTCGTAGAGCAGGTTGTTGGTCAGGACCTGGATCGGCGCCATCGGCAGGAATGGCAGCCACGCGCTCGCGCCGAGCACGCTGAACATGTTGCCGAAGTTGGAGCTCGCGCCCATGCGCAGGTACTTGAGCAGGTTGACGAAGACCTTGCGGCCCTCGATGACGCCGTCGTGCAGCACCATCAGGCTCTTTTCCAGCAGGATGATGCTGGCCGACTCCTTGGCGATGTCCGCGCCGGTGTCCACCGAGATGCCGACGTCCGCGGCCTTCAGCGCCGGGGCGTCGTTGATGCCGTCGCCAAGCACGCCGACCACCCGGCCGCGCGCCCGCAGGGCCTTGACGACGGCCGCCTTGTGGGCCGGCGTCAGCTTGGCGAACAGCACCGTGCGCTCGGCCAGCTCGCCGAGCGCCTGCGGCGACATGCCGTCGAGTTCGGCGCCGAGCACCGGCCGCCCGACGTCGAGGCCCACCTCGCGGCAGATCTTGCACGCGATCACCGGACTGTCGCCGGTCAGGACCTTGACCTCGACGCCGCCACGGCGCAGCGCTTCCAGCGCGGGCGCCGCGCTTTCCTTCGGCGGATCGATGAACGCGATGTAGCCGAGCAGGATCAGCCCGGCTTCGTCCGCCACCGAGTACGGATGCGTGTCCGGCGCCGGCGGCAAGGCCTTGTAGGCGATCGCGATGACGCGGAAGCCGTCGGCATTGAGCGCGTTGCACACCGCCATCAGCGCGTGGCGGTGCGAGTCGTCCAGCGCCACCGCCTCGCCCGCGAGCTCGGCGCTGGCGCAGGCGGCGTAGACCTCCTCCACCGCGCCCTTGCACACCAGCAGCCTGCCCTGCGGCCCCTCCACCACGACCGACATGCGGCGCCGCTCGAAATCGAACGGCACCTCGTCGATCTTGCGGTACTCGCCGGCCTTGCGCAGCGCCTCCCCCACCTCCTCGTGGAGCAGGACCGCCTTGTCCAGCAGGTTGTGCAGGCCGGACTGGTGGAAGCTGTTCAGGTAGGCGAACTCGAGCACGCGCGCGGTTTCCTGGCCGGCCAGGTCCACGTGCTTCTTCAGGATGATGCGGTCCTGCGTCAAGGTGCCGGTCTTGTCGGTGCACAGCACGTCCATCGCGCCCAGGTTCTGGATCGCGCTCAAGTGTTTCACGATCACCTTGCGCCCGGACATGACCAGCGCGCCCTTGGCCAGGTTGACGGTCACCAGCATCGGCAGCATCTCCGGGGTCAGCCCCACGGCCACCGCCACCGCGAACAGCAGCGCCTCCAGCCAGTCGCCCTTGGTCAGCCCGTTGATCAGGAACACCAGCGGCGCCAGTATCGCGATGAGAACGATCATCATCCGCGCAAAGCGCTGCAGGCCCTGCTCGAACACCGTGGCCGGCGCCTCCTCGGCAAGCGAGCGGGCGATGCCGCCGAACATGGCACGCGGCCCCGTGCACACCACCACCACGCTCGCGCTGCCGCTGACCACCGCCGTGCCCATCAGCACGATGTTCTCCAGCGCGCACGGGTCGGTGCCGCTGGCGCCGTCGCGGGCGAATTTCTCCACCGGCAGCGACTCCCCGGTCAGGGGCGCCTGGTTGACGAAGAGGTCCTTCGACGCCAGCACCCTGGCATCCGCGGGCACGAGGTCGCCCGCGGCCAGGTGGACGATGTCGCCCGGCACCAGCTCGCCGATCGGCAATTCGCGCGTGGCGGGAGGATCGGCCGGGGTTGCCCGGCGCTGCGTCGCCGCGGTGGTATGCACCATCGCGCGCAGCGCCGCCGCGGCGCGCCCGGAACGGCGCTCCTGGACGGTGGCCAGGCCCACGCTCAGCAGCACCATCACGGCAATCACCGCCGAGGCGTCGTAGTTGCGGATGCTGGCCGATACCACCGCCAGCGTCAGCAGCAGCACGTTGAGCGGATTGAACAACTTGAGCAGAAGATCGACCGCCGCCGGGCGGGAGCGCTCGCGCTCGGCCTGGTTGGGGCCGCAGCGCTGCAGGCGCTGCGCGGCCTCGGCCTCGCTCAGCCCGTCCGGGCTGGCGGCCAGTTGCCGCAGCAGCTCGGCAAGCGGCGTGCGGGCCGCGCGCAGCAGCGCCTCGTGCATGCCGCCGGAGGTGGCCGCCCCCGGCGGGCCCGGCGGCCTCGCGCCGCGCGGCTCGTGCGCGCCCGGCTTGCGGGGCAGCAGGCGAAGCCGCCGGCCAAGACGTTCGATTGTCCGCGCCATCATGCTCATGACCCCTTTCACCGTTCCCGCTGCCGCTCACGCCTGAGCGCACAGGTATTGCCCGCGTGGCGCATCCGGCAAGCGCATTCCGGGCCGGCGCCTGCGATGCCTGGGCGCCACGCATGCCGGCGTCTCGCCAAGCGACGTGGCCATGCAAGAACCAGCCCGCAGTCCTTACCAGCCAATGGCCGTCTCGCCACTATGCACGGGCAACAAGATCATCCCATGACAACCTTGATGACGCCTGCACGAACCGCAGATAGCAAAAAGCCCACTCCGTGGAGTGGGCTACCCATGCTGGTATCTCATCCCTTGTGCCGGCACTTGCTACCGCGCTTCGGTGTCCATGGGGCGCGGTCTTTCTTATGGGCCTCTACGGACCAACTGAGGTCTACAACATTCCGCTCCGGCCTCATCAAGACGGGGGAACTAGTGCTGAAGATTCAGCCCTGAAACCCGCGCCACGCCTAGGGGGAGATTTCTTGCACCGGCGCAACCGTGGCGCCTGGAACACAGCCGATATGCATACTCCTTTGCTGACTCCTACAATTGCCTCCATCCTAACTGGCGACGGAGCAATGCAATGGGATGGTCGATCAAGTTTGCCGATATTGCAATCATCTTTGCGACTTTTGCTGGTCCTGTCTTTGCCGTTCAATTGCAGAAATGGATAGAGCGCCGAGGGGCCAAACGGGGTAAGCAAGAGCAGACCTCATGGCAACACGAGCCGTCCCCACCTCTCCGGGGCATGTGGAGGCTCTAAACGCTATCCCGATAGTCTTCTACGAACGCGGCGTCCGCAGGGAGTCCAGCGAGGGCCTCGCCTTGGAGACCATCAACGCGCATTGGCGACGGCTACTGCATCATTTCAACTCAGGGCAAAACGAACATACCGAGGAACAAGGCCGACAATGGGAGCGCGACCGCAGGGGATATGAGGTCGCCCTGTTAAAGGATATGGGAGACTACCTCGGGTATAGCTTCCAAGAACTGGACATTGAGCACCACCACTATTTCCCAGTGGACCAAGGGCTTCTGCTGGACGACCAACAGATTATTCGCCGTGGCATGGCAACCATCCTAAGTGGCAAGGCTGGATTCCCAATCTACGTTACGGGTGTCGCGCCGCTGCCCCAAGCAAACCAAGCCAACCCGGTTCCCACAGAAGTCGCATCACCACGCGATAACCTCGCCTGACCAAGACTGCGGAGGCATAGCGAGATCATGAAAGAGGCAACAGTCCACTCCCTAGTAATCGCCCGCACCTTACTCGAACAAGCCAATCCTCTATGTAGAGCAGAGGACCGGTACATCGCATCGGCGGGACTGGTGATTCTTCAGGATGCTCTAGAGGTCGTCCTCTACGCCTTACTACTGGAGCTTGGTGTGGACGAAAGGAAGAACCTGGAGTCAAAGCCCTTTGACGAATTGGTGGCTGAACTGAAAGCGGCGGGAGTGACTGTCCCCAAATCCGGTACGCTCAAAGCCCTGAATAAGCAACGCGTGCTGACCAAACACTACGCGCAGGTAGCCGAACCCGTTACCGTCCGCAACTACTACGACACAGCATCCGCCGCAATCGATGCGATGACAACAGCCGTGGTCGGCAAGAGTGTTCAACAACTTTTCATAGCCGATATTTTGGGGGACAGCGAAGCAAAGGAGTACCTCAAAGCCGCCGAAACGGCGCTTAATAGACGCCGCTATCTCGACGCCCTCTCCGAGATCAGGAAAGCCATCTACGTCGAGTTCGAAGAGTCGTACAACGTGTATGGTTGGCGCGAATATGACGGGACGTATCCGGTGAGCGCCCTCGCCAGTATGGGTAATGGCGGATGGAATGCACCCAGCTGGACGAAGAATAAGAAATGGATAGGCGAGAACGTAAAGTCGCCAACTGATTTCATTCAGGTTGACTATCAGCATCTCCGACTACAAGCGATGGAGTTGGGTATCCACACTGTGGAACTAGAGAACCTGCGTCGCATGACTCCGGAAGTCTTTCGAATCGACCGCAAGAGCAATTGGTCAATAAAGTATGCGGCCGAATTCGAGGCAAATAATGCGACAGAAGAGAACACCCGATACTGCCTCGACCGAGCAATTTCGATTCTGCTGAAAAAGCAGTTGCACAAGAGCGCTGCACGAAGGCCGCGAAACGAGGCGCCGTTCGAGCCACCAGACGTCTACGTAGGCAACAAGATTTTCAAGCACCCCAGCGAAACATCGGAGGTCGTACATGTCGTCGCAGAGGGGGACCTTTACACCATCAAGGCAGTTCTACACGACATACGTGGTCGGAATAGATTTTATGAGGTAGTCGCGGAATCGAAAAGCGATGATCCGAACACCAAGGGCACCAGTCTATTATCGATGGGTAAGAGTATTCATCACGGGTATTTGCTCAAGGTCCCCGAATTGCCTGAGTTACCCATGCCACAAGCGAACGAGGATAACTCGGCACCTTCAGAGGGCACTGGGCAAGACGATGCCCCTCCGGAAGATGCGGGGGCACGCACCGTTGGCAACCAACCTGCCGCCTGACAAGAACAACACGGGTCACTATGATTGAAGATTCCGAAGACAAGCTACGGCGCAATCTGGTCGTATTCACTGCCGCCATTCTCGGCATGGTTTTCTTGCAACCGAAGCTGACGCACAACGGCCAACTTCTAGGGTTCATTGGTGCTAAGGACGTGGACCCATTGCGCATGTGGGGAGTGATTACGGCAATTCTGCTGTACTTGGCGTACCGGTATTGGTGTTCCCGCGCACGTCAAACGGCTTGGAAGGAATGGCGCAGTGACGCATATGAACTGGCAGTAGGCGTCTTTTTGGGATGTCGATGGTCCGGGCACTGATTAGAACCGGCGCTGCGGCGGAACTGTGCTTACCTTTCGTGTTGGCGCTCGCTGCTGGTGGCGTCTGTGCCGTCGAACTGTGGCGCCGCTGGCCTTGAGATTCGTGCAACCCGTGCTTCCTACCTAAATCCTAACGACACATCATGACCACCAAGAGCCATTTGACGCCTACTGCCGCCCTTACCCAATTCCGGGCGCCAATCAACGCGGCATCCCTTCTGGCGCTCGCTGAGGTCGCCGGCTTGGTGACCGATGCCGAATACTTGTCCTCCAGTGGCTCAGGGGAAATCAAGACGTGCCGCAAGCTGACCGACGAGGGCCTACGGTACGGGATCAACCTGGAGGGCTTCCGGTCAGCAGCGACAGACATCCGCCTCTACCCTGAATCGTTCCGCGAGTTCTACGCCCGCTGCATAGCCGTCGCCGGCCTTCCGGAGTAAATCACCAGTTAGGTGATAAGGGATAGAGAGCGGTTCTTGCGCCGCTCGTCTTGAGTTTGCGAGTCTAAGCCCCGAACGTCGCCACGCGGGACACATGCGCTGGTCAAAGCTTCACGTCCCCTAGCCTAGCAACAAATGCGCTGTAGTCCAGCGCCAAGCATCGGCTCGGGTCTACGATCTGTGTGAAACGACTTCTACTGCGCTTATCCTCTGAGACGAACCAGTCCGCGTGCCAACTAGATGCATCAGCAACAAATGCGTCGCCCATCTTGTTGGATTCTCCCTTGTGCAGATAGAAGACATCGCCTCTCCCAAGGCTGTCTCCCGCACGCATTAGCCCTACGCGACCGACCGTGTTTCCAACGTGCCGAACGGGAAGAATTGTCGGCAAACCGGCTGGCCGCTTATGAAGTTCCTGTGCCACCTCACGCGGCATGATGACCTCGACGTACCCCTCTTTGATTGCGTGCCGCAGGCGGTCAGCGGTCTCCGCATCCTGCTCCAGCTTGTCGTAGATATTCGAATCCAGAACGACTGCGATCATGGGTGCACGCAACCTGTTGTCAGCACGCGTGCATTCTATCCCTGTCGCCTGAGTAGGTGCCCACAAGGGAGTCCCCGTCGACTTACCGATTGACTACGTACAAGGTAGGCGACCCTATGTGTCACGCATTCGGATAAAAGGCCGCTGGATGATGGGTCCCTATGTCCCGACGAGTAAAAGGCTGCTGGATGAAGGGCTGGACGGGATTCACGGAGCCCCCACAGCGGGGGTCCCCACAGTGCTCCAAGCCGTCATGCGCTACAAAGAGAAAAGCCCCGGAACCCTTATGGCGCCGAGGCTTGAAGCTGGTGGGTCGTGCGTGACTCGAACACGCGACCAACGGATTAAAAGTCCGCTGCTCTACCGACTGAGCTAACGACCCGGAAAAACAGAAGCCGCGATTATAGGGAGATCATGGCTTCAATGTCAACCTTCGGGCGCCCGGCGGCTGTGCTAGGCCATGCGCTCAAGGCGCCATATCTGGTAGCGGAAACCCAGCACGGCGCCGGCCAGGATGCCGGCCAGCGCGATGAACGAGCCGATCGCCAGCGTCGACACGCCCGACAGACCCTGCCCGATGGTGCAGCCCAGCGCGGTCACGCCGCCGGCGCCCATCAGGATGCCGCCCACCATGTGGTTGCCGACGTCCTCGGCATTGCCGAAGCCTTCCCAGCGGAACGTGCGCGTGGCCAGCGCGCAGGCGGCGGCCCCGGCCACCACGCCGAACACGCTGACGATGCCGATGGTCAGCACCTTGCTCTTGTCGCTGAACATCATCAGCCAGTCGAGCGTGTAGGCGTATGGCGCGACGAAGCTCAGGCTTTCCATGCGGCCGCTGTTGGTGCCGACGAACAGTTCTTCGAGCGTGTTGGGGTCTTCGGCGACGTAGCCGAGGTGGCCCGACACGTACCACATCGCCACGATGACGAGGCCCACGGCGAAGCCGCCGAGCAGGTTGTCGAAGGTGCGAAAGCCGCGCCCGGCCAGCGCCCAGGCCACCAGCGCGCCGCCCAGCACCAGCGCCAGGCCGAGCTGCAGCGCGGGCCGCGCGATGCCGCTGGCATGCGCGAGCACGGACGGCAGGTCCTGCGTGGTGGGCAGCGTGAGCGCTACCGTGTCGACGGTGTTGACGCGGATCACGCCGAACAGGCCGCGCAGCGTCATGTAGGCCGACAGGCCGAGGAACACGAACACCACCAGCGATTTCAGGTTGCCCGCGCCGATGCGCACCAGCGTCTTGCTGCCGCAGCCCGAGGCCAGCACCATGCCGAAGCCGAACATCAGCCCGCCGACCAGCGCGGAGAGCCAGCCCAGCTTGCTGGCGGCGTAGATGGTCTTGGTGGGATCGATGAGGCCGGCGGCGGCCAGCGCGGCGGTGCCGATCATGGCCACGCCGATGGCCAGCCCCCACATGCGCATGCGGTTCCAGTCGCCCATGTTGACGACGTCGGACACCGCGCCCATCGTGCAGAAGTGCGTGCGCTGCAGTACCGCGCCGAACAGGAAGGTCAGGAGGAAGGTGCTGGCCAGCACGATGCGGCTGAGCGCGGCGAGGTCGATTTCGGGCATGGATGTCCGGCGGGGGGAAGCGGAACGGTGGAAACGGGTCGGAACGGGTAAGGAAAACAGAGCGGTGCCGGCGGGCGCCGCGCGCGACGGCGCGGCCCTGCCGGCCGCCTTCAGGCCGCGCCCTGGTAGCGGGTCGGATCGGGCACGCCGGCGGCCTCGAAGCCGGCGCGGCGGATGCGGCAGGAATCGCACACGCCGCAGGCGCGGCCGTCGTCGTCGGCCTGGTAGCACGACACGGTCATGCCGTAGTCCACGCCGAGCCGGACGCCGGCGCGGATGATCTCGCCCTTGGTCATGTCGATGATGGGCGCGTGCACGCGGATGCGCTCGCCTTCCACGCCGGCCTTGGTGGCGAGGTTGGCCAGCGTCTCGTAGGCCGAGACGTACTCGGGGCGGCAGTCCGGGTAGCCGGAGTAGTCGACCGCGTTGGCGCCGAAGAACAGGTCGCGCCCGCCCACGGCCTCGGCCCAGCCCAGCGCGAGCGACAGCATGATGGTGTTGCGCGCCGGCACGTAGGTGACAGGGATGCCGCCCACGGCGCCGTCGGTGGGCACGTCGAGGCTGTCGTCGGTCAGTGCCGAGCCGCCGAAGCGGCGCAGGTCCAGGTCGATGATCTCGTGGCGCGCGGCGCCGAGCGCGGCGGCCACGCGCCTGGCCGCGTCCAGCTCGGAGGAGTGGCGCTGGCCGTAGCGCATCGACAGGGCATAGGTCTCGAAGCCCTGTGCGTTGGCCATGGCCAGGACGGTGGCGGAGTCCAGGCCGCCGGAGAGCAGGACGATAGCGCGTTTTTTCATGATGGCGGGGGGCGCGGCGCCTGGCGGCGGCGCGCGGAAAATCGGGGCGAATCCCGCATTTTAGCGCGAGCATGGCGGAAGACCGCCGATGCGGACAGGCGGCGCGCGTCAGGGCGAGGCCAGCTGCCCGATCAGCAGCCTGGCCGCCGCCGGCAGCTCGTCGAAGTCGCGGAACACGATCTTCAGCTCGCGCTCGGCCCAGGGCTCGTCCAGCGCGACCTTCACCAGCCCCGGCATGCGCTCCGGGATGCCGACCTCGGGCAGCAGCCCGATGCCCAGGCCGACCGCCACCATGTTGCGCACCGCCTCGAAATTGGTCACCTGGATGCGCAGCTTCAGGCGCCGGCCGCAGGCGGAGGCGGCGCGCTGGCACAGCGTGTGGATCGACGCGCCGTCCTGCATGCCGACGAAGTCCTCGTCCAGCACTTCCTCGAAGCGCAGGCTCGCGCGGCCGGCGTAGCGGTGGTGCTCGGGCACGATGAAGAACAGCCGGTCGACGCGGTACGGCAGCGTCGACAGGCGCTCCGGCGGCGTGGTCAGCGCGCAGATGCCGAAGTCCACCGTGCCGCTTTCCACCATGCGCACGATCACGTCGCTGGTCTTCTCGATCAGGTCGATCTTGATGGCGCTGTTGGCCGACAGGAAGCGGTGCAGCGCCTGCGGCAGGTGGTGCACCATCGCCGTGAAATTGACCGACATGCGCACGTGGCCGCGCACGCCCTTGGTGTATTCGTCGAGCTCGCCCTCGGCCTGCTGGAACTGCTCGAAGATGCGCCGCGCGTGGCGGTACAGCGTCTGGCCGGCCGGCGTGGGCCGCACGCCGCGGCTGTGGCGCTCGAACAGCGGCGTGCCGGCGTCGCTTTCCAGGTCGGAGATGCGGCGGCTGACCGCCGAGGCGACGATGTGGGTGGCCTGGGCCGCGGCCGCGATACTGCCCTGCTCCACCACCGCGGCGAAGACCCGCAGGGATTCGACGTCGAAGCGCATGGGATCCTCCGTGGCGGATGCGGGCCAGCCATCTCATGCCGCGATGGCTGAATTGTCGAAAAAGAAATAGCGGCGCGCCGGCGCGGACGCTAGCATGCCCTCCTCGACCGCCGCACGAAGCCTGCCTGCTCTGGGCCCGTGCCATGTCGGGCGACCTGGCCGCAGATCCTAGCACAGGCCTGCGGGGCTGCGTCCGCCCAATGCTCACTTGCCGATCCGCGATGCCTCAGACCTTGTTCGAAAAACTCTGGCGCCGCCATGCCGTCCGCGAAAACGACGACGGCACCACGCTGCTCTACATCGACCGCCATCTCGTCAACGAAGTCACCAGCCCGCAGGCCTTCGACGGGCTGCGCCTGGCCGGGCGCGCGCCACACCGCCCCGCCTCGGTGCTGGCCATGTCGGACCACAACGTGCCGACCACGGACCGCAGCCAGGGCATCGCCGCCATCGCCGACCCCGTGGCGCGCGCGCAGGTGCAGGCGCTGCAGGCCAATTGCCGCGCGTTCGGCCTGACCGAATACCCGCTCAACGACGCCCGCCAGGGCATCCTGCACGTGGTCGCGCCCGAGCAGGGCATGACGCTGCCCGGCACCACGCTGATCTGCGGCGATTCGCACACCAGCACGCACGGCGCCTTCGCGGTGCTGGCCTTCGGCGTCGGCACCTCCGACATCGAGCACGTGCTGGCCACGCAGTGCCTGCGCCTGCCGCGCATGAAGACCATGCGCGTGGCGATCGAGGGCGAGCTCGGCGCCGGCGTCACCGCCAAGGATGCCGCGCTGGCCTTCATCGGCCGCTTCGGCACCGACTTCGGCACCGGCTACGCGCTGGAATTCTGCGGCAGCGCGGTGCGGGCGATGAGCATGGAAGCCCGCATGACGCTGTGCAACCTGACCATCGAGGCCGGCGCGCGCTGCGGCATGGTGGCCGTCGACGACACCACGCTGCAATACCTGCGCGGGCGCCCGCACGCGCCCAGGGGCGCGCAGTGGGACGCGGCCGAGGCCTACTGGCGCACGCTCGCCAGCGACTCCGGCGCGGCCTTCGACCGCGAGGTGGCGCTCGACGCGGCCGGGATCCGGCCCCAGGTCACGTGGGGCACCACGCCCGGCATGACCTGCGCGGTCGACGGCGCGGTGCCCGACCCCGAGCGCGAGGCCGATCCGGTGCGGCGCGCCGGCCTGCGCAACGCGCTGGCCTACATGGACCTGGCGCCCGGCACGGCGATCCGCGACATCGCGCTGGACAAGGTGTTCATCGGCTCGTGCACCAACGCGCGCATCGAGGACCTGCGCGCCGCGGCCCAGGTGGTGCGCGGCCGCAAGGTGGCCGGGCGCATCGTGCAGGCGCTGGTGGTGCCGGGCTCGGGGCTGGTCAAGCGCCAGGCCGAGCAGGAGGGGCTCGACGCGGTGTTCCGCGCCGCCGGCTTCGAGTGGCGCGAGCCGGGCTGCTCGATGTGCCTGGGCATGAACGCAGACCGCCTCAGCCCCGGCGAGCGCTGCGCCTCGACCTCGAACCGCAATTTCGAAGGCCGCCAGGGACGCGGCGGCCGCACCCACCTGGTCAGCCCGGCGATGGCCGCGGCCGCCGCCATCGCCGGCCATTTCGTCGACGTTTCCACTTTCCGCTAGGCCCGCCGCACCCATGCAGCCCTTCACCTTCCTCGACGCGCTCGTCGTCCCCGTGGACCGCCCCAGCGTCGACACCGACGCGATCCTGCCCAAGCAATACATGAAAATGATCGGGCGCACCGGCTTCGGGCCGTACCTGTTCGACGAATGGCGCTACCTCGACGCGGCCGAGCCCGGCGACGACTGCGCGCGGCGCCGCCCGGTGCCCGGCTTCGCGCTGAACCAGCCGCGCTACCAGGGCGCCGGCATCCTGCTGGGGCGCGCCAACTTCGGCTGCGGGTCCAGCCGCGAGCACGCGGTGTGGGCGCTGGCCGAATGGGGCATCCGCGCGCTGGTGGCGCCGAGCTTCGCCGAGATCTTCCGCGGCAACTGCCTCAAGAACGGGCTGCTGCCGATCGTGCTGCCCGAGGCGGCGGTGGACGCGCTGTTCGCCGCCGTGCAGGCGCGCCCCGGCTACCGCCTCGCCATCGACCTGCCGTCGCAGGCCGTGCGCGAGCCGGACGGCACCGCCCATGCGTTCGACATCAACCCGTTCAACAAGGCCATGCTGCTCGACGGCCTGGACGAGATCGGCGACACCCTGCGCCACGCCGCCGCGATCGAGACCTTCGAGCGCGAGCGGCTGGCGCTGGAGCCGTGGCTCGCGGGCGGCGCCGGCGCGCCGCCCTGAAGCATCCCGTCCCCGAGACATCCCACTTCGACATCCAAACTACAACGATTGCAGGAGATCCCCATGCAGACCGACACCACCCTCACCGCGCCGCGCGTCTCGTGGCGCGCCAACCTCACGGCCAAGCACTGGCGCACGCTCAACGGCGCCTTCATGGGCTGGATCTTCGACGGCTACGAGGCGCTGGCGCTGATCGTGATCCTGCCCTCGCTGATGCAGTCGGTGCTCACGCCCGAGCAACTGGGCTCGCGCTCCATCTACAGCGGCGTGGTCATCGGCATCACGCTGCTGGGCTGGGGCATCGGCGGGCTGATCGGCGGCACCATGGCGGACTACGTCGGCCGCAAGCGCATGATGATGTGGTCGGTCTTCCTGTACGCGGTGCTGACCGGCTTCACCGCGCTGGTCCAGGACGTCTGGCAGTTGAGCGCGCTGCGCTTCGTGACGGGCCTGGCGATGGGCAGCGAATGGAGCACCGGCATCGCGCTGGTGGCCGAGACCTGGCCGCGCGAGGCGCGCTCCAAGGGCGCGGGCTTCCTGCAGTCGGGCTTCGGCTGGGGCACGCTGATCGCCGCGGTGATCTGGTACTTCCTGGGCGAGTTCAACCCGTTCGGCGCCGACAACTGGCGCGTGATGTTCGTGGTCGGCGCGCTGCCGGCGTTCTTCGTGCTCTACATGCGCCGCGGCGTGGACGAGTCGGAGAAGTGGATCGAGGCCGTGCGCAACAAGCGCTGGGGCGCCACCGAGGGCAGCGCCGCGCAGGCCGGCGACGCGGGCAAGCGCCCCTTCACGCTGACCCAGATCTTCCGCGAGCCCGAAGCCGCGCGCCGCATCGCGCTGACCACGGCGCTGTCGATCGTCACCATCGTCGGCTGGTGGGCCGTCTCGAGCTGGCTGCCGGTCTACACCGGGGCGCTGGCCGCCGCCGCCCACGTCGAGAACCCGCAGCGCTGGATCTCCTCGGTCAACATCACCTACACCATCGGCGCGATCGTGGCCTACGTGGCCTCGGGCTTCCTCATCGACGCGATGGGCCGGCGCTGGTTCCTGTTCCTCACGTTCGCCGGCTCGCTGCTGACCACGGTCATGGCCTACGCCTGGGTCGGCACCGTGCAGCAGATGCAGATCGTCGCGCCCATCAACGGCTTCTTCACGCTGGGCTGCGCGTTCGCCTGGCTGGCGATCTACCCGGCCGAGCTGTTCACCGCCTCGGTGCGCTCCACCTCGGTCAGCTTCGTGTTCAACTCGGCGCGCCTGATCGCGTGGTTCTTCCCGATCCTGTCGGGCACGCTGATCAAGTCGTTCGGCGGCGTGGCGCAGGCCGCGCTGATCTTCGGCTCGGTCTACGTGCTGGGCATGGTGCTGCCCTGGTTCCTGCCGGAAACCAAGGGCCAGGACCTGCCGGAATAAGCGCGGTGCCCGCGCGCGCAAGGCGTGCCGCGGGCAAAAGAAAAAGGCCGCCAGTGTCGCCACTGGCGGCCTTTCGTCGTTCCGCGCCCGCTTACTTCAGCGTCTTGAGCCGGTTGCTGGCCGCCTGCGCGCCCTCGGTGCCGGGGTATTTCGACACCACCTGCTCCAGGGTCTTGCGGGCCGCGGCCTTCTGGCCGGACTCGAGCTGGTTGTTGGCGATGGCGATCAGCGCATCGGGCACCTTGGGGTGGTCCGGGTACGCCTGCACCATGTTCTGCAGCACCGTGGTGGAGCCACGGTAGTCGCGCTGCGCGTACAGCGAGTTGCCGAGCCAGAACTGCGCCAGCGGCACGTACGGGCTCTGCGGGTACTTCTTGATGAAGCCCGAGAAGACGCCGCCGGCGCCCTTGAAGTCGCCGGTCTGGAACTGCTTGAGCGCGGCGTCGTACTCGGTCTTCTCGCCAGGCTGCGACAAGCCCTCGCGGCCGTCCACGGTGACCTGCTGCGGCTCGAATTTCTTCAGGCGCGTATCGAGGTCGGCGTAGTAGTCCTTCTGCTGCTTCTGCAGCGTGGCCACCTCGTTCTGCAGCATCTCGTTCTGGCCGCGCAGCCGCGCCACTTCCTGGCGCAGGCCTTCGAGCTGGTTCTGCATGTCCAGCTGGGCGCGGCTGTTCTGGTCGATGCGCTGCGATGCGGTTGCCTGGAAGCCGTTGAACTGATCGCGCATGGTGACGATGGCGCGGCGCGCCTCGTCATCGTCGAATACGCCGGCCCGTGCCTGCGCGACCGGCAGCAGGCCGGCGCAGGACATCGCAGTGAGCAATACCAGTTTGGAGACGCGTGCGTTCATGAGGTGCCTGTGCGCAGATTAGTACGTGATGTCCGCGCGGCGGTTCTCCGCCCAGGCGGCTTCGTCATGGCCGGTGGCCTTGGGCTTTTCCTTGCCCAGGCTGACGGCTTCCATCTGGGTGTCGGGCACGCCCAGCGAGGACAGCGAGCGGCGCACGGCCTCGGCGCGCTTCTGGCCCAGCGCCAGGTTGTACTCGCTGGTGCCGCGTTCGTCGGTGTTGCCCTGGATCAGGATGCGGCGGCCCTTGTTGCTGGCCAGGTACTTGGCGTGCTCCGACAGCAGGCCCTGGTAGTCCGACTTGACGCTGTAGCTGTCGAAGTCGAAGTACACGCTGCGCTTGGCCAGCGGGCTGTTCGGGTCGTTGAGCGGATCGCGCGAGACGTCCACCGGCGCCACGGCGCGGGCGTCCGTCGCCGTGCCGCCCTTGCCGGCGCCGGCGTTGGCGGTGTCGTCCAGCTTGACGCCGGAGCTGCAGGCGCCGAGCGCCAGCAGGGCGGCGACGGCAAGGGTCTTGGTCATCATTTGGGTCATGGCTTGATACTCCTCGTTATTGCATGAATGGACCCCAGGACGGCTCGCGAACCTCGCCGGACTGGAGGGACAGAACCTGCCGGGTGCGCCCGTCAGTGGATACCGCCGCCAGCACCGAGCGACCTCCCACCCGGGTGGCGTAAAGAATGTACTTGCCGTTGGCGGCGAAGCTGGGGGCCTCGTCGTTGGCGGTGTCGGTCAGCGCGGTGACATCGCCGCTGCCCAGATCCATCAGTTGCAGCTTGAAGCCGCCGCTGCGGGTGATGTAGGCCAGCTGCTTGCCGTCCGGCGAGATGCGCGGGCTGACGTTGTAGCTGCCCTTGAAGGTCACGCGCTGGGCCGCGCCGGCGTCCTCGCCGCCCGCGGGCATGCGGTAGATCTGCGGCGCGCCGCCGCGGTCGCTGGTGAAATAGATGCCGCGGCCGTCCGGCGCGTACTGCGGCTCGGTGTCGATGGCGCTGCTGCGGGTCAGGCGCTTGAGGCCGGAGCCGTCGGCGTTGACCTGGTAGATCTGGGTATTGCCGTCGCGCGACAGCGCCACCGCCAGACGCTGGCCGTCGGGCGACCACGACGGCGCGCTGTTGTTGCCCTTCTGGTTGGACACCAGCGTGCGGCGCCCGGAGGCCAGGTCATGCACGTAGACCACCGGCTTCCTGGCCTCGAACGAGACGTAGGCGACCTTGGTGCCGTCCGGCGACCACGACGGCGAGATGATCGGCTCGTTGCTGGTCAGCGCGACCTGCGAGTTCTGGCCGTCCGAATCCGAGATCAGCAGCTGGTAGCGTCCGCCGACGCGCGCCACGTAGGACAGGCGCGTGGCGAACACGCCGCGCTCGCCGAGCAGCTTCTCGTAGATGTAGTCGGCGATCTTGTGGGCGGTGACGCGCAGCTGGCCGGCGCTGACCGTAAAGGCCAGGCCGCCGAGGCTCTGCCCCTTCTGCGTGTCGTAGAGGCGGAAGCGCACGTCGTACTGGCCGTTGCCGGCCGGGGTCACGCTGCCGGCCACGAAGGCGTCGGCGCCGCGCGACTTCCAGCTGCCCAGGTCGACGCTGGCCGATTCGGCCACGGTGGCGCCGGCCACGTCGACGTTGCGGAAACGGCCGCTGCGCTGCAGGTCGCTGCGGATGATCGCGGTCAGGTTCTGCGGGGCCTGCGCCTCGCCCTGGAAATTGGCGGTGGCAATCGGGAACTGGGTAGGGCCCACGCCGGTGACTTCGACCGTGAATTGCGCCTGCGCGCCGGTTGCCAGCAGCAACAGGCCGCCAAGGAGGAATCCCTTGATCCAGGCTATGTTCCGTTTGCAGAATCGCATGTGGTTTCCTAACGGTTTCCTAACAGATGGGTTGACTCGCCGTCCTTGCCGGACATGAGCGGCAAGGACGGCTAGATAGTAGCTGCATCGTCGCCGGGCTTCCGCTCACTATGCATATTGTTACGTTCGCGCCGTCAGTTGGCATGCGGGCGCAGCCGGATGTCGAAACTCGGGGGTGCCTTGCCATTCTCATCCTTGGGCAGCGGGTCCGAATTCTGCACCGCCCGCAGCGCCGCCTCGTCCCACGCCGCGTTGCCGCTCGAGGTCTTGACCCGGGCGGAAAGCAGCGCGCCGTCCGGCGCCAGCCTGACCGCGATCACGGCCGCCAGGCTGGCCGGGAAGTCCTCCGAATACTTGACGTTGGGCTGCACGCGGCGCTGCACGCGGTCCGAATAGCCCGGCGAAGCCTTGCCGCCGCTGCCGGCGCCGCTGCCCGCGCTGCTGCCGACACCGCCGGCCCCGCCCGGCGCCGCCGCACCGCCGGCCAGCGCCTGCAGGCGCGCCAGTTCGGCGTGGCGCTGGGCGCCGGCCGCGGCATTCGCGCGGGCCTTGGCATCGGCGTCCGCCTTGGCCTTCGCGGAAGCGGCGGCCTTGGCGTCCGCGCTGGCCTTGGCCTTGGCGTCGGCCTCAGCGCGCGCCTTGGCGTCGGCGGCGTCGGCGCGGGCCTTCGCATCGGCACGGGCCTTGGCGTCGGCGCGCGCCTTGGCATCGGCTTCCTTGCGGTCGCGCTCGGCCTGCTCCTTGCGCTGCTGTTCCTGCTGGGCGGCGAGCTTGCGCGCGTCTTCCTTGCGCTGGGCTTCCTTGCGCAAGTCCTCCTTGCGCTGGTCCTCGCGGCGTTGATCTTCGCGGCGCTGGTCTTCCTTGCGCTGCGCTTCCTTGCGGGCTTCTTCCTGGCGCTCGGCTTCCTGGCGCGCGCGCAGGTCGGCCTGCCGGCGCGCTTCCTCGCGGGCGGCGGCCTCGGCCTGGCGGCGTTTCTGCTGCTCGAGCGCGATGTCGGCCTCTTCCTCGGCGCGCGACCGGACCGCGGGCGCCGGCGGCACCGGGCGCGGCTGCGCGACCGGCTCGGGCGGCGGCGCGGGCCGTGGCGGCGGCGCCACGGCGGTATCGGGGATCTCGTCCCAGAGCTCGGCCTCGGCGCCGACCGGCGTGCTGCTCTGCCAGTGCACGCCGTAGTACAGCACGATGCCCAGCAGCACATGCATGAAGAGCGCGAGCAGGAAGGAACGCAGGGTTCCCCGCTCCTTGACCGGCTGATAAGGATAGGCGGCGGTCTTCATCTCGCGCGGCGATGCCTGTTGAATGTCGGGTTACTTTGACTTGACCATGAGGCCGACGCGCTTGACGCCGTCGCCCTTGAGCACCGACATGACGTCGAGCACGGACTCGTACTTGACCGCGCGGTCGGCGGCGATCACCACGGGCTGGTCCGGGTTCTCTTCCTGGCGCTGGTGCACGAACGCCAGCAAACCGTCCTTGTCGACCTTGCGGTCGAAGGCGTTGCCGGCATTGTCCTTGCCGCGCGCGGTCAGCTGGCCGTCCTCGTGCACGGTCACGACGATGGGCGGCGCCTTCTGCTGCGGCGTGGCGTTGGCCACGGTCGGCAGGTCGACCACCGCCGGATTCACGATCGGTGCCGCCACCATGAAGATGACGAGCAGCACCAGCATCACGTCGATATAGGGCACGACGTTGATCTCGGCACTGGCCCGGCGGCGCGAGCCGCCGCGGCGCTGTATCGCTGCCATATGCGGGTTTCTCCTTGACCTTGGCTACGTATCCGTGTGTCTTGCGCGAACCGTGGCGTCAGCGGGTCTGGCGTTGCAGGATGTTCAGGAACTCTTCCATGAAGCTCTCGAAGCGGATGGCCAGCCGGTCGATCTCGGTGGCGTAGCGGTTGTACGCGATCACGGCCGGAATGGCCGCGAACAGGCCGATGGCGGTGGCGACCAGCGCCTCGGCGATCCCGGGGGCCACCGATGCCAGCGTCGCCTGCTGCACATTCGACAGGCCGCGGAATGCGTTCATGATCCCCCACACGGTGCCGAACAGGCCGATGTACGGGCTGACCGAACCGACCGAGGCCAGGAACGGAAGATGCGATTCCAGCACATCCATCTCGCGCTGGTAGGCCGCGCGCATGGCGCGGCGGGCCGCGTCGAGCAGCGCGCCGGCTTCGTGGTTGCGCTCGCGCGCCTTCAGGTACTCGCCCATGCCGGACTCGAAGATGCGTTCCAGCGCGCCGGTGCTGTGGCGGTTGTTGGCCGCGCTCTGGTACAGCGCCTGCAGGTCGCCGCCGGCCCAGAAGTCGCGCTCGAAGCCTTCGGTCTGGGTGCGCGCCGCGCGCAGCGCCAGGTGCTTGCGGAAAATGTATGTCCACGAAAACAGGGACATGACGAGCAGCAGCGCCATGACGGCCTGCGCGAGCAGACTGGCGTGCAGCACCAGCGAAATGATCGACAGGTCTTGCGTGACGGTCACGGGGTTCATCGGGCGGTCTTGATGGTTGCGAGGACGGGGGCGGGGATAGGGGTCGGGCGGAACGTGCTGCGATCAACACATCCGACACGGATGGCGCCGGTGGCCAGCAATTGCTCCCCACGCCAGGCTTCCTGGGCGAATTGGACAGATGCCGGTCCAACCCGTTCAATCCGTGTCCGGATCTCGAGCAGGTCGTCCAGACGGGCGGGGGCATTGTAGTCCACCGCCGTGCTCCTGACGATAAAGACCACGCCCGCTTCGTCCGCGAGCGCCTGCTGCCCGATGCCGAGCGAGCGCAGCCACTCGGTCCGGGCGCGCTCGAAGAATTTCAGGTAATTGGCGTAGAAAACCACGCCGCCCGCGTCGGTGTCTTCCCAGTACACCCGCAGGGCCCACACATTGTGACTCATGGCCGCGATTGTAGCGGACAGCCGACCCAACCCGGTGTAAACCCTTGCCCGACATTACAACAATTACATTAGTTGACAGACAAGCCGCCGGCTTTCCGCTAGGGCCTGCCGCCTAGGCCGCGCCGGGCCGTCTTGCAGCCGGCCGGCGCCTCGCGTAAACTGCCGCCAACCATTCCATCTTGCGCGACTGGCGAAGTCAGTGGGTACTACCACGAGGAAGCGCAAGCTCTCTGGCGCGAAGTTTCAAGCGCCTGCCGCTCGCCTGGGCAGCGAATGGGAAGCAGGGTGCGCCCTGCGCCGGACGTTCAGCGTGTCCGGTGCCGGTCGCCTGTGCCTTCCCCGCGCGCCCTACCCCGAAGCCATTCGGATCCCCATTTCTTAAGACGAGTTTTTCGCCATGTTCGAACGCAGCCGCTATACGATCGACCAGATCGACCCCGAGCTTTTCGCCGCCATCCAGAAGGAAGACCAGCGCCAGGAAGAGCACATCGAGCTGATCGCCTCCGAGAACTACACCTCGCCGGCCGTGATGGCCGCGCAGGGCTCGCAGCTGACCAACAAGTACGCCGAAGGCTATCCCGGCAAGCGCTACTACGGCGGCTGCGAGTACGTCGACATCGTCGAGCAGCTCGCCATCGACCGCGTCAAGCAACTGTTCGGCGCCGAAGCCGCCAACGTGCAGCCCAACTCCGGCTCGCAGGCCAACCAGGGCGTGTTCTTCGCCGCGCTCAAGCCGGGCGACACCATCATGGGCATGAGCCTGGCCGAAGGCGGCCACCTGACCCACGGCATGGCGCTCAACATGAGCGGCAAGTGGTTCAACGTGGTCAGCTACGGCCTGGACGCCAACGAAGACATCGACTACGACGCGCTGGAAAAGCTGGCCCGCGAAAAGCAGCCCAAGCTGATCATCGCCGGCGCCTCGGCCTTCGCGCTGCGCATCGACTTCGAGCGCATCGCGCGCGTGGCCAAATCGATCGGCGCGCTGTTCATGGTCGACATGGCCCACTACGCCGGCCTGATCGCCGCCGGCGAGTACCCCAACCCGGTGCCGCACGCCGACTTCGTCACCACCACCACCCACAAGAGCCTGCGCGGCCCGCGCGGCGGCGTGATCCTGATGAAGGCCGAGCACGAGAAGGCCATCAACTCGGCCATCTTCCCCGGCATCCAGGGCGGCCCGCTGATGCACGTCATCGCCGGCAAGGCCGTGGCCTTCAAGGAAGCGCTCTCGCCCGAGTTCAAGACCTACCAGCAGCAGGTGGTCAAGAACGCCCGCGTGCTGGCCGAGACCCTGATCGAGCGCGGCCTGCGCATCGTCTCCGGGCGCACCGAGAGCCACGTGATGCTGGTCGACCTGCGCGCCAAGAAGATCACCGGCAAGGAAGCCGAGAAGGTCCTGGGCGAGGCCCACATCACCGTCAACAAGAACGCCATCCCCAACGACCCGGAAAAGCCGTTCGTCACCTCGGGCATCCGCCTGGGCTCGCCGGCCATGACCACGCGCGGCTTCAAGGAAGACGAGGCGCGCCTGGTGGCCAACCTGGTGGCCGACGTGCTGGACAACCCGCACGACGCGGCCAACATCGCCAGCGTGCGCGAGCAGGTGGCGGCCCTGACCAAGCGTTTCCCGGTCTACGGCTGACGCGCCCTGCGCCGCCCGCCTGCGCGCGGGCGGCCGGCAGCCCGTGCCGCCCCGCGCGGCACGCGCCTTGCCAACCCGGCCCGGCGTCTCACAGAATGACAAGATGACGAGACGCCGCCCCGCGCGGCCTGCGCCCAGGCTCAACTTTCAAGGTGGTCAGGCATGAAATGCCCTTTTTGCGCCCATCCCAACACGCAGGTCCTGGACACGCGCATGTCGGAAGAAGGCGATACCGTGCGCCGCCGCCGCCGCTGCGAATCCTGCGACCGCCGCTTCACCACCTACGAGCGGATCGAGCGCTCCTTCCCCGCCATCGTCAAGAAGAACGGCTCGCGCGCCGACTACGTGCGCGACAAGCTGAAGGATTCCATGCGCCTGGCGCTGCGCAAGCGCCCGGTCTCGGCCGAGGCCATCGACGCCGCCATCGCCCGCATCGAGGAGCGGCTGCTCGGCCTGGGGGAAAAGGAAATCCCCAGCAGCCAGGTGGGCGAGCTGGTCATGCGCGAGCTGCGCCGGCTCGACAAGATCGCGTACATCCGCTTCGCTTCGGTCTACCGGAGTTTCGAGGACGTGTCTGAATTCCGCGACATGCTCGATGAATTTTCTTCGTCTACCCCTCGAAAGGGGTAGCAGAACTCCGAGGAAAGCTGTTTAATCTGCACTACCTTTTAATCTGCGCCAGCTATGATCAATGCGCAGTGGAAGGTACGGTCGACTCGCACGCAGAGGCGAGGTACGCCGGTAAAGAATAAATAAGAACAGATAAGAACAGTTTTTCGGACGGGAGTCACTATGGGTCAGCCTTCCTGCCTCGCGGCAGCGGGCTTGGCGACGCGTGCGCGCGCCAGGCCATCGTGGGCACCGGGGAAAGCGCCGTGCGGCAAACGGGCGGCGCTGGCCGGCTCGCGTCCGCATGGCCCGCGTCCGGATTTCTCCCGGGACGCCCTGGCCGCTCCCTCCCCCCTGCATGACCGCCATGACCGGCCCGGCGCCTCCCGCGCGGGCGGCTTCACGCTCATCGAGCTGATGGTGACGCTGTCGGTGCTGGCCATCCTGGCGGCGGCGGCCATCCCGAACTTCAGTTCCTTCCTGCATCGCAGCCGGATGACGAGCGAGTCGTCCAGGCTGATCAGCGACATCGAGACCGCGCGCAGCGAGGCCGCGCGGCGCAACGCCACCGTCACCATCTGCCCGACCGCGGACGGCGCCAGCTGCACGGACGACTGGTCCAGGCGCCGTGTCATCTTCATCGATGCCGACAGCGACGGCCAGATCGGCGCCAGCGAGGAAGTCGTCCGCCACAGCGATGCGCCGAACGCCCGGACCGCGGTCGTGGCCAGCAACATCCCCTCCGGCACCGTGGTGCGGTTCCGCTCGTTCGGCGCGTCGACGCCGCCCAACGCCGCCTGGCAATTCTGCGAGCACGGCTCGACCGCCGACGGGCTGACGGTCTCGCTGACCGGCACCGGCCGCGCCAGCTCCCAGCAGGCCGCCTGCAATGCGTCGTGACGCCATGAGCCGCCCGCTCGCTCACCCCGCCGCCACGCGCCCGCAGCGTGCGCCGCGCCGCCGGCCCGGCCAGGCGCGCGGCTTCACGCTGATCGAGGCGCTGGTCACGCTGGTCATCCTGTCGATCGGCGTGCTGGCCCTGACCGTGCTCCAGATGCAGACGCTGCTCGACAACCGCACCGCGTCGATGCGCAACATCGCCACCGTGATGGCCTACAACCTCGCCGACCAGATCCGCAGCAACGAGACCGCGACCAAGGCCGGCACCTACAACCTGCCGACCGGACAGACCACGCCCGCGTGCTACACGGCGGCGGGCTGCCCGACCGACGCGATGGCGCGCAGCAGCTTCCAGGACTGGGTCGACGACCTCGCCGACGCGCTGCCGGCGGGCTCCGGCACGGTCTGCATCGACAGCACGCCCGACGACGGCAGCGGACCCGCCGCGGCGGCCTGCGACAACCAGCCCGGCGCGCCCTACGTCATCAAGATCTGGTGGCGCGAGGGCAAGAACGCCACCCAACGCTTCGTCACCGCGCTCGTGCCATGAACCCGTCGACCCCGAGCCCGCGCCGCCACCGCCACCCTTGCCGGCACGCCGCCGCCCGCGGCTTCACGCTGGTGGAGCTGATGGTCGGGCTGGTCATCGCGATGCTGCTGATGATCGCCACCAGCTCGGTCTACCTCGCGCAGCGGCGCTCCTACGACACGCAGGGCGACGTGGCCGACATCCAGGCCAGCGCGCGCGCCATCGGCCAGCTGCTGCAGCGCGAGGCGCGCCAGGCCGGCTACAGCGACTTCACCTACTACGGCAACGACTTCGGCACGGCCAAGCCGCTCGACGCCACCAACGACGACGGCGTCAACACCAGCGACAGCGTGACGTTCCGCTACTTCGGCTCGTCCAAGGCCGGCGGCGACCCCACCCCGGGCGC
Source organism: Cupriavidus sp. FW216-B1 (assembly GCF_058789195.1). Lineage (NCBI taxonomy): Bacteria > Pseudomonadati > Pseudomonadota > Betaproteobacteria > Burkholderiales > Burkholderiaceae > Cupriavidus > Cupriavidus sp. FW216-B1. Next base: position 40,248 of record NZ_JBYTEL010000002.1, on the reverse strand, counting down.
CGTGCCGGCCAGCGCGCCCGTGGCCGACGGCTCCGCGGTGAATTGCCTGGGCGAGAACGTCAACGGCAACTTCGAGACCGTGGAGACCTTCTCCGTGGTCAACGACGCCGCCGGCACGCCGTGGCTGCAATGCACGGTCAACGGCGCGCCCACGCCGCTGTTCCAGGGCGTCGAATTCTTCCAGGTGCTGCTCGGCGAGGACACCGACAACGACGACACCATCAACCGCTACGTCCCGCCCGGCATCGCCAACATGGGCAACGTGCGGGCCCTGCGCATCTCGATGGTGCTGCGCGGCGCCGCGCGCTCCAACCCCAAGCCCGCCTCGTTCACGCTCAACCACTTCGGCAAGGGCTACGCCGCCGCCGACAGCGCGCCAGCCGGCGACGCCGGCAGCGTCGCCGCGCTGCCGGACGATGGCCGGCTGCGCAAGCACATCAGCTTCTACATCGCCGTCCGCAACCGACTGAACTAGGCCCCGAGATGCGCCACCCCACCCCACTCCGCCGTCCCGCCCCCGCCCGCCAGCCAGCGCGCGGCGCGCAGCGCGGCATCTCGCTGGTCATGGTGCTGCTGTTCCTCATCATCCTGACGCTGCTCGGCGTGGCGGCCAGCCTGACCAGCCTGTCCTCCGAGCGCATGGCCCGCAACGCGCGCGACCAGAACATCGCGCTGCAGGCGGCCGAAGCCGCGCTGCGCGACGCGCGCAACGACATCAGCGTGACGCGCGGCCTGACCGGGCGCACCGGCGCCTCCCCGACCTGCGACATCCAGGGCTACAAGGGCTTCTGCGTCCCCGCCGACAGCGGCAGCCAGGTCTGGGACCTGTACCTCGAAGACCCGAACCGCTCGGTCGCGCTGGGCGAGATAACCAACCTCAGCGCGGCCCAGAAGATGCCGCTGGCCGCCAATGCCAATTCGGGCGGCGTCTCGCAGCAGCCGCGCTACATCATCGAATCGATCCCGGACATCGCGCAGGGCAGCCTGCGCGCCGGTGCGACGCAATACGTTTTTCGCGTGACCGCGCTTGGCTACGGCGCCAATCCCGCCACCAAGGTCACGGTGCAGGAAGTTGTCCGTTTCTGAGCGGTACTTGCAGCCCTTGCGTGTCCCATTACCTGTCACATTACCTGTCGGGCCCACCATGACCCAGCATATCCTTGGCAGCCTTCTCGGCCGTCCCGTCGGCCACCTGCAGCGCGTCCTGCTGGCGGTGTCGTTCCTGCTCGCGCTCGCCTCGGCATCCGCCGCCCAGCTGAACCTGGCCGCGCGGCCGCTCTATGCCGGCGGCAACGTCCCGCCGATGGTGATGATCGACCTGTCCAAGGACCATTCGCTGCACCAGAAGGCGTACAACGACTACACCGACCTGAACAACGACGGCGCGCTCGACACCACGTACAACAACGGCATCGACTACGCGGGTTACTTCGACTCGTACAAGTGCTACGGCTACGACAGCAGCACGATCCAGGGCTTCGTGCCCAAGGCGGTCACCACCACCAAGTACTGCGACGGCACCACCTGGAGCGGCAACTTCCTGAACTGGGCCACCATGAGCCGGATCGACGAGGTGCGCAAGATCCTCTACGGCGGCATGCGCTCGACCGACAACGCCACCACCGTGCTGGAGCGCGCCTTCCTGCCGATGGACGCACACGCCTGGGCCAAGTACTACAACAACGACGCCGACATCAAGAAGCTGGTGCCGTTCAGCGACGTGGAGCTGATGTCCGACATCGGCACCGTGACGTCGACCAGCAGCATCCAGATGCGGGCCAACGTCATCACCGTCAGCCTGAGCGCCAACAGCAACATGCAGATCGGCGACCAGCTCCAGTTCACGGCGAAGGATTCCGCGGCGCCGGCCAACACCACGCTGACCGGCTGGGTGACCGCCACCAGCGGCAGCCAGCAGGTCAGCGTGGCCGTCTACCCGGACGGCGTGTCCGACCCCAAGGGCACCAGCGCCACCTATTCGTCGTGGTCGGTGAAGAACCTGACCCGCGGCGGCCTGACCATCTGCAACGTCACGCCCAAGGATTCCAGCAACCTCAACTCGCAGAACAACACGCAGGCGCCGGTGCTGCGCGTGGTCAAGGGCAACTACGCCACCTGGGGCGCCAGCGAGAAGTGGCAGTGCAACTGGTACGGCGAGGCGAACAACACGCAGGGGTCGTTCCTGCCGTCGATCAAGGTCGGCAGCAACAACGTCTCCGTCTCAGGCTCCTCCAACGGCAACCGGGCCGCGGTCTCGGGCATCAACTCGTCCGCCGAGAATCCCGTGCAGGGCACGCGCGGCCTCGGCTCCGGCCAGGCCACCGGCACCTTCAACGCGCGCGTGCAGGTCTGCGTGGCGGGCCTGATCGGCACCGAGAACTGCAAGCAGTACGGCACCACCTACAAGCCCTACGGACTGCTGCAGAAGTACGGCGAGACCGGGCAGATGCTGTTCGGCCTGATGACCGGCACCTACGACAAGAACATCTCGGGCGGCATGCTGCGCCGGAACGTGACCAATTTCGCGCAGGAGATCAACCCGGACAACGGCACCTTCCTGTTCTCCGGCACCAGCGCCGTCAAGGGCATTGTCTGGAACATCGACCACCTGCGCCCTTACGGATACAGCTACAGCGACGGCAGCTACGTCAACGCCGACAAATGCAACTACCAGCAGACCGGCATCGTCTCGAGCGGCGGCAGCACCGCGCAGAACCAGCCGGCCAATGAGGGCAACTGCTCCACCTGGGGCAACCCGATCTCCGAGATCTATCTCGAAACGTTGCGCTACTTCGCCGGCAAATCGCCGGACAGCCGCTTTGCCGCCAGCGGCAGCGGCAAGGACGCCACGCTCAAGCTCACCAGTCCGGGCTGGGCGAACCCGCTGGACCTGCCCGCCACCGACCCCGGCAAGGCGCCCTACTGCTCGCCGCTGAACACGCTCGTGTTCAACTCCAGCGTCACTTCCTACGATGGCGACCAGCTCGACAAGTTCTCCGACCTGAACACCACCGGCAGCGTCAGCCCCTGGACCAACAAGGTCGGCGCCGGCGAAGGCGTCGACGGCAAGGCGACCTGGTTCGCCGGCGGCGTGGGCTCGGTGATCGACAACATGTGCTCGGCCAAGGCCGTGTCCAATTTCAGCGACGTGCTCGGCATCTGCCCGGAAGGCCCTTCGCAGAAGGGCACGTTCCAGATCGCCGGGGCCGCGCTGTTCGCCCACATGAACCGGATCCGCGACGGCAAGACGCTGGGCGTGCCGGACGGCGACCAGAAATCGCTGAAGGTCGCGACCTACGCGGTGCAGCTCGCCACCACCACGCCCAAGATCAACGTCAACGTGAACGGCAAGACGGTCACCATCATGCCGTCCTACCAGCTGCATCCGAGCGGCGTGCCCGCCAGCAACGGCACGCTGGTGGACTTCAAGGTCATCAGCCAGACGGCCACCAGCGGCAAGTTCTACGTCAACTGGGAAGACTCCATCGCCGGCGGCGACTACGACCAGGACGTGTGGGGCACGCTGACCTACAGCGTCAGCGGCGACACCATCAAGATCTCGACCAAGGTGGTTTCCGCGTCCACCTCCAACGGGCAGGGCTTCGGCTACACGGTCTCCGGCACCGACAAGGACGGCACGCACTTCCACTCCGGCATCCTGGGCTTCAGCTACACCGACCCGGTCAACGTCACGGTGACGCCGTCCGGCTCGCAGCTCAACGCCAGCGGCGGCTGCAGCAACTGCGCGCTGGGCGACCCGGAAACCAGCGTCACCTACACCGCCAACGGCAAGAGCGGCTCGCAGTTCCAGGATCCGCTGTACTACGCGGCGAAGTGGGGCGGCTTCAAGGACCTGAACGGCTCGAACACGCCGGACCAGGTCTCCGAATGGGACGTGCGGCTGTCCGACGGCAGCGGCGGCGCCGACGGCCTGCCCGACAACTACTTCTACGCCACCAACCCCGGCGCGCTGTCGGCGGCGCTGGAGCGCGCGTTCCTGTCCATCCTCCAGACCTCGTCGGCCGCGTCGGTGGCGACCAACTCGTCGTCGCTGACCACGGGCTCGCGCATCTACCAGGCCCGCTTCAACGGCACCGACTGGTCCGGCCAGCTGCTGGCCTACGCGGTGAACGCGGACGGCCTGCTGCAACAGCCCGCGCTGTGGGACGCCGGGCTGCTGCTCAAGGGCGCCGTCGCCAACAACCGCAACATCCTGTCCTACGACAGCGCGGCCGGCAGCGGCATCCCGTTCCGCTGGAGCAACCTGCCCGCGACGTACCGCACCGCGCTCAATCTCACCGACGCCCAGGGCCAGGCGCGCCTGAACTGGCTGCGCGGCGACCAGAGCAACGAAGGCGACGCCCAGGGCAAGTTCCGCGTGCGGCCCAACACGCTGCTGGGCGACATCGTCAACTCCAGCCCGCAGTACGTCGGCGTGCCCAATGCCGGCCTGGCCGACGCCGGCTACGCGACCTTCGTCGCCAACAAGCGCAACCGCAAGCCGATGCTGTACGTCGGCGCCAACGACGGCATGCTCCACGCGTTCTCCGCCAACCCCAGCACGGACGCCGGCTCCGACGCCGGCAAGGAACTGTTCGCCTACGTGCCCTCGCCGCTGTACGGCACGCTGGCCAAGCTCACCGATACCGGCTACACCCACGCCTACTACGTCGACGGCACGCCGGCCACGGGCGACGCGCTGGTCAACAACGCCTGGAAGACGGTGCTGGTGGGCGGCCTCGCGGCGGGCGGCAAGGGCATCTACGCGCTCGACGTGACCGATCCCGAATCGATCGCCGAAGGCACGGCGGCCAGCACCGTGCTGTGGGAATTCACCAGCAGCAGCGACGCCGACCTCGGCTACACGTTCGGCCAGCCCGCCATCATCAAGCTGGCCAACGGCAAGTGGGCGGCGGTGTTCGGCAACGGCTTCAACAGCACCGCCGCCAAGGGGTACATCTACATCGTGTTCCTGGACCGCCCCGCCGGCTCCAAGAGCTGGGTGCTGGGCACCGACTACCTGAAGCTGTCGGTCGACGACGCCGCCGCGACCGCGGCCAACGGCATCGCGCAGGTCTTCCCGACCGACATCAACGGCGACGGCACCACCGACATCCTCTATGCCGGCGACCTGCTCGGCAACCTGTGGAAGTTCGACCTGCGCAGCACCAGCCCGTCCGCCTGGACCCAAGCCAGCGCCCGCTCGCTGCTGTTCGTGGCCACCGACGACGGCGGCAAGCGCCAGCCGATCACCTCCTCGGTGGACGTGATGCGCAATCCGGCCGGCGGCTTCATGGTGCTGTTCGGCACCGGCCGCTACGTGGACACCAGCGACCCGGCCGACATGAGCACGCAGAGCTTCTATGGCATCTGGGACCGCGACACCGTGGGCGCGGCCACCGTGTCGCGCAACAACCTGGTCGCCCAGACCATCAGCCAGGAGCTCCAGTACAACGGCTTTGCGTACCGGCTCGTCAGCCAGAATACCGTGACGTACTCCCAGTCGGGCACGACCGGCGGCTGGTACCTGAACCTGCTCTCCCCGGGCCTGCCCGGCCAGGGCGAGCGCGTGGTCTACAACCCGCAGATCCGCGGCAACCGCATCGTGTTCTCCACGCTGATTCCGTCCGGCGACCTGTGCGCCAACGGCGGCACGAGCTGGCTGATGGAACTCAGCGGGCTATCCGGCGGGCGGCTTCCCGTCTCGCCGTTCGACGTCAACAACGACGGCTACTTCGACCCGCGCGACATGGTGAACGGCAGCAACGGCGGCCAGCAATACGTCGGCGGACGCCAGTCCACGGTCGGCGTCACGCCCACGCCGACGGTGACACGGTGCGGCCCGAACAAGGAATGCAAGTTCCTGACCGGCACCAGCGGCAACCAGGAAACCGTGTCCGAAAGCGCGGGCAGCCCGACCGGCCGCCTGACGTGGCGCGAGATCCTGCATTGACGCGCCGCATGGCATCAGGAGCAGGAGCAACAGGAGCAACACGCACATGACCCACTCCCCGACCCTGCGGCGCCGGCGCCCGGGATTCACGCTGATCGAGCTGATGGCGACGGTGGCCATCGTCGGCATCCTGGCCGCGGTCGCCATTCCCAACTACTCGCAGTACGTGCTGCGCGCGCGGCGCACCGAAGGCAAGGCCGCGCTGCTGCGGGCGCAAGGCGCGCTGGAACGGTACTTCACGGTCAACAACAAGTACACCACCGACCTGGCCGCATTGCAGTTGCCCGCCTGCACCGGCGGCGGCACCACGCCTTCCGGCGACAACTGCGAATCCAGCGCCTACGTCATCTCGGTCGCCGCGGGCGGAACGGGGATCGCCAGCTCCTACCTGCTGACCGCGAACGCGGTGAAGACCGACCCGGCATGCGGCCAGATGACGATCAACGATCTCAACGACAAGACCCCCGCCAGCACGGGGAGCACGCAGGACTGCTGGTAGGGCTGCCGGCAGGACTGCTGACGGGACTGAATGCCGGTCCGCAAGGAACCGGCAGTGCGCGGGCATCGGCGCGCGGTATCGGCGCGCGGCGCGCGCGGCCGGCCCGGCTGGCGTAGCCCGGTGATTTTGAGAATCGTCCACAGCCAGTCTCCACAATCTGGAACATTTCCAGCCCCGCCGCGCGGCTATCGTCTGGCCATCCCCTGCCACGCGAGATCGCCATGCCGTTGCGAACAGGCCGAACCAGCCGGACAGGCCGCCCTGCCGACCGGCCACATGCGCCGCACCGCGCGCCGCGCGGCTACCTCCTGATCGAAGCCCTCGCCGCGCTCGCGGTGCTGGGCATCGGGCTGCTCCCGCTCGCCGCGCTTGCGCCCGCCGCGCTCGGCGCCGTGCGCCAATACGAGGCGCTCGGCCATGTCACGCGCGCGGGCGCCGAACTGGCGGAACTGGAGGACCCGGCGCAGGTGCTGGCCTTGCTGCGGGCGCGCGGAAACGCGGGGCGGCTGCACGTGCGCCTGTGCGATTCGCTCACCTTCACGGGCGATGAAAACGACGAGCCCGCCTGCGCGGCTGGACCAAGGCTGGCGGTGGCCGGTCCGCTGCACGCCCGGGCCGCACGCGCCGGCGGCACCGGCGGCAGCAGCGCGGCCCTGCGCGCCATCGCCCTGTGGATCCGGCCATGAAGACCGCACGCACGGCCCGGCGCCGGCGCCGGCAAGGCTTCACGCTGGTCGAACTGATGACCGGCCTTGCGCTGGGCCTGCTGGTAAGCGCGCTGGCGGCGTCGTCCTTCCACGCGGTCCAGGTCGCCTATCGCACCGCCGTCGATCTCGTGCTGCTCGAAGAGCGCGGCCAGCACGCGCTTGCCATCATTGCCCAGCTGATCCGCCACGGCGGCTGGCGGCCGGATGCGGCGGCCATGCCGGCGCAGGCGCCGCCCGCCGTGTCGGGGCGCGACGACTGCGGGCAGCCCGGCATCGGCCCGGTGCCCGCCTGCGCGCGCCGCGGCGTCAATGGCAGCGATGCGCTGCTGGTGCGCTTCAGCGGCAGCGGGCGCGAGCGGCAGCCCGCGCTGCCGGACCGCACCATGGTGGATTGCAGCGGTTATGCGCTGGCGGCGCGGAGCGTGGGCGATGCCGCAAAGGAAACGCCGTATGCGGGCGCCAACTTGCTCTACGTGGCCAGCGGTGCCGACGGCGAACCGCAGTTGCTGTGCCGCTATGCCAGCCGGCGCGACGGACAGGCGCAGGCCGGTAGCTGGACCTCCGGCGCGCTGGTGCGCGGTGTCGAGACGATGAGGTTGCGCTACGGCATCGACACCACCGGCGACGGCAGGCCCGACACGTTCCTGCGCGCCGAGGAGATGAGCCGGCGCGGCATGCCGGCATGGCACGGCGTGCTCGCCGTGCAGGTCGCGCTGGTCCTGCGTGGCGAACGTCCGCTGGCGCAGCGCGCGCGGGCGCCGGCCCTCGTCCTGTTTCCGCCCGCGCCCGCCGCGCAGGACGGCGCGGTGGCGTTCGAGCCAGCGGACCGGCCCGCGCTGCTGCGCCGCGTGTTCACCGCCTCGGTGCGGCTGCGCAATCCGGCGCCATGCGCGGAGACGCTGTGCTGAACGCCGCCGCGCTCGCGCCGCGCCCGCGCATGGCCGGCAGCACGACGCTGCTGCTGGTCGGCACGATGCTGCTGCTGGTTGCCGCCACCACCGCGGCCGGTCTCCATTTCCTGCTCTCCGCGCGGCAGGTCGGGGCCTACCAGCTCGAGCGCGAGATCGCCTTCCGCGCCGCGGAGGCGGCGCTGCTGGACGCCGAGGCCGACCTGCTGCTGGCGCTGCGCGCCGGCGCCATCGGCGCCGACGCGCGCCTGGCCGCGTGGCCGCCGCCCGGACAGTGCGCGGGCGGCGCGCAGCGCGGGCTGTGCCGGCCCGCGCCGGGCATGCCGCCGGTATGGAACGACTGGCTCGACGCGCGCGGCCCCGACGCGGCAACCGGCATAGCCGCCGGCACCTTCACGGGCATCGCCCTGCCGGCGCTTCCGGCCGGCGTCGCCGGCGCGGCCGCGCTGCCGCGCTACGTGATCGAACTGCTGCACGAACGCCCTCCCGGCGCATGGCTGACGCCCGGCTACGGCGACGCGGGAAAGAACACGAAGCCGCGCTTTCGCATCACCGCGCTGGGCGCGGGGCGCGACCCGGCGGTGCGCGCCCTGCTGCAGACCGAGTTTCAGCCATGAGGCGCGCCGTCGTGCCGCGCCGCGTGCTCGCCGCGCTGCTTGCGAGACTGCATGCGGGACTGCCTGTGAGGCTACTTGTAACGCTTCTGCTTGCGAGACTGTTCATGAGGCCGCTTGCGGGACTGCTCGCCGGGCTGGCGTGCGGCAGTGCCGGCGCCGCCTCACCGCAGGCACTCACTTACGTTGCACGGCCCGGCCCGCAGCCGGGGACCGGCCAACTGCTTGCCTATGCCCTGCCCGCCGCCGCGCCGCCGCGCGCCCGGCACGTGCCGGCCATCGCATGGGAAGCCGACGCCCGGCTCGCGCTGCGCGAGCCGGCGTCGCGCAGGCTGCTCACGGCGCGCGCAAGCGCGGACGATGCCGTGGCGGCGCGCCTGGCCGCGCTGCGCCGTGCGCCGCTCGCGCGCAGCGCGGCCGGCGCCAGGCCGGTGCTCGTGCCGCCGCCGGCGTGGATGCCCGGCCGGCCCGGCCATGCCGGCTTCGCCGCGAGGCATGCCGCGCGCGCGCCGCTGGTCTGGCTGGGCACGCAGGCGGGCGTGCTGCATGCGTTCGACGCGGGCAGCGGAGAGGAAGTGCTGGCTTACCTGCCGGGGATTGCCGCAGGCCACACCGGCGGCGAGCCGGGCGCCCGAAGACGGCAAGAGCAGGCGCCACGGCCAACATCCACCAGCACACCCTGCCCATATCCCGAAGCGGCCGACGTGCAACTCGAGCCGGAGCGCTGGCGCACGGTCCTGCTCTGCGGCGTGGCGGCGGGCGCATCGCCGGCAGCCGTGTTCGCGCTCGACATCACGGATGCCGCGTCTGCGCCGCCGGCCGGGCCGCTGTGGGAAACCGCCGCCTCCCCCGCGCTGCCGCTCGCGCCCGCGGGGCCGGTCCGCGCGCTGGCCCTGCCGGCGCCGGGCGGACAGCGGTGGCATGCGCTGGTGCCGCTGGCCGTGGGCGGGCTCGCCTTGCTGCCGCTCGACAAACCCGCCGACGCGCCGTGGCGCGGAAAGTACGCCGCGCAACACCTGCGCCTGCCCGCGGGCGGCTGCGGGGCCGGCACGGCCGGCGCGACCCTGCTCGCCGCGACCGTGCTGTCCGACGCGGCCGGCCTCGCCGTGGCGGCCTACGCGGTGGACGGCGCCGGCCGGCTCTGGCGCTTCGGCCTGCGCGGCCCGGCGCCGTGGCGCGCGGACGGCCGCTGCCTGCACGGCCCCGGCACGCCCGCCCGGCAACCTACCGCGCCGGCCATGTCCGCCGCGCCGGAAGTGTTCAGCGCGGCGGGCGGCCATCTGGTGGTGTACGGCAGCGGCCACCATGTCGTCGCCGTGCCCGATCCCCCCGCCCCGGCCAATGCCGGAAACGGGAGCGAGGCCGGCTGGCGCCTGCCGCTGGCCAACCCCGGCGAGCGCCTCGAACGGCTCCTTCCCGCCGACCCGGGCCATGTGGCGCTGCTCACGCGCACGCCGGATGGCCGCCAGCGCGGCTACCTGGTCCGGGCGCTGGACGGCGCCCCGGCGTCCGCCGGCAAGTTCGCCGGCGAGTTCGCCGGCAAAGCCGCCCCGATCCGGCCGGACGCCGCCGGCGCGGGCGCCACCATCGCCCTCGCCCGCATGCCGCTCGCCGCCGCTGAACCGCCGCGCCCGGGCCGCGCCGCGCGCGAGACGGTGGCGCTGACGCTCTGGTCGGTCGAAGCCGGCCACGCCACGCCGCTCGACGGCACCGTGGCCAGCCGCCGCACCGGCCGCCTGCGCTGGCGGGAACTGATCCGCGCGGGCGTCCCTTGAGATCCCGCGCCAAGCCCGCTTTCCACCACCGCCCGCCACGGCGGGCAGTACCCGGAGAACCGCCCATGACACGCCGGCCACGCCCATGCGGCTTCACGCTGCTCGAATTGCTGGTCACGCTGACCATCGCCGCGATCCTTGCCGCAATGGTCATTCCCGCCTGGCACCGCCATGTCGAGCGCGGCTGGCGCGCCGAGGCGCGCAGCGCGCTGATCGGCGGCATGCTGGAACTGGAGCGCCACGCGCTGGCCGCCATGACCTTCGCGGCGGAGCCCGGCGGCACGCTGGTGGCCGGCCGGTGGCCGCGCCCCGTGCCGGCGCCGCCGGTACGCTCGCGCCACCTGATCAGCGCCGGCGCGTGCCCGGGCGCCGGGCTGGAGCGCTGCGTCGAGTTGCGCGCGGTGCCGCAGCGGCCCGATGCGCCGTGCGGGACGCTGATCCTGCGCAGCACCGGGGAATGGCTCGCGCACCCGCCCTTCGCCGCCGAACCGGTGCCGCTGCCGCCGGCCTGCTGAACAATGGCTCCGCACCGCGTACGCCGGACAGACGGGACAAACCGCGGCGCCACGCTGGCCGAGCTGCTCACCTGCCTCGCCGTGCTGGCCATCCTCGCGGCAGCGGCATGGCCGTCCTGGCAACGGCTGCTGGCCCGGCAGCAGGTCGAACTGGCGGCAGACCGGCTGGCCGGCTCGCTCGCGCTGGCGCGCGCCACGGCCGTGGCCAGGCGCGAGGATGTGGTCCTGTCGCCGCTGCCAGACAGCCTCGCGCTGGACCGCGGCTGGCGCCTGAGCCTGGCGTCGGCGCGGGCATCGGCGGACGGGCACGCCGGGGATGCCTTCGCCGTGGTGCAGACGCACGGCGCCTGCCTGCGCATCGGGCTGCGCTCCACCGCGCCGGGCAGCCATGCGCTGCGCATGACAGCTGTGGGATACTCTCGTTCGGAGCAAGGCGGTTTTCTTGCCGCCACCTTCACCGTGAGCTGCCGCGGCGAACAACGGCTGCTGAAGCTCGGCGCGCACGGCCGTGTCCGCATGTGCACGCCGGGGCGGGACGCGGACTGCGACGGCCCGCTCCAGGCCGGAGCGCCATGACACCGGAACCCGTCGGCACCCGTTGCCGACCCTCATCCAACGCGCCGCGCGCGCGACCAGAAAGCACACCTAGCCTCATGTTCTCAGATACCGATCACGCAGCCATGGCACAGGCTCTCGCGCTGGCCGCGCGAGGCATGTACACCACCACGCCCAATCCGCGCGTCGGCTGCGTGCTGTCGAAGGACGGCAAGGTCATCGGCCAGGGCTTCACCCAGCCCGCCGGCCAGGACCACGCGGAAATCCAGGCGCTCAAGGACGCCACCGCGCATGGCCACGATCCCGCAGGCGCGACCGCCTACGTCACGCTCGAGCCGTGCAGCCATTTCGGCCGCACGCCGCCGTGCGCCGATGCGCTGGTGCGCGCCGGCATCGCCTGCGTGGTCGCGGCGATGGAAGACCCGAACCCCGCGGTATCCGGGCGCGGCCTGCAGCGCCTGCGCGAGGCGGGCATCGACGTGCGCTGCGGCCTGCTGGAGAAAGAGGCGCGCGAACTCAATATCGGCTTCGTCTCGCGCATGACGCGCGGCCTGCCGTGGGTGCGCGTCAAGGTGGCGGCCTCGCTCGACGGCGGCACCGCGCTGCACGACGGCACCAGCCAGTGGATCACCGGACAGGCCGCGCGCGACGACGGCCATGCCTGGCGCGCGCGCGCCAGCGCCATCCTCACCGGCATCGGCACGGTGCGCGACGACAACCCGCAACTGAACGTGCGCGCGGTCGAGACGCCGCGCCAGCCGCAGCGCGTGGTGGTGGATTCGCGCCTGGAGATCCCGCTGGACGCGCGCCTGCTGATCCCCGACACGGGCGACTTCGCCAAGCCCGTGCTGGTGTTCTGCGCCTTCGACGACGCCGCCCGCCGGCGCGCGCTGGAAGCGCGCGGCGCCGAGGTGGTGGTGCTGCCCAACCCGCACGGCAAGGTGGAGCTGCGCCGCATGCTGGAGGAACTGGGCCGGCGCGGCATCAACGAGCTGCACGTGGAGGCCGGCTTCAAGCTCAACGGCTCGCTGATCCGCGAGCATTGCGTCGACGAACTATTGGTCTACCTCGCGCCCAAGCTGCTCGGCGACGCGCAGGGCATGTTCAACCTGCCGCCGCTGGCGCGCCTGCAGGACGCGGCCGCCTTCCGCTGGCACGACGTGCGCATGGTCGGCGAAGACCTGCGCCTGCTCGCCCGGCGCATCGACCACGCATAACAGCAGGCGCGGGAGCGGGGCGCGCCGCCGGCGGCGCGCATGGCGGCGGGCGGGGGCGACGAACGGGAAACGGGAAACGGCGACAACGAAACCGCCGCGCACCTGCTAGCATGCATGTTTTCCCCATCGCCTCTTCCACGCTTCCACCGACCATGTTTACTGGCATTGTCGCGGCCGTCGGCCGCATCGAAACCGTGTCCCCGCTGGCCGCCGGCGAAACCGCCGGGGTGCGCCTGCGGGTGCGCGCCACCGGGCTGGACCTGTCCGACGTCGCCCTCGGCGACAGCATCGCCATCCAGGGCGCCTGCATGACGGTGATCGCGCTCGAAGGCGACACCTTCGACGTCGATGTGTCGCGCGAATCGCTCGGCAAGACCGCCGGCCTGGACCGTCCGGGCCGCGTCAACCTGGAAAAGGCGCTGCGCCTGGCCGACCGCCTCGGCGGCCACCTGGTGTCCGGCCACGTCGACGGCCTCGGCGAAGTCACCCACTTCGCCCCGGTGGGCGAATCCCACGAGCTGCGCATCCGCGCCTCGCGCGAGCTGGGCCGCTACCTGGCCTACAAGGGCTCGGTGGTGGTCAACGGCGTCTCGCTGACGGTCAACAAGGTCAGCGACGACGCGCAGGGCTGCACCTTCTCGATCAACCTGATCCCGCACACCATCGAAGTCACCACGCTGCAGGACCTGCAGGCCGGCGCGCGCGTGAACCTGGAGATCGACCTGATCGCGCGCTACGTGGAGCGCATGATGAGCGCGCCCAAGGACGCGGCGTAGGCATCCGCCGGCGCCCTCCCCGCCGCGGGAGAGGCGCCATCATTTTCGGCTCATTTTCCCTTTCTACGATGGTTTCCATCGCGGGCGCGCACCGGCTCCCGCACAGACAACCACGAGGAAGAGATCATGACGACCCACCAAATCCTGCTGATCGCCGCGCTGTGCTGCTATGCGGTCTATCGCCAGACCGTGCGCAGCGAGGTGGACGGCAAGTCGCGCTTCAAGCTTGCCGCCATCTACGCCATCGTCGGCTTCGTGGCCGGCGGCATCCATGCGCCGGCGTCGCCGCTGGCCTGGACCCTGCTGCTGGGCGGGCTGGCGATGAGCGCGGCGGTCGGCTACGTGCGCGGACGCCTGACCACGCTGTCGGTCGAGAACGGGGCCGTCTACGCGCAGGGCACGAAGCTGACGATCGCGCTGTTCCTGGGCCTGGTGCTGGTGAAGTTCGCGCTCGGCGCGGCCGCCTACATGGCCGGCGCGGCGGTGGCCCACAGCAGCGGCTTCGGGCAGGTGATGGTGCTGATCGCCGTCATGGTCGCCTTCCAGGCCGAGATCGTCTGGCAACGGGCGAAGGCGCTGCTGGGCATGCATGCCGGCGTGCCGGCCGCGCAAGGCGCCTGAGCCTGCCCGCCGGCCGGCGGCGGCCGGAAATCGCCGCCGCGCGCCCCGAGGGGCGCGCTTGACGTACAATATCGGGCCAGACCGCCGCCGCGGCCAGCCGGTTTTCCTTGCGCGCGCCAGTTCCGGGCCAGCCCCGGGGCCAGCCGGGTCCGGTCCGGGCGGCGCCGGCCGGACGACGCCGGCCTTCCCCGCCCCGAATACCAAGAGCGCTCCGCACTCCGCCCCAACCTCAGCCTGCCGCAGCCCGTACCTCATGACAATCGCCCGTACCGAAGACATCATTGCCGAAATCCGTGCCGGCCGCATGGTCATCCTGGTCGATGAGGAAGACCGCGAGAACGAAGGCGATCTGGTCCTGGCAGCCGATTTCGTCACCCCGGAAGCCATCAACTTCATGGCGAAGTACGGGCGCGGCCTGATCTGCCTGACGCTGACCGCCGAGCGCTGCCGCCAGCTGGACCTGCAGCCGATGGTCAGCCGCAACGGCACGGTGCACGGCACCAACTTCACGGTGTCGATCGAGGCGGCCGAGGGCGTGACCACCGGCATCTCCGCGGCGGACCGCGCGCGCACCGTGCAGGCCGCGGTCGCCAGGGACGCCCGCCCGGCCGACCTGGTCCAGCCCGGCCACATCTTCCCGCTCACGGCGCAGCCCGGCGGCGTGCTGATCCGCGCCGGCCACACCGAGGCCGGCTGCGACCTGGGCACGCTGGCCGGCCTGACCCCGGCCGCCGTGATCTGCGAGATCATGAAGGACGACGGCACGATGGCGCGCCTGCCCGACCTGATCGAGTTCGCGCGCGAGCACGACATCAAGATCGGCACCATTGCCGACCTGATCCACTACCGCAGCCGCACCGAGAGCATCATCGAGCGCGCCGGCGAGCGCAGCATGCAGACGCCCTACGGCACCTTCCACAGCATCATCTACCGCGACAAGCCGAGCGGCCGCGCCCACCTGGCGCTGGTCAAGGGCACGCCGCGCCCGGACCGCGAGACGCTGGTGCGCGTGCACGAGCCGCTGTCCACGCTGGACCTGCTGGAAGTGTCGCGCACCACGCATTCGTGGAGCGTGCCCGCCGCGCTCGAGGCCATCGCCGAGGCCGAGCACGGCGTGATGGTGCTGCTGAACTGCGGCGACTGCTCGACGCAGCTGTTCGCGCAGTTCTCGGCGCTCGACGCGCCGCAGGACCGCTCGCGCCACAAGCCGGACCTGCGCACCTACGGCACCGGCGCGCAGATCCTCAAGGATGTCGGCGTGGGCAAGATGCGCGTGCTGGCTTCGCCGCTGAAGATGCCGAGCATGACCGGCTACGACCTGGAAGTGACCGGCTACCAGCCCATGCGCGGCCAGGCAGACTGATACACCGACCCGAACACCGCATACCGGCGGCCGCGCCTTTCCCGATCGCGCCGGCCGCGAACCGAACCCAGGAGAATACAGATGGATCACGGTTTCTACCCCAGCAACCTCGAAGGCGAAGGCCTGCGTATCGGCATCGTGCAGGCCCGCTTCAACGAGCCGGTCTGCGACGAGCTGCGCGAAGCCTGCGTCGCCGAGCTGGAAAAGCTGGGCATCGAAGGCGAAGACACCCTCGTGGTGACGGTGCCCGGCGCGCTGGAAGTGCCGCTGGCGCTGCAGAAGATGGCCGAAAGCGGCCAGTTCGACGCGCTGATCGCGCTCGGCGCCGTGGTGCGCGGCGAGACCTACCACTTCGAGCTGGTTTCGAACGAATCGGGCGCCGGCATCACCCGCGTGGGCCTGGACTTCAACGTGCCCATCGCCAACGGCATCCTGACCGTCGACACCGACGCCCAGGCGCATGCCCGCACCCGCGAGAAGGGCCGCGACTGCGCCCGCGCCGCGGTGGAAATGGCCAACCTGGTCGCGGCGCTGGATTCGCTGCGCAGCCAGGAAGAGGACGAAGACGAGGACGACGATGAGTGACGCGCCCGAGAGCAGCAACCCGGCCGGCAAACCCGCGGCCCCGGCAGGCAAGTCCGAGCCCAAGGCGGCGCCCAAGAGCGCGCGCCGCCGCTCGCGCGAGCTCGCGCTGCAGGGTCTGTACCAGTGGCTGCTGAACCGCAACGACACCGGCGCCATCCAGGCCCACCTGCATGACGCGCAGGGCTTCAATAAGGCCGACCGCGAGCATTTCGACGCGCTGCTCAACGGCGCGATCCGCGAGGAAAGCACGCTGACCGGCGTGTTCGCGCCGTTCCTGGACCGCCCGGTGGACGAGCTGTCGCCGGTCGAGCGCGCCGCGCTGCTGATCGGCAGCTACGAGCTGGTGCACTGCATCGACATCCCGTACAAGGTCGTCATCAACGAAGCCGTGGAACTGACCAAGACCTTCGGCGGCGTGGAAGGCTACAAATACGTCAACGGCGTGCTGGACAAGCTGGCCGCCCAGGTGCGCGCGCCCGAACTGGCCGCGCGACGCTGAGCCCGGCAGCCGGCGCCGCCCGCGCGGCGCCCCTGCCACGACGACACCCGCTCCAGGCGGGTGTTTTCACTTTCGCCGGCGGCCCCGATCGACCAACGGGCCGGCCAGGCTTCATTCCCCCAGGCTTCATCCCCTTACTCCGCTACCCGCCATGAACCCGCAGCGCCTCGCCACCGCCTCCCGCCTCGCCCACATCGACGCCTTCCACGTGATGGAACTGGCCAAGCAGGCCGCCGAACTGGAGCGGGCCGGGCGCCACATCATCCACATGGGCATCGGCGAGCCCGACTTCACCGCGGCCGAGCCGGTGGTCAGGGCGGCGGAGGCGGCCATGCGCCGCGGCGTCACCCAGTACACCGGCGCGCTCGGCATCATGCCGCTGCGCGAGGCCATCGCCGCCCACTACAAGAGCGCCTACGGGATCGACGTGCCGGCGCGCCGCGTGATCGTCACCGCCGGCGCCTCGGGCGCGCTGCTGCTGGCCTGCGCGGTGCTGGTGGAGATCGGCGCCGAGGTGCTGATGCCGGACCCCAGCTATCCGTGCAACCGCCATTTCGTGGCGGCCTTCGACGGCCGCGCGAAGATGATCCCGAGCGGCCCGGCCGAGCGCTTCCAGCTCACCGCCGAGCAGGTCGAGGCCAACTGGCACGCGCACACCCGCGGCGTGCTGCTGGCGTCGCCCTCGAACCCGACCGGCACCTCGATCCTGCCGGACGAGCTCGCGCGCATCCTCGCCGCCGTGCGCGCGCGCCGCGGCTTCGCCATCGTCGACGAGATCTACCAGGGCCTGTCGTACGACGCGCCGCCGGTGTCGGCGCTGAGCCTGGACGACGACGTGGTCACGGTCAACAGCTTCTCCAAGTACTTCAACATGACGGGATGGCGCCTGGGCTGGCTGGTGGTGCCCGACGCGCTGGTGGACGCGTTCGAGAAGGTTGCGCAGAACCTGTTCATCTGCGCCTCGGCGGTGGCCCAGCATGCCGCGCTGGCCTGCTTCACGCCCGAGGCGCTGGCCATCTACGACGAGCGCAAGGCGGAATTCCGCCGCCGCCGCGACGCCATCGTGCCGGCGCTGGAGTCGCTCGGCCTGCACGTGCCGGTCAAGCCGGACGGCGCCTTCTACGTGTATGCCGACTGCCGCGGCGTCAACCATCGCGCCGCCGGCGATTCCGACAGCCTGACCCAGGCCATGCTGCACGAGGCCGGCGTGGTCATGGTGCCGGGCCAGGACTTCGGCCCGTACACGGCCAGCGATTACATCCGCATCTCCTACGCGACCTCAATGGCGAACATCGAAGAAGCGATGGCGCGGCTGCGGAAGTTCTTCGCCTGAGCCCGGCAGCGCGGCAAGCAGAAAGCACCCGCGCCCCCAGGAAGCCGCTCTGGAGCGCCTGGGGCAGCGCCTGATCCTCGCGCGGAAGCTGCGGGAAATCACACAGCAGCAACTAGGCCGGCCTCTCGGACCAGCCTCTCGGGCAAGACGGATCGGCAATACAAGAAAAGCCCCGCGAAGGCAGCTTCGCGGGGCTTTTTTGACTTCTCGACCCTCCTGGGGCTTTCAACGCCTTTTGCTGACGGCCAGCCCCTCGGGGGTACTTTTCCCTGTTGCGCGGCAAGCCGCGCGGCCCGCGGCCTCGGGCACTCGGACGATCAGGCGCTCTTCGGCACGTTGCCGGCCGCTTCCAGCTTGTCGCCGTTGCCCTGGTGATGCACGGCCTGGGCCTGCGACTTGGCATTGGCGTCGGCCTCCGCCTCGGGCTTGGCCGCGACCGGCTCCGGTGCGCTGTGCACGCCCGGAAGCTGGCGCAGGCGGGCCCGCTCGGCCAGCACCTTGGCGCCGTAGCCGCCGTCGGTGTTGCTGGACGCGCCCACGTAGAACTTCAGGCCGCCTTCGAGCGAGCCGGCGCGGGCGATGCAGTCCTTGAGCACCAGCGCGCCGATCTTGATGTTGGCATACGGGTTGAGCGCGGCTGCCACGCCGCCCACGGCCTCGTACTTGTCCTGGTGGACCTTGGTCATGACCTGCATCAGGCCCTGCGCGCCGACGCCGCTCTCGGCGTACGGGTTGAAGCTGGACTCGATGGCGATCACGCCCAGGATCAGCAGCGGATCGATGCCGACCTCGCGCCCGGTCAGGTACGCGGCCTTCACCAGTTGCGCGGTGGCCTGCGCCGCCACGCGGTACTTGCGGGCAATGTAGTCCGCCACCACGGCCTGCTCGCGCGCGCTGCCGAGCGTGGTCGGGTTGCGGGCGTCGAGCGCCACGCGCTGCGCCGGAATCTGCGCGGCCAGGTGGGCCACGGAGGGCACCTTGCCGGCCGGCTGGTTCCAGTCGTCGGTGCCGGATACCGTCGGCAGGCCCGGCGCCTTGGCCAGCACCGGAGCCGGTGCCAGGCCGAGCTTGGCCGCGGCCACGTCGGCCGAGGCACCGGGCACCGCGGCTTCCATGAGCACCGCCGGCGCTTCGTCCCCGGCCAGCGCGCCGGCCAGGGCCGTGCGCCATTCCTGGCTGACCGCCAGCGAGACCGCCGCGACCACCGACACCACCCCGAGACTGTTCAGGGCATATTTCACTGTGGCGCGGCCGCCCCGGAAGGCGCGACCCGCCACCCGGTGTGCGAGACGGACTTGCAATGCCCGACTCACCCCGGGAACCGGTTGTCTGAAGCGGACCTGCAATGCCCGTCCGACACCGGGAAGATGAAGGGTTTTCCAACCACTCATACTTACCTCCATCCGCCGTTCGCATCGTGCCGCGCCGAAACGCCTCACGCCGATGACCGCGTACTCAAGTAAGGATGCTGCACTGCCTAGCAAAGGCTGCCAGCACCTGTTGGTGGGCGCTCCCCATGCGCCCAACGAGAAACAGGGTAGGCTCTTGGGGGAGCCTGCCCTGCCGCGAACTACTCAATGCACCCGGCCAGCGCCGGGACAATCGATCGGGACCCGCCCTTGCTCAGGCGAATCCGCTTAGTGATCAGAGATGGATGTTTTTTTGCCAGCCCCTTGACAGGGAGGAAAAAAATGTGCTGCGACGCAACACTCCAACGAGCAGAACCGGATTGTAGGAACGCTTTTATACATCGTCAAGAATAACGATGCCAAAAGTCATAGCTTGTAGTTATATGTAACAATGTCCTTTACGCCGCTTCCGCCTCCCCCGAATTCGGCGAAAGTCAGTACTGGTAAAGCATCGGAGCAGTCTCCCCCAGCGCCGGCGCGGGAAAAAAATTTACAATTTGATGATGTAAATCAGGGCGATTTTTTTTCGCCACGCCATGCGGATGTGCACGAAGATCCGCATTCATTGCCGGCGCGGGCATTTTGCCGCGTCCAGGCACCAACAGAATTCACTATGAAATACAACGACTTGCGCGATTTCATCGGCCAGCTTGAAGGCCTCGGCGAACTGAAGCGGATCGGCGTGCCGGTGTCGCCCAACCTCGAAATGACCGAGATCTGCGACAGGCTGTTGCGGGCGGAAGGACCCGCCGTCGTGTTCGAAAGACCGAGCGATCCGCAGCGTCCTGGACAGACTTATAGCGTGCCCGTGCTGGCCAATCTGTTCGGCACGACACGCAGGGTTGCGCTGGGCATGGGCGCCGAAAGCCTGGCCGACCTGCGCGACATCGGCCGCGTGCTGTCCGCGCTCAAGGAGCCCGAGCCGCCGCGCGGCCTGCGCGAAGCGGGCAAGCTGTTCACGCTGGCCAAGTCGGTGTGGGACATGGCGCCCAAGCGCGTGAACAGCCCCGCCTGCCAGGAAGTGGTGTGGGAAGGCAACGACGTCGATCTCGCGCGCCTGCCGATCCAGACCTGCTGGCCGGAGGACGCCGCGCCGCTGATCACCTGGGGGCTGGTGGTCACCAAGGGCCCGCACAAGAAGCGCCAGAACCTGGGCATCTACCGCCAGCAGGTCATCAGCCGCAACCAGGTCATCATGCGCTGGCTCGCGCATCGCGGCGGCGCGCTGGATTTCCGCGAGCACGCGCTGGCCAGCCCGGGCAAGCCGTTCCCGATCGCCGTGGCGCTGGGCGCCGACCCGGCCACCATCCTCGGCGCCGTGACGCCGGTGCCGGACACGCTGTCCGAATACCAGTTCGCCGGCCTGCTGCGCGGCAGCCGCACCGCGCTGGCCGGCTGCCTCACGCCCACGCTGTCCGAGCTGAGCGTGCCGGCCTCGGCCGAGATCGTGCTCGAAGGCCATATCCAGCCCGACCCCGGCCACCCGAGCGGCTACCAGCACGCGCTGGAAGGCCCCTACGGCGACCACACCGGCTATTACAACGAGCAGGACTGGTTCCCGGTCTTCACCATCGACCGCATCACCATGCGGCGCGACCCGATCTACCACTCCACCTATACCGGCAAGCCGCCCGACGAGCCGGCCATCCTCGGCGTGGCGCTCAACGAGGTGTTCGTGCCGCTGCTGCAGAAGCAGTTCCCCGAGATCACCGACTTCTACCTGCCGCCCGAGGGCTGCAGCTACCGCATGGCGGTGGTGCGCATGAAGAAGCAGTACGCCGGCCACGCCAAGCGCGTGATGTTCGGCGTGTGGAGCTTCCTGCGGCAGTTCATGTACACCAAGTTCATCGTGGTGGTGGACGACGACGTCGACGTGCGCGACTGGAAGGAAGTGATCTGGGCCATCACCACGCGCGTGGACCCGTCGCGCGATACCGTGCTGGTGGACAACACGCCCATCGACTACCTGGACTTCGCCTCGCCGGTCTCGGGCCTGGGCTCCAAGATGGGCATCGACGCCACCGACAAGTGGCCCGGCGAGACCACGCGCGAATGGGGCCGCCCGATCCGTATGGACGACGCCGTGAAGGCGCGCGTCGACGGCTTGTGGGACTCGCTGTTCGCGCAGCGCGCCAGCGCCTAGGCCGCGCCATGTAATAAGATCACGCCAAGCCGCACGCGGCGGCCACGCTGCCGCGCGGCAACACGAAAACCAGGCCATCCGCACGTCCGCGCCAGACGGAACCGAGGAGGAGACACATGACCACCCTTGAGGAAGGGAAACTGATGTGGACGCCGTCGCCGGCGTTCCGCGACGGCAGCCGCATCGCCGATTTCATGCGCTGGCTGGCGCGCGAGCGCGGCCTCGCCTTCGACGGCTACGGCGCCCTGTGGCAATGGTCGGTAACCGACCTGGAAGCCTTCTGGGACGCCATCCGCGCGTATTTCGACCTGCGCTTCGACACCGAACCGGCGCGTGTGCTGGCCGATCCCGCCATGCCCGGCGCGCGCTGGTTCGAAGGCGCCAGCCTGAACTATGTGCAGCAGGTGTTCCGCCACGCCGGCAGCGGCGCCGCGCGCCAGCGCGCGGCCATCCGCTTCGCCGGCGAGGCGGTCGGCGTGAGCGAGCTGAGCTGGGACGCGCTCGAAGCGCAGGTCGCCTCGCTGGCCCACGCGCTGCGGCAGATGGGCGTGGCGCGCGGCGACCGCGTGGCCGGCTACCTGCCCAACATCCCGGCCACCGTGGTGGCTTTCCTCGCCACCGCCAGCCTCGGCGCGATCTGGTCGGGCTGCGCGCCGGACATGGGCCAGGTCGCGGTGATCGACCGCTTCCGCCAGATCGAGCCCAAGGTGCTGGTCGCCGTGGACGGCTACCAGTACGGCGGCAGGCACCACGACCGCACGCCGGTGCTGGCCGACCTCGCCGCCGCCCTGCCCTCGCTGACCGACGTGGTGCTGGTGCCGTCCGGCCACGCGGACGCTGCCGCCCCGCCCCTGCCGCCGGGCGTGCGCCGCCACGCGTGGCGGGACGTGCTGGCGCACCGCGCGGCGCTGGCCATCGAGCCGGTGCCGTTCGACCACCCGCTGTGGATCGTCTATTCCTCGGGAACCACCGGCATGCCCAAGCCCATCGTGCACGGCCACGGCGGCATCGTCGTCGAGCAGGTCAAGCTCATGGCCTTCCACAACGACCTGGGCCCGGACGACGTGTTCCACTGGTACAGCAGCAGCGGCTGGATCATGTGGAACGCGCAGGTGGCCGGGCTGCTGCTCGGCACCACCATCGCGCTCTACGACGGCAACCCGGCCTACCCGGATGCCGGCGTGCTGTGGCGCTTCGTGGAGGCCGCCGGCATCACCGCCTTCGGCGCGGGCGCGGCCTTCTTCACCGCCTGCATGAAGGCCGGCATCGAGCCCGCGCGCGTGGCGGACCTGTCGCGCCTGCGCGCGCTCGGCTCGACCGGCTCGCCGCTGCCGGCCGAAGCCTACGACTGGATCTACCGCCACGTGCGCGCCGACATCTGGCTCGCGCCGATGAGCGGCGGCACCGATTTCGCCGGCTCCTTCGTGGCCGGCTGCCCGATCCTGCCGGTCTACTCCGGCGAGATGCAATGCCGCTGCCTCGGCGCGCGCGTGGAAGCGTTCGACGACGCGGGCCGCGCGCTGACCGGCGCGGTCGGCGAGCTGGTCTGCACCGCGCCGATGCCGTCGATGCCGCTGTTCCTGTGGGGCGACGCCGACGGCAGGCGCTACCGCGACAGCTATTTCGACACCTACCCCGGCGTGTGGCGCCACGGCGACTGGATCAAGATCACCGCGCACGGCGGCGCCATCATCTACGGCCGCTCGGACGCCACCATCAACCGCCACGGCATCCGCATGGGCACCAGCGAGCTGTACCGCGTGGTGGAAGACCTGCCGGAAGTGCTAGACAGCATGGTGGTGGACCTCGAATACCTGGGCCGCGAGTCCTACATGCCGCTGTTCGTGGTGCTGCGCGAAGGGCTGGCGCTGGACGAGCCGCTGCGCGAGGCCATGCGCGCGCGCATCCGCGCCGCGCTGTCGTCGCGCCACGTGCCGAACGAGATCCTGCAGGTGCCGGGCGTGCCGCGCACGCTGTCGGGCAAGAAGATGGAAGTGCCGGTCAAGAAGCTGCTGCTGGGCCACGCGCCGGACCAGATCGCCAACCGCGACGCCATGATGAACCCGGACACGCTCGACTGGTATTTCGCCTACGCCGTGGGCTTCCTGGCCGCGCGCGCCGGCGCATCCGCGGCGGCCTGACGGGGAGCGCGCCGAACGCCGCGCGCAGGAAGCGCGAAGGGGACCGGCTGCGGCAGCGCCCGCCGCGCCCGGTCCCATGCATTTTCGCTTCGTCTTCGCTCCTGGGCGCGCCGCGGCGCGCTCAGAATTCCACTTCGAGCTCGCTGATCTCGTCCGGCTCCTTGCGCGCCTCGGCGATCCATTCCTGCAGCTCGGGCATGGCGAGGATCTGCTTGCAGTACGCCACCGGCTGCGGGTCGAGCTCCACGCCGTAGGTCAGGAAGCGCGTCACCACCGGCGCGTACATCGCGTCGGCCATGCTGCGCTGGCCGAACAGGAACGGGCCGCCGTAGCGGGTCAGGCATTCGCTCCAGATCTGCACGATGCGGTCGATGTCCGCCTGCGCGCGCGACCACACCTTGAAGCCGGGGAAATGCCCCTTCAGGTTCATCGGCAGCGCCGCGCGCAGGGCGGCGAAGCCGGAGTGCATCTCGCCGCAGATGGCGCGGCAATGCGCGCGCGCGGCGCGGTCGTCGGGCAGCAGGCCGGCCTTGGGGCTGATCTCGTTGAGATACTCGCCGATGGCGAGCGTGTCCCACACCGTCACGCCCTGGTGGAACAGGCGCGGCACGAGGATCGACGGCGACAGCAGCAGGATCTCCGCGCGCGCCGCGGCGTCGTCGGGCGGCACCAGCACTTCCTCGAAGTCGAGTCCCGCAAAACGCGCCAGCAGCCACCCGCGCAGGGACCACGACGAATAAGTCTTGCTGCTGATGGTCAGTGTCGTCTTCGCCATCACGTCTCCTTGCCATCTCGATGAGTCGTTGGAACGGCGGGCCGGCGACGCGCTCGCGGCGCGAACGATGCCCGGCATGCCGCCGCTGCTTCTTTCGCTGCTTCTTTCGCTGCGTTCCCCGCCGCTCGCATCATTCCCGCCGCGGGTTTTCCCGCTGTCATGTCGTGCTATGTGCCGCCTGCCGCGGCTCCTACCATGATGTTGTACTACATGGCGGGCGTGGCATCGCGGCCGGCGCGGCACGGGAAAACGCGCCGCGGACAAGCGGCAGATGGTCCGCACCGGCGCGGTGCGGCTTGCGGCACCAGCATGAAGCCGCGCCGGCGCGGCAGCCCTTCGTGCCACTTGCCGCACGCGGCGCTGGCGCCGCATTCGAACCAGAACCGGTCGCCCGTCTCCCCACGATGGCAGGCCCGCAAGCCTCATGCCAACAGAACGCCGTGGCACACATATTGCGGCGTATGAAGCCAACGCATAAAAGGGGGGCGGCCATGCTGTATCAGGTGTACCAGACTTATGCGGACCTCATGCAGCCAGCCTGCAGCGTGGCCGACATGATGGCGGTGGCAATGGCCGCCAACCCGCGCCTGGCCGCATGCGAGCCCATGCGCGCCACGCGCGCCGCGTGCGAGGTGCTGGCGCTGAGCCGGCTCACCCATCACCGCCCGGCCTTCGGCATCGACAGCATCACCGTCGACGGCACGCCGATGCAGGTGACGGAAGAAGTGGCGGCGCGCACGCCGTTCTGCACGCTGCTGCGCTTTCGCAAGCACGGCGCCGGCCAGCAGCCGCGCGTGCTGCTGGTCGCGCCGATGTCGGGCCACTTCGCCACGCTGCTGCGCGGCACCGTGCAGACCATGCTGCGCGACCACGACGTGTACATCACCGACTGGCACAACCCGCGCGACATCTCCCTCATGCACGGCCGCTTCGGCTTCGACGAATTCGTCCAGCACCTGATCGACTTCCTGCACGTGCTCGGCGGCGGCACGCACCTGATGGCGGTGTGCCAGCCCACCGTGGCCGCGCTCGCCGCCGTCGCGCTGATGGCGGAGGACGACGACCCGGCCCAGCCGCCCAGCCTGATCCTGATGGCCGGCCCGATCGACGCGCGCATCAACCCGACCAAGGTCAACGAGCTCGCCACCAGCCAGTCCATCGAGTGGTTCGAGCGCACGCTCACCAGCCACGTGCCGCTGCGCTTCGCCGGCGCCATGCGGCACGTCTATCCGGGCTTCGTGCAACTGACCGCCTTCATGAGCATGAACAGCGAGCGCCACCAGCAGGCCTTCCGCGACCTCTACGACCTGCGCGCCAACGGCGAGCACCAGCGCGCCGACGCCATCCAGACCTTCTACGAGGAATACTTCGCCACGATGGACCTCAGCGCCGAGTTCTACCTGGAGACGGTCAGCATGGTGTTCCAGCGCTTCCTGCTGGCGCAGGGCCTGCTCGACGTGGCCGGGCGCCGCGTGGACGCGCGCGCGATCCGGCGCACCGCGCTGCTCACGGTGGAAGGCGAGCGCGACGACATCTGCGCGATCGGCCAGACCATGGCCGCGCAGGACCTGTGCGCAAGCCTGCGCCCCTACATGCGCATGCATCACGTGCAGACCGGCGTCGGCCACTACGGCGTGTTCAACGGCAAGCGCTGGGACGCGCAGGTCTATCCGATCGTGCGCAACACCGTGCACATGACTTCGTAGGCGGGACCGCGCGGCGGTGGCCCCGGGATTTTTCTCCGGGGCTGCCGCGGCGGCCAGGCAATCGGGCGGTCAGGCCGCGTTGCGGTCGGTCGGCCACGGCGTCACCGCCGGCACCGCGCACGGCCCCTCGACCTCGACCGTGGCGAAGTCGGCCGGCCCGACGATCTCCAGGTATTCCATGTCGGGCGAATAGTCGAACAGGTAGTGCGTGATGCCAGGGCGCTGGTGCACGCAGTCGCCGGCGGCGACCAGCGTCTCCTTGTCCTCGTACATGAAACGCGCCCAGCCCTTGAGCATCAGCACCACGTGGAACTCGGCCTCGTGCCGGTGCCAGCCGGTGCCCTGCTCGGGCGGCTGGTTGGCCTTGACCAGCTGCGCCAGCACCTTGCCGCCGGTGGCCTCGGCCACGCCCAGGTCGCGGTAGAGGAAGAAGTCGCGCAGGCCCTGGTCGACGAACGCCGTGTCGTGCGGGCGCACGTGGGAAAACTGCATGGGGGGAAGATCCGCGGCGGGCGCGCCGGCGGGTTCGCTGCTGGACTTGCTGTTGGACTCGGCCATGACAAGCTCCTTTCGCTGGTGGGGAAATGCGCTGCGATGCAACGCAACATCCGCGCCAGCGGACCACGGCGCGCAAGGCGCGCCGCCACGCGGACAAATGTGAAGCGCCCGGCGCCGCCGGCGCGCCGCGCGCCGTGGCACACCCAACGCATGCACCCGCGCTGGGCGCCCGGCGCGCACGCCGCCCGCGCCGCGGCACCGGCGCGGTGCTGCGGTTATGATTGCCGTGCATCGCCGCTTCCGCCCCCGCCCGCCTCACCGTTGCCCGAGACCCCGCGCCACATGCAAGCCCCCGCCACCTCTTCCCCCGCTCCCTCCTTCACGCAGTTCCAGGGCCAGGACCTGGTCCGCGTCGGCGGCCACGACAACTATCTGCTGCTGGCCCCGCGGGCCGGCGCGCGCCTGGTGCGCTGGGTGCATCGCGGCGAAGACATCCTGCATTGGCCCGACCCGGCCGACTGGTCCCAGCCGGCGCGCGTGCGCGGCGGCAATCCGCTGCTGTTCCCCTTCATCGCCCGGCATTTCGTCGACGGCGCACCGGGCGCCTGGCGCGACGCGAACGGCGCGGTGCGCGCCCTGCCCAGCCACGGCTTCGCGCGCGACCTGCCATTCGCGCTCACGCAGTACGACGCCGGCAGCCACATCGCGATGACGCTGCGCGCCAGCGACGCCACGCGCGCGGGCTACCCGTTCGAATTCGCGTTCGAAGCCGGCTACCGCCTGCTCAAGGACGGACTCGAAGCCACGCTGCGCACGCGCAATACCGGCACGCAGCCGCTGCCGTACTACGCCGGCCACCATTTCTATTTCGCGCTCGCGCATGAAGCGCGCGGCGCGGCCGTGCTGGAGATGCCCGACGCCGACCTGATGCGCCAGCAAGCCGACGGCGCGCTGGACGCCCTCGGCGCTGGCGCGGCGTCCTACTCGCTCGACGATGCGCGCCTGCAGGACACTTTCCACGTGCTGCGTGAATCGCACGCCGCGCCGCGCGCCTGCATCCTCGCCATGCCGCCCAGCGCGGCGGCCCCGCGTGGCCGCCGGCTGGCGATCGAACTGGACACGCCGGACGCGCCCGCAGCCGTGCCGTGGTTCGCCGTCACCACCTGGTCCGAGCACGCCGACGCCGACTTCTATTGCGTGGAACCGTGGCTCGGCCTGCCCAATGCCATCCACCACGGCACCGGGCTGCGCTGGCTCGCGCCGGGACAGGAAGAGACCGCCGTGTGCCGCCTGCGCATCCTGGCGTGACATCCGGCCGCCCGCGCGCCTGCAACCACCTGCCCGAAGCCGCTTCAGTTTTCCTCCTCCACAGCCGTAGACCGAAATAGCGCCCCCCGCAATCAGAGGCGTTTTCCGTGCCGCGGTCCTTGTGCCGCGCGGCAGCGGACACAAGAACGCTGTATCCAAGGAGAGGAAGACAATGTTGAAGCAACTGTCCATCCGGGGCTATCTCAGCCTCATGGTCGCCCTGTTCGGCTTTGCCCTGATGGTCGGGGCCACGGCGGGACTGCTGTCCATGCACGCCGGCAACGAATCGCTCAAGCAGATGTACACCGTCGACACGCCCGCCGTGGCCGACCTCGAAGGCAGCGCCGGCCAGTTGCTGCGCCTGCGCCTGGCACTGGCGACCTACGCCTCGCTCACCGAGCTGAACAACCAGGAAGGCGCCAGCGCCGTGCTCGCGCGGTCCGGCCAGTACCTGAAGGCGGCCGACGAGCGCCAGGCGCACTACCTCGCCTCGGCCGGCAGCGGCGAGGAAGAGCAGCGCCTGATCAAGGACATGCAGGAAAAGCGCGCGAAGTTCCTCGCCGAAGGCGTGGAACCGGCGCTGGCCGCGCTCAAGGGCGGCGACCGGCAGGCCTTCCTGCAACTGCAGGCCCACAAGCTGCCGCCGCTCTACGGCGCCTTCGAGAAATCCATGCTGGCGCTGGAAAAGCTCCAGCTCGACCGCGGCGCGCAACGCTATGAACAGGCGCAGAGCCGCTTCAAGGCCGTCAGCATCGCGGTCGCCGCCGGCCTCGCCGTCTCGCTGCTGCTGGCGTGGGCCGGGCGCGCGGCGCTGATGCGCGCCATCGTCGATCCGGTCAACGCCGCCATCGCGCAGTTCCAGCGCATCGCCGCCGGCGACCTGACCGGGCGCGTGGCCGTCACCAGCGACAACGAAATGGGCAAGCTCGGCGCGGCGCTGCAGAAGATGCAGGCATCGCTGATCGACACGGTCGGCACCGTGCGCAGCGGCAGCGAGTCGATCAACGTCGGCGTGCGCGAGATCTCCGCGGGCAACACCGACCTGTCCCAGCGCACCGAGGAACAGGCCGCGTCGCTCGAACAGACCGCCGCCAGCATGGAAGAGCTCACCTCCACCGTGAAGCAGACCGCCGAGAACGCCCGCCAGGCCAGCCAGCTCGCGCACGGCGCCTCCGGGCTGGCCGCGCAGGGCGGCGAACTCACGCAGCAGGTGGTCGGCACCATGCAGGACATCGTGACGCACTCGCGCCAGATCGGCGACATCGTCGGCGTGATCGAAAGCATCGCCTTCCAGACCAACATCCTCGCCCTCAACGCCGCGGTCGAAGCCGCCCGCGCCGGCGAGCAGGGCCGCGGCTTCGCGGTGGTCGCCGGCGAAGTCCGCTCGCTGGCGCAGCGCAGCGCCGGCGCGGCCAAGGAAATCAAGGGCCTGATCGGCGCCTCCACCACGCGCGTGGAAGCCGGCGCGCAACTGGTCGAGCGCTCCGGCTCGACCATGACCGAGATCGTCGGCGCCATCACCCGCGTCAGCGACATCATGAACGAGATCGCCGCCGCCTCCGCCGAGCAGAGCAGCGGCATCGACCAGGTCAACATCGCCGTGGCGCAGATGGACGAAGTGACGCAGCAGAACGCCGCGCTGGTCGAACAGGCCGCCGCCGCGGCAGGCTCGCTGGAAGAGCAGGCGCACAGGCTGTCGGCGGCGGTGGCGGTGTTCCGCGTTGGCGGCGGGCGCGCCTGAAGGTTATCCGGCGCGCATGCGAAGTTGATGGTCACGCCGCCCACGCGGGCGGCCGCCATGTTGTCGGGGCCGGTCATGATTTCGGGGCGGGCGTTCAGGAGAACGATGTCCTCCAGGCGCGCGCCGGCGGCGTCCGCGCTCGGTCGTGGCGGCGCTGTCGGGTGAGGGCGGCGCGGCCGGGCAGGCCGGCCGGTTGCCGGTATGATGCTCGTCGGCATGGCGCATGCCGGTCCAGCATGGACGTGGCTGACCGGGTCGAGAACAATGTCCAGACAAAGCCCGACATGGCGATGAACGTGATTTTCACTCAGGCGGTTTTCCCCGCTGGCTTGCTCCCGGCGGCGGGTGCCAGGCGATGAACCTGCGGCAGATCGAGGTCTTTCGCGCGGTGATGAGCACCGGGTCCGTCAGCGACGCATCGCGGCTGCTGCATGTCTCGGTGCCGGCGGTCAGCCGCATGCTGTCGTACACCGAGAGCCGGCTCGGCTTTCCGCTCTTTGAACGGGTCAAGGGCCGCCTGCATCCCACCGCGGAAGCGCGGCGGCTCTACCATGAGGTGCAGCTCGTCTACCGGGGCGTGGAACGCATCGGCGATCTCGTCCATGAACTGGCCGAGCGCCGGCACGGCCTGATCAGCATCGGCTCCAGCCCGAGTGTCGGGCAGATGCTGGTGCCCCAGGCCATCGCCGAGTTCCACATCGGCAATCCGGAAGTTCGCATCCATTTCCATTGCATGACCCACGCCCGGCTCAAGGAGCAATTGCTGGGCCGGCAGATCGACCTGGGCATTTCCACATTGCCGATGGAGCATCCCAGTTTGCGCACCTCGCCCCTGGCGGCGAGCCGGCTGGTATGCATCTGCCCGCCCTCGCACCCGCTGGCGGCGCGCTCGTCGGTGAGTGTCGCCGACCTTCTGCCCTATCCGTTGATCGCGTATCCGCACGACACCCCTTTCGGCCAGCGGATCGACAACCTGTACGCGGAGATAGGCGAGACCCCGCGCATCGAGATCGAAGCCGGCTTGCCCCATACGGCCTGCGCGCTGGTGCATGCGGGTGCCGGCATCGCGCTGGTGGACGAGTTCCTGCTGCGCGGTTGGCCCGGCGCGCGCTTCCGCATCCTGCCGGTGGAACAGGCGGCGCCCATCGTCGCGGATCTGGTGTACCCGCACGCCGAATCGCTGTCGCCAGTTGCCGAAGCGCTCATCCGGGTGATACGTGGGGTCATGACGCTGCACGGCCTGTCGCTCCCCGACCCCGGCTAAGGCACTCGCCCGGGCGCATTGCCCTGCCCTGTACCCCGTCGTCACGGAATGGTGCAAGCCGCACCGGCGCCGTGCGCCGCCCGCATGCGGCACCAACACGAAGCAATGCCTTAAACCGCGATTAAGGCTGACGCACAAACCGTCATTCGACGCGCCCGTTCCGCGTTCGGATAATGGTTTGCATGCCGGCGGCCCCGCAAGAAGGCCCGTCCCGGCAACCCTCTCCCACTCTCCTTGAAGCCGACATGGACACCAAGCGTTCCCTTGGCCTGGCCGTTGCACAGATGGGCCCCGTCCACCTGGCCGACACCCGCGCCGCCGTGGTCCGCCGACTCGTGGAAATGCTGCGCGACGCCCGCGGCCGCGGCGCGACGTTCGTCGTGTTTCCGGAACTGGCATTGACCACCTTCTTCCCCCGCTACTGGATGGAGGAGGCCGAAGCGCAAGAACGTTTCTTCGAGCGCAGCATGCCCGGCCCGGCGACGCAGCCACTCTTCGACGAGGCCAGGAAGCTCGGCATGGGCTTCTACCTTGGCTATGCGGAACTGACCCCCGACCAGCGCGCCTTCAACACGTCGATTCTTGTCGCGCCGGACGGCGCCATCGTCGGCAAGTACCGGAAGATCCATCTGCCAGGCCATAGCGACCTCAAGCCCGAGGCGCCGTTCCAGCATCTGGAAAAGAAGTACTTCGACGTGGGCGACCTGGGCTTTCGCGTGTTCGACACGCAGGGCACCCGGTTCGGCATGTGCATCTGCAACGATCGCCGCTGGCCGGAAACCTATCGCGTGATGGCGCTGCAGAGCGCCGAAGTGGTGGTGCTGGGCTACAACACGCCCTCGCGGAACATCCACTGGAACGAACCGGCGCACCTGCGGACCTCCACCCACCTGATCTCGCTGCAAGCCAATGCCTACCAGAACGGCATCTGGGTGGCGGCGGCGGCCAAATGCGGCAGCGAGGACGGGCACCACATGATCGGCAACTCGGTCATCGTTGCGCCCACCGGCGAGATCGTGGCGCGCGCACTGACCGAAGACGACGAAGTGATCAGCGTGCAGGCGGACATGACGCTGGGCGAGCACTTCCGTCGGCACGTATTCAACTTCGCGAAGCACCGCCGGCCAGAACACTATCGCCTGATCACCGAGCGCACCGGTGCCGGCGAACCGCTGCCCTGATTCGAAAGAACGACGATTTTTCCCCACCGTTGCCCCGCACATCCACCTTTTCCGCAAGGATGCCGAATGCCCTCCTTTCGCCTTTCGACGCGCTTGTCCGTCGTCGCCATGAGCCTGCTGCTGTCCACGCCCCTGCTGGCGGCCTGGCCCGAAAAACCCCTGACCTTTGTGATCCCCTCCGCCGCGGGCGGCTCGCCGGACGTGCTGTCCCGCATCGTCACCAATGAGATGACCAAGACCCTGGGCGTGCCGGTGGTGATCGAGAACCGCCCGGGCGCCGCCGGCAACATCGGCATCCTGCAGATCAAGAACAAGGCTGCCGACGGCTATACCGTCGGTTACGGCAACGTCAACACGCTCGCGGTGAATCGGTCGTTGTTCAAGAAGCTGCCCTACGATGTGGATCGCGATCTGGTGCCGGTCGTCCACGCGTTCGATCTCTACAACGTGCTGATTGTCCGCAAGGACGCCCCCTTCCAGAGCGCGGCGGCGCTGATCGAGGCAGCGCGCAAGGCGCCGGGCACCCTGTCGTTCGGCGCGCCGGGCATCGGCACCACCGGCCACCTCGGCGGCGAACTCTTCAAGCGAATGGCGAAAATCGACGTGCTGTTCGTGCCGTACAACGGCGGCCCCGCCGCACTGCAGGACTTGCTGGGCGGACGCATCGACTATCTCTTCGCCAATACCTCGGAAGTCGGCCCGCAGATCGCCGCCGGCAAGGTGCGGGCGCTGGGGGTCAGCAGCCCCAGGCGGCTGCCGATCCTGCCCGATGTGCCGACGCTGGACGAAGCCGGGCTGAAGGGCTACCAGACCGTGGCGTGGGGTGGCATCGTCGCGCCACGCGGCACGCCCGCGGACATTGTCAGCAAGATAAATCAGGCGGCAAACGCCGCGCTGAAAACGGATTCGGTGCGCGACGGCCTGAACAAGCTGGGCGCGGTTCCCGCCGGCGGCAGTTCCGCCGATTTCCAGCACGTCATCGACGAGGAAACCAGGCGCTGGGGGCAGCTGATCGAACAGGCACACATCGAGAAACTGGACTGATGGACATGCCGCAATCCCTCACGGCTTCGACACGACTGCTGCTGCGCGCGGGCATGCTGATCGACGGCAGCGGCTCCCCGCCACGCGCGGCCGACCTCCTGATCGAAGGCGAGCGCATCGCTGCGATTGGCGCGCCCGGCACGCTGCATGCCGACGCGCCGGTGCTGGACATCGCCGGCATGGCGGTCGCCCCGGGCTTCATCGACTCGCACACGCACGACGACGGCTATCTGATCGCGCATCCGGACATGGTCCCCAAGGTATCGCAGGGGATTACCACCGTGGTCACGGGAAATTGCGGCATCAGCCTGGCGCCCTCTCCGGCAAGGCCACGGCTGCCGCAGCCGCTGGACCTGCTTGGACCGCGAGAGCTGTTCCGTTTCCCGAAATTCGCGGACTGGCTCGCCGCCCTGCGCGCGCAGCCCGCGGCCGTGAACGTGATACCGCTGGTGGGCCATACCACGCTGCGCGTGGCGGTGATGGACGATCTCGACCGGCCCGCCTTGCCGCAGGAACGCGCGCAAATGCGCGAACTGTTGTCCGAAGCACTGGACGCAGGCGCTTTCGGCCTCTCGACCGGCACGTTCTATCCGCCCGCCACGCACGCGTCGACGCAGGAAATCATCGACGTCGGCGCCCCGCTGCGCAAGCGCGGCGGCATCTATGCCACGCACCTGCGCGACGAGGCCGACCACATCGATGCCGCGATTGAAGAAGCCCTGGCGATCGGCCAGTCGCTTGGCAGCCGCGTCGTGTTCTCCCACCACAAGCTGGCCGGCGAACGCAATCACGGGCGCTCGGCGGCAACGCTTGCCCGCATCGGCCAGGCCGCGGCGCTCCAGCCGGTATGCCTGGACTGCCACCCGTATCCCGCCACCTCCACGATGCTGCGGCTCGATCGCGTGCGCCTGGCCCGGCGCACGATGATCACATGGTCGGACGGCTACCCCGGCGCGCAGGGCCGCGACTTCGATGACCTCCAGCGCGAGCTGGGCCTCGACGACCAGCAGATGCTGGCGCGCCTTGCTCCGGCCGGCGCGATCTATTTCCTGATGAGCGAAGAAGACGTCGACCGCATCCTGGCCGATCCGCGATGCATGGTGGGATCCGATGGCCTGCCCTTCGACAAGCACCCGCATCCACGCCAATGGGGCACCTTCACGCGGGTACTGGCCAGCCAGGTGCGCGAACGCGGCCTGCTGCCGCTGGAGACGGCGGTTCACAAGATGACCGGGCTGGCGGCACGGTACTACCGCCTGTCGGATCGCGGCTTGCTGCGCCCCGGCATGTACGCCGACCTCGTCGTATTCGATCCGCAGACAGTGACCGACCGCGCGACCTTCGACGCGCCCGTGCAGGCCAGCGAAGGCATCGTCGGCGTGTGGGTGAACGGGAAATGCGTATGGAACGGGGAATGCGCGACCGGCGAACTGCCGGGACAGATCCTGGTGGCGTCAACTGACGCCGACCGGGAGGACAGCGCGCGAACCTGAGCGGCGACCATTTCCGCCGTATCTTCGCTGTGTCTGCTGTATCTGTTTATGGCCTGGTCATCTTTTCCGGCTGGATCGTGGAAACTGCCGATCCGCGAACTGGCCGGCCCGGGCGCTGCTCACCACGCCAGGCGGCGCATGGCGCGCCCAGGCGGCGTGACGTGCCTTGGTCCGGCGCGCCCGGATACCCGCGTCAGCAGCGGCCCTTCTTCGCCTGCCCGGGCGGGCAGAACGATTCGTTGCCGTACTGATCCACGCGGCAATTCCCCTTCTTCGCCTGTCCGGGAGGGCAACCGCCGTTGCCCTGACCACCGCCGTGGTCGTCATACGGCGCCACCACGCAGCCGCTGAGCAGGGCACCGCAGGCAACGAACAAGGCAAGAAGGGATTTCATGATGGTGTCTATTCTCGAAGGTGTGCTTGATGCGGAGAATACCGGCCCGAGCGCGCGCCGACTGTAAGGAATCGTGACGCCGAGGCAGGGGATATTCGCATCCGGATCAGGCCATTGCCGAGGCGGACAAGCCGACCGGCGCAAGACGCCGATGGCATCAAGGTACATGACGCCGGGCCCGACGCCGGCACCATCGGCTCTCGGGCCAACGGCGCAGGTCGCGCCGATGCTTCCCATGCGCGAGTTATGCTAGAATCCGCGCCTGTCATGCCTTAGCGGGCGTCGTATAATGGCCATTACCTTAGCTTCCCAAGCTCGTAAGGTCTTCAGTATTTTAGCGGGCTAGACGACAATTTCTGCTCCGCAATTCACGCAACACTACCGCCCCGCGTCGGTTTTCCTGCCGTGACCACCCATGTTATTGCGGAGCAGGAGTTCGGTTTCTAACCGTACGTATCCGCTCCGTTTTCAGCAGTAGCTAGTTCCGTACGCATCCCGCTCAACAGTCGGGGAACCTTCAAAGGTTCTGCAACTCTCCGCATGACTGCCACCGAATTTTTCGAAATTGTCGGGATTGTGACTGCTGCCCTAGGAGGAGCCTCGGTCATCGTCGTAGGCCTTTCTGCCTTCCTTGGAAAGGTATGGGCGGATCGCATGATGGCCAACGCCCAAGCGAGCCACGCGCGCGGGCTGACCCAACTGAATGACGAGCTCCGGCGCAAAACTGACAACGCTCTGGCAGAGGTGAAGACAGCGCTAGACATAGGCAAGGACAAGCATCTGCGTCACTACGATGACCGGCTCACAGCCTACCGACAAATCATCGATCTTGTCGCTACCGTTCTAGCAGCTTTCGACAAATCCATATATTTCAACGAAGGTGAGCCCCTCCGCCCCTTACTCGAGCTTAATCGGGAACGGATTCGGATATTTGGCTATCTAGGATTGGTCGCTCCGCAACCTGTCATCGATCGGTTCACCGACCTCGAGACCTTCCTCTTTGAGGTCGCGGAGCACCAGCGCGAGTACGAATGGGAAGGTGCCAGGACACTCGCCATTGCTCTGCTAAATGATATGCGGCGCGACCTGGAGATCGGTGAGGGCACCATTTCGTATAACGGGGACCGGTAGCGCTATCTGCCGAATCAGATTTGGGTTCCGCCGAACAGATACACTTCACGCATCTGAAACCTACTGCGTCACCCAGCGTCCGTGGAAAGATGTGGGAGAATGGCGATTCCAACGACATCTGACCTCGCCCATATTGTGGGAGCCGTTCCTTCACGATGACTTGTTACATTGTGTCCTTCGAAGTGAGCAAGGACGAAACCCGAACCAAAGTCAGAGATGTGCTTAAGACTTTTAGCGGGTACTGTCCCATCAATCGTACTTGCTGGGCCATTCTTTCCGACAAGAAGGCCAGCGAAGTCCGTGACACCGTGACTGAGGTTCTCGAAACGGGGGATCGGGTTTTCGTTATCCGATCGGGTACCGAAGCCGCTTGGAGGAACTCCTACGGCGAAAAAAACAGCGCTTGGCTAAAAAAGAACCTGTAGCCATGCAAAACAATACCCCAAAAGACACCAAGGACGAGGTCCGCGTGCGGCGCGGTCGCGTCGAATCAGTCGATCTCTACGAAATCAAAGATAGCGAATTGGAAGAGCTGGAGCGCGGGTCCCCTGCGAACTTGCAGTTCAACATCGCAGTTGCTCTTCTTTCGGTCGCGTTTAGTTTTCTTGCTTGTCTCGCGACGTCGACGTTCGATAAGCAGTACTACGCGACGCTGTACACCGTTTTCATGGTCGTCGGCTTCATTGTTGGTGCGGTCTTGCTGCTCCTCTGGTCTCGCAACCGACAATCTGTTTCGGCACTTTGCAGAAGAATTCGAAGTCGTATTCCCGTGGAGTCTGAGGCAGCAGCAGCCGTTGTAAGCCCTAGCAGCATTCCAGGAGAAGACGCCCCAAAGGGATAACTGGATGGCATCTCGCTCAACAAGCGAGATGCCACTTCTTGGAGCTGCGCCACCGCTCCAACATCAACGCCTTCTGGCAGTCTGTGTAGTAAATCCGCCTGCAACACCTCCACTGCTCACGCAGCGTCTAGTGTGTTGCGTCGACCGGTTGAAAACGCAACCTTAAGCGGACGGTTTTATCTAACTCCGCGGACAGATGGATAGGCCGGATTGCTAGCTTAATAAAAGTAATTCAGCCACAGACCCAAGTGCCATCCGGATTCTGCATCGCACCGCCGTAGGCACCGCCACAGACCCAAGTGCCATCCGGATTCTGCATCGTGCCGCCGTAGGCACCGCCACAGACCCAAGTGCCATCCGGATTCTGCATCGCGCCGGTGTAGTCCCCGCCAACGACCCAGGTGCCGTCCGGATTCTGCAACGCGCCAGTGTAGGTGCCGCCGACGACCCAAGTGCCATTCGGATTCCTCATCGCGCCGGTGTATGCGCCTCCGGCGGCCCAAGTGCCATTTGGATTCTGCATCGCGCCGGTGTAGGCACCGCCGCAGATCCAGGTGCCATTCGGATTCCGCATCGCGCCGGTGTAGGCGCCGCCGACGATCCACGTGCCGTTCGGGTTCTGCATCGCGCCGGTGTAGGCACCGCCGCAGACCCACGTGCCATTCGGGTTCTGCATCGCACCGGTATATGCGCCTCCGACGACCCAAGTGCCATCCGGATTCTGCATCGCACCGGTATAGGCGCCGCCACAAACCCAGGTGCCATCCGGATTCTGCATCGCGCCGGTATAGGCGCTACCGACGACCCACCAGCCATTCGGGTTCTGCTTTGCGCCCTTATAGCCGCGAAAGTTCCGCTTGTCTTCCTGCATTTTCCCTTTCCTCATCTCCGAAACGAAACCGAGCATTTGTACTGCGCTACTAGGCAACTGCCCTCGACATTACATGCGTTTTTGCCTCGGGGCCATGGGATCCGATTCAGTTGCCATTAGCTCGGCCGGATACAGCCTCAAGAAGCTGCGAGCGACCTCCGTATCGCGGCACGTCAACCAACTCCCCCACTCTTCCCGAGGCACGATCACCACACTGCGTTTCTCCTTGCCCGGCGCGTGCATGCGTCGCATAAGTGAATGGTTGCCTGTGTCATCGATTTATCTGCTTGTGAACGACAAGGGCTTGAAGATGACGAAGGCGACCCTACGCAGTCGGATCGGCATCGCGAAACGCAAGGCGAAGAAGGCTCACCCGGATCAGGCAGCCAGCATAAATGCGTTTTGGCTTAGGGACCTTCGCGCCAAGGCTGCCGACGACACCTCTGACGCGAAGGGCGACAGCGCTGCAGCGGACCTGCTCGGCCATACCGACGTTCCGACGACCAAGCGGCATTACCTGCGACGCGGCAAGCGTGTGGAGCCAACGCGCTAGATTGCGGAGCGGCGCCGGGATTGCGAAGCGGATTCAGCCCTACCAATCGTGCTACAATCCGCTCCCAGTAAGCCTTAGCGGGCGTCGTATAATGGCCATTACCTTAGCTTCCCAAGCTCTCAAGGTTTCCAGCATTGGCGCGGCTTTCCGGTGAATTTATGTTCCGCAATTTCGTAGCCAGGACCGTCTGAAGACCCGCATCAGCCCTAGACCGCTATCCATTTTGCGGAACGGATTTTCAGCCCTACTGGCACGCCGCCACCGCCGCCTCCAGCATGATCTCGTACGCCGCGCGCTGGCCGACCTCCACCAGCGCCGCTCGGCCCTTCTCGTACACGTCGGCAGCGGGATCGACCTGATCCAGCGCCCAAGCGGGCCGCGGCACCGGCTCTACCTTGCAGGGCACGGCTACCGGCACCTCGACCGTCTTCGTCTGCGTGATCGCCTGCGGCGGCGCGCTCGCGCAGCCGGCCAGCAGCATGCCCAGCACCAGGATGCTCTTCATCGCTCTGCCCTCCGCCCCTTGATCGTCTCGGTCAGCAGCTCATCGAGCGAGTTGCACAGGTCGGCCGGCTTCGACGGCCGCCGGCGCGCCAGGTCGGAGGACTTCTTCTCCTCCTCGGTGGCCCGGGCCTGCGCCTCGGCCAGCGCGGCCGCGGCACTGGCGGCGCGCTCGTCCGCTGCTTGCTTCAGCACCGCGACGGCCTTGTTGGCCGTGTCCACGTCGTCGGCGCAGCGCTCGTTCGCGTCCTGCGCCCGGCCGGCCCGCTGGTTGGCTGCTTCCAGCGCCTGGCCGGCAGCGGCCGCGCGCGGGGCGAAGTAGAGCCAGTTGGCCAGCACGAGCGCCAGGACGGCGCCCAGCAGCGCCGAGACGCCGGCAGTGCGCCATGGAATCGTCGGCATCAGCATCCCCAGCCCTCCGGAAACTCGGCCAGCGGCACTGTCTGCCCGGCCAGCGCGTGCGTGCAGTCGCCCAGAAACTGGATGCGGCCGTCGGTCACGAACGAGTGGCAGGCCTTCTTGACGTCCTTGGTGGTGTCGTCGAACTCGTCCGGGTTGTCGCTCGGCATGCTCCACGTCACCAGCACGCTCGGCGTGAAGGTCGGGCGCTCGGCATCGCCGTTCCAGCTCCACCGCGGGCCCGGGCCGGTGCCGATCTGGATCTGGTGGGCATCCCGGCAACCCGGGCACCAGAAGGACAGGCGGCCGGGGTCCGGCTGCCGCAGGACTTTCGATAGTGCGCTCATGCCGGCCTCCCCTTGAACAAGTGCCGCAGCTCCAGCCGCCAGAACGCCCACAGCACGCCCAGTGCGACCGCTACGTTCGACGCCACTTCGGGCTGGCTGTGGCAGTAGCCCGGCATGACCATGTTTCCGAACGCCGACAGGTTCAGCAGGAACAGCACCAAGGCACCCCCGGTGCGGTTCGGCACCTTGTGCGTCAGGACGGCCCAGAGCGAGCCCACGAAGATGATGGCGTTCGCCACCAGATTGATTGAGGTCAGCATGTCAGCTCCCGGCAATCCTGCGGCGCGCGGCGTTGAACCACTCCGGGATCTGCTGCATCCCGTTGTTGACGATGGCCAGCCCAAAGACCGCTGCAGCCGCCACCGCCAGCATGTGGGTGTAGCTGCCGGCCACCAGGCCGAACCGCTCCACCGCTGCGCCGCCAACAAGGCAGCCGATGCCCATACTCCCCAGAAAGGAGATGCACCGCTGCCACCAGTTCCCCGGAATGAACTTCAGCGCGATAGCCGAGCCCAGTGCCGCGGCCCCGCTGATCTTCGCAATCACCCAAACTTCATCGCTTGCCATGTCAGACCCCGTTGTCGATCC
>NZ_JBYTEL010000001.1:1061913-1571548 GCF_058789195.1 Cupriavidus sp. FW216-B1 | reverse complement strand
CGCCGTAGGACAGGCCGACCGAGGCCGAGGCGCGGCTGATTTCCTCCATCGCCACCATGTGGGCGAGGTAGCCCATGTTGGCGCCGCCGTATTCCTCGGCCACGGTGATGCCGAGCACGCCGAGGTCGCCCATCTTTTTCCAGGCGTCCATCGGGAACTGGTCGGTGCGGTCGATCTCGGCGGCGCGCGGGGCCAGCTCGGCCTGCGCCCAGTCGCGCACGCTCGCGCGCAGCATGTCGATGTCTTCGCCGAGGTGGAAGTTCAGGCCGGGGAGTTCTGTCATGTCGGTGCTCGTCGTCTTGTGGGAAGGGGCCGCCGGCAGCGGGCGGCCTTGCGTCGAATGGAAATGGGGGAAAGCGGCAATGCGGGCCGGGAATCAGGCGGAGGAATCAGGCGGTCCTGACCACGGCCAGCCCGAGTTCCTGCGTCATGCGCTCGCGCATCACGAACTTCTGCACCTTGCCGGTGATCGTCATCGGCATCTCGGCGACGAAGCGGATATAGCGCGGGATCTTGTAGTGCGCGATCTGGTCGCGGCAGAACGCGCGGATGTCGTCTTCCGTGGCGCTCTCGCCCGGCTTGAGCACGATCCACGCGCACACTTCCTCGCCGTACTTCGGGTCCGGCACACCGAACACCTGCACGGCCTGCACCTTGGGGTGGCGGAACAGGAATTCCTCGATCTCGCGCGGGTAGATGTTCTCGCCGCCGCGGATCAGCATGTCCTTCACGCGGCCGACGATGTTGCAGTAGCCTTCCTCGTCGATGGTGGCGAGGTCGCCGGTATGCATCCAGCCGTCGCGGATCGCCTCGCGCGTGCGCGGTTCGTCGTCCCAGTAGCCCTGCATCACGGAATAGCCGCGCGTGCACAGCTCGCCCGTCTCGCCCACCGGCACGATGCCGCCGGCGCCGTCCACGATCTTCACTTCGAGGTGCGGCTGCACGCGGCCCACCGTGGTCACGCGCTTTTCCAGCGGGTCCGTGGTGGCGCTCTGGAACGACACCGGGCTGGTCTCCGTCATGCCGTAGGCGATCGTCACCTCCGCCATGTGCATCTGCGCGATCACGCGCTTCATGGTCTCGATGGGGCAGGGCGAGCCCGCCATGATGCCAGTGCGCAGCGTGGAGAAATCGTACCTGGCAAAGTCGGGGTGGTCGAGCTGCGCGATGAACATGGTCGGCACGCCGTGCAGCGCGGTGCAGCGTTCCTCGCTCACCGCGGCCATCGTCGCCGCCGGGTCGAACGCCTCGCCCGGGAACACCATGCAGGCGCCCGTGGAGACGCAGGCCAGCACCGCCAGCACCATGCCGAAGCAGTGATAGAACGGCACCGGGATGCACAGCTTGTCCTGCTCGGAGAAGCGCATCGCCATCGCGATGAAGCGCGCGTTGTTGACGATGTTCCGGTGCGTCAGCGTGGCGCCCTTGGGCGCGCCGGTGGTGCCGCTGGTGAACTGGATGTTGATGGGGTCGTAGCGGCCCAGCGAGGCGCTGATGGCGTCCAGCTCGCCCTTGATGGCATGCGTGCCATGCGCGAGCAGCGCATCGTAGTTGAGCATGCCCGGCGTGCGCTCCGCGCCCATGCGGATCACCCAGCGCAGCGCCGGCAGGCGCGCGGCCTGCAGGTGGCCGGGCTCGCTCGTGGCCAGCTCCGGCGCCAGCGTCTGCAGCATCTCCAGGTAGCGCGAGGTCTTGAACGACTCCGCCGCGACGATGGCCTTGCAGCCGACCTTGTTGAGCGCGTATTCCAGCTCCGACAGCCGGTACGCCGGGTTGATGTTGACCAGCACCAGCCCCAGGCGCGCGGTGGCGAACTGCGTCACCAGCCACTCCACCCGGTTCGGCGCCCAGATGCCGATGCGGTCGCCGCGCACCAGTCCCAGCAGGCGCAGGCCGCCGGCCATCGCGTCGACCACCTGCGAGAACTCCAGCCAGGTCCAGCGCAC
Source organism: Cupriavidus sp. FW216-B1 (assembly GCF_058789195.1). Lineage (NCBI taxonomy): Bacteria > Pseudomonadati > Pseudomonadota > Betaproteobacteria > Burkholderiales > Burkholderiaceae > Cupriavidus > Cupriavidus sp. FW216-B1. The sequence continues at coordinate 1,569,602 of NZ_JBYTEL010000001.1, read as the reverse complement.
CCCCTGCTCGCGGAACACCACCGCTTCGCGGTCGGGGAAGCGCGCCACCGTCCCGGCCAGCAGCGCCGGCACCGTCAGCTCGGACAAGGGCGTGTCGGTCTCGCCCCGTACGTGGGACAGGCCCGCCACGGGCAATGTCGATGGGCCAGCCGCACCCTGCATGGTCATACTCGTCTCCAAAGCGCTGTCGCTATCTTGTCCGGATCCCGGTTTCCTGAGTCGGGCTCAATTTAGTTGAGTGCGGCTCAAGTTCCGGGCTGCGCATATTTTTGGGCTGCCAAGCCGGTTTTTTTCATGTTGGGCCGACCGCGCTGACAGGAAAAGTACACGCTGCGCCCAAAAAATGCAACCTTGAGTTGAGTAAAGATCAATTACAATGCCGTGACACGCGCCAAGGCCCGCGCGGGCGGCCCGGCGGCGCCGTTTCTTGTTGCGTCGCAACATGCGCGCCGCACTATAATCAGCGCCTTCCGGCATGCGAGGTAACAGGTCGATGGACGACATCACGGTGCGGCGCCGCCTTCCCGCGGGCGCCAAGGCGGAACAGCGCATCCGCGACATCCTGCGCGTGAGCCGCGAAGTCTTCGCCGAGCTCGGCTACGAGCGCGCCACCACCACCGAGATCGCCCAGCGCCTGGGCATCTCCGAAGCCACCGTCTTCACCTATTTCCACGGCAAGCGCGAGCTCTGCGCGCGCGTGATCGAAGACTGGTACGACGAAATCATCGGCGTGGTGGAGGCGGGCCTGCCGCGCGGCCAGAGCACCAAGGCCCAGCTCGAGTTCTACGTGCGCACCCATCTGCGGCTGTTCCTGATCCAGGGCACCGGCCTGTGCGCGCTGGTGCTCTCCGAAGGCCGCGCCAAGGGGCCGGGGCTGGGCGAGGTGTTCGTGCCGCTGCAGCGCCGCTACACCGCGCCGCTGATGGACCTGCTGGCCCGCGCCCGCGAGAGCGGCGAGATCCGCGCCGACCTGCCCCTGAGCCTGCTGCGCTCGGCCATCCTCGGGCCGATGGAGCATATCCTGTGGGACGCCATCGCCCGCCAGCGGGAAGTGGACATCGAGCGCACCGCGCGCGACCTCGTCGCGCTGCTGTGGCCGGCGCTGCTGCCGCCGGACCTGGACGCGGCGGCGCTGCGGGAGTTCTACGGCGAGGTCGGGGCGGCGCTGCGGCGCGCCGGCGGCACCCTGGGCCAGCCCTAGGCGCGGCTGCGGCGGCCCGCCGCCGCCATCGCGCCCGCGCGGCCCGCGGCGGCGGTGCTGTATGCATATCCAGTGGCGCGGCATGTGAAAGCCAGCAACAAAGAGCGGCGCCGGAACGCGCCCGGCCCTTCCCACGCGGACACCTGCATGAGAGCATGCAGGCTTTGCTGTCCATGCGGCCCCGGCGGGGTTTCGCCGGGGCCGGCCCGGCGCCATGCCGGGAAGCACATTTGAAGGACCACCGAGGTTCGCAGGGCCGGGGGATTCGCCCGGGTTCCGCCGCGGTCATAAGAAAGAACGATCGGTGCCAGATTTTTTTTGCGGGGTCAGACAGTGACAAGACACGGACTAGGCGGGCTACTTCTTGCGCTGTGCTGCCTGGGCAATGCCCAGGCAAGCGGTCCGGACTGCGCGCGGCCGTTTACGCTCGCGCTGCACGATCATGGCCTGCTCTATTCGCTCGACACCGATACCGGCATCGACAAGGACTTCGCCGACGAGATGATCCGGCGCAGCGGATGCCAGATCCGGGTCAGCCTGATGTCGCGCGCGCGCATCTGGAAACTGATCGAGTCCGGCGCGCTCGATTTCAGCCTGTCCGGCATCGCCAATGCCGAGCGCAACCAGTACGCCGCCTTCGCCTGGTACTTCAGCAACAAATACTATCTGCTGGTGCGCAAGGACGCCGGCATCCAGAAGCTGTCCGACTTTGCCTACAACGACCGCTTCCAGCTCGGCGTCATCCGCAGCTTCCGCTACAGCAGGTCCGCCAACCAGCTGGTGGACCGGCTCGCCGCCGCCAACCGCGTCAGCCAGGCCGGCGGCCTCGAGCCGCTCTACGAGGCGCTGGCGCGCCGGCGCATCCAGGGCATGATCATCGAACCGTTCGACTATCCGGCGCTCGACGCCAAGCACATCCGCGACGTCACCTCGGTGGTCGAGTTCAACGACCCGCCCGTGCTGCACGGCCTGATCATGTCGAAGAAGGCGCTGCCGCCGGCCGAGCAGGAGAAATGGCGCGCGCTGGTCGACGACATGCGCGCCGACGGCACCGTGCGCCGGATCTTCGCCAAGTATTTCAAATCCGACATGGTCGACGCCATGACCGAATTCAAGTCGCCGCTGTGAGCGCAGTCCGCCTTATCCTGCTGCCCTTGCTGATCCTGGCCGCCGGGCTCGGCGTGACGTGGGCGGTGTGGGACCACGACCAGCAGGCCTCCCGCCATGAAGTGCGCAGCCAGTTCAACTTCGCGCTGGGCGACGCCGTCGGCCGCATCGAGCAGCGCATGGCCACCTACGAGCAGATGCTGCGCGGCGTGCACGGCATGTTCGCCGTGAGCGGCACGCTGGACCGCGACCAGTTCCACGACTACCTCAAGGCCATCAACCTCGACGCCAACCTGTCCGGCGTGCAGGCGGTCGGCGTGGTCAAGTGGGTGCCGGCCGCCGACAGGGACGCCCACGTCGCCGCGCTCGGCGGCACCGGCGTGGCCGGCTACAGCATCCATCCCGGCGGCCGGCGCGAAGCCTACGCCCCCATCGTCCAGCGCGAGCCGCCCGCCGACGGCGATCCCCCCGTGCTCGGCTTCGACACGTGGTTCAACCCGGAGCGCCGGCTCGCCCTGCAGCGCTCGCGCGACTCGGGCTCGGCGATCGTCTCCGGCAAGGTCCAGCTGGCCGTGGACACCCGCGGCGACGAGGAACCCGGCTTCGTCATGTACCTGCCGGTGTACCGCCGCGGCCTGCCGCAGGAAACCGCGGCGCAGCGGCGCGACAGCCTGGTCGGCTGGGTCTACGCCTCGTTCCGCATGCGCGAGGTCATCGCCAGCCTCTACGGCGAGCAGCCGCCCGGGATCTCGCTGGCGCTCTACGACGGCGTGGAGCCGTCGGCGACGGCGCTGCTCTACCGCTCGCCCGAGGCCGGCGGCAGCAGCACGGACGCCGTGCTCTCCGCCAACGAATACCTGGTGGTGGGCGGGCACGACTGGATGCTCTCCATGACCGCCCACAAGGCCTTCGAAGAGCGCTTCGGGCGCAACTCGCAGGCGGTGATCGCCTGGACCGGCACGGGCCTGAGCCTGCTGCTCGCGCTGCTGGCCTGGGCAATGGCCAGCGGCCGCAGCCGCGCCATGCGGCTGGCTTCGCTGATGACCCGCGAACTGCGCGAAAGCGAAGAGAAGTTCCGCGCGCTGGCCGACTGCACCGTCAACCTGGAAGTCTGGTGGGGGCTGGGCGGCCGGCCGCGCTGGATCAATCCCTCCGTCAAGGAATACACCGGCTACACCGTGGAAGAATGCATGGCGATGCGCGACCTCGCCGGCACGCTGATCCACCCCGAGGACATGCCGCGCGTGGCGCCCGAGCTGCTCAAGGGCCAGCACGGCCTGCGCGGCAACAACCTGGAATTCCGCTGCCTGCGCAAGGACGGCTCGGTGCTGTGGCTGTCCGTCTCCTGGGGCCCGATCCACGACGCGCGCGGCGTGTTCACCGGCTTTCGCATCAGCGGGCGCGACATCACCGAGCGCAAGCTGCTCGACGCCGAGCGCAAGATCGCCGAGGACAAGATCCGCGAGCTGGCCTTCTTCGACGCGCTCACGCGCCTGCCCAACCGCACCCTGCTGGCCGACCGCCTCAAGCAGGCCATCGCGGTCAGCGCGCAGAGCGGCGCCTCCGGCGCGCTGCTGTTCATCGACGTCGACAACTTCAAGACCCTCAACGACACGCTCGGCCACGACAAGGGCGACCTGCTGCTGCAGCAGGTCGCGCAGCGCCTGTCCGCCAGCGTGCGCGAAGGCGACACGGTGGCGCGCGTGGGCGGCGACGAATTCGTCGTGGTGCTCGGCAACCTCAGCGGCAACCGGCAACTCGCGGCCAGCGAGACCGAGGCCGTCGGCGAGAAGATACGCACCATCCTCGGCAAGATCTACCATCTCGACGGCGTGGAATACCGCAGCACCGCCAGCATCGGCGTGACGGTGTTCAACGGCCACCATGCCTCCATCGACGAGCTGCTCAAGCAGGCCGACCTCGCCATGTACAAGTCGAAGGAGCGCGGGCGCAACGCCATGCGCTTCTTCGATCCGGCCATGCAGACCGTGGTGGTGGCGCGCGCCGCGCTCGAAGCCGGCCTGCGCAAGGCCGTCGACGAAGACCTGCTGCTGCTGCACTACCAGGCGCAGGTCACGGTCGACAACCGCATCACCGGCGCGGAAGCGCTGGTGCGCTGGCAGCATCCCGAGCGCGGCATCATCTTCCCCGCCGAATTCGTTCCGCTGGCCGAGGAGGCCGGGCTGATCCACGCGCTCGGGGACCGCGTGCTGCGCGCCGCCTGCCTGCAGCTGGCGCGCTGGTCGGTCCAGCCCGACCTCGCTCATCTCACCATCGCCGTCAACGTCAGCGTCCACCAGTTCCGCGAGCCCGACTTCGTCGCGCGCGTGCTGGCCGTGATCGGCGAGACCGGCGCCGACCCGCGCCGGCTCAAGCTCGAACTCACCGAAAGCGTGCTGGTGGACAACGTGGAAGACATCGCCGAGAAAATGCACGCGCTCAAGGACTCCGGCGTGGTGTTCTCGCTCGACGATTTCGGCATCGGCTACTCCTCGCTCTCCTACCTCAAGCGCCTGCCGCTCGACCAGCTCAAGATCGATCGCTCCTTCGTGCGCGACATCCTCGTCGACCCCAACGATGCCGCCATCGCCAAGACCATCGTCGCGCTCGGCAAGAGCCTGGCCCTGGAGGTGATCGCCGAAGGCGTCGAGACCGCCGCCCAGCGCGATTTCCTCGCCGACGCCGGATGCCACGCCTACCAGGGCTACTTCTTCTGCCACCCCGTGCAGGTGGAAGGTTTCGAAGCGTTCGTGCGCCGCTTCAGCCAGCGGCACCGCCAGGCGGCGGCGCCCGCAAGAGAGCAGGTGGACGGCTGATTGCGTGCCAGGGCGCGCTTCGTTCCCGACGCATCAATCCCCATAGACGCGCTGCGGCACGAGCCAGCGGCCGGCGCGGCGCGCTGTCGATGACGGGCTTGTCCGCGCCAACGGCGCCGGAAGGCGCTGCCTTAGCGCGGCGCCGAACAGGCCGTCCCGGACCCCGGGCGGCAGCCGGCATCGCACACCACCGCGCCCGAACTGTCCAGGCTCGCGCCGCCGCCCGCCGTGCTGGAACACATCACGTTCCCCTTCATGTCCACCGCGCAGCGGCCCACGCCGCAGCGCGCGTCACCTTCCCGGTCCAGCGCGATTCCGCCGCCATCCCTGGCGCAGCGGACCTCGCCCGAGCGCGTCATCATGCAGGCGCTGTTGCCGGGGCAATTGACCGCGCCCCGGAAATCCGGCGCGCAGTTGGCGGCCAGCGCCGCCTGCGCGGCGGCGGCAAGTGCCAGGGTAAGTAACAGCTTCTTGGTCAGCGCGACTGCCATTTTGTGATTCCCCTCGATGCTTTTGTTTTTCTGGCTCTGGGCCCGGTTCGGGCCGGGGGCATTGTACTGGGGTTGGGCAAGCGCGGACCTCCCGCTTCCGGGTTTCTCCCCGGTGGTCCCCTCTAAAGGGGTATGCCGGACGCGGGGCCGGAAATGCCGGAAATGCCGGAAATGGCCGGAGCACGCCCGGCGCGAGGCCGCGCAGGTCATGCATCGACGACCCCCGGGCAGGTGAAAGGCGGCCGGAATACCGGGATCGCGGTGGATGCGGACCGCGGGCGCCCGGGCGCGCAATGGCCCTCACATCGACGGCGGCCCGTGGTCTTCCCGGGCGCCGGCTGCGCTTCTGTGGCGGACAGGCCAAAAAGATCGGGAAAAGTTGACGCGATTCCTGTAGCACCGCTGCAGTGCCGGCGCGCCCGGCATGCGTGCACGGTACCGCCCCGCGCACCCAAAACGATCGCTTTTCCCGGCTGTGGCGCGGCCCCGTGCCCCTTCTTTGCGCTTATTTCTCCATGCCGGGGAGACGCGGAAACACGCCTGTCGGTATGCATAGGAGTTTGCTATGCAGTGCATTCGAAAATATTTATTTTCCTTTAATTGGGCGGTGTTAGATTTCACCGGCGCCTGCAAGCCGAGGCGAGTCCATCACCGAATTCGCATCCGGACACCCGTCGATTCAAGGAGTGTTTTTCATGGCAGATACCGCCACCAAGATCAATGACGTCGCAAGGACTTCTGCCATGCCGCGCGACATCAAGATGCGCGCGCTCCGGCTGTCGAAGCGTTACGGCGGCACCACGGCCCTGCACCCCGTCGATCTCGATGTGCGTACCGGCGAGCTGCTGACGCTGCTGGGCCCCTCCGGGTCGGGGAAGACCACCTTGCTGCAGATCATCTGCGGGCTGGTCGAACCCAGCTCGGGCGAGCTGTTCATCGATGGCGTCGACCGCACCCATGCGCCTTCGCACCAGCGCGATGTGGGCGTGGTGTTCCAGAACTATGCCTTGTTCCCGCATCTCTCCGTGTACGAGAACATTGCCTTCCCGCTGCAAATGCGCCGGGTGGACCGCGACGCCATCCGTGCCAAGGTGATGCGCGTGCTCGAGATGGTGGGGCTGGGCAGTTTCTCGGCGCGTTTCCCGCGCGAACTCTCCGGCGGCCAGCAGCAGCGCGTGGCGCTGGCACGCTGTCTGGTGTACCAGCCGTCGCTGGTGCTGATGGACGAATCGCTGTCGGCGCTGGACCGCAAGCTGCGTGAAAGCATGCAGGTGGAGATCAAGCGCATCCACCGCGAGACCGGCACCACCATCATTTTCGTGACGCACGACCAGGAAGAGGCGCTGGCGCTGTCGGACCGGGTCTGCCTGATGAATGCCGGGCGAATCGAGCAGATCGGCACGCCCGCCGAAATCTACGAGCAGCCGCAAAGCACCTTCGCCGCCGACTTCATCGGCATCTCCAACAAGATCAGGGGCCGCGTCGCCGGCGACGGCTGGCTCTCGAGCGTCGACGGCAGGATCCCGGTGCCGGCGGCCGACAGCGCGCGCGCGCTGTCGGCCGAGGCGACCATCAGCATCCGCCCCGAGTACATCGAGCTGGTGGAGCAGGGCGGCTACGTCGATGGGGAAGTCATCGAGCAGATCTACGCCGGCTCCGAGACCCGCCTGCTGGTGAAGCTTGGCAGCGGCACCGTGATGACCGTGCGCCAGGCCGCCGGCAGCCGCGCGCGCCACGTCGGCGCGACCGTCTCGCTGCAATGGCGCGAGAGCCATTCGCGCCTGCTCGAAAAATGAAAGTCGTTTCAAAGGGGAGTGCCTTGATCCATCCTGCTCGTCAACTATCTGGGGCCTGAAATGAACAAGAAATTGAATAGTCGCCGCGAATTCATCAAGACCGCCGCCGTCACGGGCGCCGTCGCCGCCGCCCCCATGCTGTGGCTGCCGCGTGCCTCCGCCGCCGAAGCCCTGACCGTCGCCGACAACGGCGGCGCGCTTGGCCCGGCCATGCGCAAGGCCTTCTACGACCCGTTCGAGAAGGAAACCGGCATCCGTGTCATCAACGTCGCCCACGAATCCGATCCCGTGACGCAGTTCAAGCTGGTGGTCGACTCCGGCTCCGGCATCTGGGACGTGGCGATGGTCACCCCCGACAACGTGCTGCGCCTGACCAGCGCCAAGAACTACGTTGCGCCGCTCGACAACGCGCCCGGCGACGGCAAGAACATCCTGCCCGGCATGCTCACCGCGAACTGGTTCGGCTTCTCGGTCTACGGCGTCGTCATGGGCTACCGCAGTGACAGGTTCCCCAAGGGCGGTCCGCAGAGCTGGCGCGATTTCTGGGACACCGCGCACTTTCCCGGACGCCGCGGCCTCTTCCGCTCGCCCAGCGGCACCCTCGAGCTGGCCCTGCTGGCCGATGGCGTGGCGCCCCAGGACCTCTACCCGCTCGACATCGACCGCGCGATGAAGTCGCTCAGCAAGATCCGCAAGTCGGTTTCGGTGTGGTGGTCCAACGGCGCGCAGAACACCCAGCTGCTGCAAAGTGGCGAGGTCGATCTCTCGGACACCTGGAACTCGCGCGCGCTGGCCGCCATCGCCTCGGGCGCCCCGGTGAAGATCGTCTGGCAGGGCACCTACAACGTCGACGGCTGGTCGATCGTGGCCGGCACCAAGAAGCTCAAGCAGGCGCAACAGTTCGTGCGTTTCTGCATGCGCGCGGACCGCCTCGCCGAATACGGCACCCTGTCCGGCAACGGCCCCACCAATACCGAATCGATCAAGCTGATCGACCAGAAGCGCGCCGAGCTGCTTACCACCTATCCCAAGAACCTCGAGGGACTGCGCCGTCGCGACACCGCCTGGTGGGGCAAGAACTACGACGTCGCCAACGAGCGGTTCCAGGAGTGGCTGATCCAGGGTTGATCCGGGCCCGACCCTGGCGGTCCGGCGAACAAGCAAGGCAGATTTGAAGGAGTGGTAACGTGAACGATCGACAAATACATCTGGGCCTGTTGACGCATCCTACCGGTGCGCATCCGGCCTCCTGGCTCAAATCCAGCGCGCCGCGCGACGCGGCCACCGACATCGATTACTACCGGCGGATCGCCGCCACGGCCGAGCAGGGGCTGTTCGACCTCTTCTTCATCGCGGACACGCCCGCTGCCCGCACCGAGAAGCTGCATATCCATTGCCGCAACCCGGAGTTCATGAACCGCTTCGAGCCGATCACGCTGCTGTCGGCCCTGGCCGGCTCGACGCAGCATATCGGCCTGGGCGCCACCGCCTCGACCAGCTTCTACGAGCCCTACAACATCGCCCGCCTGTTTGCTTCGCTGGACCACATCTCGCACGGCCGCGCGGGCTGGAACGTGGTGACGTCGGCCAACGACTATGCGGCGCGCAACTACGGGCTGGACAAGCTGCCGCCGCACGACGACCGCTACGTGCGGGCGCGCGAGTTCTACAAGGTGGTCGAAAGCCTGTGGGATACCTGGGAAGACGATGCCTTCGTCCAGGACAAGGAACAATGCATCAACTTCGATCCCGACAAGTTCCACATCACCGACCATTCCGGGAAATATTTCAAGGTCTACGGCGGCCTCAACATCCGCCGCACGCCGCAGGGGCGTCCGGTGATCATCCAGGCCGGTTCGTCGGAGGTGGGCAAGCAGTTCGCCGCCGAGACCGCCGAAGTCGTGTTCGCCTCGGACCCGACCCTGCCCCAGGCCAGGAAATTCTATGCCGACCTGAAGGGGCGCCTGCCGCAGTTCGGGCGCAGCGCCGATTCCCTGAAGATCCTGGCCGGACTCTCGGTGGTGGTGGGCGAGAGCCAGGCGGAAGCCGAAGACAAGTACCAGGAACTGCAGCGCATGATCCATCCGGACGTGGGCCGCATGCGCCTGGGCGTGGATCTCGAAGCCGACCTGACCAGCCTGCCGCTGGATGAGCCGGTGCCGGTGGAGATGATTCCGCAGAAGTCCAACTTCCACCAGGCTTATTTCAATCAGATCGCCGGCATGATCCGCGAGCAAAAGCTGACGCTGCGCCAGCTCTACTCCAGCTATGAACGTGGCAAGGTGACTCTGTGCGGCACCGCCGCGCAAGTGACCGACCACATGATGGAGTGGATGGAAAGCGGGGCGGCGGACGGCTTCATGCTGAGCTTCCACGTACTGCCCGACGACCTGCACAACTTCGTGGGCATGGTGGTGCCCGAGATGCAGCGCCGCGGCGTCTATCGCAAGGCCTACAGCGGCGCCACGCTGCGCGAGCACCTGGGGCTGGCGCGTCCCGTCAACCGGCATGTCGATGCCGTTACCGCATAAGGTGCAGCCTTGTCCATTGCCGAGCATCCGGGGCAACGCATGAAAGTGCCGACCGACGTAGTCCTCGACCGCACTGCCGCCCGCGCCAGACCCTGGCGTCCGGGGCCGTTGTGGCTGGCCCTGCCGGGCGGCCTGTTCCTGGCGATCTTCCTGCTGTTGCCGTCGTTCCGGATCTTTCCGCTGAGCCTGTTCGACAGCCAGGGGGCACTGTCGTTTGCCGCCTTTGCCCGTTTCTTCGGCCCCAGTGTCTACCGGCAGGTTTTGCTCAACACCTTTGCCACGGCCGTCGAGACCACCGCCATCTGCCTGCTGATCGGCTACCCGGTGGCGTACTGGCTGTCCAACCTGTCCAGGCGCTCGCAGCAGATCCTGTCGCTGTTCGTGCTGCTGTCGTTCTGGAGCAGCACGCTGGTGAAGAACTTTTCCTGGCTGATCCTGCTGGGGCGGGGCGGCTTCGTCGAGCGCATGGCGCAGGCCGCGGGCCTGGACTGGTCGCAGTTCCTGTTCAACCGCAACGTGGTGGTGTTCGCGATGTCGCACACCTTGCTGCCGCTGGCCGTGGTGACCATGCTGCCGGTGATGAACCAGATCGACCGCCGCCTGACCATGGCCGCGTCGACCCTCGGCGCCGATCGCGCCAATGTGTTCTGGCGCATCTTCTTCACGCAGTCGATCCGCGGCGTGGCCGCGGCCGGGCTGCTGGTGTTCATCAGCGCGCTCGGCTTCTTCGTCACCCCGTCCTTCCTGGGCAGCCCCAAGGAAATGATGCTGGGCCAGTTGATCATCGTGCAGATCAACGAGCTGCAGAACTGGCAGATGGGCAGCGCGCTGGCGGTGGTGCTCGTCATCACCGCGCTGGTGAGTTGCGTGGTCTACGACCTGGTGTTCGGCCTGTCGTCGCTGGCCGGCAGCGACAGCAAGCAATCCAGCTCGCGGCATCGCCACCTGCGCAGGTTCGGGCTGGGCCTGGTCTATGCGCTGGGCCGCGCGTCGGGCTGGATCGTGTCCGCGTACGACCGCCACGTCGCCCGCATGGTCAAGATCCCGCTGCTCCCGGTATTTTCCTGCGTGGTGATTGCCATCCTGCTGCTCCCCATCCTGGCCATCGTGCCGATGTCGTTCACGGATGGGCAGTTCCTGACTTTCCCGCCGCAGGGCCTGAGCCTGAAGTGGTACGAGGTCTATCTTGAGTCGCCGCTCTGGATCAATGCCACGCTGCGATCCTTCGGCATCGGCTTCCTGGTGGCGATCGCGACCTGCATTCTGGGTTCGCTGGCGGCGCTGGGCATGGCGCGCTCGAGCGGCCGGGTGGCCGGCGGCATCTTCTTCCTGTTCCTGCTGCCGATGATCGTGCCGTCGATCGTGATCGCGATGGCGCTGTTCTACCTGTGCGCCCAGATCTCGCTGGTGGCGACCAATACCGGCATCGCCATCGGCCATATCGTCATCGCCATGCCGATGGTGTTCGTGATCCTGCTGACGACCTTCAAGGGGCACGACTGGTCCATCGATCAGGCGGCGGCCACGCTGGGCGCCAACCGCTTCCAGGTATTCATGCGCATCACGCTGCCTTCGGTGAAGAACGGCCTGGCGGCGGCCTTCGTGATCGGCTTCCTGACCTCCTTCGAAGAACTGACGATTGCCCTCTTCATGGGCGGCGGCGTCAAGTCGACCCTGCCCAAGCAGCTGTGGGACGACATCCTCCTGCAAGCCAATCCCACGCTCGCGGCGGCATCGTCGATCGTGCTGTTCGTGGTCGTGATGCTGTTCGCGGTGCTGCAACTGGTGCGGCCGCGGGCGCGGGCTGCTTGATCTGGTGCTCCCCCGACATGAGACGCACTGCAACCGGCAAGCAACAACAATGAACGAACATCAACTCCGCATCGACCTGGCCGCGTGCTTTCGGCTCTTTGCCCGCCTGGGCATGCATGAGGCCGTAGCCAACCATTTCAGCGCGGCCGTCTCGCCGGACGGCAAGCGCTTCCTGATGAACCGCAAGTGGCAGCATTTCTCGACCATCCGCGCCAGCGACCTGCTGCTGCTGGATGCCGACAGCCCGCCGCAGGCTGCCGGCGCCGTCGACCCGACCGCGTGGGCAATCCACGGCCAGCTGCACCGCCGCGCCCCGCATATCCGGGTGGCCCTGCATCTGCACCCGGTCTACGCCACCGCCATCTCGACCCTGGAAGATCCCGCCATCAAGCCCATCGAGCAGAACACGGCGCGCTACTTCAACCGGGTGGCCGTCGACGGCAACTTCGGCGGCATGGCCGATACCGAAGACGAAGGGGCACGGCTGATCGCGCAGCTGCAGGGAAAGTCGCGCCTGATGATGGGCAACCACGGCGTGCTGGTGACGGCGGCCAGCATCGGCGAAGCCTTCGACGACATGTACACGCTGGAGCGCGCCTGCCAGATCCTGGCCATCGCCTACGCCACCCGCCAGCCCCTGAAGGTGCTGTCGGACGAGGTGGCTGAGAAGACCGCGCAAGACTGGGAGGGCATCCGCGATTTCTCGGTGGCCCACTTCGAAGAGATGAAACGCATCCTGGATCGCGAGGACCCATCCTATGCTCACTGAAACCACAAGCCGCGCGCCCGCGCACAGGGCCGCCGCCACGCAGCAGGAGTTCCGCAACGCGATGGCGCGGATCGCCGCCACCGTGCACATCGTCACCACCGACGGGGAACACGGCTACGCGGGCTTCTCCGCCTCCGCGGTATGCAGCATCACCGATACCCCGCCGACGGTGCTGGTGTGCCTCAACCGCGGCTCGTCGGCCTATGCGACCACGGTGGGCAACGGCATCGTCTGCATCAATACCCTGGCCGCCGACCAGCAGGAGATGTCGGCCGCCTTCGCCGGAAAGACGCCCATGCCGGAGCGCTTCTCGCATGGAAGCTGGACCCGCTGCGAAGGGTACGCGCCGGCGCTGGACGGCGCGGCAATGTCCCTGCACTGCAAGATCATCGGCAGCTCCACCGTGGGTACGCACGATGTCCTGCTATGCGAGGTGCTGCACATCGACGACCGCGATATCGAGACCTGCCTGCTGTACTACCAGCGCCGATATCACGCGCTCTCGAGCTGAGGACTGGCCATACCGGCGCGGCGGCCCGAGACCGCCATGCATCCTGCCCATCCACCGCAAGCAACCAACGCATGACCGCACTCGTTTTCACCGACAAGGCCGCGCTGCACTATGCACCGGCCATCAGCCGGATTGCCCCGGAGCTGGACATCTGCACCCTGGACGACCCCGCGTCGGCACGCGCGGAAGTGGCCATCAGCTGGGCGCCGCCGGCCGAGAGCTATGCGCGGCTGCCGGGCCTGCGACTGATCCACAGCATCGGTGCCGGCGCCGATCGCATCATCTCGTCGGCGTCGAACCTGCAGGTCCCGATCTGCCGCATCGTCGATGCAAGCCAGGCGCGGAGCATGGCGCAGTACGTGGTCTGGGGGGTGCTGAACCGCCATCGCGGGTTCGACGGCATCCGCGCCAATCAGCGCGCCATCCAGTGGCAGCGCGTGCCCGGGCGGAGCGCCCCCGGCACGGTGGTGGGGATCATGGGCATGGGCCTGATGGGAAAGACCGTGGCGACACTGCTGCTGCAGCTCGGCTTCACGGTGCGCGGCTGGTCGCGCCGGGGCACCGAGATGGCGGGCGTGCAAGGCTACGCGGAGGGGCAGCTTGACGAATTCCTGGCGGGCACCCAGATCCTGGTCTGTCTGCTGCCACTGACGCCGGCCACGCGGCAGATACTGTCGCGCGATCTGTTCGCCCGGCTGGCCGAGGACGCCTACGTGATCCACGTCGGCCGCGGCGACCAGCTGCATGTGGGCGACCTGCTGGCGGCGGTGGACGCCGGCCGGCTCGGCGGCGCCTTGCTGGATGTGTTCCCGGTCGAGCCGTTGCCGGCCGATGACGGCTTGTGGCGGCATGAAAAGATCATCGTCACGCCGCATGTCGCCGCGATATCGGATGCCGGCGTGGTGGCCACGCAGATAGTGGACAACGTACGGCGCCTGTCCGATGGCCAGCCCTTGCAACACCAGGTGCAGCATGCGCTGGGATATTGATCGCGCGCACGCGGCCGCGGCCATCCCGCGCGGCGGTCAGTCGATGCGCATCTTGCGGATGTGGCTTTCGCAGAATGCCGCCAGCCTGGTGACGATCTTGCGCGGCTTCATCGCCTGCGACTGGGCAATGCCGAGCGTGGTCGCCTTGACCTCTTCCTTGAAGCGCTTGACGACGAATTCGTCACCGCCCACGGTGCGTGTCGACTTGAGCGGGAAGTTGAGAATGCTGAAGCCGAGTCCGCAGGCCACCATGCCGCGCACGACTTCAGGCTGGGACGAGCGAAAGGCAGTGACCGGACGCCGGCCCAGGGTGTCGAAGAGGGAAGAGAAATACTCGCGGCTATGCGGCAAGTCGAGCATCACATAGGGTTCATCGAGCAAGGACGCCAGCGACACCTTGCGCGCGTTGGCGAAGCGATGGGTCCTGGGCAGGATGGCATAGGGCGGCAGCGAGACCAGCGGCGTGAAATGGATGTCGTCGTCGATATCGAGGCTGTAGGTCAGGGCAATGTCGATGGAACCGTCGCGAAGGCCGCTCAACAGCGTGTCCTGATGGGCCTCGGTGGTCTGGATGGAGATCGACGGGTTCTCCGCCACGAAGCGGCTGATGATGCCGGGCATGAGCGGCGGCGCCAGCGACACCATGCAGCCCAGCGCGATCGAGCCGGTCATGCCTTCGTCCAGTTCGGCGGCCGCCAGTTGCAGTTCTTCGGCGTTCTTGAGCAGGTTGCGCGCGTTGCCCAGCAGATCGCGCCCCGACTGCGTCAGCGACAGGCCGCTGGCGTGATGGCGAATGAAGAGCTGGACGCCGATCGCCGCCTCGAGCTCGGCCAGCGCGGTCGAGATGGAGGGTTGGGAGATGTGCAGGCGCCTGGCCGCGCCCGTGAAGGAGAGTTCCTCGGCGGCCACCACGAAGTAGCGTAGCTGGCGCAGCGAATAGCGAAGTGGATTCATCTCGATGACGGATCTGGTTGGAGAACTGGAACGGAACAGACGGTTGACCGGTCTTGAATAGCTTTTTCGGATTCAGATCGAATATTACATAGATTTTTGATCTACCCACGAATTTGCCCCCGAGCGGGGGGCACAGGCGGTTCCACGTCCCGTACCGGGACATCTGATGCTCATGAAATGCGTCATTTATCAAAGGAGGCAGCGATGTCTGCGCAAACAGAGTCAATCGATACGCTGATCATCGGCGCCGGCCAGGCAGGTATCGCCATGAGCGAGCATCTCACGCGGCTCAAGGTCCCGCACGTGATACTCGAGCGGGATCGTATCGCCGAGCGGTGGCGCAGCAGGCGCTGGGATTCGCTGGTCGCCAATGGCCCGGCCTGGCACGACCGCTTCCCCAACCTCGAGTTCGACAACGTGGATCCGGACGGCTTTGCCGCCAAGGAACAGGTGGCCGACTACTTCGAGCGATACGCGCGGCAGTTCGGCGCGCCCGTGCGCACCGGCGTCGAGGTCCTGGGCGTCGAGCGCCGCGACGGACAACCGGGTTTCGTGGTCGATACGAGCGCCGGGCGTTTTCATGCGCTCCGCGTCGTGGTGGCCACGGGCGCGTTCCAGCGCCCGGTGATCCCCGCCATCGCGCCCGTGGATGCGGGCCTGACGCAATTGCATTCGGCGTACTACAAGAATCCCGCGCAGCTGCCCGCCGGTGCGGTATTGGTGGTCGGCGCCGGTTCGTCGGGGGTACAGATCGCCGACGAACTGCATCGTTCGGGACGCGAGGTCTATCTCTCGGTCGGCGCGCATGACCGCCCGCCGCGCACCTATCGCGGCCGCGACTTTTGCTGGTGGCTGGGCGTGCTCGGCGAGTGGGACAAGGAAATCGCGGTGCCCGGCCGCGAACACGTGACCATTGCCGTCAGCGGCGCCTATGGCGGCCAGGCCATCGATTTTCGCCGGCTCGCGCACGGCGGCATGAAACTGGTCGGGCTGACCAAGGCCTTCGACAACGGCGTGGCCAGCTTCGAAGGCGACCTCGCCGCCAACCTTGCGCGTGGCGACCAGAGCCTGATGGCCATGCTGGACGCCGCCGACGCCTATGCGGCGCGCAACGGCCTGGACCTGCCGGAGGATCCGCAGGCACGCTACATCCCGCCCGACCCGGATTGCGTGCGCAACCCCATCGCCAGCCTGGACCTGGCCCAGGCCGGCGTGAAGACCATCATCTGGGCCACCGGCTATGCGGTCGACTACGACTGGCTGAAGGTGGATGCCTTCAACGAGCAAGGCAAGCCGCAACACCAGCGCGGCGTATCCAGCGAGCCCGGCGTCTATTTCCTGGGCCTGCCGTGGCTGTCCCGGCGCGGCTCATCCTTCATCTGGGGCGTGTGGCACGACGCCAAGCACGTCGGCGATCACATCGCCAACCAGCGCAAGTACCTTGCCTACGACGTCGCCCTGCGCGCCAGGGCGGCGCCGCGCCCACGCGAGGTCGCCAGTACCACCATCGCCCCAGAGGCGCCATTGCAAACCACCTTCGCAGGAGCGAAATGATGCCGACGCACCATCGCATACGCATGTTCAACACCAAGGACACCTATCCCAATCAGGCGCTTGACAATGACCTGTGCCAGGCGGTGCGGGCCGGCAACACCGTCTATGTCCGCGGGCAGATCGGCACCGATTTCGACGGCAATCTGGTCGGGCTGGGCGATCCGCGCGCGCAGGCCGAGCAGGCCATGAAGAATGTGAAGCAGCTGCTCGAGGAAGCCGGCAGCGACCTGAGCCACATCGTCAAGACCACCACCTACATCACCGACCCGCGCTACCGCGAGCCGGTCTACCAGGAAGTGGGGAAGTGGCTCAAGGGCGTGTTCCCGATCTCGACGGGCCTGTGCATCAGCGCCCTCGGCCAGCCGCAGTGGCTGATGGAGATCGACGTGATTGCCGTCATTCCCGAGAACTGGACGGCGACGCCGGCGCAAGGAGCCTGACATGACATTTTCCATCGTCGGCCGCTGCCCGCAGACCGGGCAACTCGGTATCGCCATCAGCTCCTCGAGCATCTCCGTCGGCGCGCGCTGCCCCTGGGTACGCGCGGGCGTCGGCGCGGTGGCCACACAGAACGTCACGCTGCCCGCGCTGGGCCCGGAGATCCTGGACCTGCTGGAAACCGGCAAGTTGCCGCCGGCGCAAGCGTTGGACCAGGCGCTGGCCGCCCGTGAGTGGAGCGAGTACCGCCAGGTCGCCGTCATCGACCAGCAGGGAAGGACGGCATTCTTCACCGGCAAGGAAGCACTGGGCCTGAGCCATGCCGTTGCCGGCCAGCAATGCCTCGCCGCCGGCAACATGCTGGCGGACCGGCGGGTGGCCGACGTCATGGTGGCGGCCTTTGAGCAATCCGAGGGCGCCTTGGCCGACCGCCTGCTGCACGCCATGCACGCCGCCGTAAAGGCCGGCGGCGAAGCCGGACCGGTCCATTCGGCCGCGCTCAAGATCGCCGGTACGCAAACCTGGGCGCTGGTGGACCTGCGCGTGGACTGGACCGATGACGATCCAGTCACCGTGCTGGACGCGCTGTGGCGGAGGTATCAGCCGCAGATGCAGGACTACGTGACGCGGGCGCTCAATCCGCTCGCCGCGCCCAGTTACGGCGTGCCGGGCGACGAGTGAGGCGGTGCCGGCGGTGCGCGCCTCGATGTTATCGAGGCGGCTCACGTCGGCCGGCAACAATCGTCGGCATATGGTTGCGGCCGAACGTCAGCTGAAGCCATCGGCCGCTATTGCCGCGTGAGCATCAGGTTCAGGTTCTGCACCGCTGCGCCGGATGCGCCTTTGCCAAGATTGTCGAAAACCGCGGACAGCAGGACGTGCCCGTGTTCCATGTTGGGAAATACGCTCAGGCGCATGTCGTTGGTGCCGTTCAGCGCCTGCGGATCCAGGTGCTTCAGGGCGCGCGATTCGTGCAGCGGCGTGACACTTACGTGGGCCGCCTCGGCATAGTGGCGTGCGAGGCATGCGTGCAACGCGGCGCCATCCACGTCGGGTGCCAGCAGCCGCAGCGCCAGGGGGACCGTCAGCACGATGCCCTGGCGGAACGCCCCAATCGCGGGGACGAAGATGGGACGCTGCGCGAGCCCGGCGTGCTGCTGAATCTCCGGGGTGTGCTTGTGCGCGAGTTCCAGGCCATATACCTGGTATGAAGGCGCGTTGACGGCTCCCGGTCCCTCATATTCCTCCACGCCGGCACGCCCGCCTCCGGAGTAGCCGGACACCGCATGAATGCTGACGGGGTAGTTGCCCGGTATGAGCCCGGCCTGCAACAGGGGGCGCAGCAAGCCGATGGCGCCGGTCGGATAGCAACCGGGATTGGTGACCCGACGCGCGTTCGCAATGCGCTCGGCCTGTCCCGGCGCCATTTCCGGAAATCCGTATGTCCAGTCCGGCCGCGTGCGGTGGGCGGAACTGGCGTCGATGACTCTGACGGCGGGATTGACAATGGCGTCCACCGCCTCGCGCGCGGCGGCATCGGGCAAGCAGAGGATGGCGATGTCGCAGGCGTTGATGGCTTCCGCGCGGCGCCGCGGATCTTTGCGTTCCGCGGCGGCAAGCGTGGACAGCCGGAGGTCGGTCCGGTTGCGCAGCCGTTCGTGGATTTGCAGCCCGGTGGTGCCTTGGTCGCCGTCGATGAAAACAACAGGAGAGCGCATACGGGGAATACTCCGGTGACTGTGGGTTGTGACAAGGAGAACGAGCCCCTATGTTCCCCGGACCGCTAGAATAGAGAAAGTTGAATTTGATAACGTTAATATTCAGTTTTCCTGAATCTGGATGCCGACATGCGAGAGATCAGCCTGGACCGTCTGCGCACGCTGGTCGCCATTGCCGACCGTGGCTCATTTGCCGATGCGGCGCGTGCACTGCACCTGGCGCCGCCCACGGTCAGCCTCCACATCGCCGAACTCGAAGATCGCATTGGGGCGCCGCTCCTGTCACGGAAGCGCGGGCATGTCAGGCCGTCGGCGATTGGCGAGGTGCTGGTGGAGCGCGCGCGCCGGCTGCTGGCCGATGCGGAGCAGGCGTTGGACGATATTCAACGCCAGGTGCAGGGGCTCGAAGGGCGCGTGCGGCTCGGCGCGTCGACCGGCGTGATCGCGCACCTCTTGCCGCAGGCGCTCGAAGCGCTGCGCCAGCACCATCCCGCCATCGACATTCAGATTGCGGTGCTCACTTCGCATGAAACGCTGTCCCGACTGGCGGATGGAACGCTGGATGTCGGGCTGGTCGCACTGCCTCAGCCCCCGGTGGCCGGACTCGTGATAAAGCCCTGGCGCCGCGACCCCGTGATGGCCTTTGTGCCGGCGCACTGGCGGTGCCCGGCCCGCGTCACGCCGGAATGGCTCGCCGCCCAGCCTCTCATTCTCAATGACGCGACCACGCGCCTCTCGCGTCTGACCGCGGAGTGGTTCGCGGCCGGAGGGCAGCATCCCGCGCCGCGCATTCAGCTCAACTACAACGACGCGATCAAGAGCCTGGTGGCGGCAGGCTACGGCGCGGCGCTGTTGCCCCATGAGGCCACCACGCCATTGCTCGACGGGCGCATTGTCATGCGTCCGCTGCGCCCGGCGTTGTGGCGCCGGCTCGGTATCGCGCATCGTGCCGGGTACGTTGAGCGTTCCACGCAGCACGTACTCGATGTGTTGTGGGATCTGCGATTGACGTAGGCGTTGCCGTTTGTCGTTTGCCATTGGCTGTTTACTGTTTGCCGCTTCGGTTCGTTCCATCCATGAAATCGCGTGGGGCGGAGCAGGCGGCAGGCGGCCGCGAGGCTGTTCTACGACGAAGGGATTCGCGCAACCGTCATCGAGCGGCAGTCGCCACCGCGGGCGTCGTCACGCCGGCGTGCCGCGGTCCGGTCCGTTTCAGGGCTGGCCGGACGAGAGAAGTCCCGCCGAAGGTCGCGCACGGCACGCGGATGGTGGGAACGAGGTCTGCGCTACGTCGGAATACCGAGTGCCGCGACCAGCGTCGTCCGCCGCACGCGCGGCAGCAGCATCCGGATAAAGTCGAAGGCGAACGGCTTGAGCAAGTGATCCCGTCGAACCATGACCATAGCCGTCGAGGCAGGGAAAATATGCCCGGCTTCGATGCAGCGCAGCCTCGGATCCGGGTCGTCTTCCATCGCCATCTTGTTCAGCGCGGCGATGCCGACGCCCTGCGCCACGTAGGCCTTCATCACGTCCACGTCCATGGCGCGCATCACGATGCGGGGCTGTAGCCCGTGCATCTGGAACGCCCGCTGCACCACGGCGCCGGACGTGAATTTCTCGTCGTGCACAATCCACGGCCAGTCGGCCAGATCCCTGATCTTGATCTCGCCCAGTGCCAGCAGCGGGTGCCCCTGCGGCACGACGAGGCAGCGCTCCATCTCGTAGGCGCGAAGCGAAAGGATATCGGGTGCGGCGTTCGACGGCATGGTGCTCAGGCCGATGTCGATGCTGCCGTCGCGCACGCCGGCGTGGATTTCGGGCGGCGTGCCGACCGAGTACTCCAGCTGGACGTGAGGGTAGGTGCGCAGGAAGCGCCCGGTGACGGGCAGCAGCCGGTAGCGCGCATGAACATGGGTGGTGCCCAGGCGGATCGTGCCGCGCGCCTGCCCGCCTTGCCCGTTGTCGCGCAGGCCGCGCAATGCCTGCGAGTCCTGCAGGATGCGGCCCGCAAGCGAATAGGCCTCGCGTCCGGCATCGGTCAGCCCCACCAGCCGATTGCCGCGCCTCGCGAAGACCACGATGCCTAGTTCGTCTTCGAGCGCGCGCACCATCTTGCTCACGCCTGGCTGGGTGGTGAAGAGCGCCTCGGCCGTGCGTGAAACGCTGAAGCCGTTGGCCACGATCTGGCGGATGCAGTGAAGTTGCTGGAAGGTCATCGACATGGCGGCACGGGGAGTCTCGGCGCAATGGCCATATTATGCAATGCAGGCAATGATTGATGCCAATTAATTCATTTGACGGCATGAACTGACGGGACGCACATTAGCGGCAACATAACTCCGTTCCATGTGCCTCCATGTCAGCACCGTCCGCACCTTCTGCACCATCCGCACCTTCCGGCCACGCCAGCGCCGCCTACGCCGTCAAGGACGTCAACGAAGCCTTCCGCGGTGGTGCGCGGGTTCCGGCATTCCTCGGCCAGATCAACCAGGCCTCCCTCGTCATGCTCACCGAGCGCGACGTCATCGGCGCGCAGGATGCCCGCGCGATTGCGCAGGCCATCCTGGCCCTCGAGAACGAAGCGCCAGCCGCACGCCCCTCGGGCGACTATCTCGACTACGAGCGCCGGCTGGCCGAGCTGGCCGGCCCGTCGGCGTCGCTGGTGCATGCCGGCCGCAGCCGGCAGGACATTGCCTCCACGCTCTCGCGCATGAACCTGCGGGCCGACCTGCTCGATGCGCACGCGGGCCTGGGCGACATGCGGCGCGGGCTGCTGAAGTTGGCGGGGGACCACGTGCGCACGGTCATTCCTGCCTACACGCACGGCGTGCAGGCCCAGCCCACGACGCTGGCGCACTACCTGCTGGCCGTCGCCGCCGCGCTGGGCCGGCAGCAACAGCGGCTGGAGCAGGCCTATGCGCGCATCAACCTCAGTCCGCTGGGCGCGGCCGCCCTGGCGGCGTCGAGCTTCCCTGTCGACCGCGAACGCCTGGCCAGCCTGCTGGGCTTTGGCGGCATCGTGCGCAACACCTACGACGCGAACCATCTTGCCTCGGTGGACAGCAGCCTGGAACTGGCATCCGTGCTTGCCAGCTGCGCCGTGCAGATCAGCCAGTTTGCGCAGGACCTGCATTCGCAGTACCTCACGCCTCATCCCTGGCTCACGATGCGCGGGGGCGAACTCATGGGCATCAGCAGCCTGATGCCGCAGAAGCGCAATCCGGCCGCCCTGGAGCAGTTGCGGGCGCAGAGCAGCCTGCTGCTCTGCGAGATGCAGGGGCCGTTCCTCGTCGCCCACAACGTGCGGACCGGCATGTTCGACTACCGCGCCTACGACCCGCTGTCCTCCAAGCGCTTCGTGGATCTGTTCGCGCTTTTCACGCGGATCGTCGACAGCCTCGTGGTCGACGCGCAGCAGGCCCGCCGCGAGGTGGATGCGGACTATTCCACGGTCACGGAGATTGCCGACGTGCTCATGCAGCAGGCCCGCGTGCCTTTCCGCCTCGGCCACCATTTCGCCTCGCTCCTGACCGATTTCGGCCGCGAACGGCGGCTGCGCCTGGCGGAGATCTCCTACGAACAGGCCTGCGCGCTTTACCGCGAACAGGCCGGCGCGGAACTCCCGATCGACGCCGTGCAGTACAACCAGTGCGTGGATGCCGAGCAGATGATCCTGCGGCGCCGTGGCGCGGGCGGACCCCAGCCAGACGAGGCGATGCGCATGTTGGACGAGGAGCGCGCGGCAGCCGAAGCCGCCGGCGTCTGGAACGCGCAGGCCCGGCAGGCTCTCGCCCGGGCCGGCGACGCGCTTCTTGCGCTCACGCGCGCGCGGGCCGGCTGAGCGGCGCCGCTTATCCGGAATCGGAACAATCCAACCAAATAAAACGAAAGGAGACCATGCCAGTCCTCAACCTTCGTCCCCTGCGCCGCGCCGCGGTCGCCGTGGCGGCGCTTGTGCTCAGCGCCGCCGCGCACGCGGAGTACCCCGACCACCCCATTCGCCTCGTCCTCCCGTACGCCTCGGGCGGCGGCGCGGACACCGTCGGCCGGCCGATGGCCGTTGCCCTGTCCAAGCAGCTTGGCGCCACGGTCATCGTCGACAACCGGGGCGGAGCGAGCGGCGGCATCGCCATGTCCCTGGTGGCCCACGCCAAGCCGGACGGCTACACGCTGGCGTTGGCCCTGACAGCCCAGGCAGCCATCAACCCGGGACTCGTCAAGCGGCTCTCCTATGACCCGGTCAAGGACTTCGAGCCGATCTCGCTGCTGGCGCAGGCGCCGTACTTTCTGGCCGTCTCGCCGAGCCTCGGCGTCAAGACGCTGCCCGAGTTCATTGCGCTGGTGCGCAAGAACCCCGGCAAGTTCTCCTACGGTTCCTCCGGCACCGGCAGCGGCCTGCACCTGTCGATGGAACTGCTCAAGTCGATGGCCGGGCTGGACATGGAGCACATCCCCTACCAGGGCGCCTCGCCGGCCTATACCGACCTGATGGGTGGGCGCCTGCAAGCCGTGTTCGCCGGCTTTGGCAGCGGCGGCAGTTTCCTGCAGGCAGGCAAGATGGTGGCGCTGGGCGTCACCACCGCCCAGCGCTCTCCCGCGCATCCCGAAGTTCCGACGATCGCCGAGGCCGGCGTGCCGGGGTACCAGTCCTATGTCTGGTACGCCTTGCTGGCGCCCAAGGGCACGCCCCAGCCCATTCTCGACAAGTTGCAGCGTGCCGCCGTCGCGGCGCTGAAGGATCCCGAGGTGCAGAAGCTGTTCATGGTCGACGGCGTGCAGCCGATCGGCTCCTCGCCGCAGGAGCTGTCGGCCTTCATGCGCAAGGAGACGGTCAAGTGGCGGGAAGTCATCCAGCGCGCCGGCATCGAACCGGAATGAGCGCTCGACCTGAATGCCGGGCGAGGCGAAGCGCCGCGTTCCATTCGCGCGCCTCGCATTCCGTCCCGGGCTTCAGGCATTGAAGGCATTGAAGGCGTTGCGGGCAACCCGGGCAACCCGGGGCCATAAGCATTCAAGGCATCGACGCGCGTGGCGCGTCATCCATCCACCTGCCGGCGAGCAGGCTTTTTTCGAACGAAACCAGGAGTACGAATTCATGCACCTTTCAGCCAGCGAGAAGATCGCCGCCTTCGCGGTCGGCTTCGACGCCTCGGCGATTTCCGCCGAGGCCCGCGCCGCCGCAGCACGCGCGCTCTACGACACCATCGCCGTCGCAGTGGGCGGCGCGCATGAGCCCGCGTCCGCGCGGGTGCTGGACTATGCGCGCGGCCAGGGCACCAACGCCGCGCGCATGGCCACGGTCTGGGCCACCGGCGAGCGCCTGCCCGTCGAGATGGCCGCGCTGGTCAATGGCACGATGGGCCACGTGCTCGATTTCGACGACGTCAGCTCCCCGCTGCGCGGCCATCCGAGCGTTGCGATGTTCCCCGCGGTGGTGGCCCTGGGCGAGGGGCTCGGCAGTGCCGGCCGCGCGGTGCTCGACGCTTGCGTGGTGGGCCTGGAGGTGACCGTCCGCATCGCGCGCGCCATCGTGGACGACCAGTACGCCAAGGGTTGGCACTCCACCGTCTCGATCGCCGCCTTCGGCACGACCGCCGCCTGCGCGCGCCTGTTGGGGCTCGACCAGCAGCGCACGATTCATGCGCTGGGCATCCTCGTGTCGCAGATCGCGGGAACCCGGGAGAACTTCGGCACGATGGGCAAGGCCTTCCAGGCGGGACAGGCGAATGCGATCGCGCTCCGGTCCGTGCTGCTGGCCGACGCGGGTCTGGATGCATCGCCCGCGGCGCTGGACGGCAAGCAGGGCTACGCGGTGCTCTATGCCGACGGCCAGGATCTGCACGCGGAGCTCGACCGTCTGGGCGAGCTGCCGTTGGAGATCGAACGTTCGGGGCTCGACATCAAGAAGTATCCGCTGTGCTATGCCACCCACCGGGCGATTCAGGGCATGCTCGACATCCGGCGCGAAACGCCGTTCACGCTCGACGACGTGGAGCGCGTGGACGTGAAGACGAACTACCGCGCCACGGTGCCTCTCATCCACGATCGCCCGCGCACGGGTCTCGAAGCCAAGTTCAGCATGCAGTACGCCATGGCGGCGGCCATTTGCGATGGCGCGGTAAATCTGGCGAGCTTTCGCGACGAGCCGGTTCTGCGGCCCGAGATCCAGGCCTTCTTCGACCGGGTGCACCTGAGCCAGGGCGAACCGCCGACCTTCCCGCGCTGGGCCGAAGTCGCCGTTCACCTGCGCGACGGCCGCCGGCTGGCGATTCGCGTGGAGGCCCTTCGCGGCAGTGCGCAGCTGCCGCTCACCGATGACGAACTGATCGAGAAGGCGACGGATTGCTTCGCCTACGGCCGCAAGGCGCCTGGCGATGCCGGGCGGCTCGGTCAGGCCTGCTTCCACCTGGAAAGGCTGCCGCTGCAGGCCGTGCTGGACTCGCTGCGCGGCTAGGGCCGCCGCGCGTCCCCGATGGCGTCCCTGATGGCGAGCCTCGCGGCGGCTGATGCGCCGCGATAGTCACCTGTCCGGCGCTGGCCAGTTGCCTATGTAGATATCTCTACAACATTGAAGCGCAAGCGATGGCCCACTAAGCTGGGTGCATGACTGCGCTTCAATTTCCCTCCCAATGGGTGCTGCTGGTTGCCAGCCTGCCCACTTCGGCCGCCACGGCCCGCATGCGCCTCTGGCGCGGCATCAAGGCGCTTGGCGCGGCCGCGCTGCGCGACGGGGCCTATCTGCTGCCCGATCTGGCCGGCGTGCGTGAGCCGTTGCAGGCGCTTGCGTCGGACGCGGCCGGCGAGGATGGCAAGGTCTGGACGCTCTCCGTTCAGGCCACCGACACGCGGCAGGACGCTGAATATCGCGCGCTGTTCGACCGCACCCCCGAATACGCGGACTGGATGGCCGAGCTCTCCGGCACGCGCGCAACGCTGGCCGACGCGGACGAAGCGGCACTGCTGCGCATGGCTCGCCGCTACGGCCGCGGATTCGACGCGATCCGCAGGATCGACTTCTTCCCGAACGAGGCCTCGGTCCGCGCCGAAGCGCGGTGGCGCGATTTCAACGCGGCCATCGACATCGTGCTGTCGCCGGGCGAGCCACAGGGCAGGGCGGGCAGCATCCCGAGACGCGACCCAGCCCAATACCAGGGGCGATGCTGGGCAACCCGACGGCACCTCTGGGTGGACCGCGTTGCCTGTGCCTGGCTGATCCGGCGCTTCATCGATCCCCACGCCACCTTCCTCTGGCTGGAAGACGTTCGCCAGTGCCCGGAGGCGGCGCTGGCGTTCGATTTCGATGGCGCGACATTCGCGCATGTCGGCGACCGGGTTTCGTTCGAGGTGTTGCTCGCCAGCTTCGGGCTGGACGAGGACAAGGGACTGGCACGCCTCGGCCAGATGGTTCACGTGCTGGACATCGGCGGCACGCCGGTTGCGGAAGCGAGCGGTTTCGAAGCGATGGTGGCGGGCGCGCGCGAGCGCCTGCCCGACGACGACGCGCTGCTGACGGAGGCCGGTCATGTCCTCGACTCGCTCTACACGCACTTTTCCAGCGCTCGCAAGCGCTAGCCCGTTGCCCGTCGCCTGTTCCCCGTTCCCGGATTGCCGGGCGTCTTTCAACTCAAGGCAGGGCCGGCTTGGCAGCCTGTCCGCTGCCGCATCATCGAGCCACAGGAGATCATCATGATCCATGAGAACGCCATGACAACCGAGGCCGCCGACCAGTGAATCGCACCATGCTCTCCGGCCTCGTGCTGCCGTCCGGTGCCGACGCAAGCGTCATGCCGCTTCTTGCCGGGCGGGCGCTGCGTGGTTTCTGCGACGGCTTCGTGGCGGTGCTGTTGCCTGCGTACCTGCTGGCGCTCGGCTTCGACCAGTTCGCCGTCGGGCTGATAAGCAGCGTCACGCTGATCGGCTCCGCGACTGCCACCATTCTGGTCGGACTCATCGGGAACCGCTTTGCGCAACGTCGCCTGCTGATCGGGGCGGCGGTCATGATGGCCGCAACCGGGGCGGCCTTTGCGGGCCTGTCGTCGCTCTGGCCGCTGTTGATCGTTGCCTTCGTCGGCACGCTGAACCCGAGCTCGGGCGACGTCAGCGTGTTCCTGCCGCTGGAGCAGGCACGGCTGGCGGAATCCGCGAAGCCCGAGGCGCGCACGGCATTGTTTGCGCGCTACGGCCTCGCGGGCTCGCTGTCCGCCGCATTCGGGGCGCTGGCCGCGGCCGTGCCGGGCTGGCTCGCCAGGCATGCCGGCCTGTCGTTCCTGGACGGCATGCGCCTGATGTTCGTCGTCTACGCCCTGACCGGCATTGCGCTCTGGGCGCTCTACGCGAGGCTGCCCGCACCCCATCCGCACTCGACGTCGACGGCCGCGCCGCTGGGGCCGTCGCGTCGGATCGTCATCCGGCTCGCGATGCTGTTCAGCGTGGATGCGTTTGCCAGCGGCCTGGTCGTCAATGCCTTGCTGTCGCTCTGGCTGATGCAGCGTTTCGGGATGTCGCCCGGCGCGGCGGGCCAGTTCTTCTTCTGGGCCGGATTGCTGACCACGGCGTCACAGCTCGCCGCCGTTCCGCTGGCCCGACAGATCGGGTTGTTGAACACGATGGTGTTTACGCACATTCCATCCAGCGCGTTCCTGATCGCCGCCGCGTTTGCGCCGTCGCTGCCGCTGGCGTTGCTGTTGCTGCTGGCGCGCAGCGCGCTGTCTCAAATGGATGTGCCAACGCGCACGGCCTTTGTGATGGCGGTGGTCACCCCCGCCGAGCGGGCAGCGGCGGCAAGCCTGACCGCGGTGCCGCGCAGCCTCGCCGCCGCGATCAGCCCGGTGCTTGCCGGCGGACTCATGGCAATGGGCTGGGCCGGCGCCCCGTTGCTGGCCTGCGGCGTATTGAAGATCGGCTATGACCTGGCCATCCTGGCCGCGTTCCGGCGCGTCAGGCCACTGAACTGAGCGGACGCCGGGGTGGAGTTTTCCTCGGTATTGCAATCGCGCGGGGTACGTTGCGCGTTTCACGCAACACGTACTCGATGTGTTGCGGGATCCGCGACTGACGCAGGCATGGCCATGCGCGCCGCTTGCAGGCCACCCTACGATTGCCTGAACCGCCGTCGATAGGCGGACGGCGTGAGCCCCACCACCCGCTGGAACCGTGCGCGGAACGTGACCGGGGAATCGAAACCCGATGCCGAAGCCACCTGATCGACCGAGGCTTCGCTGGTCTCCAGAAGCTCCTGCGCGCGGCGAACCCGTTGTGTGATCAGCCACTGGATGGGCGTGGTCCCCGTCTGGTCGCGAAACCGGCGCGCAAGGGTCCTCGGTGTCATCCTGGCCTTTGCCGCAAGCGCCGTCACGTCGATCGGCTTGTGGAGATTTTTCAGCATCCAATCGAAGAGGGGGGAAAGGCTTGTCGTCGTATCGGCAACGGGCTGCCGGATAAACGGCGCCTGTCCGCCGTCCCTGTGAAGCGGCGCCACCGCGAGCCGTGCCGCCTGCACCGCGGCGGCCTGTCCATAGTCGCGCCCGACCAGGTGCAGGCACATGTCGAGACCGGCCGAGCTTCCCGCGGACGTGACGATGTCCCCCTCGTCGGCAAACAGAACGCCGGTGTCCACCTCCAGCGCGGGGTAGCGGCGCGAGAGCTCGTCCGCGGCCGCCCAATGGGTCGTCACGCGATGGCCGTCCAGCAGTCCCGCTTCGGCAAGCACAAAGGCGCCGGTGCAAATCGAAGCCAGTTGCGCGCCGCTTTCGCGCGCGGCCTTCAGCGTTCGGCAGGCGCTGGCGGAAGCCCGCCGCTCGATATCGTCGACGCCCGGAACGATCACGAGATCCGCGTCCAGCGCATCTTCCAGCCGCCCGGGCGCCCGGATATCAAAATGCCCGCCGGCGTCCACGCGCGCCGACTCGCCGCACACCAGCACACGGTAGCCAGGCTTGCCGTTCGCAAGCACGACCCGCGAAAACACATCGCAGGCAATACCGAGGTCGAACGGCACCACGCCCTGGAGGGCAAGCACGGCGACGGTTTTCAATCACATCTCCTTGGTCATGGCGGCGATCCATGGGGGCAATCGGGCAACGCAGACCGCATTCTAGCGCGCGTGTCGGAAATCAATCGGTCCTGGTCATTCCTGCCACTCACAACATCGCCGTCATGCATTCAACCGGGAGATGCCCAGCCACCGCCCAACGCCCTGAACAGATCCACCTGCGCGTTGGCAATGCGGCCTTCGGCATCGGCGAGCTGTGCTTGCGCATCGGCAAAGGTCCGTTCGGCATCGAGCAGGGCAAGGCTGTCGCTGCGTCCCTCCCGCTGCTGGGCCCGGACGATGCGCGCGGCCCGGTCCGCCTGCTCCCGGGCCGCGTCGAGCGCGGCGCGCTGGTCAAGCGCGCGGGCGTAGTTCGACAGCGCCGTTTCCGTCTCGGCCAGCGCTTGCAGCACGCTGCCGTCGAAGGTGGCAAGCGCGCCATCGCTATCCGCCCTGGCGGCGGCGATGCGCGCGCGGATCCGCTCCTGGTTCGGGAAGGACCAGGAGATCGACGGCCCCGCCAGCCATCGCAGGGGACCGGCGCCGAAGACATCGCCAAAGCCGAATCCGGTCGATCCGATCGACGCGCCGAGCGAGATCCGCGGATACAGATCGGCCGTGGCGACGCCAATTCGCGCGGTAGCGGCAGCGAGTCGTCTCTCCGCGGCGCGGACATCCGGCCGCCGGGCAAGCATCGCCCTCCCGTCACCGACGGGGATCGGCACCTCGATGGCCGGCGGCGTATCGGCCGTGGCCGCGGCGGCGGGCAGATCCCTGGGGGCGCGGCCGGTCAGGACAGCGAGCCGGAAAAGGGCGGCCTGCCGCTCGGCGGCAATCGCCGGGATGCTCGAACGCCGCTGTTCCCGCAAGGCGGCCATTCTGGCCGTATCCAGCGGCGTGGCCAGCCCGGCCCGTTCGCGGCCGCCCGTCACCCGCAGCGAGCGATCCAGCAACTCGACGATGCGACGGGCGACGGCGAGCCGCCGGGCTGCGCTGGCGGCATTGAGGTAGGCCCGCGTGGTGTCCGCGACGATCGCCACCCTGACGGCATCCCGGTCCGCCTGCGCCGCTTCGAAGTCGCCGCGGGCCGATTCCAGGCTTCGCCTCACCCTGCCGAAAAGGTCGACTTCATAGGCCACGCCGAAGCCCGCGTCGACGAGCGTGTTCTCCCGGTCCAGTCCGGGAAGCGTCTGGATGGCGGCCTGTCTCTGGCGATTCGCCGTGGCATCGAGTCCGGTGCTCGGATAAAGATCCGCGCCGGCGTCGCGCAACATCGCGCGCGCCCGCTCCAGACGCGCGACGGCCACCCGCACGTCGGTGTTCGCGCCCAGCGCGTCCTGAATCAACCGATCGAGTATCGGGTCCCGATACAGGCGCCACCAGTCGTCATGCGCGGGCCTGTCGTCGTAAAGGGCCGGCTCCGCGCTGGCGGCGAAGGTGCCGGTGGCGGAATCCGTCAGGGTGGGCGCCACATAGTCGGGACCCACGGCGCAGGCGCTCAAGGCCAGCGCAAGAATGGAAAGCGGCAGCGTAAGTATTCTCATCGGTGCACCTCAATCAGCATGCTGCAACCGGGCCGGCGCCGCCGGCCGGCGGCGCCGCGACAGCCGCGCGCCAAGGGCGCGGCAGACCACGTAAAAGGTAGGCGTGTAGAGCAGCCCAAAGCCCGTCACTCCCAGCATGCCGAAGAACACGGCGGTCCCGAGCGCCTGCCGGAGCTCGGCGCCCGCGCCCTTGGCGATCAGCAAGGGCACCGCCCCCAGAATGAAGGCAAAGCTCGTCATCAGGATTGGCCGCAAACGGGTCTGCGCGGCGCGCACCGCCGCCGCGACGGGCGTCAGGCCGTCCTGCTCCTCCGCCTGCTTGGCGAACTCCACCACCAGGATCGCATTCTTGGCGGCAAGCGCAATCAGCACCACAAGTCCGATCTGGGTCAGGACGTTGTTGTCCATGCCCCGGAGATTGATGCCGATCATCGCCGCGAGCAGGCACATCGGCACGATGAGGATGATCGCCAGCGGGAGCGTGACGCTCTCGTACTGGGCAGCCAGGACGAGGAACACCAGCACCACGGCCAGCGCGAACACCAGCACGGCGGTGTTGCCGGCGATCTTCTGCTGATACGCGATACCCGTCCATTCACTGCCATAGCCGGCCGGGAGCGTGTCGGCGGCAAGCCGTTCCATGGTCGCCAGCGAGTGCCCCGTGGAGGAACCGGGCGCGGTGTCGCCGTCCACCTCGACCGCCGGAAAGAGGTTGTATCGAACCACGCGATACGGTCCCGTTTCGTCATGGAAGGTGGCAACCGACCCCACCGGCACCATCGCCCCGCTCGACGAGCGCGTCTTCAGGTTGGCAATGTCGGCCGTGTTGCCGCGATGAGACTGGTCAGCCTGCGCGGTCACCCGGAAGGTCCTGCCCAGCAGGTTGAAGTCATTGACGTAGGCCGATCCGAGATAGACCTGGAGCGCCTCGAATACGCGCTCCGCCGGGACACCAAGTATCTCGGCCTTGCGGCGGTCGATGTCCGCGAAGATCCGCGGCGTCAGCGTATTGAAGAACGTGTACACCTGGGACAGGCCCGGTGCCGCGTTGGCCTTGGCAATCAGCTTTCCCGCCTCGCCGCCCAGTTCCTGGTACCCGTGGCCGCTGCGGTCCTGCACCATCATCCTGTAGCCGCCCGCGGAACCGATGCCATCGATCAGGGGAGGGGGGATGACCATGACGCGCGCGCCGTCGATATCCGCGGTGGCCTTGCGCGCCTCGTCCAGAATGGAGTTCGCGGAACGGTCGCGCTCCTCGAACGGCTTGAGGGGGATGAATGCGGTGGCCGAGTTGGGCGAATTGGTATTGGATGCGGCGTCATAACCGGGAAGCATGATCGTGCCCCTGACGCCCTCGATCGCGAGCAGGCGCCTGGAAACGTCCTGAAGCACGGCGTCGGTCCGTGCAAGAGACGCGCCCGGCGGCAATTGCACCACGGTAATCAGATAGCTCTGGTCCTGCGCGGGAATGAAGCCTGTCGGCGTCACCCAGAACAGCGCGACCGTCGCCAGAATAAGGCCGCAATACGACAGCATCACCCTCCTGGGCCGGGCTACCAGCCACGCCGTCAGTCTCCCGTAGGCGGCGCTGAACGCATCGAAGCGCCGATTGAACGCGTCGCCCGCCCGGTGCGCCGCGCGCAGGACCGGATGCCCGGCGTCCTTCGCGTCGTGCGCGCGCAGAAGCTGCGCGGCGAGGGCGGGCGACAGCGTGAGCGAGAGAATCAGCGAAATGATGGTGGCGCCAGATATCGTCAGCGCGAACTGCTTGTAGAACGCCCCGGACAGCCCGGTGAGGAACAGCGTCGGAATGAACACCGCGCACAGGACCAGCACGATGGCCACCAAGGCCGCCGATACCTCATCCATCGATTTGCGTGCCGCGTCGAGCGGACCCAGCCCCAACCCGAGGTTGCGCTCGACGTTCTCGACGACCACGATGGCGTCGTCCACCACGATCCCGATCGCCAGGACCAGGCCGAATAGCGACAGGCTGTTGAGACTGTAGCCGGCAACGGCAAGAAGCGCGAAGGTGCCGACCAGCGAAACCGGAATGGCGACGACCGGAATGATCGCCGCCCGCCAGCGCTGCAGGAACAGGAAGATGACCAGCACCACGAGCACCGCGGCCTCCAGCAGCGTCTGGCGGACCGCGGCGGTGGACTGGGCGATGAACTTCGTGGAGTTCCACATGATGCGGTACTCCAGCCCGTGCGGAAACGACTTTGCGGTCTCCCGCATGACGCGCTCGACGGTTTCGCCCGTCTCGAGCGCGTTCGTGCCCGGTCGCTGGAAGATGCCGATCATGATCGACGGCTTGCCGGACAGGTACGCGTTGGTGCCGTAGTCGGCCGCCCCCAGTTCGACGCGCGCCACATCGCGCACCCGGACCTGCCGGCCGTCCTTGTCGGTACGGACGATCACGTCGGCGAACTGTTCGGGATCGGAGAATCGGCCCTGCGTCCGGACGTTCAGCTGGAAGGCATCGGTGGACGCGTTGGGCGGCTGGCCCAGCGCGCCGGCGGCGACCTGCACGTTCTGGGCACGAAGCGCCGCGACCACTTCACCGGCGGTCAGGTTCAGCGATGCCGCCCGGTCCGGGTCGATCCATACCCGCATGGCAAATTCCCGGCTGCCAAAAATGATGGCGTCGCCAACGCCGTCGATCCGGCTCAGCCGGTCGCGTACCTGGGTGAGTGCGTAGTTCGAAATGTAGTCCTGATCGAAGGTGCCGTCCGGCGAGACCAGGTTCACCGCCATCAGCGCACTCGGCGCGGTCTTGCGGGTGGTCACGCCGAGGCGCTGCACCTCTTCGGGCAAGCGCGGCGTCGCGGTGGCGACCCGGTTCTGCACCAGCATCTGCGCCGCATCGAGGTTGGTCCCGACCTTGAACGTCACCGAGATCGCAACCTTGCCGTCGCCGGTGGACTGGCTGGAGATGTACAGCATGTTGTCGACGCCGTTGATCTCCTGTTCGATCGGCGCGGCCACCGTCTCGGCAACCGTCTCGGCCGACGCGCCGGGATAGGTGGCGGACACCACGACGGTCGGCGGAATGATGTCGGGGTACTGCGATACCGGCAGTCGGAAGTAGGCAATGGCGCCCACGATGGTAATCACGACCGCCAGGACTGCGGCGAAAATCGGCCGTGTGATGAAGAAGCGCGACAGGCGCATGGAGTGCTTTCCTTAAGGAGGAGATGCCGCCGGGGCCTTGCCCTAGGAGGCAAAGGTGGCCTCGCCGGCGGTCGCCGGCGTGAGCGAGCGATTCAGGGGCGCCGCGGGCTTGATGCTTCCCGGCCTGGTCAGCACCTTGCTGCCGGGGACCGCCATCTGCACGCCACCGACGACGACGTTGTCATTCGGCGCCAGGCCCGAGCGCACGATGCGAAGGCCGTCGACCACCGGACCCAGCGCCACCGGCTTCGCCTCGACGGTGCCGTCCTTCGACACGGTCAGCACAACCTTGCGCGCCTGATCGGTCTGTATGGCGGCGTCGGGGACCAGCAGCGCCGTCGTGGCGCCGCCGCTGGCCAGGCGCATGTTGCCGAACATGCCGGGCGCGAGGAACAGTCCGGGATTGTCCACGACGGCGCGCAGCCTGATGGTGCCCGACCGCGGATCCAGGCCGTTGTCGGTAAAGTCGAGCGCGCCGCGCCAGCGATAGTCGGCTTCGTCCTGAAGGCGGACCTCGATTGCGGACATTTTCGCGCCGCCTTGCTTCGCGCGCAGCGCCTTGAGATAGAGCGCCTCCGACGCATCGAATACGAAGTAGATGGGATCCAGCGCGTTGACGGTGGTCAGGAGCGTCCCGCTTCCGCCCTCTCCGGTCGCGACCAGATTGCCCGGGTCGACGCGCCGGTATGAAACCCTTCCGGCAATCGGGGCGCGGACTTCGGTGAATTCGAGATCCAGTGATCTGGCGTCGGCCCGGGCCTGCGCACCCGCCACGGCGGCAATGCCGGCCTGCACCCTTGCGTGGAGGCGGTCCAGCTCGCTTTTCGAGACAGCGTCTTCGCCGACCAGATTGTCTGCCCGCTGCGCGTCGGCGCGGGCCAGCGCAAGTTCGCTGCGCGCGCTTGCCAGGCTCGCGCCGGCTTCGGCGAGGGCCGCCGCGAATGGCCTGCGGTCAATGGTAAACAGCAACTCGCCCCGGCGAACGGTCGCGCCATCGGCGAAGTGGACGGCGGTGATCTGGCCCGATACGCGCGGCCGGATTTCTACCGTGCGGCTGGGCTCGAAGCGGCCGACGTAGGTATCCCATTCGTTCACCTGCCGTGAAAGCGGCGCCGATATCGACACCATCGGCGGCGTCATCGCCGCGTTGGCGACGGGCGTTTTGCGAGCGAAGACAAAGAGTCCGACGCCGACGATTGCCACGGCGATGCCCGCGATCGCCGCCGGGCGCAACACGGCCGGACGCGGCCTGGAACGCGACGCGGCGCGTTCGTTGAGTTTGGTCTGAGTGTTCATCCGATCACCGGTCGCTGGTTGTCAAGTCGAGCGGCATTTTCGCCAACGCCTCCTGATGGCGAAAGGACGAACTTCCCTCGTTTCTGGCCGCGCCAGGTTGTCAGCCGATGTTTGGCAGAAAACGATCACAATTCGTCGTTTCTGCCACTCACGCCGGTACCCGCGCCCGGGATATAAAACGAGGGTTTCGATCTTCCAGACACCAGGAGCCATTCCTCATGGAACCGCAGTCCCCGCGCACCGGCCTGGCAGGCCGCGCCTCTCTACGTGGCCAGGAACCGGATTTTCCCGGCGAGCCGAATCATGCCGAGGCAGTGACGCAACGGCGGGCACAACTTCGCCGGCTCGAGTTCGCATCGGTGATCGAGGGCACCACGCTCATTCTTCTTGCCGGCGTCGCCGTTCCATTGAAGCACCTCGGCGGCTGGCCCGTCGGTGTGCAGGTCCTGGGACCGCTGCATGGCCTCGCGTTGCTGATCTATCTGTGGATCGCCATGCAAGCCGTCGCCGAAGCCGGCTGGTCGCGCAGCGACGTGATCCGCGTGTTTCTGGTTGCCGTCCTGCCGTTCGGCGGATTCTTCAATGCGGCTTTCATCTCGCGCAAGATCGCCGGCCTCGGGAAGGAGCCGTCCCGATGAGTCTCGCTGCGCCATACCCCTGGCTCAAGGCACTGCACGTGGCGTCCGCGCTGATCTTCGCCGCTGGCGTGATGACCGTGGCGGCGTTCCTGTGGGCAGCGGCCAGATCCGGCCAGGACGTCGCGAGGATCTCGGCGGCCTTGCGCAGATGGGACAGGGCGGTCACGACGCCGGCGATGCTCCTGGTCTTGGTGCTCGGCTTTCTGCTTGCCAGGTCCGGAGGCTGGTTTGGCGCCCCGTGGCTGCATGTCAAGCTTGCCCTTGCTCTCCTGCTCGCGGCCGCGCACGGCATGCAGTCCGCAAGACTTCGCCGCCTCGCCGGCGGGGCCGCCGCAAGACCTTGGCGGGCGAGCCCGTTGCTCCTGGCGGGGTTCGCCGGCATCGCAATGCTCGCCGTGCTGAAGCCATTTTGACTCGTGCAAGAGGACGGCATCCGGCCCGACGGGCACCGCGCCACGGCTGTCCTCTCCCGCCTCTCCCGACGTTCGACATGTGCATGAGCATCGATCCCGCGCTGGCAATTCGGCACATCGGGTTCTTCGTGTACCCAGGCTTCCAGATTCAAGACCTGAGCGGCCCGCTCGCGGCCTTCGAACTGGCCGAGCTGGACGCCGGCATCAAGGCATACCGGTGTCACGTCGTCTCCCAGGCCGGCGGCGAGATCGCAAGCTCCGGCGGTCTGAAGGTCATTACCGATTCGATCCCTTCGACACTCGATACCTTGCTGGTCGTCGGTGGCGAGATATCGGACGACCCCGCTGGGCTACCGGCAATCACCGGGCACCTGGCCGCCGCCCAGGAAAACGGCACACGGCGCATCGGAAGCGTCTGCACCGGCGCGTTCATACTTGCCAAGGCTGGCTTGCTCGACGGTCGTTGCGCAACCACGCACTGGAAGCACTCGCGCCAGCTGCAGCGCATGTTTCCGAAAGCCAGGGTGCAGTCAGACCGCATCTTCGCGAAAGACGGACATATCTGGACGTCGGCTGGTGTGACCGCAGGGATTGACCTGGCGCTGGCGCTGATCGAAGAAGACCTCGGCCATGCGGCCTCGCATGCCGTAGCCCAGGCGCTGGTCGTGTACCACCGCCGGCCGGGCGGCCAGTCCCAGTTCTCCGCCCTGGCCGACATGGAGCCGGAGTCCGACAGGATTCGGGAGGTACTGACGTATATGCGCGAACATCTGAACGAGCCGCTCTCCACCGAGACACTGGCATCCGTCGCATGCCTCAGTCCCCGGCAGTTCGGGCGAACATTCCTGGCCGAAACTGGCGAGACGCCCGCAAAGGCCGTCGAGCGGCTGCGCGTCGAGGTAGCACGCCAGAGAGTGGAGCGGGGCGCCGAGCCGATCGAGCGGATCGCCTACTCGGTCGGATTTGCCGATCCCGAGCGGATGCGCAGGGCGTTCATACGGGTCACGGGCCACCCGCCGCAGAGTCTTCGTCGGATGGCTGCTTGAAGGGCGCAATAGGGCAAAAAGGCAGATGCCTGGGATGAGAATTTTCGGCCTTCATTCACTTGTCGTATCCTGGATACCCAAGTTTCCAGTCTGCCGATCCATGTGAAGACTATTGGTCTGCCTGACAGACGCTTCTTGGGGGCAATGAAGAGGATGGGCGTGTGCTGGCTTCGCTGGATATTTTGCCTTTTAGGTGCGATTCGAGCGGGCGTCTTTCAGTCAGGAAGAGCCGCGCGCCTGCACTGACACTCGGACATTCGGGCGTCCGCTCCGATTAGTAGGCCGCCGTCCGATTACAAATGATCGACGTGTGGCGGTGGGTCTTCGAAGCGCCAGAGAGAGACAGGCGCCTCCCGCGCCGCATCGCGAGGTACTGCTATCAGGCATAATTCTTCACAGATGCAAAAAAGAGGTGAAAATCATCGACACTTTCCGAGGCCGGAATGAACCTCAGCTCAGTAGCCTTGCCCGCAATTCTTGCCGCGCTCGCCTCCGGCGTCTTTGCACTAGTGGGGGTGATCGTCACATCCGCCCTAGCGCAACGTCGCGAACATGAAGCAGATTGGCGGCAGACAAAGGTCGAGCACTATCAGGAGTACGTGACGGCGCTGTCGAATATCGTTTCAGGCCGTTCTACACCTGCAGCGCAGGAGCGCTACGCTGACGCCGTGAATGCGTTGGCTCTGGTTGCGTCGCCCGCAGTATTGGATGCCGTCAACGCGTTCCAGCGAGAGATTTCGTATCGCAACACCGCACGGAGCGATGTGCAGCACGACGCGCTGTTGGGCGAGGTCATGCACGCGATGCGTAAAGACGTGCAGCCGAGTCGCATCAAAAATTCTCGTCGCGAATTCCACTTTCTTGCCCCACCGCCGATACCCATCGAGGCAGAAACAGATCACAGGTAGATGCACGAATCTACATGCGGTGGCAAAGTATCATCACCGAAAATCGGTAGAGCGGATTGCACTTACCTCGCCTCCGTTCACACCATCGAATGGCCATAGATGCTCTGTATAACTTTCCAAAGTGTTGACCCCTCTTTCGGTTCGCCGTATACATCTTTTGGGCAGGCATTGACGTGAAAGATATCGTCTCGTTGGTGTTATCCGTAGCGTCCGTGGTGATCTCCGCGTACACGTTTTGGCTCGTGCAGTTCAATCGTGGACGGCTCATGATGACTCGACCAACCTATATTTGTTTCAGACGGGATGTAGGTCCAAACTGGCCGAAGATATTCATCCGGACGTGCTTGTACTCAACCGGTGCAAAAGGTATGGCCGTCGAGAACCTGTATCTACGCGTGCATCAGCCCCATGATCGAGAATTCATATTCGACTTTTGGGGGCATACAGATAGCGGACGCTTGACGATAGGTAGTGGGTTGTACGTCGGGCCGACTGGAGTAGCAAGCGACCACCATTTCAACTTTCGAGGGGATCCCACCTTGTTCCTTCCCGAGCCAGGAACGTACCGGGTCGAGGTATTCGCAACTGTGGCCGGGAAACGACCCAAGCAGATCTCGGAGATCAAATTCGATATCAACGGCGATCAGTCGGCGGAGATGGTGCAAATCCTCGATAGACAGCTTGATCTCTGTTGGGATGCGGTGCAAGGCAAGTTCGTGGGTGAAATTCGTCGCGAAACATCGGTCCCTGTGCGCAGTTCCCCGCTCTAGGGACAATGATCAGCCAACTGTCCGTACAGCAGAAGACCCAACGGCTGGTTCAGTTCGAGATCACTGAGTAAACCAGAGACGGCGTCTCGAGCGGGATCTGCTTCGCGAGGCTCAACGAGAATCGCGCGACTTCGCTAGACACGAGTCTATTCAGATAAAAGAAGCCCTATCATGCAGATTGTTCCGGCCTCAGCTCTCATCGAAATATCGAAGAACTATCTTGATCATCGATCGCGCCGTGAGGGCAGTTGGGAGACGGAGAGGGAAAGGGCGGTGCAATCCCGTTCGCGGTTTCTACTCTATACAGAGGGCAGAATACGCGTCACACACCGATGCTCGTATCGATTGCCAGAGGTCTGCAGTCGACCGACATCGTCAAGATTTTCGAAGCCCCATTTCCTGACCAAGCCAAGATAGTTCTTCGGCTGGCTCAATCATGGTGGTTTGGGAAAGAGCTGACTAGACACCCGATTTTTCACCATGCGGCAGGCCAAGAACTGGATTTGAACGAAATTGCTCTCGCACAGCACTATGGTATTCCGACAGGCTACTTGGATCTCACCGATGACTTTAATGTCAGTGCATTCTTCGCAACCTGTCGCGAAACGACCGAAGGCTGGCAACCTGTAAATTCAGGTATCGGCGTAATTTATAGAGTCAAACTAAGAAAGATAGAGAGTCCGTTTGATAACTATATACCGCTTGGCCCACAGAAGTTGCCGAGACCGCATGAGCAGTGTGCGTGGGTTGTTGAACTTCCATTTTTCCATGGATTCGAGGGTTGGCCTGGCGTTGAGATGCTGTCATTCCACCATGATCACCATGTTGGGCAGCATTTTCTCGAAATTTTTGAGGGAGGTGCTAAATTGTTTCCACCAGATCCCTTAGCCGACGTTGCGCAAGAGATTCTTTCTTGCGGTGAGATTCCAGTAGACCTCGTTGAAGCCGCATTGAAGTCGTTTACGAGCGACCCTTGTGGAATTCTTGCGAGCGATCTGCCAACAGTGCGTAAGGAGATTTCCTCGTTGGTTAGTCAGATAGGATATCGTCAATTGTTGACGGACCTGCATGTCGCCCCGTTGCTCGCTGACCAAGAGTGGGTCGAGAAGATGCTTAGTACGGTCAAAGCGAAAGCTATTGCAGTGCGTCGTGTGCAAATTCCGCAGGGTACGGCCAAATCTGAACGCGACATCGACTCTTGAGACCAGTCCAGGAACCTAGAGCGGATTAGTTGCAGTGGACAATGGCTTGACAGCGTCGATACCATTCGAGTTGGCTTCTCGATTGGCCGTTGTACCTCATGAAGCTGCCTTCGAAGTCAGGTCGGATCGATCGAAGGATCGCTCCGGGTCGTCACCGCCCTCCATGTCAGTCCCCCCACCAGCATCCGCAGCGGCTCCCTCAACAGACCTACCCCCGCCGCCCCCGCACCGACGCCACCCCATGCACGAGCGCTGTCAATGGCCTGGCGCCCAACGTGCGCAGGAGCGCGGCCTCCGCATCTTGCAGTGCGCTTTCGATGAGTCGATTCACCGCCTTTTCGACAGGGCAACTCGGATTGTCATCTGCCGACCCGATTGCGAAGGCCGTGGTGTGAGCGATGGCGTCATACACATGCCGCGCAGTCACGCGGTTCAGGTCGCAGGCCAACTCCCATCCACCGCCTCGGCCGCCGGTTGATGTGACCAGCCCGGCATCGCGCAGCGATGCCATGGTCCGGCGCACGACGACGGCATTGGTGTGCAGCATCTGCGCGATGGTCTCCGATGTGGTGGTGCCGTCGCGAAGATGCATGTGGATCAGCACGTGCAACAAGCGGGCGAGACGGGTGTCCTGTGCCATGAGTGCATTTCCGTAACGTTGATAGTTACGGTATTATACGATCCGGTACGCTATCGCTTATTCGATCCATGAACCCAGTCCACGAACGCATCCTGGAAGTCAACGGCATTCGCCTGAACGTCACGGAACAGGGGGCCGGGCCTTTGGTGCTGCTGGTGCATGGTTTCCCCGAAACGTCGCTTGCCTGGCGTCACCAGCGCAGCGCGCTCGCCGCCGCGGGCTTCCGGGCGGTGGCACCGGACCTGCGGGGTTATGGCCGCAGCGAATGTCCCGCGGACATTGCGGCGTACACCACGTTTGACGTGATCGGCGATCTCGTCGCCCTTCTTGATGTATTGGGCGAGCGCCAGGCGGTCATCGTCGGCGGCGACTGGGGGGCGACCATTGCCTGGCAGGCTGCCCAGTTGCGACCGGACCGGTTTCGCGCGGTGGCGGCGCTGGGCGTGCCTCTCATGGGGCGGGCGCCGATGCCGCCCAGCAGGCTGTTCCCGCGGACCGAGGCCGCGATGTTCTACACCCACTATTTCGCGGAGCCGGGCGTCGCCGAGCGGGAACTGGAGCTTGACGTGGAGACGACCGTGCGCAAGATCTACTTTGCGGCCTCCGGCGATGCCGGACCACGCGACGATCCCGCTACACCCAACCCGTTCGGCATGGTGGCGCGCACCGGCGGCCTGCTGGACGCGCTCCCCGATCCGGCAAGCGTGCCTGCCTGGCTCGACGCCGCCTGCCTGGCCGCGGTCGTCGATGGTTTCAAGACCAGCGGCTTTCGCGGCGGCCTGAACTACTACCGCAATCTCGACAGGAACTGGGCGCTGCAAGGCGCCTTCGAGGGGATCAAGGTCGAGGTGCCCGCGTACTATCTGGTGGGCGAGCGCGACACAGGCCGCGCGATACCGGGGATGGACAGCATTGTTGCGGCCATGCCGACGCTGGCGCCCCGCCTGCGCGGATGCGAAGTCGTCGCGGGCGCTGGCCACTGGCTGCAGCAGGAGGCTCCGGACGCGGTGAATGCCGCGTTGCTCGGCTTTCTCGGCAGCCTGTAGCGCTGCCTGCCCGCTGTCTGCCTCCGCGAGCGGTTCGTAATTCCGCGAGCGGTTCGCAATCGGCCGTCTGCTCGCGCGCGGCCCGAAAAGAGACGGCCTCGCGCGTCCGGTCGGCTATCATGCCGATCTTCTCCGAAGTGGCCCCCTATGATCTCCGTCCGTAATGTCACGCTGCGCCGCGGCGTCAATGTCGTACTCGACCGCGCGTCCGCCACCTTCAATCCCGGAGAGAAGATCGGGCTTGTCGGCCGCAATGGCGCCGGCAAGTCGTCTTTTTTCGCTCTTCTCAACGGCACGCTGCACGAAGACGGCGGCGAGTTCTCGATTCCCGCCGCATGGAAGATGGGCCAGGTCGCGCAGGAGATGCCGGAGACCGAGCAGAGCGCGACCGACTTCGTGGTCGAGGGTGACACCGTGCTGCTGGCCGCGCAGGCCGAAGTCGCCGCGGCCGAGGCCAGCGACGACGGCATGCGCATGGCGCACGCCTACATGGCCCTGCACGACGCCGGTGCGCACGATGCCCCCGCACGCGCCCAGGCGCTGATCCAGGGCCTGGGTTTCAGTGCCGAGCAGCTTGGCCAGCCGGTCAACAGTTTCTCCGGCGGCTGGCGCATGCGGCTGCAGCTGGCGCGCGCGCTGATGTGCCCGTCCGACCTGCTGCTGCTCGACGAACCGACCAATCACCTTGACCTCGACGCGCTGGTCTGGCTGGAAGCGTGGCTCAAGCGCTATCAGGGAACCCTGGTGGTGATCAGCCACGACCGCGAATTCCTCGACGCGGTGACGCAGGTGACGGTACACGTCGACAACGCCAAGCTCGTGCGCTACGGCGGCAACTACAGCAAGTTCGAAGACATGCGCGCCGAGCAGCTCGTGTTGCAGCAGGCGGCGATGGCCAGGCAGGAGGACAAGATCGCCCACCTGCAGAAGTTCATCGACCGCTTCAAGGCCAAGGCCTCGAAGGCGAAGCAGGCGCAGAGCCGGGTCAAGGCGCTCGAACGCATGGAGAAGATCGCGCCGGTGCTTGCCGACGCGGAGTTCAGCTTCGAGTTCAAGGAGCCGCTCAGCGTCCCGAACCCGCTGTTGTCGATGCTGGACGCGAGCTTCGGCTACCCGGCGCCGGCCGGCGCGCCGCCGGGCACGCCGCCCACGGTCATCGTGCGGGGCATCAACCGTTCCGTGCTGGCCGGGCAGCGCATCGGCGTTCTCGGTGCCAACGGCCAGGGCAAGTCCACGCTGGTGAAGACGGTGGCGCACGCGCTGGCGCCGATTGCCGGCGAAATCAGCGA
The DNA here is from genome assembly GCF_058789195.1 of Cupriavidus sp. FW216-B1. Taxonomy (NCBI): domain Bacteria; kingdom Pseudomonadati; phylum Pseudomonadota; class Betaproteobacteria; order Burkholderiales; family Burkholderiaceae; genus Cupriavidus; species Cupriavidus sp. FW216-B1. The sequence continues at coordinate 1,526,916 of NZ_JBYTEL010000001.1, read as the reverse complement.
AGGCAAGGGCCTGAACATCGGCTACTTCGCGCAGCAGGAACTTGACGTGCTGCGCCCGCTCGACACGCCGATGGAACACATGATCCGCCTTGCCAGGGACACGCCGGCGCACATGCGCGCGCCCGGCCAGAGCGGCACCGAGCAATCGCTTCGCACCTTCCTCGGCACCTTCAACTTCACCGGCGACATGGTCCACCAGGCGGTCAGCACGATGAGCGGCGGCGAAAAGGCGCGGCTCGTGCTGTGCATGATCGTGTGGCAGCGCCCCAACTTGCTGCTGCTCGACGAGCCGACCAACCACCTCGACCTGGCCACGCGCGAAGCGCTGGGCATGGCGCTCAACGAGTTCGAAGGCACGGTGATGCTGGTCAGTCACGACCGTGCCCTGCTGCGCGCCGTATGCGACGAGTTCTGGCTGGTCACCAAGGGCGGCGTCGAGCCCTTCGACGGCGATCTGGACGATTACCAGCAGTTCCTGCGCGACGAAGCCCGTCGCATGCGCGAGCAGGCCGCCGCGGCGCCCTTGCAGAAGCAGTAGAAGGACTGAGCAAACGGCCGCGCCCCTTCGTCAGGCGGTGCATGGCCGGCGCTGGCGAGATTGAGGGGCGGCGACGGGGCGGGCGGTGCCGGCCCCGGCTGGCGACGACGGCGCCGCGCGCGCCCGCTCACTCACTTACTCACTTTCCGGGATAGTGCCCGGCCGCGATGTCTTCCAGCAGCGTCGCGTGCGTCGGCTCCCAGCCCAGCAGCGACCGCGTGCGTGCGCTGGAGGCCGGGGCGTCGGCGCCGAAGAACATGCCCAGCCAGCCGAAGTGCTGCTGCGCGTGTTCGGCGGGAATCGATGCCACCGGCACGTCCAGGAACTGGCCCAGCGCCGTGGCGATGTCACGCGTGGCGACGCCTTCTTCGGCGACGGCGTGCAGCACGCTGCCCGGCGCTGCCTTGTCGATCGCGAGTTGCACGAGCTTGCCGGCATCGAGCCGGTTTACCGCCGGCCAGCGGTTTTGCCCTTCGCCGATGTAGCCCGAGATGCGCTTTTCGCGGGCGGTGCGCGCCAGCACCGCGACGAATCCGTGGTCGCCGCCCGCGCCGTGCACCGTCGGCGCGAAGCGCACGACCATCGAGCGGATGCCGCGCCCGGCCAGGCCGAGCGCGTGGGCCGCGTTGGCGATGCGCGGGTGGACTCCGGCGTCCGGCATGTCTGTCTCGGTGCCGACGCGGCCCGGGGCCAGCCCCAGCGAGCCCGAGGCGACCAGCAGCGGACCGCCCGTGCCTTGCAGCACGTCGGCGAACGCGTCGATGGCCGCGCGGTCGGTCTGCGCCGCGGCCGCCATCTGCGAGAAGTCGTGGTTGTAGCCGAGGTGCACGACGCCTTCGGCCAGCGCCGCCGCGCCGCGCAGGCTGGCGAGGTCGTCCAGGCTGCCGCGCACCACCTCGGCACCCAGCCCGGCGATCCTGGCGGCGGACTCGTCGTTGCGGGCGAGGCCGAGGACGTGATGCCCCGCGGAGATGAGTTCCTTGACGCTGGCCGAGCCGATCCAGCCCGAGGCGCCGGTGACGAGAATTCGCATGATAGGGCTCCTTGATGTCATTGAATGACATCAGTATAGACTTATGATGTCACTTTGTGTCAACACAAGAGAGGGGACATGGGTCGCTGGGAGCCCGATGCCGAGAGCCGCTTCCGTGCCGCGGCCATCGAACTGTTCGGTGAGATCGGCTACGAGCAGACGACCGTGGCAGCCATCGCGGAGCGCGCGGGGCTGACCGCGCGCACGTTTTTTCGCTACTTCGCCGACAAGCGCGAAGTGCTTTTCAATGGCTCCGAGCGTCTTCAGCAGTCGATGGCCGAGGCGCTGGCCCAGGCGCCGGCCGAGGCTTCGGCGCTGGATGCGGTCGCCGCCGCCTTGACCAGGGCCGGCGATTTCTTCGATGACGAGCGCCGCCCGTTCGCGCGCCTGCGCAGCACGGTGATCGCGGCCAACGCGGACCTGCGCGAGCGCGAGCTGAGCAAGCTGGCGAGGCTGTCCGCGGCGCTCGCGCGGGCGCTGCGCGAGCGCGGTGTCGGCGAGCCGGACGCGACCCTCGCGGCCGAGGCGGGCATCGCCGTCTTTCGGATCGCGTTCGCGCAGTGGGTCGGCGAGTCGGAGCGGCGCGGCTATGGCGAGATCGTGAATGAATCGCTGGCGCGGCTGAGAGCGCTCGTGGCGGGCTGACCGGCCCGCTTGCGAGCCGAGCACCGCGGCGCTCGCCGGTCGGCCGGTTCGCGCGCGTGCGCGGCGCGCGCCCGCTTACTCGATGCGTGCGCCCGATGCCTTCACGATGCCGGACCAGCGCCGGACCTCGGCGTGGATGAAGCGCCCGAAGTCCTCGGGCGAGGCGGGCGCGGCCTGCAGGCCGGCCGCCGCAAAGCGCGCCTGCAGTGCCGGCGTGGCCAGCGCCCTGGCCAGCGACTGGTTCAGCGCGACGACGATGTCGCGCGGCGTGCCCGCCGGCGCCAGCATGCCGTGCCAGGTCGCCATCTCATACCCCGGCACGCCGGACTCCGCCAGCGTGGCCAGCTCGGGCAGCTGCGGCATGCGCTTCAGCGAGGTCACGCCGAGCGCGCGCAGGCGGCCGCTTTGCATATGGGGCAGGGCGGTGGGGAAGATCTCGAACATCATGTCGATCTGTCCGCCGAGCAGGTCGGTCATGGCCGCCGAGCCGCCCTTGTAAGGCACGTGCATCAGGTCGACATTGGCCTTCGATTCGAACAGCTGTCCGCCCAGGTGCTGCGAAGAGCCATTGCCGGCCGACCCGTAGCGCAGCGTGCCGGGCCTGGCGCGCGCCAGCGCGATCAACTCCTGCACCGTGCGTGCCGGCAACTGCGGATTGACGATCAGGATCAGCGGCGACGAGGCGATCAGGCCGATCGGCTCGAAGCTTTTCTCGGCATCGTAGGGCAGCTTCGAATACAGCGTGGGATTGATGCCGTGGGTGCTGGTCGAGCCCTGCAGCAGCGTGTAGCCATCGGGCCGGGCATGCGCGACGAGGCCGCTGCCGATCGTGCCGCCGGCTCCGCCGCGGTTGTCTACCACCACGGGCTGGCCAACTTCGGCCGCGAGCGCCTGGGCGACCGCGCGGGCCACGAAGTCGGTGGTGGTGCCGGCCGGGTAGGGCGCCACGTAGGTAATCGCGCGGTTCGGATAACCGGTGGCGGCCTCGCTCAATCCGGGGCGCAGCAGCGGCACGGCCCAGGGCAGCGTGCCGGCTGTGGCGAGAAAACGTCGTCGATCCATCTTTGTCTCCGTATGTGTTTATGTTTTATGTCGTCGCGGAATTCAGCGCGGGGGTACCGGTACCAGCCGGTCCGGTGTCATCTGCGCGAGCGCGTTGATGCCGAGCGCGCCCATCGTGCGCACCACCTCGTCGTGCAGAATGCGGATCGCGTAGGCCACGCCGTCGTGTCCGCCGAACGCGGTGGCGTAGTTGAACGGCCGGCCCACGAACACGAAGCGCGCGCCCAGCGCCAGCGCCTTCATCACGTCGGTGCCGCGCCGGATGCCGCCATCGAGCATCACCGGCCGGCCGCCCGCCGCATCGACCATCGCCGGCAGCGTGCGCAGCGGCGAGACCGCGCTGTCGAGCTGGCGTCCGCCGTGATTGGAGGCGATGATGCCGTCGGCGCCGGCTTCGATCGCGCATCGCACGTCGGCCGGATCGAGCAGTCCCTTGATCACCAGCGGCCCTTGCCAGCGGGCGCGGATATGGCGGATCACGCTCCAGTCCAGATGCGCGCGTCCGCTGAATTCCCGCTCCACATTGCGGGACATGATGGGCGCGCCGCGCGTGGCGAACGAGTTCTCGAAATGCGGCATGCCGTGACGGACCAGCGTGCGCGCGAAGGTGCCAAGCAGCCATCGTGGCCGGGTCAGCCCGTCCCAGGCGAGCCGCGGCGTGGGGCGCAGCGGCGTGGAGAAGCCGGTACGCAGGTTGTTCTCGCGGTTGCCGGGCACCGCGACGTCCACGGTGACGACCAGCGTCTCGATCTTCGCGCGGGCCACGCGATCGAGCAGCGCATCGGTACGCGCGAGATCGGGCGGCAGGTAGATCTGGAACCACGGCCGGTCGCCCGCGGCGGCAATGGTCTCCAGCGGAATCAGCGACGATCCGCTGATGATCATGGGAATGCCGGCGCCGGCGGCGGCGCTGGCCAATGCGATATCGCCGCGATACCCGGACAGCGCCACGATGCCCATCGGCGCGATGCCGAACGGCGACGCATAGGTGCGGCCGAACAGCGTGGCCTGTGCCGAACGCCCGGCCACGCCTACCAGAAAGCGCGGCAGCAGGCCATATTCGGCGAATGCCCGCCGGTTGTCGTCGAGCGACAGGCCGTCTTCCACGCCGCCGCTGACATAGCCGAAGATCGGGCGCGGCAGGCGCCGCTGCGCGGCCCGCTCGAAATCGTCGAGGGAAAGAATGCCGCGAAAGCGGGTATCGACGCGGCGCCGTTGCGTATCGGCGGAACTGGACGCCGGCTGCGCGGCGCGCGGCTGGGCGCTCGCGGTCATGCGGAAACTCCGTGGCTCATCGGGAAATCTTTCTGGGGACAGGACATTGGCGCGAGTCTATATGGCGCACCGGGAACCGGCATGAGCCTTGGCTGAACGGGTGTTCGGTATACTTGAACACCCCCCGCCCCCCCTATATCCAGATGGAACTGCGCCAGCTTCGCTATTTCGTGCGTGTCGTCGAGTTGAACAGCATGGGACGCGCCGCGATCGAACTCGATCTGGCGACCTCGACGCTGAGCCAGCAGATCAGCCGGCTGGAGGGTGAGCTGTCCACGCGCCTGCTGCAGCGGCGCTCGACCGGCGTGTTTCCCACCGATGCCGGCCTCGATTTTTTCCGGCATGCGCAACTGATCCTGCGCCAGGTCGAGGCGGCAGCCAGCGCGGCACAGCAGGGGCGGCTGTCGGGGCTGGTCAGCATCGGCCTGGCCGGCACCACCGCGGCGATGCTGGCGCTGCCCTTCGTCACCGCCATGCGCGCGCGCTATCCCGCCGTGCGCCTGCGGATCGTGGAGGGCCTCGCCGGCAATCTCGAAGCGCTGCTCAATTCGCGCCAGCTCGATCTGGCCATCGTATTCCAGGCCGATGCCGCGCGCCGCTGGACCGTGGTGCCGCTGCTGGACGAGCACCTGTTCCTGCTTGGCAGCGCCGGTCTTCCGGGCATGCCCGACGCCGACGAAGCCTCGGTGGCGGAACTGGGCGATCTGCCGCTGATTCTCCCGAGCGGCACCCACACGCTGCGCAATCTCGTGCTCGATGCGTTTCGCGAAGTTGGCGGCATGCCGAATGTCGTGCTCGAAGTCGATGGCGCCGGCACGCTGATGGATGTGGTGCGGGCTGGCGTGGGCGCCACGATTCAGCCCGGCTCGCTGCTGGCCCGCGTGGGCATTCCGCATGGCGGCACGTCGGGCGCCGATGGCTTGCGCGCCATTCGCCTGCGCGACGACGCGATGCATCGCACCAGCCTGCTGGCCAGCCTGCCCGACGATGAATTGTCGACGGCCGCGCTTGGCGCGCGCGTGGTGCTTGTGGAGGTCGCGCGCGAACTGGCGCGCAGCGGGCGCTGGCCCGGGGCGAACGGCGAGATCGGGCAATAGCGGCCTGCCCGGAGCGTTGAACCCCATCCGCGGGGAATCTTCGCTGCGGGGAATTTTCGGGCAGGCGCTAAGGCGCAAACCGATAGGTAATCCCGATCAGCCATTCCCGCGATGGCACCTTCGCCCGCGCGGTGGACTGATAGCCGATGTCCAGATCCAGGCCTGGAAACACCGTATAGATGACGCCGGCCAGCAGTGTCACCGGCCAGGCTCCGCTCGCGGGGTTCGGGTCGGTGACGGCCACGGCTTCCGCCGTCAGGATCAGGTGCTCGTTGGCTGCCCACATGACTGCCGCGGCCACTCGCTTTTCCCACGTTCTCGCCCCGCTTTCCTCCGGGTTGCGCGCGAGCCCGACATTGCCGTGAAACGTGAAGGGCGCGGCATCGTAGGTGGCAAGCATCAGCGCGTGCGCGGACACTTTGTCGTGAGGCAGCCCGAGGCCATGCCGGCTGGTTGGCGCCGTCACGCCCAGCCTCGTCCCGAACGCCCAGGGGGCGCTGCCATGGAAGCGCCATTTCGCGTCGATGTTCGTGTCGCCCAGCCCCCGGGTTCGCGCGCCATCCGGATCGAACCCGCGTATCCAGGACGGCTGGACGATCAGGTCCAGGGTCGGGGTCAGGCCATACGAGATCTGCGGCTGATACGTGAACACCGTCGCGCCCTCGGCGCGCAGCCACGACATGCCGTTCTCGAGCTCGATATTGCCCTTGCCCTGGGTGCTCGTGTCCTCGGCCTCCAGCGGGTGCGCGCCGAATGCCGGGGGCGCGGCCGCCAGCGCCGCAGCCGCTATCCAGGCGGCCGGTTGCCTCCGCTGCGTCGGGCGCGGACTGTCATCTGCTCGTTGCGGCATTCGATCTATGATCCCATTCCACGCAATCACTGTAGCCATCGCTTGTGACGCTTGCGCGACGCCGGGGGAAGTCATGAATCGTGTTGCTCACCTGATCCTGCTGCTGGTGGCCGCCCTGGCACTGACGGCGCACCGGCCGTCATTCGCCGCCGACGTGGTCCTGCGCGGGGCCGGCGCGACGTTTCCCTATCCCATCTATGCGAAGTGGGCCGCGGAGTACAAGCGCGCCACGGGCGTCGACATCCGCTATGAAGCGGTCGGCTCCGGCGCGGGCATCGATCTTGTCGGGCACGGGATGGTGGACTTCGGCGCGTCGGACGTGCCGCTTGCCGAGGAGGAACTGCAGCGGGCGGGTGCCATGCAGTTTCCCGCCGTGATCGGCGGCGTGGTGCCGGTCATGAACGTCGGCGGCATCAAGTCCGGGGAGCTGCGGCTGAGCGGGCAGGTCCTGGCGGAGATCTACCTCGGCAAGATCACGAAATGGAACGACCCCGCCATTTCGGCGCTGAATCCCGGGCTGCATCTGCCCAGCACCTTCATTACGGTCGTGCACCGGTCCGATGCGTCCGGCACCACCTTCCTCTGGTCCGAGTTCCTGTCGCGGTCGAGCGCGGAATGGCGCGCAAAGGTCGGTGCGGACAAGGTGCTCGCATGGCCGACCGGGGTGACGGGCGCGGGCAACGAGGGCGTGGCGTCGTCGGTGCAGCGCACGAAGTCATCGATCGGCTATGTCGAATACGCCTACGCCCGGGAGCACAACCTCACCACCGCCTCGGTGCGCAATCGCGATGGCGCATTCGTGCAGCCGGGCGAGGCTTCGTTCGAGGCGGCGGCACGGGCAGCGCAATGGCGGCGCTCCGCGGATCTGTATCAGCTCCTGATCGACCAGGCCGGCGCGGCGAGCTGGCCCATTGCCGGCGGCACGTTCATCCTGCTGCGCACCGCGGCCGATCAGCCCGCGCGAAGCCTCGAAGTCCTGAAATTCTTCGACTGGGCGCTGCACGATGGCCAGCGCTTCGCGATCGATCTCGACTACGTTCCGCTGCCGGCGCCGGCGCTCGATCTGATCGACGGCGTGTGGGCGGATCAGGTCAGGAGCGCGTCCGGCGGGGCCGTCTGGACGCGCCGCGCTTCGTCGCACCGGCAGGAGCATCGCTAGGGGGCGTCGCCAGGGGGTGTCGAAGGGCGCCGCAGCGCAGGCGGGGAACCCTCGTTCAGTCGGCAGCAAGAACGGGCCGGCTCCTGATCTGGTCGCTGATGGATTCCAGCAGATTCCTCGACTCCTTGACCGCATCGGCCTGGGACAGGTGTTTCTTGATGACCAGGCGGCGAATGTCGGAGGCGGCGAATTTCTTCAGGCCGGGAAAGAGCGTCTGGAAGTGGGCGCGCAGTTCCGGCTCGTCGCAGATCGCGGCATTGAATTCGCCCCGTGCCCAGACCAGGCGAAGGTTGAACTTCGGCGCGTCCGGGCGGGAGGCCCTGGCGTCGCGATACACGTTGATGTAGACCGGCCAGAAGGCATCGTCGCCGTCGCGCAGCAGATCCACGGTCTGCGCGGGCGTGGCGTTGAACCAGGTCCTGCCGGTTTCGATCAGGTCCTGGTTCAGCGAGGGCATGCTCCTCACCAGTTGCTGGACGATGGTGGCCACGCCCTGGATGCCGGTGAGCTGCTCGCAGACCTGGGGATACTGCGCCTGGAAGAGCCGCAGTTCGCCGATGGCGCCTTCGAGTGACTTCGGTTTCCAGTCGAGGACGGACTCCTTGCGCACTTCGCGCATGGCTTCGACCACCTGCGGATGGGCGAGCGCGAGGTCGGCGGCGAGTTCGGAGATGCGCTGCTCCGCCGGGCTCTCCCATTCCGTCTGCTTCTGGCAGTACGCAACCAGCAGCTGCGCGGCGTTCTTGTCGCGCGCCAGTTGGAACCGCGCGCGTTTCGCCGAGGCTTCGAGCCAGCTGTAGTCGAGCAGCGTCCATCGTTTCCCGAGCGATTCGATGGCGTCTTCCGGATAGTCCTTCAGGTCGCGGTCGAGCACGATAAAGGCCTGGTCGTAGTCGGAGAAGACCGGGCGCGACGAGACTTCGGCCTTGACCGCCTTGACGTACCTGTCCAGCTGCTCGGCGGTCAGGTTCGCGCCGGCCTTGTTCTCGATCGTGATGAGCATCTTGTTCTGCGGGTCGATCAGGAACAGGTCGAGCCGGCCTTTCTTCGTGCCGTTGTCCACCTCGACGCTGAATTCGCGGGTAACGAACGCGGCGCCGAAACTGCTCGTGCGGATCCTGCCCGGTGTCCATTTCTCGAAGAACCGCTTGTTGTCCCAGATGGGATCCACGCTGGCGGCATAACCGGCCTCGAGAAAATCCTTGATGACGGCATCGCCCTGGGAGTGGCCCTCGTTCGGGTTCATGCACCACGCCAGCGTGTCGGAGTGCTGGTTCTCGGTGAGCTTGATGACGTCGAAGAGGTCGTCGGTCGTCTTGTTCTGCTCGATCAGCTCCACGAGGTTGGTGTCTCGCAGGAATGCATACAGATCGGTTGGTTCCACTTGTACTTGTGTCCTCGGTGTCTTGGCCGGTGTCCTGATGCCCGGTGGTTGGTGGACCGCCTCGCCTCGCCTTGCGTCGATGGCCCGGCGCGGGCGGTCTTGCGCGCGATGAGATGCTATCGGAGAAATCCGGCAAAGCTTGAGCGTTTCGGCCTGCCTCTTCCGAGGGGCCGCGGCACCGCGTCCGCCGGCTGCCGGCGCGGCACGGCCGGCCCGGAAAGGCGCCGTCCCGAAGGCGGCACACGGCCCGCCGGACCCCCGGCGCGCTCAATCTTGCGCGGCGGAGAGCGCAAAAACAGAAATTTCCCATTTATTTCGCGCCCGATACTAGGTATATGTTGAGTCACTCCAATGTCACTCAAAGGAGGTGTACTCAAATGGCGCAACCGAACCCGCCATCCCGCCCCTGCGGGCATGTCCTGCACACCACGCCGGAGCTGTTCCTGCTGGTCAACTACGCGCCCAGGGAAGGCGAGCCGAACTGGTGCAACGCATTGTGCGAATTCGTGGAGGAGGGCGACGCCGACTCCGGCGACGCGCTGTCCGTCCACATCTCGCCCTTCGACGCCCTGCTCGACGCCGCATTCATGTCCGGCCCCGGCAAGCCGTATCACGTGGTGCGCGCGGCCACCTTCGATCCGCGCCCGCTGATCCGGCACGGCGGCGGCAAGCTCCATCTCAACCTGCATTGCGGCTGGGCCGCGAGCGACGGCCGCATCGTGGTCCGGCGCAAGGGCGCTCTCGCCAGCGTCTGCATGATGCAGACCGAGGACATCCCGCAGACGCGGCTCGACGCCATCGATCTGGAGATCGGCCCCGAAGGCATGGCCAGGTACGAGCGCCTGCGCGAACACGCCGGGCTGTTCGCGCACGCGGACTCGCACGGCCTGCTGGAAACCTGGACGGAACAGCAGCGGCACCAGGCCGTGGGGCTGGCCATACAGCGCATGCCGGGCGTCGTGCCGGTCGGCGCGGAAGTCGACCAGGTCGCCCTCTACGACCCTGAAGCCGCGCAATGGCACTTCGTGCCCATCGCGGTGTTCCGTGGCGGCCCCGGCGCCAAGGCGACCGCCTGAGCGCCGCATCGCGCGGCGACGGCCGTCACCGCGCCAACCCATCCAACCGCGAGAGGTCTTCTGATGATGGACATGCGACGAGCGCTCCGCAACGGCGACCGCACCAGCAGCAACGGCACGCTGATCGGCACCGGTGCGATGACGCACCACGGCGTGCGGCTCGGCGTCGAGGGCGACATCGCCACCTGCCCGGCATGCCAGGGCAGCGGTGTCGTCACCAACGACTGCCATCCGTCGTTCAGCGTGATGGGCAAGCAGGTCCTGGTCGAAGGCGCGCGCGTGAACTGCAAGTGCGCGGACAAGCCGGTCGTCATTGCCTCGCAGGACGATTTCACCATCGAGGTGAACCGCGGCGGCATCCGTCCGCCGGCGGGCAGCGCCGCCGCGCCCGTGGCGGCTTCGAACAAGCTGACCGAAGGCGCGCCGCGGGAAACGGCCGCGGACGACCCCGCGCTGATCTGCCAGAACATGAGCAACGCGGAGTTCTACGCCACCATGAACCGGCTGCGCGACAAGGCCGTGCGGCTGCTGGGCGACCGGCTGGCCGAACTGGAACGGTGGAACACCGCGGACCAGGACAAGGTCAGGCTCTGGTTCGGCAATGCGCGCGAGGATACGCGGGAGCGGCTGCGTGGCGGGATGGCGCGCATGCGGCAGATCATGCGCGGGCTGACCGACAGGAACTATGAGCGCTATACGGTGGCGGGGCTGGCGCGGGTGGGGTGTGTGCCGCGTGCGAGGGAGGATGAGTTGCCACCAACGGCCTCCGTCTGTAAGCCCGATGGAACATATATGATTTTTATCGGGGATATATTTTGCCGAACCGATGCCGAAGCAAACAGTATTCATGGTGTCCCGTTCAATAAAGAGTCAAAACTTACCATTCTGATACATGAGATATCACATTTTCCATTGGCGATGGATAGCAGGGACACTTGGTCAAGTATCCGAATATCGATGGAGAAGGCAGTCGCACGAGATGAATTTTGCATAAACAATGCAGATAATATTTCGTACTATGTGGCAAATATTCCTAACTGGACCGGCAACGTTCCGGTATGGAGGCTTTGATGAAATATTTACTGGGTTTAATTCCGTTGATATCAACTTGGTCTGCTTTCGCTTGCCATCCGCCATATGTTGAGTACGAGCCTCTCTATGAGGGCCAGCGGATCACTCTTTCGGCCAGCGAAATTCGCCGCATGGCTGACTGGAGGGGGATGGCGAGACGGTCCTTCCCCAATGACGGTACGTATTCCATTTCGGTTCAGAAAAATCCACGAGTTGGCATATCGGCCCATCTGGCAAAGATCAGGGCGCAGGACTTGAAGCGGTTGCTGTTGAATCTTGGTGTCAAGGAGTCGGACATTTTGGATGCGGAGATCAAGAACTACGGCTACGACGCCCCCCCGAACGCCGAAGCGCGGCGGCTGGCGAACACCGCCTATATCTCCGTCGATCCGCGTTGTCCGCATCCGTGCTGTCCCGGGCCGCAACCATCGAAATGAAATCAATCAACTGGAGAACTGATGTCCAAGAAAAATAGCAGTGGACCGATGTGTCGGCATAGGCAATGGCTCAGGCGAGCCATTCTGGCAATGTGCTTGTCGACCGGCACAACGTATGCATGCAGTCCGGGTTTTCCTGATATATACCTGTGGTTTCCCAAGAATTCACACATGCTGACCGCCGACGCGGCGCTTAAACTGGGAACATGGCTTGCGGAGCAGCGGGTCAACTACCCGAACTACGACTATTTCCTTGTCGATGCTTATCGGGTCGGGGGTGAAGCAGGAGGTGTGTCACTTATCAGAGCGCGGGCCGAGACGGTTCGTCGCTTCTTTCTCGACCGGGGATTCAATCCGGAAAGGATTGAGTCGAGCGCGCGGAAATCCCTTCTGGACGACCCTGCCAAGCCGGAAGTCGCCCGCGCAGTGAATGTCAGTATCGTCGCTGCCTGCCCCCCATGCCTGTTGCAGCATGGAAACCCACAAGGTTGAATTCACCGGCCTGCCGATGCCCACGGACAGCGGCATGGCCGCCGCGGGCAGCGAAGCGCGCTAGTGTCCGGTCCATCCTGTATGTCCCCGCCGCCGCGGGATGACATGGCTCGCAGCAGCCCGCGAAGCGACCTTGACCCACATCAAGGGGCCCCGGCGGGCGGCGTATAGATTGAGCAGATCGGCGGCCGGCCCGGCAACGACAGCATGCGGGACGGCCGCGCCCGTTCATCCGTGCCCGCCAGTCCTGCCCGAGGGAGACCGATGTCCCAGCCCATCATCGAAACCCATGCGTTGGTCCGCCGTTTCGGCAGCATGACGGCGGTCGGCGGCCTGACGCTGTCCATCGAGGCGGGCGAGGTCTTCGGCCTGCTGGGCCGCAACGGGGCGGGCAAGACGACCTTGATCAAGATGCTGACGACCTTGCTGCCGCCCAGCGGAGGCACGGCGTCGGTGGGCGGCTTCGACATCGTGCGGGAGGCGGCGTCCGTGCGGCGCATCATCGGCTATGTGCCGCAGGCTTTGTCGGCGGATGGCGACCTGTCGGGTTTCGAGAACCTGCTGGTGTTTGCCAAGCTCTACGACATCCCGCGCGCGCAGCGCGAGAAGCGCATCCAGGATGCGCTTGCGTTCATGGATCTTGCCGACGTGGGGCACAAGCTGGTCAAGACCTATTCCGGCGGCATGATCCGGCGCCTGGAGATTGCGCAATCCACGCTGCACCGGCCGCGGGTGCTTTTCCTCGACGAGCCCACCGTCGGGCTGGACCCGGTGGCGCGCATCTCCGTGTGGGAGCAGCTGGAGAAGCTGCAGGCGGAGTTCGGCAGCGCCATCCTGCTGACCACGCACTACCTGGAAGAGGCGGAGCGGCTGTGCGACCGGGTCGGGATCATGAATCACGGCACGATCGCCGCGATCGGCTCGCCCGCGGAACTCAAGGCTGTCGTCGGCGCGCATGCCAGCTTTGAAGACGTTTTCGAACACTACACCAGCGCGGACGCTGCCCAGCAAGGTGCCTACGATGAAACCTCTCAGACCCGCCGCTCCGCCAACCGCCTTGCCTGACGTGCTGCCGCAACGCGACGCGGGCAGGCCCTGGCCGGTGGTGGCCTTCGTTGCCAAGACCTTCGCCATTGCCGACATGGAGGTGCGCAAGCTCTGGCACGACCCCACGGAACTGGTGACGCGCGCGGTGCAGCCCGCGCTGTGGCTGCTGATATTCGGGCAGGTCATGAGCCACGGCCGCGTGATCGATACCGGCGGCGTGCCTTACCTGGATTTCCTGGTGCCGGGCATCCTGGCGCAGAGCGTGCTGTTCATCGCCATCTTCAACGGCATTTCCATCATCTGGGAACGCGACCTGGGCATCGTGCACAAGTTTCTCGCCAGCCCGACGCCGCGCGCCGCGCTGGTGCTGGGCAAGGCGCTGGGCGGCGGCGTGCGCGCGCTGGTGCAGGCCGTGGTGGTCATGGCGCTGGCCGCGCTGCTCGGCGTCAAGATGCAGTGGGACCCGTTGTCGCTGGCGGGGCTGGTGGTGTTCGTGCTGCTCGGCGCGGCGGTGTTTTCCACGTTCTCGCTGATCATTGCCTGCCTGGTGAAGACGCGCGAGCGTTTCATGGGCGTGGGGCAATTGCTGACCATGCCGCTGTTCTTCGCCAGCAACGCGATCTATCCCACTTCCCTGATGCCGCGCGCGCTGCAGGTCATTTCGCACCTGAATCCGCTGACCTACCAGGTGGATGCGTTGCGCACGCTGCTGCTGTCCGGGCGCGCTGCCGGCGGCGGCATCGGCCTCGCGGTGGACGGGGCCGTGCTCGGGGTCACGCTGCTGGGCATGGTGGCGGTCAGCACCCGGATCTATCCGCAGATCGTGCGCTAGGCCGCGCGGCGGGGAGGGCGGCATGCGGGGCAACGCTTGCGTTGTCCGCATGCCGCCGCCCGCGCCGCGGGTCAGGCGGCGGCTTCTTCCTTCAGCGACGCCATGTCGATCACGAAGCGGTATTTCACGTCGTTCTTTTCGAGCCGCTCGTAAGCTTCGTTGACGGCCTGGATCGGCACCATCTCGATGTCGCTGACGATGTTGTGCTCGGCGCAGAAATCCAGCATCTCCTGCGTCTCGGCCATGCCGCCGATGGCGGAGCCGGCGATGGACTTGCGCCCGCCGATCAGGCTGATGCCGGCCAGCGGCTCGATGTCGGTCAGCACGCCCACCAGCACCATCGTGCCGTCGAGCTTGAGCAGCGCGGCGTAGGGGTTGAGGTCGTGGCCGGTCGGAATGGTGTTGAGCAGGAAGTCGAAGCTGCGGGCGTGGCGGGCCATGTCGTCGGCGTCGCGCGAGAGCAGCACCGCGTCGGCGCCGAGGCGGGTGGCGTCCTTGCCTTTCCCGGGGGACGTGGTGATCATCGTCACGTGCGCGCCGAGCGCCTTGGCGAACTTGATGCCCATGTGGCCGAGGCCGCCGAGGCCGATCACGCCGACCTTCTGGCCGGGGCCGACCTTCCAGTGGCGCAGCGGGGAGTAGGTGGTGATGCCGGCGCACAGCAGCGGCGCCACGGCCTTGAGGTCGAGCTTGGGGGAGACCTTCACCACGAAGCGCTGCTCGACCACGATCTGCTCGGCGTAGCCGCCGAAGGTCAGCTGGTCGCTGCCGCGTTCCTTGTCGTTGTAGGTCAGCGTGGCGCCTTGCTCGCAGTATTGCTCGAGGTCGGCACGGCAGGCCGCGCAGGCGCGGCAGGAATCGACCATGCAGCCCACGCCGGCGTAGTCGCCGACCCGCAGGCCGGTCACGGCGCTGCCGACCTCGGCCACGCGGCCCACGATCTCGTGGCCGGGGACCATCGGGTAGAGCGAGTTGCTCCAGTGGTTGCGGGCCTGGTGCAGGTCGGAGTGGCAGATGCCGCTGTAGAGGATCTCGATCCGCACGTCGTGGCTGCCCACGTCGCGGCGATGGAAGCGGAACGGGACGAGGGGAGACTCGGCGTTATGGACGGCGTAGCCGCGGACTTCGAACATGGCGATATGGGCGGGTAGTTCAGGGAACCCACACAATAGTGCGCGGCTCGCGCGGGTTCAATCTGGAAGATTGGCATAGGCTGTCCAATAATCCTGCACAATCCGTGCTGTTCGACAATTTCTCTCCCCGCCCGGCTGCCTCCGCGCTGTCCGGCGCGGCTGCCCGGCCACAATGAAAAAATCCACAGTATTGATCCTGGCCTTCGCGTTTCACGCCGCGGCGCATGCCGCCGGGGACGCGCGGGCCGGCAGCAATGTCTTCGCCTCGAAATGCGCGTCGTGCCACAGCGTCGGGCCGTCGGCGCGCGGCGGCTTCGGGCCGCAGCTCAACGGCATCTTCGGCCGCGTTGCCGGCAGCACGAGCGATTATCAATACTCTGCCGCCATGAAGCAGTCGGGCATTGTCTGGTCCGAGAAGACATTGGCGGCGTTCGTTTCGTCGCCGGGCAAGGTCGTGCCCGGCACCAGGATGCGTTTCTGGGGGCTCGGCAGCGAGCGGCAGATCGCGGACCTGCTGGCCTACCTGCATGCCAATCCGTAGCGCGGGCGCGGCGCCCGGGCCGAAAGCAAAAACCGTACTGGAACTTTGCCGTGCCGGCAGCTACGCTGTCAGACGGAGGCCACTGCGCCGGGTTAGCGCGAGGGGCCGCGGACCTCGATTGGAAGGAGTGACCTATGAAAATCGCTATCGCGCTGGCAATTGCCGTTCTCGTTCCAGGTATCGTCCATGCCGCCGGCCCGGCGAATCCGGCCGACCGCTATGACTACAACATGCGCAGCACCAACAAGGACGGCTACGTGCCGGACCCGCAGCGTGTGACGAACAAGGATGGCTACGTGCCGGACACGGCGCGGGCCAACGACAAGTTCGACCCCTATACCCAGGGGGCCAGGCAGAGCACCGCTTCCGCGCTGACCGACTCGAAGACGACGAAAGCGCACGGGAAGACACGCAGCCACAAGAAGGCGCCGGCGGTCGGCACCGACAAGTAAGCGCGCGGCGCCTGCCCCGGCGGCGCCGGCCGGAAACGTCCCGATGGCCCCGAATGCCATTCGGGGCGTTTTGCTTTGCGCCGCGCGCGGCACGATGCCGCCATGACGAAGGCGGGCGCCGCCGCGCCGCTCACGCCGCCGGCGCCATGCCGTTCTCGGCCCACAACTGGCTGTCCGGAAACCAGAACGCATCGGGGCGCGGCGGCGATGCCAGCCTGACCGGCAGCGCCGGGTTGAATATCTTGGACCACGCCGACAGGTAGGACGGCGTCTTCACGAGAAACCCGCAGCGCGACAGCAGCAGGCTGGAGACCAGCGCCTCGCGGCCGATTTCCAGGCCGGCGTAACCCCGGAAATGGATCGGCATGCTGCCGTCGGCGAGCAGTTTCGATGGCGCCACGCGCACGGGCTTGCCGAACGGCCACGCGGCGAAGAAATCGAGAAACGCCGCCTCGTCGCTGGACACGAAAAGACTGGTCAGGCGCGGGTTCTCCGCCAGCGTCGACGCCACCACCTGGCAGAACGCCTCCCAGCTCATGGATTCCGCTTCGTGGCGCTTGTCGGTGCCGCGGAAATGCACGCCGAGCGTGGTCTCGCCGATGCCGAGCGTGGCGCACAGCGCGTCGACTTCATCGCGGATGAAGGCCGCGGGCCGGTAGTGCGCCTGGAACAGGGCGCTGGCGCTCTTGAGTTCGAGCCGGGCTTCGTAGCGCCCGCGCAGGCCCAGTTGCACGAGGTCGTGGACGCGCGACGTCCTGACCTTGCGCGCCGGCGCGGCGTCCGGCGGCGGCCGCACGGTTTCGAAGAAGGTCGAGAACCAGTTGATCCTGCCGTCCGGGTCGCCGTAGATCGGGCCGTGCGCGGAGATGCGCGGGACCAGGCCTTTTTCCTCGCAGTACATCAGGATGAACAGGACCATCTGCAGCACGGAGAAGAAACCGGAGTTCTCGTGGATGTCGATGGCGAACACGCCCGGGTTCAGGCGCTGCCGGGCGTGCAGCGCCAGCCGGCTGAAGGTGGCCAGCGCATACTTGAACCGTTCGCTGCGCCGGATCTGCCTGGCCCGCTCCATCGCTTCTCGCAACGCCTTCCGCAACGCTTCCTGCAGCATGTCCCGCTCCCGTCCGGTTTTGTGTTTTCCGGGGATTGGCCGCGCGCGCGGCCTCCCTGCCGCGCCGGCGCGCTGGCGGCGAGAAGTGAGCCTACAAGCAGGCCGGACCCGTGTTTGTGGGGTGCCGCACAAAGCGCCCGCGGCGCGCGCGCGCCGCCCGCACGCGGGCTGTGTCGGCCGCGCAACCGGCGCACCGCACGTGCGCGGGACGTACTATCCTTGCCGTTTTCCCAACCCGACGTTGCCGATCATGGACAAAGCGCGCGTACTGACCCTGTTTCTCGGCGTGGTAAGAGCCAGGAGCTTTCACCAGGCCGCCGTCGACGCGGGCGTGACGCCGCAGGCGGTGAGCAAGGCGGTGCGCACGCTCGAGCAGGAGCTGGGCGTGCGGCTCCTGCACCGCACCACGCGCAAGCTGAGCCTGACCACGGAGGGCGCGCGCCTGTTCGCGCTGGCCGACCCGGGCATGCGGCAACTGGACGAAGCGCTCGAGCAGGTGCGCGCCAGCAAGCGCGAGAGCGACGGGCTGATCCGCCTGGCCGCGCCGCCCTCGGTGGGCAGCCGCGTGCTGGTGCCGCTGGTGAAGGCCTTCCGCGAGGAATATCCCGAAGTGACCTTCGACGTGGTGCTCAGCGACCTGTTCACTGATCTGGTCGAGGCGCGCATCGACGTGGGTTTCCGCGCCGGCACCAGCCCCGGGCCCAACCTGGTGGCGCGCCGCCTGTGTGACCTGCCGCTGCTGATCTGCGCCGCGCCGGACTACCTGGCGCGGCACGGCGAGCCGAAGAGCCTGGAGGAACTGCGGCGCCACCAGTGCACCGGATTCCGCCGCCCGGTCACGGGCCGCCTGGTGCCGTGGGAGATCGCGCTCAAGGGCGACCTGGTCTACGAGGAGCTGCCGCGGTGGTGACGTTCAACGACGTGGAGGCCGAGGTCGAGGCGGTGCGCGCGGGCATCGGCATCGGCCAGCTGGCGGCCTACACGGTGCACGCCGACATCAAGTCCGGCCGCCTCGTGCCGATCCTGCCGGCGCTCACGAGCAACAGCGTGGGGCTCTACATGTACTACCCGCATCGCAGCCACATGCCGGTGCGGGTGCGGCGCTTCATCGATTTCGTGGCGGCGGCGAGCCGGGGCGCCGAGCAGGCGCTGCTGCATCTGGCGGGCGTGGCGGCGGTGGCGGAACTGTCGCGCGAGAAGGCGCGGACATCGCCTTGAAGGGATGCGACTCAGTGCGCTGCGGTCGCGGAATCCGACAGCATCCTGCCGGCGATATCCAGCATCGCCCGCAAGCGTTCCATGTGCCGCAGGTCGTGGTGATAGCCCACCCATATATCCCGCGCCGGTGGCGGCTCCGGCGTCTCGATGCGCCGCAATCCGGAGACGGCATCGCCAACCGGCCTTGGCAGCACCGCAATGCCCATGCCTCTCAGGCACATCTGTGCCTGGACCGTCCGGCTCGTGCTTGTGAAGACGCGCCGGCAAAGCGGGAACCGGTCCAGTACCCAGGCCACGTCGGGAAAGTGCGATTGTGCGGTATTCATGAGAATGACCCCGACGGATGCCGGGTCGTTCTGCAATGCCCGCGCGGTTTCGGCCGAGGCATAGAGACCGTATGACATTCGCATCAGACGGCGCTGGACAATATCCGGTTCGCTGAACGGCACGATTCGGAAGGCCACGTCGGTCTCGCGGCGTGAAAGGTCGAGCAATCGATAGCTCGCGATGACCTCCGGCACGACAGCGGGATGACGGCGCGTCAACTCGACCAGGACGGGAGCCAGGACATGGCCGGCAAACCAGTCCGCCGACGAAATCCGCAGGATGCCTTCGAGGCGCTCGTGGTTGCCGGCCAGGCGCCTTTCCATGGACAGCGCGGAATCCTCCATGGATTCCGCCAGCGCCAGCACGGTGTCACCGGCATCCGTCAGCACCAGCCCGTCCTTGGTCCGGCGAAAGAGCGGTTGCTGGGCTTCATCCTCGAGCACCTTGATGCGGCGGCCCACCGTCGGATGGCTTACGTCCAGCCTCCGGGCGGCCTCGCCAAAGGATCCCCCGCGCGCTACCGCCAGGAAGATGCGGACGTCGTTCCATTCCATGTGATGCAAACCCGTTCAGAAATGTACGTGAAATATACAGAAATGGCAGTCCACGGACAATACTGTGGGTGCCATCATGGCCCCGTCATCAATGCCCCCACGGACCGACTGCGCGCCTATTCCGGGGGCGGTCGTATCTGGAACCTCAAGCCATGAACACCGAAGCTTCCCATGTTGTTGTCTATGTGACCTATCAGGGCACACCGCAAGATCGTTTTGATCGTGACCACTACGTTGCGGTTCACCTGCCGCTGGTCATGACGGCGTGGAAACAGTACGGCTTGCTCAGCCTGAACGCATTCTTTCCCGCGGCCGCGCAGGCAGGAACGCTTGCCCTCTGTGAATGCGTTTTCCGGGATGAAGCGGCGCTTGAAGCCGCATTTGCGTCACCCGAAGTCTCCGCCGTGATGGCCGATGTGCCGCGCTTCACCGCCATCGCCCCGCTGCGTGTTCGAGCGGTTGCACTTTAAGGCGCGCACGTCATGACTACGTTGACCCGGGCCTCCGAGGCAGCGGCCCCTGACACCCGCCGCTGGCTCGCCCTGGTTGTCCTGCTGACCGGCACGCTCTTGCCGCCCCTGGACTTCTTCATCGTCAACGTGGCGCTCCCCGCCATGCGGACGGGCCTGCAAGCATCGTCGGATGTCTCGCAACTGGTGATCTCGGTGTATGCCGCGGCCTATGCCGTCACGCTGATCCTGGGCGGTCGCTTAGGTGATCTGTATGGCCGAAAGCGCGTATTCGCAGGCGGCATGGTCGGCTTTGGCATCGCTTCGGCATGGTGTGGCCTGGCGCCGTCACCGGGCATGCTCGTCGTCGGCCGGCTGCTGCAAGGAATCTCCGCGGCGATCATGGCACCACAATCGTTGGCATCAATACACGCTATCTTTCCGGCAAGCGAGAAGAATCGCGCGCTCAGCCTATATGGCGCGACATTCGGCCTGGCTTCCGTGGGCGGTCAACTGCTGGGCGGCGTGCTGGTTTCGGCCAGTCCATGGGGCCTGGGGTGGCGCAGCGTCTTTCTGATCAACCTTCCCATCATCGTGTTTGCCGTTCCGGCGGCATTGGTGCTTCTGCGTGAAAGCAGAGCCGGGCGCTCGGCCCGCCTGGACGTGCCGGGGGCATTGCTGCTGGCGGCTGGCCTGCTGGCCCTTGTGGTACCGCTCATCGAAGGGCGGGAGCACCACTGGCCGTGGTGGTGCCTGGCGCTGCTGATCCTGAGCACGCCGTTGTTGTGGGCCTTCTGGCGGTACGAAAAGGCACAGGAGCTCGCCGGCGGGACGCCTCTTGTGCTGCCCTCGCTCTTGGCCGTGAGCGGGTTGCGGCGCAGCCTGGCATCGACATTCTTCTTCTATTCGCTCGCCGCGTTCTTCCTGGTGTTCGCCGTGTACGAACAGGCCGGTCTGGGCCACGATGCACTGGCAGCCGGCCTGGCCATCCTGCCGCTCGGCATCGGCTTCTTCCTCGGGCCACTGTGCGGCCCGCGCATCGCCCGGCGGATGGGGTCCCGCACCGCCGCGGCCGGCATGATCCTGGAGGTGCTCGGTCTGGCCATGGTCGCGGCGCTGGCTTGCGCCGGCGCGCCATCCTGGCTCGCGTTGCCCTTGTTTCTGATCGGCGCCGGACAAGGCATCGCCCTGCCCGCGCTGGTGCGATTGAACGTGGACCATGTCGAAACCCGCTGGGCGGGGCTGGCTTCGGGCCTGGTGACCGCCACCTTGCAGATCAGCGCCGCGGTAAGCGTCGCCATGATCGGCGGACTATTCATCTCGATCGCGCCCGATGGGGCAAGCGCCCGGGACGTGCGGCTCGGCTTTGCCGTGGCCTCATTGGCCGTGGGCGCGGCGCTGGCACTGGCCGCCGGACTGAGCTGGAAGCGCCAGGAAACGTGAAAGATCAAGAATCCTTTGCATGAAGCGGGCCGGCTCCGCACGCCGCCTTTCCTGTTTTTCCGGCTGTCGGGCCGCGCGCGCAATTCACAACAGGAAGTTGTTAAAAAGACAAACAAGCGCTATCTAGTTTGCCAATGGACTGGCTCCTACCATGAAGACTCCAAAGCCGCGGTACGTCACGAAGACAGCCGCAACCGGAACCCAACCCGAAGGAGATCGATCATGTCGCAGTCCCGCACGCACACGCATACGCACACCCAGTCCACCCGCCAGCCCGCCAAGGTCTGGTTCATCACCGGCGCCTCGCGCGGCTTCGGCGCGCTGATCGCGCGGGACGCGCTGGACCGTGGCGACCGCGTGGTCGCCACCGCGCGCAATCCCGAAGCCGTCATCGCGGTGCTCGGCGAGCATCCCGACCTGCTGGCGGCACGGCTCGACGTCACCAGCGAGGCCGACGCGATTGCCGTCGCGCAGGAGGCCGTGGCGCGCTTCGGCCGCATCGACGTGCTGGTCAACAACGCCGGTTATGGCCTGCTCGGCGCGGTCGAGGAAGCCAGCGACGTGGAAACGCGCCGCCAGTTCGACACCAACGTGTTCGGCCTGCTGAGCGTCACGCGCGCGGTGCTGCCCGCCATGCGCGCGCAGGGCAGCGGCCACGTCATCAATATCTCGTCGATCGGCGGTTATGCCTCGTATGCCGGCTGGGGCGTGTACGGCGCCACCAAGTTCGCGCTGGAAGGCATCACCGAGGCGCTGCGCCAGGAGCTGGCCCCGCTGGGCATCCACGCGACCGTGGTCGAGCCGGGCTTCTTCCGCACCGACTTCCTGGAGTCGACCTCGATGGTGTCGACGGCGCGCCAGATCGACGCCTATGCCGACACGGTGGGCGCCATGCGCACGATGATGGCCGCCGCCAACCACAAGCAGCCGGGCGACCCGCGCAAGCTGTCGGCAGCGATCCTGCGACTGGCCGACAGCGCCGAGCCGCCGCTGCGGCTGCCGCTGGGCTCCGACACCGTGAGCAAGATCCGCGAGACCAACCGCTTCGTCGAGGACGAGCTGGCGCGCTGGGAAGACGTGGCCATGTCCACCGACCACGACGACGCGCGCGGCTGATTACCGCATGGCCGCCATGCGCCGTTGCCCGTGGGCAGCGGCGCTTTTTCTTGCTCACGCGCGTGGCCGCCGGCATCGGTGGCGGGAAGCGGATTCCCCGGCATGCCGGGTTTGCGCCGGCACCGGCGCGGCAAGTCCGCCGGGCCGGCCTCGGGGTATGATCCATCCAGGCCGTTTTCCCGTCCGAGCCCCGCACGCCATGCCCGCTCCCGCGCATCTTTCCCCCAAGCTTCACCTGACCGCCACGCACGGCTTCGCGCTGCACGACAGCCGCCAGGCGGATTTCCGGCGCGAGTGGCACACGCACGACTGCGGCATGCTGCTGTGGCCGCGCATGGGGCGCCTCAAGAGCGTGTGGGAACCGCATGCGGGCCGTACCGGCGTGCACGGCGGCGGCGACACGCTTGCCGTCACCGCCCGGCTGGTGCGCGGCGACGCGGTGCTGCTGCCCGCGCACACCACGCACCTGACGGTGGCCGAGGCCGGCCGGCAGCAGCATGGCGAGCTCTACCTCGCGCCCGAGCACCTGCGCGCGTTCAGCGTGTTCGGCGCGGTCCACCTCGATGGGGCGACCGTCGCCATGCTGGAGGCGCTGCTGTCTCCCGTGCTCGCGCCGGCCAGTTCGGCCTGGCTGGTGCGCGCCATCGTGGCGCAACTGATGTCGAGCCGGCCGCTGGCGGCGCCGGTGGCGCCGGCCTCGCTGGCGCTGCGCATGGCGAGGTGCTTCACCGCGGCGCTGGAGCGCGACGGCGCGCTGCCGTCGATCGACGCGGCCGCGGCGGCGCTGGGCGTGTCGGTGCGGCAGCTCCAGCGCGCGTGCCAGGCCGAGTTCGGCGCCAGCCCGGTCGCCATCCGGCGGCGCGTGCTGGCCGCGCATGCGCGCGCGCTGCTGGCGGAGGGCCGCCCGCTGGCGCGCGTGAGCGAGCAGCTCGGCTTTGCCAGCAGCGGTCATCTGACCCGGCTGTTGCGCGCGTCGGGCGGCGGCTGAGCGCCGGCGGGCGCGAGCCGCGCATCCAGTTCGATCTCGATCCAGGTCCGGTCGGGCAGGCTCGCCGCGCCCACGGCCGTGCGCGCGGGCAGCGCATGGCCCGGAAAGGCCAGCGCCAGCAGCTCCGATGCGGCGTCCAGCACGGCGGTGTGGCGCGTGAAGTCCGGGCCGCAGCGGATGAAGCCGCGCACGCGCGTGACCTGGGCCACGTCCCGCAACTCGCCGCCGCAGGCCGCCTTGAGCGCGGCCAGCGCGTTCAGCATGGCGACCTGCGCGGCCTGCCGGGCCGGCGCCACGTCGGCCTCCGCGCGGCAGATGCCGGCGATGGGCGCGCCGTCGCGCCGGCAGGTCTGCCCGCTGACGGCGATCCATTCATCCGCCACGCAGAACGGCGCATAGGCGCCGCGCGGCGTCGGCGCGGGCGGCAGGGCGTGGCCGGCGGCGGCCAGCCGCTGCTCGGGCGTCATTGGCGTCAATGGAGTCAATGGCGTCAACGGTGTCACTGGTGTCTCCGGCGGCGCGGTCATGCCCACGCCACCTTGCCGCTGAGCCAGCAGCCCCGCGGCGCGCCCGTTTCCGACCAGCGCGGCGCGACCAGGATTTCCGACGGCCGTCCCATGCTTTCTCCCTGGCGCACCGCGAGGGCCGAGGGCTCGCCGTGCGCGCCGGCCAGCGCGCCCGACCCGGCCAGATGCCCCCACAGCGCCGCGGCGGCGATGCCGGTCGCGGCATCCTCCGGGTAGCCGGAGGACTTCGGGAACTGGCGCGCGTGCGCCACGGCATGGCCGCCGGCGGCGCCGGGCGCGATCGCGTAGGGATAGAGCCCGGTGGAGCCGATGGCCGCGCACGCCGCCTCCATCGCCGCGAAGTCGGGGCGCAGCGCATGCAGCATGGCGGCATCCGGCAGCGCCACCAGCGTCTTGACGCGGCTGGTCGCGGCATTGGTCATGGCAAAGCCTGCGCCCTCCGGCCCGAGTCCCAGCACCTCGGCAACCCGGCGGCGCTCGGGCGCGGCGAGCGGGCGCGCCCGCACGGCCGGCTGCGAGATCCACACGCGCCGCGCGGCGGCGTCCCAGCGCGCGTCCACGATGCCGCTGAGCGTTTCCACGCGCGCCGTGTCCGTGCTCCACCGCCCCCACTGGCGCAGCGCCCACAGCGTGCCCACGGTGGCGTGGCCGCACATCTCCATCTCGTGCTGCGGCACGAAGAAGCGCAGGCGCAGGTCGCAGCCGGCGTCGCTCGCCGGCAGCACGAAGGCGGACTCGTGGCCGTGCGCGGCCGCCACCTGCTGCATGGCGGCGGCGCTCATGCCCCGCGCGTCGGCCACCAGCGGCACCGGGTTGCCGCCGCTGCTGCCATTGCCGTCATGCGTGCCGACGAACACGTCGATCACCACGACTTCGCCCGGGCCGGGCACCCGCATCGAGGCCGGCTTATTCAATCGTCGCTCCCACGGACCTGGCGATGGCGCCCCAGTACGGGATGTCGCGCGCCACGGCGGCCTGCATTTCCGCCGGCGTGCCGGGCCGGGCGGTGACGCCTTTCTCGGCCAGGTCCCGGACCACGTCCTTGTCGTTGAGCACCTTGTTGAGCGCGCCGTTCATGCGCGCGACGATCGCCGCCGGCGTGCCCTTGGGAAACGCCAGGCCGTACCACAGCTCCTGCGAGAAATCGCCGATGCCCTGGCTGGCGAAGGTGGGCACGCCGGCGAGCAGCGGCGTCGGCGCGGTGGTGGCCACCGCCGTGAGCTTGTGCGCCTTGATGTACGGCGCCAGCCCGACCGGATTGTCGAACATGATCTCGATCTGCCCGCCCATCAGGTCGGTATAGGCGGGCGCCGCGCCGCGGTAGGGCACATGCGTCATGGGCACGTTGGCGAGCTTGCGGAATTGCTCGCCGATCAGGTGCGAGACCGTGCCCACGCCGACCGAGCCGAAGCTGTGCTGGGCCTTGCCGCTGCGCAGCTTGTCGATCAGGTCGCGGGCGCTGGTGGCCTGCACCGCGCTGTTGACGGCCAGCACGTAGGGCGAGGTGCCGATGAAACCCGCATAGGCGAAATCCGTGGCGGGCCGGTATGGCAGCCTGGGATAGACGCTCACGCTCACCGCGTGCGTGCTGGTGGTGGCGACGCCGATGACGTAGCCGTCCGGCGCGGCGCGCGCGACGAAGGTGGAGCCGATGGTGCCGCCGGCCCCGCTGCGGTTGTCGATGACCACCGGCTGGCCGAGCTCGCCCTGCAGCTTCTGCTGCACGGAGCGCACCACCAGGTCGGTGCCGCCGCCGGCCGGAAACGGCACCACCAGCGTGATGGGCCGCGCCGGCCAGCTCTCGGCGAAAGCCGTCCCGCAGGCCAGGACGGCGAAGAGGCAGGCCGAAGCCCGCAAGCGTAGCTGCATGTGTGAGGCCATGACGTTCCCCGTTGAATGAATGCGTCCACTCTATGGGCCGGCGCGCGCGCGGCCAAACCAGGAAGCGACAGCGCCTGAACCGGAATGCGACATGCCGGCGGGGTGGCCCAGACATGGTCCAGATGTGGGTCGAGCGCAGGCCACGCGCGCCGTTGCCTAACCACAGGTTGGGCAACGGCGCAGTTTTTCTCATTTGTGCCGCGCCTGCCGGCATGAGAGAGTCGGCTTCACGCAAAGGTGCGGCACGCACCGCCAAATAAAGGAGACTCCATGCAAGACCAAGACGTCCAGCCGTTCCTGATCGGCGCCGAATGGACCCGCGGCGAAGGCACGCCGTTCGCATCCCGCAATCCCGCCACCGGCGCGCTCAACGGCCTGATCGGCGCGGCCAGCGCCGCCGACGTGGAGCGCGCCGTGGCCGCCGCGAAGGCCGCGCAGGCGGACCCCGCGTGGCGCGACATGCTGCCGCACAAGCGCGCGGCCATCCTGCGCCGGCTGGCCGACCTGATCGAGGCCGACGCCGAGTGGCTGGCGCAGCGCCAGATGCAGGAAAACGGCAAGCGCCTGCAGGAATGCCGCGACCAGGCCCTGGCCGGCGCCAACGCCTACCGCTACTTCGCCGGCATCTGCGAGGTGATGCCGTCCGAGGTGGCGCCCGCGCGCGGCAACCACCTGTCGCTGGTGGTGTACGAGCCGTTCGGCGTGGTGGCCGCCATCACGCCGTGGAATTCGCCGCTGACGCTGGAGTCGCAGAAGGTGGCGGCGGCGCTGGCGGCCGGCAACGCGGTGGTGCTCAAGCCGTCCGAGTTCACGCCGGGCCCGGCGCTGCGCGTGGCCGCGCTGGCGCTGCAGGCGGGCTTGCCGCCGGGCATCCTCAACGTGGTGACGGGGCTCGGCCAGGAGACCGGCGGCGCGCTGGTCGCGCATCCGGACGTGCGGCTGATCTCGTTTACCGGCGGCACCGCCACCGGCAAGGCCATCGCGCGCGCCGCCGCGCAGCGCATGGCCGCGGTGGCGCTGGAGCTGGGCGGCAAGTCGCCCCACATCGTGTTTGCCGACGCCGACCTCGACAAGGCGCTCGACGGCGTGCTGTACGGCGTGTTCTCGTCCACCGGGCAATCGTGCATCGCCGGCACGCGCCTGTTCGTGGAGCGCGGCATCCACGATGCGTTCGTGGCGCGGCTGGTGGCGCGCACGCGCGAGCTGAAGGTGGGCCTGCCCGACGACCCGGCCACGCAGGTCTCGCCGCTGTCGTCGTTCATCCATCGCGACAAGGTCGAGTCGATGGTGGCGATGGCCACGCAGGACGGCGGCCACATCCTGGCCGGCGGCACGCGGCCGGCGGACCCGGCGCTGGCCGGCGGCGCGTTCTTCCTGCCGACCATCGTCGCCGGCCTGGCCAACGACGCGCGGCTGTGCCAGCAGGAAGTGTTCGGCCCGGTGCTGTGCGTGCTGCCGTTCGACGACGAGGCCGACCTGCTGCGCCAGGCCAACGGCACCGCGTTCGGGCTGGCCGCCGGCATCTGGACCGCGAGCATGCCGCGCGCGTGGCGCGTGGCGCGCGCGCTGGAAGCGGGCACGGTGTGGATCAACACCTACAAGGAACTGTCGGTCTCGGTGCCGTTCGGCGGCTTCAAGGAAAGTGGCAGCGGGCGCGAGAAGGGCTTCTACGGCATCCGCACCTACCAGGAGCCGAAGACCGTGATGTGGGGGCTGGCATGAGCGGCGCCGCGCCGCGCCTGGGCTGCCTGGGCTTCATCGGCCTGGGCGTGATGGGCGCGCCGATGTGCGCCAACCTGGCCCGCAAGGCGGGCGCCGCGGTGACTTGCTTCGACCTCGACCCGGCCCGCGCGGCCGGCCCGCGCGAGGCCGGCGCGGCGGTGGCGCCGTCGGTGGCGGCGCTGGCGCGGGCCGCCGACATCGTGTTCCTGTGCCTGGCCGACGGCCGCGCCACCGAGTCGGTCGGCGCCGAGGTCCTGCGCACCTGGACGGCGGCGGGCCGGCGCGGCACGCTGGCCGACACCGGCACCACCTCGGTCCACGTCACGCAGTCGCTCGCCGCGCTGGCCGCCGCCGGCGGCCATGCGTTCGCCGATGCGCCGGTGGCGCGCATGCCGGAGGCGGCCATCGCCGGCACGCTCAGCATCATGGCGGGCGGCAGCGCCGGCACGCTGGACACGCTGATGCCCTACCTGCGCTGCATGGGCACGGACATCACGCACTGCGGCCCGGCGGGCGCCGGGCAGGTGGTGAAGATCCTGCACAACACCTTCCTGTTCGAGACCGTGCACGCGCTGGCGGAAGTGCTGGCGATCGCCCGGCGCCACGGCGTGGACGGCGACGTGCTGTTCCACGCCATCGAGCTCGGCTCCGCCGACTGCCGCGCGGTGCGCGTGCAGGGGCGCCAGGCGCTGCTGCCCGGCGATTTCCCGGGCGGGCGCTTCCCGGCGCGCTATGCGCTCAAGGACGTCTCGCTGGCGCTGGAGCTGGCCGAGGCGGCCGGCGTGGCGGCCACCGTGGGCCGGCATACGGCGGACGTCCTCGCGCGCAGTTGCGGCGCGGGCGACGCCGACCGCTACTACCCGGTGCTCTACAAGCAGATCGACAAGCAGATCGACACGGCAGGCTGACCTGCCGCGCGGACCCCGCCGCGGCGCCGGCGGGGCCGCAGCAAAACACACAAGCAAAAGACTGGAGACTGGCAATGCACAAGACCTTGCTGGCGAGCGCGCTCGCCCTTTGCACCACCTTTGGCGCCGCATCCGCGCACGCCGCCTACCCCGACAAGCCGCTGAGCCTGGTGGTGCCGTTCCCCGCCGGCGGCGCCACCGACGCGATGGCGCGGCTGCTGGCCGAGCGCCTGGGCCGGCAGCTCGGCCAGCCGGTGATCGTGGACAACCGCGGCGGCGCCGGCGGCTCGGTGGCGGCGGAGTATGCGCTGGCCGCGCCGCGCGACGGCTACACGCTGTTCTTCGCCACCACCGGCACGATGGCGATCAACCCGCACATCTACCGCAAGCTCAAGTACGACCCGCAGAAGGACTTCGCCCCGGTGGGCACGCTGGCGAGCGCCTCCAACGTGCTGGTGGTCAGCCCGCAGGTGAAGGCGCGCACGGTGGCCGAGCTGATCGCGCAGGCCAAGGCCAGCCCCGGCAAGCTGACCTACGGCTCGGCCGGGATCGGCAGTTCCAGCCATCTGTCGGGCGCGCTGTTCGCCTCGATGACCGGCACGCAACTGCTGCACGTGCCATACCGCGGCTCCGCGCCGGCGCTGGTGGACTTCCTGGCCGGGCGCGTGGACATGATGTTCGACACCGCTTCCACGCACGCGCCCAACGTGCAGGCCGGCAAGGTGCGGGCGCTGGCCGTGACCAGCGCGGCGGGCTCGCCGGCGTTCCCGGGCGTGCCGTCGGTCGCCGCGGCCGGCGTGCCCGGCTACGACGTCTCGATCTGGTTCGGGCTGGTGGCGCCGCAGGGCACGCCCAGGGCCAGCGTGGACAAGCTGGCCGAGGCCATGCGCGGCGTCATGCAGGGGCCGGACCTGAAGCCCGCGCTGGCCGCGCTGGGCGCCACGCCGCTGGCCAAGACGCCGGCCGAGTTCGCCGCGTTCATCCGGCAGGAGAGCGAGCGCTGGGGCCGGACGGCAAAGCTGGCCGGGGCGACCGACCTGGACTGAGCGGCGCGCATGGCGGGGCGCCGTCGGCCTGCTGCGCGGCGGCGGTCGCGCGCAGCAGCCATTCGCGGAACGCCTGGAACGCCTGCGATTGCGCCGCGCCCGCCGGGTACAGCAGGTAGTAGCCGTCCTGCAGCCGGTGGACGTGGCCGAACGGCGCCACCAGTTCCCCGGAGGCGAGATAGGATTCCACCAGCACGCGGATGCCGATGGCGATGCCCGCGCCCTGCAAGGCCGCCTCGTAGGCCATCGCGGAATTCTCGAACTTCATGCCGTTGCGGGCGCTGATGCCGGCCGCCGCCGCGCCCGCCGAGCGCAGCCACGTGCTCCAGTCGTCGGGCCGCGACAAGGAGTGCAGCAGCGTCACGCCGCGCAGCGCTTCGGCCGGCGTTGCCGCGCCGGCCAGCAGGCCCGGCCGGCACACCGGCACCAGCTCCAGCGGCGCGAGCGGGTCCGCCATCAGGCCGGGCCAGTGGCCGCTGCCCGAGCGGATGGCCGCATCCACGCCGCCCAGCTCGAAGCTCGCCGGCAGCAGCGACGCCGTGAGGCGCACCTCGATCTCCGGATGCGCGCGCGAGAACAGCGCCAGGCGCGGGATCAGCCAGCGCTGCGCGAAGGTGGTGTAGGCCTGGATCGACAGCATGTCGCGCCGGCCGCGATGCTTCAGCCCGCTGGTGGCCGCGGCGATGTCGTCCAGCGCGCGCGTGAGCGGCGGCAGCAGGCGCGCGCCGTCCTGCGTGAGCCGGATGCTGCGGTGCCCGCGCTCGAACAGCGTCATGCCGAAATATTCCTCCAGCGCGCGCACCTGCTTGCTCACCGCGACCTGGCTCACGCGCATTTCGCGCGCGGCCAGCGTGAAGCTGCGCAGGCGGGCGGCTGCCTCGAAGGCACGGAGCGGATTGAGCGGAGGCAGGCTGCTGCGCATGGTGACGGCGGTGACGGTGTTCCGTCATGGTCGGTGCCGCGCCGCGCGGCGCGCAAGCCTATTCTTTGAAGCACGCCTTCCGGCGGTTTTAAGGAAAACTGCAGGATCGCCGCCGCCTGGCTGTCGCTAGCGCTCGTGCAGCGCCAGGGTGCCGTCGATGCGCGGCGTGGGCGGCTGCTGGCCGCCGAGCTTCTGCGCGGCCAGGAAATCGATGAACGCGCGCAGCTTGTTCGGCACCCGGCGGCGGTCCGGGTAATAGAGCGTCAGTCCCGGCAGGACCGGGCTCCAGTCGGCCAGCACGCGCACCAGGCGGCCGTCCGCGAGCAGCGGATCGATGTAGCCGTTGATCATGTAGGCGATGCCGAGCCCGTCGAGCGCCGCCTGCACCAGCGCGGCCGAGTCGTTGACGACCAGCCGCCCCTTGACCACCAGCTGCACCGCGGCATCGCCCTTGCGGAAGTCCCAGCGCTCCACCTGGCCGCTGCTCACGTGGCGAAAGCCGATGCAGCAGTGCACGGTGAGGTCGTCCGGCTGCGCTGGCGTGCCGCGCCGGCGCAGGTACTCCGGCGAGGCCACCACGTGCGCGGACATCTTCGGCCCCACGGGCACCGCCACCATGTCGCGCTCCACCAGGTTGCCGAAGCGGATGCCCGCGTCGAAGCCGCGCCCCACGATGTCGACCAGGCTGTTCTCGATGCAGATCTCCATGTCGATCTGCGGATAGGCCGCCAGGAAGCGCTCGAGAATGGGCTGCAGCACGATCATGTAGGCCGAGCGCGGCACGTTCAGGCGCAGCAGCCCGCCGGGCTCGCGGCCCTGGTCGCCGAGTTCCTCGGTGGCGTCGATCAGCTCGCGCACGGCCGGGCCGATGCGCGCCAGGTACTGCGCGCCGGCCTCGGTCAGGCTCACGCTGCGCGTGGTGCGGTTGAACAGCGCGAAGCCCACGCGCTTTTCCAGCATCCGCACCGACTGGCTCACGGCGGACGGCGACACGCCGAGCCGCACCGCCGCCGCGGAGAAGCTGCTGAACTCCGCAACGCAGACGAAGGTGGCAAGGCCATCCAGTTGGTCTTGAGGCATCCGGCTCGGTTTCCTTGAAGTGGGCGGCACCTCGCGGTGCCAGGTGCCGTACTGGCCGACGACGCGATTCTAGCGCCATTGCCGGCGCGCGCCGGTATCGGGCGGCCGGCGAGGCATGGAACCGCGCCGGCCGTTGTCTCCCCGCTCCCATGCAATGGGAGCGGGGCCGGGGGAGAGGGCAAGGCGCCGGCAGGAATGAAGCCGTCCGCGCCGCGCGGACGCATGACGGCAGCGGCACGACTATGCAAATCCCCTTCAAAGGCCTTGCGGGCGCGCGCCGTTCCGCGGCGGCGGGCCGGACCGTAGACTGACCGCCAACGCGAACTGACACGATCGAAGGGGTGTGCGATGGCAATGGACAAGGAACCCGAAGTACTGGAACGAGAGCAGGCCGGCGCGGCGGCCGTGTCGCGGCGCACCTTCCTCAAGGCGGGCGTGGCGGCCGGCGGCGCCCTGGTGCTGGCCTTCAGCCTGTGGCCGCTGGCGCAGCGGGAACTGGCGGACGGCGCCGGCGCGCCCGAGGCCGGGCCGCCGTTCGAGCCCAATGCGTTCATCCGCATCGGCACTGACGGCAAGGTGACTTTCGTCGTGCCGCGCGTGGAAATGGGGCAGGGCACCTACACCGCCTTGCCGGTGCTGCTGGCCGAGGAGCTCGGCACCGCGCTGGACAGCGTGGTGCTGGAGCACGCGCCCGCCGACAAGCACTACGACAACCCGGCGCTGGGCTTCCAGGTGACGGGCGGCTCCACCTCGATCCGCAGCGCGTGGGAGCCGATGCGGCGCGCCGGCGCCGCCGCGCGCATCATGCTGGTGGCGGCCGCGGCGCGCGCCTGGCAGGTCGATCCGGCCACCTGCGAGGCCGGCGGCGGCGCGGTGACGCACGCGGCGTCCGGCCGCCGGCTCGGCTACGGCGAGCTGGCCACGCGCGCCGCGCGCGAGCCGGTGCCGCAGGAGGTGCCGCTCAAGCCGGCCGGCGCGTTCAAGCTGATCGGCACCGCGCAGCGCCGGCTGGACTCGCCGGACAAGGTGACGGGCCGCGCCGTGTACGGCATCGACACGCGGCTGCCGGGCATGAAGGTGGCGGCGATCCTGCCGTGCCCGGTGCTGGGCGGCAAGCTGTCCGCCGTGGACGACGCGCCCGCGCTGGCGGTGCCCGGCGTGCGGCAGGTAGTGCGCCTGGACGATGCCGTCGCCGTGGTGGCCGACCACACCGGCGCGGCGCGCAAGGGCCTGGCCGCGCTCGCGCCGCGCTGGGACGGCGGCGCCAATGCCGCCTATTCCACGCAGGAAATGGTGGCCGACCTGGCCCGCGCCTCCGAAAGCGAAGGCGCGGTCGCCCGCAAGGTGGGCGACGCGCCGGCGGCCCTCGCCGGTGCCGCGCGGGTGGTGCGCGCGGTCTACGAGCAGCCCTTCCTCGCCCACGCCTGCATGGAGCCGGTCAACTGCACCGTGCACGTGCGCGACGACGGCTGCGAGCTGTGGCTCGGCACGCAGGTGCCCGGCCGCGCGCAGGAAGCCGCCGCGCAGGTCACGGGCCTGCCCGCGGAGAAGGTGCTGGTGCACAACCAGTTCCTCGGCGGCGGCTTCGGGCGGCGGCTGGACGTGGACTACGTGACGCAGGCGGTGCGCGTGGCGCGGCAGGTCAAGAGCCCCGTCAAGGTGGTGTGGTCGCGCGAGGAAGACACGCGCCACAGCACCTTCCGCCCCTATCACTACAACCGCATCAGCGCCGCGCTCGACCGCGACGGGCGGCCGGTGGCGTGGCAGCACCGCGTCACCGCCTCGTCGGTGCTGGCGCGCTGGCTGCCGGCGCGCTTCACCAACAACGTCGACGGCGACGCGATCCGCGACGCGGCGGGCCCCTACGATTTCCCCAACATCCTGGTCCAGTACGTGCGGCGCGAGCCGGCCGCGGGCATCACCACCGGATTCTGGCGCGGTGTCGGCCATACGCAGAACGCCTTCGTGGTGGAGAGCTTCCTCGACGAGCTGGCGCACACGGCGGGCCAGGACCCGGTGGCCTACCGCCTCGCGCTGCTCGACAAGCATCCGCGCGCGCGCCACGTGCTGCAGATGGCGGCCGAGAAGGCGGGCTGGGGCAGGCGCATGCCGGCGCGCAGCGGGCTGGGCGTGGCGGTGACGTTCTGCTTCGGCTCCTACGCGGCCCAGGTCACGGAGGTGGCAGTGGACGCCAGCGGGCAGGTGCAGGTCAAGCGCATCGTGACCGTGATGGACTGCGGCCGCGCGATCTCGCCCGATACCGTGATCGCGCAGATGCAGGGCGGCGCGGTGTTCGGCCTGACGGCGGCGCTGTTCGGCCGGATTTCGATCAAGGACGGGCGTGTGGAGCAGGGCAACTTCGACAGCTACCGCATCCTGCGCATCAACGAGACGCCGGTGCTGGAGACGCACCTCGTGGACAGCACCGAGGAGCCCGGCGGCGTGGGCGAGGTGTCCACCGTGATGATCGCGCCGTCGCTGATGAACGCGATCTTCGCCGCGACCGGGCGGCGCCTGCGCAGCCTGCCGGTGGACCCGGCCAGGCTGGCCTAGCGCATG
Source organism: Cupriavidus sp. FW216-B1 (assembly GCF_058789195.1). Lineage (NCBI taxonomy): Bacteria > Pseudomonadati > Pseudomonadota > Betaproteobacteria > Burkholderiales > Burkholderiaceae > Cupriavidus > Cupriavidus sp. FW216-B1. Next base: position 1,492,941 of record NZ_JBYTEL010000001.1, on the reverse strand, counting down.
CGGGGGGCCGTGCCGGCCCCCCGCGGTTCAAGTCTCAGGCCTCAGGCCGCCTTCGGCGCATTGCCGCCGGCGGCGGCGGCTTCGCGGATCGCCGTGCGGATGCGCGCGTACGTGCCGCAGCGGCAGATGTTGCCGGACATCGCCGAGTCGATTTCCTCGTCGCTCGGGTTCGGGTTGCTCTGCAGCAGCGCCGTGGCGGACATGATCTGCCCCGACTGGCAATAGCCGCACTGCACCACCTGCTGCGCCAGCCACGCCGCCTGGACGCGCTTGCCGGCGTCGCTCTCGCCCACCGCCTCGATGGTGGTGATCTCGCGCGTGCCGATGCTTTCCAGCGGCGTCAGGCACGCGCGCGCCGGCGCGCCGTCGACGTGGATGGTGCAGGCCCCGCACAGGCCCATGCCGCAGCCGAACTTGGTGCCGGCCATGCCGACGAGGTCGCGCAGCACCCACAGCACCGGGGTGTCGGCTTCGGCATCGACGGTATGGGGCGACCCATTGATCTTGATGGTGTAGCTCATTCGGGAATCCTCGCGCGGCAGTGTGATGGGGAGGGCGGCGCTCCGCGGCCCGTGGCCGGTCCGCCCGTATTGCCGCCAAGGGTAGCCCGCCGCGCCGGGCGCGATAAGGGCGCTGCGGCTGGATAGGGCTTGAAGCGCTGCTTTATGGCGCGCCGGGCTATCCGCCCAGGTACATGCTCCGGTCCGCTCCCGGCGCGGGCACCGGCGCCTGCGCGGCGGCCGGCGCGGGCGGCGTCGACGGCGTGGCGGATGTGGACGGCGGCAAGTCCGGCTCCAGCGGGTCTTGCGGGCGCGGCGCGCCGGCGGCATAGCGCTGGCGGCGCGGCGCGTCGTCGGCCTGCCGTTGCTGGTAGAGGCGCAGGCTCTCTCGCGCGTTGCCGATGCCGCCGCGCTGCCGGGCCAGGTCCAGCTTTTCGCGGCGCTGCACGCGGCTGGGGTCCTGGCGGTCGAGCGCGTCGGACGCTTCGAGGAAGCGGCGGTCGGATTCGCTGAGGTACGGATACTGCATCAGCCGGTCGCGGATCGCGGCCAGGTGGCTGGCTTCTTCCTCGAATGCCTTTTGCTGCTCCCTTTGCTGCCGGCGCTCGGCCTCTTCCTGCTCTTCCTGTTTTTCGTGCGCGTAGGCGGCGCGCTCGGCCATCGGGACGTGGCCCGCGGCGCGCAGGCGCTGCAGCGCCGCGGCGGCGTCCGCGCGCTCGCGCGGCCTGGCGCGGGGATCGTTGGCGGTCCGGTAGAGGGCCTCCACGCGCTCCTTGATGGTCGCCGTGCTGGCCGCCGGGCAGGCGGCGTCGGCCGGCTCGCAGGCGGTGGCGAACCAGCCGAAGCCATAGTGCAGGACCACGAGCGCGATGCAGATCACCAGGATGCCGGTAGCCGACAGCGCCAGCAGCCCGCCGGCAGGCGCGCCGTCCCCGGCGCCCCTCGCGGCGGCGGCCCTGGCTGCCGCCCGCTTCGATACCCAGATTCTCTTGCTCATGACTCGCTTTGTCCGACCCCGCGCCCGCTCTGCGGTGGGCGTCGGCCATCATAGCATCCGGGCCGGGCAATCCATTGCGCCGGCCGGGCGGGGGTGCCCGCCGACCGGCGCGGTGGACTAGGTTCCGGTCAGGCGCCGGCGGACAAAGGCGATGTGCTCGCGCAGCACGTAGAACTGGTCGGCGTAGGCCAGCGGCATCTTGAGCCGGTTGACGGCCGCCTCGATGTGATCCAGGCGCGCGATCAGCGAGGTTTTTTCTTCCTCGGTGGGATCGACCATCGCCACGCGCTCGATCTCGATCAGGGCGCCGTACCAGCGGTAGATGCGCGACTTGACGCGCCAGGTGTAGAGCGACGGCACCACCTTGAACGCCGGGATCAGCAGCACGATGATCGGCAGCACCACCAGCAGCGCGCGGTCGGCCAGGCTGGCCAGCCAGAACGGCAGGTGGCGGTAGAGGAAGCCCTTGCCGGAGGCGTAGTAGCGCGTGGCGTCGTCGCTGAGCGGGAACTCGTGCACGGTGGCCGAGGGGAACTGCCCCGCGCCCTGCAGCAGCCCGGCCTTGCCGTGGACCTCGCGCGCGGCCTCGATCAGCAGGTCGGACAGGGCCGGGTGCAGCGTGTCGCGCGCCACCAGCTCCACCGTGGGGCTGATCAGGTGGATCGGGCGCGGCGGCAGGTTCTTGCCCAGGTCCAGCACGCCGGCGGGCAGCACCAGTTGCTGCAGGTAGAGAAAGCGCCGCGTGTAGGCGTCGGCCTGGGCGAAATCCAGCAGGCGCACGCCGGGCTCGCGGAACAGCTTGCGCATGGTCGGCCCGGTGGCGGAGTCGCCGGTGAGCATGGCCACGTCGATCCTGCCGTCGAGCAGGGCCTGCGCCGCCTCGTCGCCGTCATAGGAGATCAGCGTGGCGCTGCCGCCGGGCTCGATGCCGTTGGCCTTGAGCAGGGTCAGCGCCAGCGCGCGGGCGCCGCTGCCCTCGCGGCCGATGGCGATGCGCGCCGTGCGGAAGTCGGACAGCTTGTGCCTCTCCCGGCCGCGGTACAGCACGCTGATCGGCGCGTAGAACATGCTGCCGAGCGAGACCAGCCCGTCCTTGTCCACGTCGCCGGAGACGCCGCCCTGGACCAGCGCCACGTCGACGGACTGCCCGCGGTCGGCCAGCCGCTTCACGTTCTGCTGCGAGCCCTCGGAGGCCAGCACGTCGAGGCGGATGCCGTTGCGCGCGAGGATCGCGCGGTACTGCTCGGCCGCGTTCCAGAACGAGCTGTCCTTCGGGCCGGCGCTGATGGTCATGGTGTTCGGCGGCGCCGGCTGGATCAGCCACACCGCCAGCCACGCGGCGGCGATGCAGAACACCACGGCGGGCCCGAACGAGACCGCCAGGTCGCGCCACGAGATGGCGACGAAGCGGGCGCCCAGGCGGCGGATGTCGGGCTTGGCGAGCCTGGCGGTCCGGGACCGTGGCGTGGCACCGGGCGTGGTATCGGGCGTGGCGTCGGGTGGCGTGGGCTGGTCTTGCCCGGAGTCTGGCGTCATCGGCTCGCGTGCGGGGAAGGGAGCGCCCGATCATAGCACCGGCACCGGCGTGCCTCCCGCGCGTGGTGCCGGTCAGGATCGACCGCCCCCCGCATTGCCCGCCATACCCCTCGTCAGACGCATTGTGCAGCGGCCTGATTCGTGCCGCCTGCGGGTTTTCTTCCCGATATCGCTTCGACATTAAAGAACCGCGGCGTCAGGCCGATAACGGGGACTTGCAAGGCGCCCTGCAAGAGAAGGCGCCGGTTGAAAAACCGCCGCCGGCCCATCCGGGCAGACGGTGCTCCGCGCACCGGCGCGCAGAGCGGATCCTTGATACGAGACTGACGACCATGAACCGAATCAACAGGCTGCTGCCTCCCACCATGCTGGCGGCGGCGCTGCTCGCTGCCGCCTGCAATTTCCCGGGGATCGACGGCGGCGGCGCCGCGCCGACGGTGGCGCAGGTGCAGGCCACGCTCGCCGACAAGAACTTCGGCCAGGCCGCGGCGCTGGCGGACCAGCTGACGGCGGCGGACCCCAAGAACGCGGATGCCTGGATGGCGGCGGCCGAGGCCAAGGCGGCCGTCGGCAGCCGGCTGGGCGCGCTCGCCGCGCTGGAGACCGCGCTGGCCAACGGCATGCGCGACGGCGCGCGCATCGACGCCAGCCCCTATCTCGCGCCGCTGCGCTCGTCCAGCGAATACCAGCCGCTGCTGCAGCGCTTCAGCGTGACCAGGCAGGCGGCAGCGGCGGGCGACACCGCCATCGAGCAGACCGCGGCCGGCATCGAGGCGCGCGCCGGCGATGTGTCGGTCAAGATTTCCAACTGATTCCAGCACCCAGAAACATGAACGCTTTCAACAAGACGCTGCTGTGCGCGGCAATCGCGGCCGTGGTGGCCGCGCCGGCCGCGTACGCGATGGACATCGAGGCGCGCGGCGTCGGCACGGCGAAGATCTCCGAAGACCTGAACTCGGTGCGCACCTCGGCGCTGCGCCAGGCCAGGCGCAATGCCGTGCTGGCGGCGCTGGACAAGGTGGTGGGCGCCGGCACCAGCAAGAACCCCGAGGTACAGGCCAGGCTGGACGACCTCGTGGTGCAGGTGGGCGAGGAGTCGTTCTACGGCGCCACGCCCAGCTCGGCCGACGGCGAGTACCGCGTCAGCATCACGCTGCGCATGGACGACAAGGCCCTGCGCACGGAGATCAGCGACCTGGGCCTGGCCCTGAACACCACCACCACGCGCAGCCAGCCGATCCTGGTGATGATGGACGAATTCTTCACCACGCCGACCAACCTGCGCGCGCCGCTGGAAGAACTGACCGAGTTCCGCCACGAGGAGGGCGCCAGCTACAACGAGAAGGAAGCCGCTTCCAGCGCGAGCAAATCGGCTTATGCCGCCAGCAGCAAGGCCGCCTATGCCTCCAAGGAGCAGGCCGCCTATGCCGTGAAGGATGCCTCCGCCGGCCGCGTCAGCGCCGCGCGCGACACGCAGGTGGCGGGCGCCGCGCAGGACGGCTACGGCGGCCAGGCCGCGGTGGCGGGCCGCGACAGCGCGCGCTACGACGCCGCCAGCGCCAGCAGCCACCAGGCCGCGGGCGCGGCCTCGCGCCAGGTGGCGGCGGCCAGCAGCAGCAACGTGGCCGCGGCCTCGTCGTCGCAATCGGCATACGCGCGCAACGTCAGCGCCGAGGACCACAACAACACCTACTTCCGCAAGCTGGTCAAGTACCAGCCGCAGAACACCGGCCCGGACAAGAAGAACTACACCTACAACGAGCTCAAGGGCCAGCTGGGCGACCTCGACATCAAGGTGCTCGACAACGCCATCTTCAAGAGCAAGTACTTCGGCAACCGCGCCATCACGCTGGACCAGCTCGAGAACGGCGCCGAGCTGGCCAGGTACGTGGACTTCGCGCGCCAGGAAGCCACCGCGGACTACCTGATGATCGGCTCGTCGGTGATCTATGACCTGGGCGTGGACCGGAACTCGGGCCAGCCCGCGTGCACGGGCGTGGCCAGCACCAAGACCTTCTCCACCAAGACCGGCGAGGACATCGGCTCGGCCACGCAATCGGAAACCGCGACCGGCGTGTCGTCCGACGATTGCCGCGCCCGGCTGGCCGTCAAGCTCGCCGGCAGCCTCGGCAACCAGGTGGGCAAGCGCATCCAGGAGTTCGCCAAGAAGCGCACCATGTACGGCGCGGAGTACGTCATCCGCCTGACCGGCGGCAATCTTTCGCTGATGAGCCGCACCGCCTTCAACCAGGCGCTCAAGAACGTGCCGGGGCTGGACAAGGCCGTGCAGCGCCAGGCCGGCGCGAGCCAGCTGGAGGTGGTGGCGACCTACAAGGGCAGCGACCCGCTGGACCAGGCCGTGGCGATGGCCCTCGGCGGCAATCCGCTGTTCGCCGGGCTCGACTCGATGGTCGACGGCAACATCGTCACCCTGTGCATGAATGGCTGCGGCAAGCCCAAGGCGGGACGCTGAGATGCGCCGGCATATCGTGGCGCTCGGCGCCGCCATCGCCGCGGCCGGCGGCTGGGCCGGCCACGCCGCGGCCGCGCCGGCGGCGGGCCTGTACGTGGTCCCGGGCATCTTCTTCGACGACGGCGCCGCGGGCGCGGGCAGCAGCAAGGTCGACCCGGCCTTCCGCCCCGCGCTGGACGTGAAGCAGGCGAGCGCGCTGCTGCAGGAGCGCGCGCAAGCCCACTTCAAGGCGCTGGCGCCGGACCTGGACAGCAAGAACCGCCTGCGCACGCTGGCGCTGTCGGTGCAGGTCACGCGCGTGTCGCGCTACCGGATCGACAAGAGCGACGGCACCACCGACATCTACCTGCCGATCACGTTGAGCGTGTATTTCAGCAACCCGATGACCGGCGAGGTGCTGCAGTCGTTCAGCCAGACCCGCTACGACGTGCTGACCGTCGCGCAGGCGCAGGGCGCCGCCGGCATCGATGCCAAGGTGGCCGCCGCCTACCGCGCGGGCTTTGCCGCGCTGCTGGACAGCACGCTGGCCGCCGCGGCCGCGCAGTTCAACCCGTACGTGGTCGAGACCCGGGTGGCCGACACCTGGCGCGGCTTCGTCATCCTGGACCAGGGCTACCAGGCCGGCATCGGCAAGGGCGACGTCCTGAACGACGGCGAGTCCGAGATCCGCGTGGAGTACGCCGGCCAGCGCTATGCGGTGGCCGTGCCGGTGCTGGGCGCGCCCAGGGATGGCGCGGTGTTCAGCCGCGCCAACACGATGGCGCTGTCGGACGTGCGCAAGCCGCGCGTGCTGGCGCTGGTCAGCGACGGCAACCCGGACTTGTCGGATGCGGTCAGCACCCAGCTGTTTACCGACAAGCTCGGCAGCGGCGCGCCGTTCGCCACGCTGCCGCTCAACGCCAACTTCAGCCAGGTCCAGGCGTCCATCGACAGCCACACCAGGATCGGGCACGAGGTCAGCGGCAGGCGCGCGCTGCCCGACTATTTCATCCGCATGGTGGTGCCGCCGGCGCGCCACTACGAGCTGCCGACCAACCTCAGCTACAAGGCCCGGCAGAGCTACCAGGCCTGGGTCTTCGCGGAGCTGCTCTCGCGCGACGGGCGCGTGCTGTACGCGGCCGACGTGAGCCAGCGCATCGACGACACGGTGACGGACAAGTCGGGCTTCAACGCCGCCGACCGCCGCGAGGTGGTGCTGAAGAACGCGCTCAACGAGCTGGCCGAGCGCTTCGGCAAGGAGGTCCGCTTCAAGCCGCTGTCGCTGCAGGTGAGCGGGGCGGCCGGCGACAACTTCGAGGTCGACGATCCCGGCATGAACCTGCAGATCGGCGACACCATCCGCACCTATCGCAACGCGGGCCGGCCCGGCGGCATTGCCGAGGACGCGCTGGTGCCCACCTGGGAAGCGAGCGTGGTCGGCCGCGACGGCGCGCGCGTCACGGCCTCGCCGGTCCTGCCGGTGGCCGGCAAGCCGCCCCGGCCCGCGGCCGGCGACCTCGTGCTGTTCGACAGCGTGGCCAGTGCCGGCGCGTCCGGCCAGCGCGTGGCGTATTGCCCGGCGCAGAAGAGCCAGGTGGGCTCGGTGGCGCTGGAGCGCTTCGACTGGCTGGCCTACGCCAGCGCCGCGCAGGCGCCCGTGGTCATGATGAACCCGGGGCTGGCCGCGCTGGTGAAGGGCAAGGTCGGCGGGCAGTCCGGCTTTGCCGGCAATCTCGAATTGCGCCCGGGCGCCTACGACAAGTGCCTGGAAGCGCTGTACCGCATCGACCCGAAGGAACGGACCTGCGACGACGGCATGTGCGCGCAGGGCTATGGCATCCGCCTGGCCTACCGGCAGAAGGCGGGCGGCAGCGCCGCCGGCCAGGCCATCCTGGAGCACGCCTTTACGTCGAACGGCTACCCGGCCGCGGCGGACGCCGACAACGTCGGCGTGCTGCAACGCATCGACCTGGACAAGGACACCCGCGCCGGTCTCGATGCTGTCATGAAGCAATTGCTGAATCCCAACTAAGGAAAACACGCTGTGAAAAAAACATCCGCACTCCTGGGCGCCCTGATGGCAGGCATCCTGCTGACCTCCACCGCGCCGGTCATGGCGTTCGGCCTGGGCAACCTCGCCGCGGCCATCCCGGGCGTGGGCGGCGGCACCTCGGGCGCCGCCGTGTCCGCGGGCGACATCGATGCCTTCATCCAGACCGCGCAGGAAGCCGACCAGATGATCGGCACCTCCAGCCGCCACATTTTCAAGGCGGTGGCGAGCAAGCAGGACATCGCCGAGCAGGAAGCCCGGCTGGCCACCGCCAACGCCATCGCCGACCCCGCCGAGAAGGCCGCGGCGATCAACAAGATCCGCGACGACGAAGCCACCGCGCTGCAGAAGTCGCTGGCGAGCCAGGAAGTGCAGGACAAGCTCAAGACCATGAACCAGGCGCAACTGGCCTCGTTCGGCAATGCCGCCTTCACCTTCATGCTGGGCGTGCTCAAGGACAAGCAACTGGCCGAAGGCAGCACCGCGCTGGTGTCGGGCGTGACCTCCAACCCGACCCTGCTGCCGCGCCTCGGCGCGCTCAAGGATGTGGTCACGTCGGTCGGCGCGCAGGCGGTCAGCACGGCGAAGATCGGCGAAGGCCTGCTCAAGCTGGCCAAGTCCGGCAAGATCGCCGCGCTGCCGGCATCGGCATCGGAAAAACCGAAGAAGGTCGACGACATCTAAGCTGGATTCCCGCCTGTCGCCTGGACCGCGGCCCGGATGCCTTGCGCATGCCGGGCCGTTTTTTTTCAGCCCGCGAGCTTCCCGCCGAGGATGCCGATCAGCTCGGGCACCGTGGCCTGCGGCCGCTCGCTGCCGGCGGCCTGCTCGTAGGTGCCCAGCACGGCCTCGGCGGTGGCGCGCGCGGCGCCGAGTTCGCGCGCCATCGTGGTGTAGTAGCCCATGTCCTTGCGCGCGTTGGCCAGCGTGAAGCGGAAGCCCGAGTCGTCCCCCGATTCGATGTAGGGACGCAGGCGGTCGAGCACCACGCTGTCGCCGCCGCCCGTGGACAGCACTTCCAGCAGCACGGCCGGGTCGACCTCGGCGCGCCCGGCGCAGGCGGCGGCTTCGGCGAGCACGGCGGAGAAGCCCAGCGAGACGTAGTTGTGCAGCAGCTTGAGCCGGTGGCCGGAGCCGGCGGGGCCGGCGTAGACGATGTTCTCGGCGAAGCAGGCCAGCAGCGGGCGGCATTGCTCGAACAGCGCGCGCTCGCCGCCGACGATCAGGTTGAGGCGGCCCTCGGCGGCTTCCCTGGGCGTGCGCGTCATCGGCGTGTCGAGAAAGCGGCCGCCGGCACGCGCCACGGCCTCGGCGATGCGCACGGTGGAGGACGGAATCGCGGTGGAGCAGTCGATCACCACCGTGCCCGGGCGCAGGCCGGCCAGCACGCCGTCGGCGCGGAACAGGGCGTCCTCCACTTCCGGGGTGCCGGTCACGCACAGGATCACGGTATCGGCGGCGCGCGCCACCTCGGCCGGCGTGGCGGCGGTGACGGCGCCCGCGGCCAGCAGCCGGTCCAGCGGCTGGTTGCCGGGGTGGTCCAGCAGCACCAGCGGGTGGCCGTGCCTGGCGAGGTTGGTGGCGATGCCGTGGCCCATCATGCCGATGCCGATCATGCCGATTGTCTTCATCTTGTCTCCGTGTCGTGCGGGCTGGTCTTGTATTCGACGCATCCGCTACTGTACCCGGAGCCTGGAGCGGCGGGGCCGCGCCAGGCCTTGGTCGCGACCATCATCGCCGCCTGCGGGCAGGGATCGTTGAAGACGTCGCCCGGGCAGAAGCGCCGGCGGCTGCCGGGCGCGGCGCGAAATTTCCCCCAGGAAGTGCTATTGCCGCCGCCGGCGGCGGCATGGAGACTGTCGGCACTTCACGGCCGGGGACGGGAATGATGGCAATCAGGGGACAGGGCAATGCAGCCGCGAACGGAGCAAGGCGCGTCGCGCGCCTGCGCGGCCACGCGGCGCGCTTCCGGAAATTCGTCAGCGCGTGCCTCGCGCATGACGGTTTCCTGCCCGACGTGATCGTGGCCTGCGCGGGACTGCCCGGCGACGAGGAAGAAAGCTTCACGCTGCATACCGCCGTCGGCCGCCTCTACGCGCAGTTCGGATTCGCGCAGTGGGACGGCCATCTGGTGGGCAGGTACCGGTTCTCCCGCTTCCTGCTCGGCGACGACCTGAAGGAGCGGCTGGTGCCGTTTCACGCGATCCTGATCGAGCAGGAAGGGCGCGCCACCTTTGCCGAGGACGGTTTCTTCGAGTGGGAGATTCCCGATGCCTTCCGCGCCGACAGCCATCACGGCCAGGCGCTGACGCGGACCTTGCTGGAGGCCTACCAGGCGTCGCTGCCGGCGTTCGAACGGCCGCGGTAGCTGCCTGCCGCCGCCTGTCCCCAAGGCGCTCCAAGGCGCTCCGGGGCAAGGCGCCGCCGCGCCATGTTGCCCGCCCAATCCCCTTGCTGCGATACTGCCTGTCTCATGACCCGCCGGCCTGCGCGGCGGTTTTCCGGGAGACGGCGATGGCGCAATTGCGGTTCCACGAACTGCCGGCGCAGGAGCGCGACGCGTTCGCGTCGGCCTGCGCGCTGCACGGATTTGCCCAGGAAGATTTCGAGGTCAGCGCGGCGGCGGCGGGGGACGGCGATGCCGGCCGGCCGCCGCGCCGGATCGCGGTGGTCCGCGTGACGGGCGGCGAGGCGCGCGAGTACCGGGATGGCCCGGTCAGGTGGACGGAGGCTTTCGAGCGCGACCTCGCGCGGGACGTGTTCGGTTTTCCGCTGGCCGATTAGCGGGCCGGATATCCGGCCTTCAGGACGACTGGCCTGCCGCGCGGCGCCGCGCGCTTGCCGTGCCGGCGGCCGGCGCCGGGCGGCGGATGGCTTCTTCGAGCGCATCGGCCAGCGCGCGCGTGCGGCGCTCGGCGAGCTGCTGCCGCGTGGGTTCGCCGCCGGGCTGCGGGCGGTTGCCCGCTGGCGCCGCGTCGGTCAGGGATTTCGGTTTCCGGATCATAGGGGCTCGGTCCAGGATCTGCCGTTACCGGCAAGGTTGCATGCCGACAGGTACGGCCACGGGCGCATTGTGCGCCCGGGCGGCATGGCGCGGCTCCCTCTCGTGGGAGTAAGCGCGAAGGACTATTGACGCGGCCGGGCCATTCCGGGTACGCCGCGCCGGCCGGGAAAAACGGGGCCGCGCGCGTCGCCCGCGGCCCGCGAAGCCCCAGCCATGAGGCTACCTCCCTGTTGCGCGATGCCCGCCGCCCGGCCGGGCCGCGGGCGATGTCGTGATGCCGGTGGCGCGCAGGAATCGTGCCACGCGCCGCGCGGGGCACAGCCCGCTTGCGGCCGGTCTGCACGCCCGCGGCCCGGCGGGATTTCCGGCCGCGGAGGCAAGCCTGCGGCGCGCGTTCGCCCGCGTGGCGGTGCCGGCACCGGGCATCCCTGATTTTCCGATCGATGTAAAAAAGCGCTTCGCGCCACGAGCGGCCGGCGGGGCGCGGGCAAAAAAAATGCCCGCAGGGAAATGACTCCGGGGGCATTGAAGAAGTGACATGGGCGAGAGGCTTTCCCGCCCGAACGCAGTGTCTCATTCCCGGCCCCGCTTGACGCCCCCAACACCGTAGGGTTTGTGCTCTGCCATTTGCTTGACTTGGATCAAAAAGTGAAGCAGGCGCCAGTGGCGTCGAGGCGGCCACGCCGGGTCCGTCGCCGGCCACGAGGACGATGGGACGCGGACGCCGCCCGAATTCTGCCTATGATGAAGGCTTGCCGCCGATGGCCGCGCCGCACGCAAAGGCCGGGTCGCCGCGCCGACGCGCGCGGCGCCGTGGCGTCCACCGGAGCCTGTCCATGCCGCTTGTGCAGACCATGCCGGACGTACCGGCCGCGCGCGCGGTGCGCAGCGACATCCCCGCGCGGCTGGACCGGCTGCCGTGGTCGCGCTGGCACTGGCGCGTGGTGGCCGCGCTGGGCGTGGCGTGGGTGCTGGACGGGCTGGAGGTCACGCTGGTGGGCTCGCTCGGCGGCGTGCTCGAGCAGCCCGAGGGGCTCGGGCTGGATGCCGCGCAGGTAGGCTGGCTCGGCTCGCTGTACGTGGCCGGCGCGGTGGCCGGCGCGCTGGTGTTCGGCCGCCTGGCCGACCGTTTCGGCCGCAAGACGCTGTTCCTGGTGACGCTGGCGGTGTACGCGGCGGCCACCTTCGCCACGGCGTTTGCGCCGGGCTTCGGGTTCTTCGCGGTGTGCCGCTTCCTGACCGGGCTGGGCATCGGCGGGGAGTACGCGGCCATCAACTCGGCCATCGACGAACTGATCCCGGCGCGCGTGCGCGGGCGCGTCAACCTCGCCATCAACGGCAGCTTCTGGCTGGGCGCGGCGCTCGGCGCGGGCCTGAGCCTGCTGCTGCTGGACCCGCGCGTGCTGGGCCCGGCGCTGGGCTGGCGCGCCGCCTTCGCGCTGGGCGCGCTGCTCGCGGTGGCGATCCTGCTGGTGCGGCGCGACGTGCCCGAGAGCCCGCGCTGGCTGCTCCTGCACGGGCGCGCGGACGAAGCCGAGCGCATCGTCGCCGCCATCGAGGCGCAGGTGCGGGCCCAGTGCGGCGCGCTGCCGGCGGCGGCCGGCAGCATCGCCCTCGCGCGGCGCGGCGCGGCCACGCTGCGCGAAGTGGCCGGCGTGCTGCTGCGCCGCTACCGGCTGCGCAGCGCCGTGGCGCTGGCGCTGATGGTCTCGCAGGCGTTCTTCTACAACGCCATCTTCTTCACCTACGCGCTGGTGCTCACGCGCTTCTACGCCGTGCCGGACAACCGCGTGGGGCTGTACATGTTCCCGTTCGCGCTCGGCAACGTGCTGGGGCCGCTGCTGCTCGGGCCGCTGTTCGACCGCGTGGGGCGCCGCCGCATGATCGCGCTGACCTACGTGCTCTCGGGCGTGGGGCTGGCGCTGACGGGCTGGGCTTTCATGCAGGGCTGGCTCGATGCGCGCAGCCAGGCGCTGTGCTGGTCCGCCGTGTTCTTCCTGGCGTCGGCCGCGGCCAGCTCGGCCTATCTCACGGTCAGCGAAGTCTTTCCGCTGGAGACGCGCGCGCTGGCGATCTCGGTGTTCTACGCCGTGGGCACGGGCAGCGGCGGCTTCGTCGGACCGCTGCTGTTCGGCACGCTGATCGCCAGCGGCAGCCGCGCCGCCGTGGCCGCCGGCTACGGCATCGGCGCGGCGCTGGTGATCGTCGCGGGCCTGTTCGCGCTGCGCTATGCGGTCAACGCCGAGCGGCGGGCGCTGGAGGACATCGCGCCGCCGCTGTCCGCGCATGGCGGGCACGAACGGGAATAGCGCCGCCGCCTCAGGCCGGCGCCGCCGGGTCCTTGCGGCGGAACGCCGCCTGCGCGGTGGCGATCACGCGGCCCTGGCTGTCGGTGACTTCGGCGTGGGAGAAGAACACACGGCGCCCGCCGCCCACGCGGCGGCCCACTACGGTAAGCAGCTCCAGCTTCCCGGAGGCGACGTAGTTGACGTTGAGCGAGATGGTGGTGGCCGCGCGCCGCACGCCGCCTTCGGGGAACAGGCCGGCATAACCGCCCGCGGCATCGAGCAGCGTGGCCAGGATGCCGCCCTGGACCACGCCGGTATTGTTGAGGTGCGCCGGCTGCGGCGTCAGCGACATGCGCACGAGGTCGGGCTCCCATGCCACGATGGTCACGTCGAGCGATTCGAGGAAGGGATTCTCCAGTGCCCAGGCCGGGCTCGCGGGCGTGTCTTGGGTAGGCTGGGCGGGGGTCTGGTCGGACATGGCTTGAAGCGGGGGGCGTTCGGTTGGCATGGCCGTCATGATAGCCGGCGGCGGCGGGCGGGCCTTCATATCCTCGAGAGGCAGGCTTCGCCGCCGGAGAGCGTGGCGCGTTTGTCCGCGCCGCCGCCCGGCAATGTTCGGCGCCGCGCGCGCTCAGGGCAGCGCGCGCAGCGCCAGCAGCCCGCAGCCGCCGAGCGCGCCGCTCCAGCCCGCCGCGCGCAGCGCCAGGGCGGGCGCGCAGGACAGCAGCAGCACCACCGGCAGCGCGCCCAGCGTCAGCATGCCGACCCAGGCCACGGTGCCCATCGGCCAGCCCTGTTCCAGCACGCATGCCGCCAGCGCCAGGGCCAGCGCGGCCCAGCCCAGGCCGTGCAGGCGCACGCGCTCGGCGGTGCCGGGCACGCTGCCGCGGCCGTTGCGGTCGGCATAGTGCCGGTCGAGCGTCTGGCTCAGCGTGCTGAAGCCGCTGAACACCAGCGCCAGCGCGGCCAGGAAGGCGAGGCCGTTCATGTCGCCCCCTTGGCGTCGCGCGCGCCGTGCGGCTGGTGCGCTGCGGGCACCGCCTTGCGCGCCGCCGTACGGCGGCCGAGCACCCACGCCGCCGCGCCCAGCGCGATGCCCAGCGCCAGCACCGTGAGGTCGAAGCCGGCCACCGCGGCCGGCCCCTGTCCCCGCAGCAGCGTCGCGCCGAGGTGCGTGTCCGTGGTGAGCGCGTTGAGCACGGGAATGCCGGCGAGCATCAGCGCGCCGGTCCACAGCTGCGCGCGCCACATGGCGCGCGCGGGGTGCAGCTGCGCCAGCACCGCGGCCACCGCCCAGGCGGCGAAGAACGCGCGGATCTCGGCGTCGGGGCGGTGGGCCATCGCCACCGGCAGCAGCCGGTTGGCCCAGAAGTAGGCCGCGAACGCGATCGGCAGGCCGGCGACGGCGCCGATGTTGAGCGCGTCCACCAGCCGCAGTCCGAACGAGGGGCGGGCGCCGGCGGCCAGCGCCTTGGTCTGCCGCTGGCGCGTCTTCACGCCCCACAGCAGCGCGCCGGTGGCGACCATCACGCAGCCCGACAGCCCGCTGACGAAGAACAGCGCGCGCAGCAGCGGCCCGGCGAAATGCGCCTCGTGCAGACCGACTATCACGCCGCGCGTCTGGCTGGCGGGTGCCGGCGCGTCGCCGTTGGTGGCGACCAGCCTGCCGGTGGCGCCGTCGAAGCGCATCGACGGCTCGTCGACGGACAGCGCGCCGGTGCTGCCGCGCGAGATGGTGACGGTGGCGTTGGCGTCGCCGGCCAGCGTGATCGCCACGCGGCTCGGCCCGGCGCCGTTCCAGTGCCGCATGGCCTGCGCGACCAGCGGCGCCACCGGCACCAGCGGCGCGGCCTGGCCGCTGGGCAAGCCCAGCGGCGCGCGGCCGAAGGCTTCGTTGTTGAAGGCCTGCAGGTCGCCGCGGTAGGCCGTCTGCACGCCCCACGGCATGTACATGAACATCAGCGTCACCAGCCCGGTGTACGTGATCATCAGGTGGAACGGCAGCGCCAGCACGGCGGTGGCGTTGTGCGCGTCGAGCCACGAGCGCTGGCCCTTGCGCGGGCGGAACGTGAAGATGTCCTGGAAGATGCGCCGGTGCGTGATGACGCCGCTGAGGATGGCCACCAGCATGCACATCGCGCACGCGCCGATGATCCAGCGCGCCCACAGCGGCTGCATGTAGTACAGGTCGAAGTGCAGCCGGTAGAGGAACTCGCCGCCGCGCGTGTCGCGCACGGTGCCGAGGAAGGCGCCGGTGGCGGGGTCCAGCGTGCGGCTTTCGAAGCGGCCGCGGCTGCCGCCGATGCCGGAGCCGGGCTCGCCGGGCGCGCGGATCCACAGCACCTGCGTCACCGGGCTGCGCTCGTCGGGCAGGCTGATGAACCAGCGCGGCGAGCGCGGCGCGTTGCGCTGCAGGAACGCCACCGCGAGGGTGGCGGCCTCGGCGGGCGGCACCGGCGCGGCCGCCGCGCGGTGCAGCTCCGGTTTCATCCACAGCGTGATCTCGTCCTTGAAGTAGCTGGCCGTGCCGCCGCAGAACACCAGCAGCAGCACCCAGCACACCAGCAGGCCGGACCAGCCATGCAGCCACGCCATCGACTGGCGCAGGCCGGCCCTCATGCGCCGCTCCGCACGGCGGCCAGCGTGGCCGCGAGGATGGTGCCGAGGACGGCGGCGGCCACCGCCAGCCCGGTCCACGCGCGCCATGCGCTGCCCACGGCGAACACCCACAGCACGGCGCATGCGTACAGCGAGAACGACAGCAGCGTGGCGGTCATCACCGCCTCGGCCGGCGGCATCGGCAGCACCACCGCCAGCAGGCCGGTGGCCAGCGCCGCCAGCACGTAGCCGCCGCCGATGGCGGCCACCACGCGCGAGGCCACGCCGAGGCGATAGCGGCCGTTGCGGCTCAGGCGCATGCGCGCGCCTCCGGGGCGGCCGTGCCGGGCACGACAGTTGTTCGCGAGGCGGTGGAAATGAGGCGAGGCATTGGCTATATGTCCTATGGAGGCGGCAGCGTTGCGCGGTGGCCGGCCGCCGCGCGCAAGCCGCATATGATAATCGTTCTCATTTGAATTGTGTGATTTCCAGCAGCTTCGCGGTGGCTTTCGCGCAGGGGGAGAGGCCGCTCGCGGCCGCCGCCCGGCGGGCATTCGTGCCGTCCGGGGAGGCGGCTTCCGCGCTCGGCTATCATGTGCGAGCTTCAGGGTCAGGGGTGTGCGCAGAGCGCCGCATGATGAACCGTCTACCCGCATCTTCTATTGGTTTTTAATCGTGTCTACCGCTATCGCCCCCGCCGCCTCACCGGACCCTTCATCGGACCTTCCTTCGGACCTTCCTCCGGCCGTTCCCGCTGATGCCTCGGCCGACGTTTCTCCCGACGTGAAGAGAGTCGCCGCCATTGTCTGGATCCGGGTCCAGATGGAGCGGCTGGGCATCACCGCCGAGGACATCGAGGCCGCGCTCGCGGCAGCGGCGCCGGCGGCGGGTGTGGAGAGTGTGGAGGATGAGGCGGTGGATGCGCCGGCAGCGGAGCAGGCGCCTGCGGCGGCCAGGCCGGCCGCAACGCTGGTCGTGGAGCCGCTCGGCCCGACCGCCGGCCTGCTGCCGGCGGCGCCCGTCACCGCGCCGCCGGCGACGCCGCGGCAGCAGCGCAAGAAACGGCTGGGCCAGCAGAACGCGGCCAACGCCCAGGCGGCGCTGGCCATGCCGGTTGCGGCGCCGGCCGAGGTTTCAGTGCAGCCGGAGGCCGGAGGGAAGATCGGGCGAGTGGAGGAGCGGAAGGATGAGCGGGCAGACGCGCCAGCCAGCCGGCCGCCGCGCGAGGCGCAGGCCGAACCGGCGCCGGCCGCCGCGCCTTCCGCCACGCCCGCGCGCCGCTACCGCAACGCCGAAGGCCAGGTGTGGGACGGCGAGGGCGCGATGCCCTCGTGGCTGGTGCGCGCGGTCAATGCCGGCCAGTCGGTCGAGCATTTCCGCGTGAGCTGATCCGCGTGCGTCGGCGGCGGGCCGCCGGCCTGCCGCCGCGGCGTTCGCGTCAGCCCTGCTCGTTGCGCAGCACGCGGCAGCGGATGAACGCGCTTTCCTGGTCCAGCGCGGCCACCAGTTCGGCCGACGGCGCCTTGTCGAGATCGGTCACCACATAGCCCATTTCCCCGCGCGTCTGCAGGTGCTGCGCCACGATGTTGACGCCGTCGCGCGCGAGCAGCGTGTTGAGCGCGGCCAGCGCGCCCGGCGCGTTGCCGTGCACGTTGAGCAGCCGCGCCGGCGAGGTCAGCGGGCCCGGGCTCACCTCGGGGAAGTTGACCGCGCCGACGGTGTCGCCGGTGCGCAGGAACGCGATCAGCTTGGTGGCGACCTCGGTGCCGATGTTTTCCTGCGCCTCTTCCGTGCTGCCGCCGATGTGCGGCGTCAGGATGGCGTTGGGCACGCCCTGCAGCGGGCTGGTGAAGCGGTCCGCGTTGGTCTTCGGCTCCTCGGGGAACACGTCGATGGCCAGGCCGGCGATGTGGTTGTCGTCGCAGGCCGCGCGCAGCGCCTCGATGTCCACCACGGTGCCGCGCGAGGCATTGATGAGGATCGCGCCGCGCTTGAACTGGCGCAGCACGGCGGCGTCGATCATCTTCTTCGTCTGCGCGGTGGCCGGCACGTGCAGCGTCACGATGTCCGCGTGCGACACCGCGTCGGCCAGCGAGCGCGCCGCGCGCGCCGAGCCCAGCGACAGCTTGGCCTGCACGTCGTAGTACACCACCCGCATGCCCATCGCCTCGGCCAGCACGCCCACCTGCGAGCCGATGTTGCCGTAGCCGACGATGGCGATGGTCTTGCCGCGCGCCTCGAACGAGCCGCTGGCGCCCTTGGCCCACTTGCCCGCGTGCGCGAGCGTGTTCTTCTCCGGCACGCGGCGCAGCAGCAGGATGGCCTCGGCGATCACCAGCTCGGCCACCGAGCGCGTGTTCGAGAACGGCGCGTTGAACACCGGCATGCCCGCGCGCGCGGCCGCGTCGAGGTCGACCTGCGAGGTGCCGATGCAGAAGCAGCCGATGGCCAGCAGGTGGCGGGCGGCCTCGATCTCCGGCGCGCCCAGGTGCGTGGCGGAGCGGATGCCGAGGATCTGGTGCGCCTGCGGCGCGCGGTGCAGTTCTTCGCCGGCGAGCGCGCCGCTGCGGCGCTCCACGGTGACGAGCGCTTCCTTGAAGCGTTCTACGGCGGTGTCGTGGATGTTTTCGAGCAGGAGAGCAGAAGTCATGGCAATGGCGGGAGTGGCGGCAATGGCGGAAGCGGAGGCGGGCGGCGCGCGCGGTGCCGGGCGCGGGCACGGGGAGAAACCGGGACCGTCATGGTAACGCAGGCGGCTGCCGCGCACAGAACACCCACATTGCTGCCAATGGCAAAGGCGGTGTGCCTCAGGAGGCGCGCGGCGCCCGCTTACTTCGGCAGCAGGTCCTGCAGGTCGCGCAGCGTCGCGCCGCCGGGCACGCCCGGCGTGGCGGCCGGGTTGGCTGCCTGATTGGCTGACTGATTGGCGGCCTGGCCCGCGGCCGGGCCATGCGCCACCACCGCGGCGCCCGCGCCGTCCGCCGCCACGGGCGGCCGGATGGGCGCGCCATGCACGATCACCGGCACCGCCGCCGGGTCCAGCCGGCCGTTCTGGCCCAGCGCGATCGGCGCGCAGCCGTTCAGGAAACCGTCTTTCTTCAGGTTGTTGGTGAGGTCGATGGCGAACACCGCGGCGCGTTCCTCGATCGGGATCGCCGTGGAGCCGCGGCTGAAGGTGTACTGGCCCTTCCAGACCGGGCGCCGCAGCCGGACGTCGGTCAGCGTGCTGGCGTAGCGGATCGACAGGCGCTGGCCGTAGGCGCTGAGCACGCCGCCGCCGCTGGAGATGGTGAGCAGCGCGTCGGCGTGGAACGCGCGCATGCGGCCGTTGATGGCGTTCGGGTCCAGCTCCAGGCCGGACAGCTCGTCATAGGCCGCCGCCACGCCGCACTGCCCGGCCACCTCGCGGAACTTGGCGGCGAAGGCCTGCGAGAAATCGCTGTCCCAGCCCATGCCGGTCATGCCCACCACGTACAGGCGCGTGGGTTTGCCGCTGTAGTCGGTGGCGCGCGTGGAGACGCCGACGGTCGCCGGCGCGCAGCCGCCGAGCAGCAGGGCGGCGGCCACGGCGGCGGCCGTGGCGGCGCGACGCATGGAATGCATGCCCGTGGACGGAGGGCAGGACAGGGAGGGCGTGCCGTGCTGTTTCACGTTATTTCACGTAGGAAAAGTAATAGGGACTGGAGACCGAGCGCATCACGTAGCGCCCGCCGGCCTCGGTCAGCCGGTAGCACGTCTGCATGGTCCTGAACTTGGGGTTGTCCATGTCGATGCAGACCTGGCCGCTGTCCGGCTCGATACGGTAGCGGCCCGGCGAGTAGCCGCGGCTGACGGCATTGGTCACGTCCAGCTCGCCGCTCTCGCGGACGTTGAGCCACAGCGTGATGCCGGACGGCGCGGTGGCGTCCACGCGCCCGAGATGCGTGAAATGCGCGGCCAGCTCGGCGCCGGTCAGTTGCCGGTCCTGCGTGCCGGCCGGCAGCGGTTGCGGCGCCGGCGGAGGCAGCGCCCGCGCGGGCGCTGCAGGCGCCGCGGCCGCCGGCACGGCCGCGGCCTCGCTGCGAAAGCGCTGCAGCGCCAGCGCCGAGCGCGCCGGCACCTCGTCGATCCACTGCGCGGGCACGGCGAAATTGAGGTTCTGCGCGTCGGCGCGCATCAGGTAGGTGATGCCGATCAGCTGGCCGTCGGTATTGAACAGGCCGCCGCCGCTGGAGCCCGGCGAGATCGGCGCGGTGGTCTGCAGGCGCACCACGCGGTCGGCGGCGTCGCGGTTCAGGGAGGACAGCAGGCCGTCGCTCAGGGTCAGCTCATAGCCGCGCGGCGCGCCGATGGCATAGACCTTCTGGCCGACCTTGAGCGAGGCGAGCGGGGCGATCTTCACGGCCGGCGCGGCCAGCCCCCTGGCGTGGAGGATGCACAGGTCGCGCTCCACGTCGGCATGCACCAGGCGCGCGCTGTGCGCGGTGTTCTCGCGCCGGATGCCGATGGACTTGCCGTTCCTGAGCACGTGGCAGTTGGTGACCAGCTCCTCCGGTCCGATCACCACCGAGCTGCCCAGGCCGATGCGCCCGCCCTGGGCGTCGAACACGGTGACGACCCAGATGCTGGGCGACTCGCGCTCGTACAACTGCGCCGAATCCAGCGCCAGGCCGGGCAGGGAGATGCCGGCAGTCAAACACGAAATCGCGATGCGGCCCGCTATTTTTTTCGCCCGACCCATGATGTTCTTTTTGGTGACTGGTCCTGCCGGAATCCTTGCCGGAATTCTTGCGGCAATCTTCGCCGGCGCGCCGCCCGGTGCGGCCACCGCCCCGGCGATCCGGTCTTTTCCCCGCCCGCTGTTCCGGACCCGGCGGACGAGCGCGCGGGGTTGCCTATCATAAACGTTCCGCCCGCCGCGCTAAAGCTTTGTCGCGGCGGGCCGACAACAAACTGGCAGGAATCCCTCCCGCGCGTGGCGCCGCGGCTTTTTCCGGCCGGCCTGCCGGCATCCCGGCCACCCGCACCACCAACCGCAACCCGAAACAGGACGATTCACTCATGGATACTGCCATCGTCAGCGCGGCAAGCAACGCCGGTTCCGACCCGGTGCCCTTGCTGATGCTGCGCAAATCGCTGGACCTGCAGGCCGAGGGCGTGGCCGCGCTGCTGGCGTCGGTGGCGCCGGCCAGCGTGGCCGCCAGCAACCCGCCGCACCTGGGCCAGAACGTCGACATCAAGGTGTAACAAAGGCAAGCCCGGCGCCCGGGGTCGCACCCGGGCGCCGGCCCCCATTTCATGCTCCGCCGCCGCGCTCAGAGCGACGGCCGCTGGCCGGTGGCGAGCTGCAGCGCCACCGTGGCTTCGGCCAGGTCCGCGCGCGACTGGAGATAGTCCAGGTAGGTCTCGTCGGCGGTGCGCTGCGCGTCGAGCAGCGCCAGCAGCGGCGCCGCGCCCTGGCGGTACGACTGGCGCATGCCGTCGAGCACGCGGTCGGCGTCGGCGCTGACCGCGTCGCGGTAGCGCCGGAAGTTCTCGCGCGCGGCCGCGAAGGCGAGCAGGGCGCGGCGGACTTCGGCCGCCGTCTTCAGTTCCGCCTCGCGCAGCGCCAGCATGGCCTGCGTGACGTCCGCCCCGGCCTGCACCAGCTCGCCGCGCTGCAGGCGCGACAGCGGCAGCGGGACCGACACCGACACGCCCAGCATGCGCGAGCGCGCCGTGCCGCCGCCGCCGCCATCGCCGGGCGTGCCCGGCGCGAGCGTCAGGCCGAGACTTACGCTCGGGTCCACCCAGCGGTTGGCGCGCGCCAGCGCCGCGTTGTCGCGCATGTGGTCCAGCGCGGCGCGCGCGATGCGCACCTCGTCGCGCGCTTCCAGCGCCTGCGCGACCAGCGCGCCGGCATCGGCGCCGGGCTCGTACGCGGGGAAATCGCAGGCCAGCGGCGCACCGCCGAAGGCGTCCTCCACGGGCATGCCGAGCCGCACCGAGAGCGCCTGCATGGCCGCTCCCGCCGCCGCCCGCGCGGCGGTGACGCCGGCGGCGAAGCGGTCGCGCTCCACGCGCGACTGCGCCAGCTCCAGCCCGCCGATGTCGCCCGCCGCGCGGCGCGTCTCGTTGGCGCGCACCACCCGGCCCAGCGCCGCCAGCGCGGACTCCTGGCGCGCCAGCGCGTCGCGGCTGCGGCAGGCTTCGGCGAAGGCCGCCGCGGATTCCGCGTACAGCGCGTTGCGGAACCCCCGCTCGCCGGCCTGCGCCAGGCGCAGGCCGCTGCCGGCGGCGCGCACGCGCGCGGCGCGCTTGCCGCCCAGCTCCAGCGCAATCTCCAGGCCCAGCTCATGCGTGCGCGGCGGCCGCGGCGTCACCGCGCGGCTAAGCTCGATGTTGCCCCGGCCATAGGTCAGCACCGGGTCCGGCCGCACCCCGGCGATGTCGATGCCGGCCCGCGCGCTGCGCACGGTTTCCTGCTGCGCGGCCAGGCCGGGATTCTGGCGCTCGACCACCTCGAGGAAATCGGCGAAGCGCACCGGCCCGGCCGCCGCCGCGCCGTGGGCCGGCATCAGCAGCGCGCACGCCAGCAGGCCCGGCAGGGCGAAGGGTTTGTGCTTGTTCTTGTGCTCGTACGTGTTCTTGTCGTTCATCCGGATTCTCCTCAGGCCGCGCGCCGCGCGGCGCGGGCTTCCACGAGGTAATAGAGCGCGGGCAGCAGCCACAGCGTCAGCAGCGTGGCGCTGGCCAGCCCGCCCACCACCACGGTGGCCAGCGGGCGTTGCACGTCGCTGCCGAGACCCGTCGCCAGCATCGCGGGCGTGAGGCCGATGGCGGCCACGGTGGCGGTCATCAGCACCGGCCGCATGCGGCTGGCGGCGCCTTCGATCACCGCCGCGCGCAGGTCCATGCCGTCCTGCGCGCGCAGCCGGTTGATCTGCGCGATCATCAGCACGCCGTTGAGCACCGCCACGCCGGACAGCGCGATGAAGCCCACCGCGCTGGACACGTTGAGCGTCATGCCGCGCAGGTGCAGCGCGGCCAGCCCGCCGATGGCGGCCAGCGGCACCGCCAGCAGCACCAGCGCGGGCTGGCGCAGGTTGCGGAACGCGGCGAACAGCAGCACGAACATCAGCGCCAGCGTCATCGGCAGGATCAGCGCCAGGCGCGCCTGCGCGCGCTCGAGGTTCTCGAACTGGCCGCCCCATTCGACCTGGATGCGCCGCGGGTCGTAGCGCAGCGCGGCGTCCAGCGCCGGGCGCGCCTGCGCCAGGAAGCCGGACAGGTCGCGCCCGCGCACGTTGAGCCGCACGATCAGGTGGCGGCGCGCCATCTCGCGCACGATCACGCTTTCGCCCGAGGTGGCGCGGATGTCCGCCACCTGCGCCAGCGGCACCCTGGCGCCGTTGGCCGCGTTCAGCATCAGGCCGCCGATGCCGTCGGCGCCGGCGCGCGCCTCGGGCGCGAAGCGCACGGTCATGTCGTAGCGCCGCTCGCCCACGTAGACCTGGCCGACCGGCGCGCCGCCGATGCCGGTGGCGACCAGCTCGGCCACGTCGGCCGCGCTGATGCCGTGGCGCGCGGCGGCGGCGCGGTCCAGGTCGATGCGCAGGTTGGGCAGCGGCGGCTCCACGTCCACCGCCACGTCGGCCGCGCCGGGCACGCCGCGCAGGGTGTCCGCCACCTGGGCGGCGAGGCCGCGCAGCTCGGCGAGGTCGTCGCCGAAGAGCTTGACCACGAGGTCGCTGTGCGCGCCCGAGAGCTTGTCCTGCACGCCGTCGATCATCGGCTGCATGAAGGCCACCGTGAAGCCGGGCATCTGCGCGTAGCGCGCCGCCAGCTTGTCGATCAGTTGCTGCTTGCTCATGCCGGAGGCCCAGGTCCGGTACGGGTGCAGGCCCACGCTGGCCTCGATGTGCGAAGGCGTCCAGTAGTCGGTGCCGTCGTCGTTGCGGCCGGTCTGCGTGACCACGTAGGAGACTTCGGGAAACGCGCGCGTGGCGCGGCGCAGCTCGCTGGCCATGTCGGCGGCGCGCTCGAGCGTGATGCCGGGCGGCATCTGCACCTGCAGCCACAGCGAGCCCTCGTCGAGGTAGGGCAGGAAATCGCGCCCGATGGTGGCGCCCAGCGCCAGCATGCCGGCCAGCGCCAGCGCGCAGGTTGCGGCCACCCGGCGCGTCTTGCCGATGCTGCGCTCCAGCGCGGCGCGGTAGCGCGCGCCGAGCCACGCCAGCGCCGGGTTGTGGAACACGCGGCGCGGCTTTCGCATGGCGAGCCACGCCAGCCCCGGCACCAGCGCCAGCGCCACGATCAGCGCGCCGGCCAGCGCCGCGCCCACGGCGAAGGCCATCGGCGAGAACAGCTTGTACTCGATGCGCTCGAACGAGAACAGCGGCAGGTAGGCGGCCACGATCACCAGCATGCCGAAGCCCATCGGCCGCGCCACCTGCAAGGCCGCGGCGAGCGCGTCGCGCGGCGCCAGCGGGCGCTGCGCCTGCTGCTCGCGCCGGCGCAGGACGTTTTCCACCAGCACCACCGCGCCGTCCACCAGGATGCCGAAGTCGATCGCGCCCAGGCTCAGCAGGTTGGCCGGGATGCGCAGGTGGTGCATGAAGATGAACGCGATCAGCAGCGACAGCGGAATCGTCAGCGCCACGATCAGCGCCGCGCGCGGGCTGCCCAGGAACAGCAGCAGCACCACCGCTACCAGCACCATGCCCTCGGCCAGCGTCATGCCCACGGTGCGCATGGTGGCGTCGATCAGCGTGGCGCGGTCCAGGTAGGACACCACCTTCACGTCCGCCGGCAGCAGGTTGTCGTTGAGGTCGCGCACGGCCGCGTGCACGCCGTCGAGCGCCTGTGCCGCGTTGAAGTCCTTGAGCAGCAGCGCGATGCCGGAGACCGCGTCCGGGTCGTCGTCCTTGCCGAGGATGCCGCGCCGCTCCACGCTGCCGTAGCGCAGCGTGCCGAGATCCCTGACCAGCACCGGCGTGCCGTCCTTCACCGTCACCACCACGTTGCCCATGTCGCCGAGCGAGCGCAGCAGCCCGGTGCCGCGCACCACGTAGGACTGCTCGCCGCGGTCGATCACGCCGCCGCCCGCGCTGGCGTTGTTGGCGTTGAGCGCCGCGCTCACCTGCGCCAGCGTGAGCTTGTACGCCGCCAGGCGCGCGGGGTCCACCTCCAGCATGAACTGCGTGGTCAGGCCGCCGAAGGTGGTCACGTCCACCACGCCGCGCACCTTCTTCAGGCGCGGCACCACGGTCCACGCCTGCAGCTCCGACAACTCGCGCAGGCTGCGCGTGGGCGAGGCCAGCGTGTAGCGGTAGAACTCGCCGGTGGGCGAGGTGTAGGGATCGAGCCCGGGCCTGGCGCCATACGGCAGCTCGACTTCGTTGAGGCGCTCCTGCAGCCGCTGGCGCGCCCAATAGCCATCGGTGCCGTCCTCGAACACCACCGTGACCAGCGACAGCGCGAACAGGCTGCGCGTGCGCAGCACGTGCATGCCGGGCGTGGCCAGCAGCGCGCGTTCCAGCGGGATGGTGATCTGCTGCTCGATCTCCTCGGCGCCCAGGCCGGGCACCTGGGTGACGATCTGCGAGGTGACGTCGGCAATGTCGGGATAGGCCTCGATCGGCAGCTGCTTCCAGCTATGGGCGCCGTACAGCGCCACCAGCGCGAACACCAGCCACACCACGGCGCGCCGCTCGAAGCACAGGGTGACGAAACGGTCAATCATGGAGCAGCACCCCGTTCTTCACCACGATGCGCTCGCCGGCCTCGAGGCCGGAGAGGATTTCCACCATGCCGCCCGCCTGCGCGCCGGTGGCGACCACGCGCGGCGCGAAGCGGAACGGCGCGGTCTCCACCAGCACGCGCGTCTCCAGCCCGCCCTGCAGCAGCGCCGCGGGCGGCACCAGCAGGGCCGGGTGCGCCGCGCCGGCCAGCACGACCGTGGCGTACATGCCCGGGCGGTAGCGCCCCTCGCGGTTGTCGATGGCCACGCGCACCTTCACCGTGCGGGTGTCGGCGTCGAGGATCTCGCCCACGTAGCGCACCTGCCCGGTGACGGTTGCGCCGGGGTAGGCGTTGAACGCGATCTGCGCCGGCTGCCCGGCGAAGACCGCGCCGATGTCCTTCTCCGGCACGTTGGCCGCGAGGTACACGGTGGACAGGTCCGCCACCGTCATCAGCGGCGCGGCGGTGTCGTTCCAGTAGCCGCCCGGCGCGGCGTCCAGCGCGATCACGCGCCCGGCCAGCGGCGCGCGCATGGTGTATTGCCGCTGCGACGGCGCGCCGCCGCCGGCGCCAAGCTGCGCCAGCCGCGCGGCGGCGGTGTCGGCGTCGCTGCTGGCCTGCGCGTAGGCCAGCCGGGCCTGCTCGAAGTCCTTGCGCGCGGCGATCTCCGCGTCGAGCAAGGCGCGCTGGCGCTCCAGTTCCAGCCGCGCCTGCTCGCGCGCGGCGCGCGCCTTGCCGGCCTCGCCGCGCGCGGCGCTCAGTTCGGCCGAGTCCAGCGTCAGCAGCGCGTCGCCCGCGCGCACGGCATCGCCGAGCGCCACGTGCAGGCGCGCGATGCGCCCGGGCAGCGGCGGCACGATGCGCACCAGCCGGGCCGGATCGGCCTCGATCTCGCCGGGGACCGGGATGGGCCGCCGCAATGGCGTCTCGGCGACGGCGCGGACCTCGAGGCGCGCGCGCAGCGGCGAGGCCGCGGGCACGAAGATGGCGCCGCCATCGCGCACGAGTCCGGCGGACGATGGGGGTGAAGAAGAGGACGCGGGCGGGCCGGCATGCGCGCCGCCATCGCAGCCGCCCAGGGCAAGGCAGGCGGCCAGCGCGCAGGCGCCGGCGGGCAGGAAAGGGGTGTTCGGGAACATGGTTGTCTGGCTCTCGGAGCGGAGTCGAACGGCATCGACAGGCGTGACGCATCCCCGGCGCCGCGCGGCGCGAACGCGCGCGGGTGGCCGGTGACGGGCGCATGCCCGGCGGACTACGGGATGAGGGACGGCGCGGAGAGCGGGGCGGGGAAAGCCAGGCGGATGCGCGCGGCGCGCCCGGTGGCGGCGCGCGCGATGCAGGTCAGGCGGTCAGCCGCCGCGCTCCCGGCGCGTCGGACTGCAGGAAGGGTCGGGGTCCATGTCTGGCCTCTGGTCGGTTCCGGGCGGACCGGCGTGGACAAGCCGCGTGCCGGCCGCGGGCACGCTGGCGGTGGACGAACGCAGCCACCGGCGGGCTGCGATGCGCAGCGCGCCCGGTGGAAGGAGACCGTGTTCAGGAAAGCAGGCGGGGCAGGACGCCCGGCCTCGAAGCACCGTGCCGCGGAGCGGGCACGGATTAGGGATACCGTGGCCCGATCAGGCGGTGATGCCGATCCTGGATCGGCTACTGTCGTCGGAACAATTGCCCACTGGGTATGCCCTGTTGTTGAGAATGCGCGTACTCTAGCGGCGGGCATGGCATGGGTCAAGCAAAAATGCCGCGCCCGCGCGCGATCGGCGCCGGTGCCGCCGCGCCGCGGAAAACGGGCCGCATGGCGGCGCCGCGATCAAGCGGATTTTTCCGCAGTGGCATGCCGGCAATTCGGAAACCACGACGCGCGGCCGCTCTCATCGAACAGGAAGTCACGAATGAACGTACTGATATTCGGCGCGACCGGCATGGTCGGCCTCGGCGTGCTGCGCGAATGCCTGCTGGCCGACGACGTGCAGCGCGTGCAGACCGTGGGCCGCACGCCTACCGGCCAGCGGCACCCCAAGCTGACCGAGGTGGCGCACGCCGACCTGCTGCACTACGAAGGCATCGAGGCGGCGCTGACCGGTTTCGACGCCTGCTTCTTCTGCCTCGGCGTGTCGTCGGCCGGCATGTCGGAAGCCGAGTACACCCGCGTCACCTACGACATCACGCTGGCCGCCGCGCAGGTGCTGGCCCGGCTCAACCCGCGCATGACCTTCGTCTACGTGAGCGGCGCCGGCACCGACAGCACCGCGCGCGGGCGCTCGATGTGGGCGCGCGTGAAAGGCCGCACCGAGAACGCGCTGCTCGAACTGCCGTTCAAGGCGGCCTACATGTTCCGTCCCGGCGCCATCCAGCCGCTGCACGGCATCCGCTCCAAGACCGCGGCCTACCGGATTCCCTACCTGCTGCTCGGGCCGCTGCTGCCGCTGCTGCGGCGGCTGTTCCCGGCCTACGTCACCACCACCGAGCAGGTCGGGCGCGCGATGCTAATCGTGGCGCGGCGGGGATTTCCGCGTGCGCTCGTCGAGGCGCGCGACATTGCCGACATGCGCTAGCGGCGCGGGCGGGGCCCCGCGTCCCGCTCTGCGCGGCAGTGCCCAGGCAAGAGGACGCGGCGCCGGGGCGGCCGGCAGTCAGGCCGCGATTCAGGCGCGAATATCGCCAAGCGCCCAAAGGAAGCGGTCCATATGCTTCTTCAGGTTCACGTCCACGCGCAGGTAGCGCGAGCCCAGTCCCTCGATGTCCGACCCGTCCTTGACGATCACGCCCCGCTGCAGCAGCGCGTTGAAGACGCGCGTGGCATCGAGTTCCGGATTCAGGATCTCCGTCAGGAAGAAGTTGGCGCGGGAGTTCGGCACGGCGCGGAAGCCCGGGATATTGTTCACGCCGGCGGTGACGTATTCGCGCATCTCCACCACCGTGCGCACGGCGCGCTGCACGTGCTCGTCGTCGTCGATGCCCGCCACGCCGCCGGCGATCTGCATCTGGCCCATGTTCCAGGTCGGCTTGATGAGGCGAAGCGGACGGATCAGGTCGACGTTGGCCGAGATGCCGAAGCCCACGCGCAGACCCGCCAGTCCAAAGGCCTTGGACATCGTGCGCAGCACGATCAGGTTCTTGTACTCGCGGAGCAGGTCCAGGCCGAACGTTTCTTCGCTGTAGTGGACGTAGGCCTCGTCGAGCACGATCAAGGTATCTTCGCTAGCAGCTTCGCAGACGCGCCGCACGTCCGCCTCCGGCAGCATCTGGCCGCTCGGGTTGTGCGGGTTGGTGATGAACGCGATCTTGGGATTGACCTTCTTCAGGGTCTCCAGGTACAGCTCGATCTGCGGGTCGAAGTCCTTGCCCATCGGTACATACACGGGGCAACGGCCTTCCGCGTTCGCATAGATGCGGTAGAGCGGAAAGCAGGGCGCATGCATGAGGACGGGGTCGTCCGGCGCCGCGAAGGCACGGATCACCATCGAAATCACCTCGGTCTCGCCGGAGCCGCAAACGACGCCTTCCGGGTCGAAGCCGTACTTCGCGCCGATGGCTTCACGTAGCTGGCGCGCGGTCCAGTCCGGGTAGATATCGAGTCTCTGGCGCGCTTCCTCGACGGCGGCCACCGCCTTCGGCGAGGCGCCGTGCGGGTTCTCGGCGGAAGCCAGCTTGGCGATGTCGTTCGCGGGGACACCGTACTTGGCGGTGACATATTCCTTGGGCAAACCGGGCACATACACCTCGCCGGACACAAGTGCTTCAGAACTGGGACGTACCATCGTCGAAACTCCACTGAGAGATAAGGGGACAGGGAACAGCGCTGCGAATGCACTAGACATGCTTGTATGGCAAACAAATAGAACTAGTTCTATTTGTGTTGAATACTAGTTCATTTCTGTGGTGGCAAACAACTGTTCCTCGCGATTCCCGTTTGGAGGGCGAATTTTGGTGACTTAAGAGCCATAAATTTATGCTGTTTCTCGTCTTGTCCATGCTATCTTGCGCCGCGCACTAAAACGGTTCCCAAGTGCACTGGTTCCGCACATCCCGCACCAAATCTACGTTTTGGACCTTCAAACCAGGTTCTTCTTGCAAACCTGTACGGGTTTCACCGAATATCACTACATCACTGGTGCTAATAGTCTTGCATTGAACTAGTTTTGATTGGTGGGCGTACCGGTGTCACTGCTGGACCACGGATCCGGCGATTCACATTCAAGGGTCATGAACACTGGGTGGCCCGAGCCGCCCGCAGCAAGGAGCACGTCATGAAGTTGCAGCACTGGAGCATTCTGTCGGCCGCGGTGGTGGCCGCCTTCACCCTGATGGCCCCTGTCCGCGCCGAACAACTCACGGGCACGCTCAAGAAGATCAAGGACACCGGCAGCATTACGCTCGGCGTGCGGGAGTCCTCGGTTCCTTTCTCATACCTCGACGACAAGCAGGCGTTTCGCGGCTACTCGCTCGACATCTGCAGCAGGGTCACGGAGGCCATCAAGAAGAAGCTGGGCATGGCGAAGCTCGACGTGAAGCTGCAGCCGATCACGTCGGCGACGCGGATTCCGCTGATGGTCAATGAGACGATCGATCTCACCTGCGGCTCGGACGCGAACACGCTCGAGCGCCAGCGCCAGGTCGCGTTCTCCTACGCCATCTACGTCGGCAACGAAGCCTACGTGGCGAAGAAGGCGGCCAACATCCGGGCCGTTGCCGACCTGAAGGGCAAGACCGTGGTGTCCACGTCGGGATCCACCGACGTCAAACTGGTCAACGACATGAACCGCGAGCGCAATCTCGGCATGAAGGTGCTTGTCGCCCCCGACCACGGGGCCTCGTTCATGATGATGGACACCGGACGCGCCAATGCATTCATCGTCACCGACATCCTGATCGCCTCCCAGATCGCCAGCGCGAAGAATCCCGACGAGTACTACATGGGGATCGTCGACGAGATGCCGGTGGAGCCGTGGGCGCTCATGATGCGCCGCGACGACCCGGCCTTCCGCGAGCTGGTCAACGGCGTGCTGGCCGGCATGTTCTCGTCGGGCGAGATCAAGACGCTCTACACGAAGTGGTTCGAATCGCCGCTGCCTTCGATCAATGTGAATCTGCGCATTCCGATGAGCCAGAAGCTGCAGCATGCCATTGCCAGGCCCAACGACTCCGGCGACCCGAAGGACTATCAGTAAGCGAACGGGCTCGTGACCGGACGAAGACATGAACTATCAATGGAATTGGGGCATCTTCGGGGAGCCGTCTCCTGACGGCAGCGGTACGTACCTGCAGGCGGTCATCGACGGACTGGGCTGGACGCTGGCTACCGCGCTCACGGCGTGGGTGGTGGCCCTGGTGTTCGGCTTTGCCATCGGCACGCTGAGCACCGTGGCAGACCGCCGATGGTCGAAGGTGGCCAACGCCTACATCGAGCTGTTTCGCAACATACCTCTGCTGGTGCAGATGTTCCTGTTCTACTTCGTCTTTCCCGAGATGCTGCCGGCAGCCGTGGGAGCCTGGCTGAAGAGCTACGAATACTCGTCGTTTCTGACGGCGGTGGTCTCTCTCGGCTGCTATACCTCCGCGCGCGTCGCGGTGCAGGTGGGCGCCGGCATACGCAGCCTCCCGCGCGGCCAGTTCATGGCGGGGCTGGCAAGCGGCATGAAGCCGTGGCAGGTCTATCGCTTCATCTTGCTGCCCCAGGCATTGCGGATCGTGATCCTCCCGCTTACCGGGGAATTCGTCGGCGTGATGAAGAACAGCGCGGTCGCGCTGACGATCGGGCTGATGGAGCTGACGGCGCGAACGCGGGCCATGACCGAACTGTCGTTCCAGACGTTCGAAGCGTTCACCGTCGCGACGGCGCTCTACGTCGCCATGAACCTGACCGTGATCTTCGTCATGCGTCATGTGAACGAGCGCCTCACCGCGCAAGCGGGACGGAGGTAGAGCATGCTCGAGACATTCGACACGGGCGTCATCGCGCGCTCGCTGCGCTACCTGTTCCTCGACGGCATGGCCTTCACCATCCAGCTCACGGTGATGGCGATGATCGGCGGGCTGATTCTCGGCACGATCCTGGCCCTGATGCGGCTGTCATCCAATGCGTTCGTCGCCGCGATAGCCACCTGCTACGTGAACGTCGTCAGGGCCGTCCCGCTGGTTCTGGTCATCTTCTGGTTCTATTTCCTGGTCCCGTACATCGGCGCCTGGCTTACCGGTTCCGGCAAGCCGGTCCAGGTCGGTGCCTTCAGCTCGTCGCTCACGACCTTCGTGATGTTCGAGGCGGCGTACTACTGCGAGATCATGCGGGCGGGCATCCTGTCGGTGTCGCCCGGACAGACGTCCGCGGGCCGGGCGCTGGGCATGCGCGACGGCCAGGTCATGGCGTCGATCGTTCTGCCGCAAGCCGTGCGCAACATGCTGCCCGTGCTGCTGACACAGACCATCGTGCTGTTCCAGGACGTGTCGCTGGTGTACGTGCTGTCCATCACGGATTTCGTCGGGGCCGCGGCCAAGGTGGCGCAGCGCGACAACAGGCCCGTGGAGATGTATGTTTTCGTGGCCGCGACGTATTTCCTGCTGAGCTTTGGCATATCGCGGATCGTCGGCAGGTTGCAACGCCGCATGCAGGTGGTGCGCTAGGACACGCGCGGGTCGCGAAGGATTTTCCGCCGATCGGACCGAAGCACGTCAACAAGCACTGTGGCGCCTTCCAGGTGCCGCATGGCTGCCCGCCCACGATTGCCCGTGGTGACGCCGTGGTCTGCGGTTCGTCGGGCCCGGACCAGGAGCCTGTCGTCGTGGCGACGCCGGGGCCGGTCTGCCGTTTGCCGGAAACCGGCAGCCTCCACGGGGCACTTCCACGAGGCAGGTCCCACTGGTTGTCTTCGGCTTTTCGCCGGCCGGCGGCCGTGCGCCGAGTGTATACTAGTTCGCTGCCGGTGAAGGGGTAGAACACTGCCCGCTGGATTGCGACGACTATGAAAAAAACGTGGATTCCCTCAAGCCTCGACCCGAGTCTCTCCAAGTACATGGCGCTGCTCGCCTCGATCGAGCAGGGCGTGGCGGAAGGCACGCTCCGGCCTGGAGACAAACTCCCTTCGAACCGGGAAATCAGTGAGTTTTTCGGCGTCACGGTAGCGACCGTGAGCCGTGCCATGGGCGAAGCCGCGCGGCGGGGCCTGGTGGAAGGGCGCGTCGGCAGCGGCACGTTCATACGCGAGACGCGCACCGCGGCGAATGCGACCGATACCATCGACTTGTCCCTCAACACGCTGCCCGCGGCAGTGGTCGCGGATGTCCTGCAAGGCGCGATGGGCAAGCTCGCGCCCGATGCCTTGCACGACAGCCTGTTTTCCTACCACTCGTACCTGCCGTCGGCGGCGCACCGGCAAGTCGCGGCCGGGTGGATCGGCGCGGCCGGGCAATGGCCGGATCCCGACAGCCTCCTGTGCACCACGGGCGTTCATCAGGGACTGCTGGCTTCTTTCCGGGCCCTGCTGAAACCCGGCGATCGCGCCGTTTGCGAGGCGCTCACATATACCGGCATCAAGCGCATAGCCGAGTATTCCAACGTGCAGCTGATCGGCGCGCGGTGCGATGAGGATGGCGTGGTGCCGGAGGCGGTGGAGGAAGCGCTGGAGCGCTCCGGTGCGCGCGTGGTCATCCTGACGCCCACCATGCACAATCCCACTACGGCAACGCTCTCGCTGGAGCGCCGGCTGGCGCTTGCGGCAATACTGCGCAAGCACGACGCCATGCTGATCGAAGACGGGGTCAACGTGCCGCTGGCCAATGACGGATTGCCGCTGCTGGCGACGCTCGTGCCGGAAAGGACCTTCTATCTGACCGGATTTTCCAAGTGCGTGGCGTCGGGCTTCAGGTTGGGCTATGCCGTCGTGCCGCCGGCTTATGTCGGTCCGTTTCATGAGGCCCTGGTGAGCACGCAATGGATCGGGCCGGGCTTTTACCTGGCCCTGGCCGAGTCCATGCTGACGGATGGTTCCGCGCAACGCTGCATCGAGCGGCATCGCAATGAAGCACGCGAGCGCCTTGCGCGGATTCGGCCAGCACTGCCTGGCATGCGTGAGCCGAACACGGCGGGCTATCACGTCTGGGTTCCCGCGGCCAGCGGCATGCTGGTCGACGATTTCTGCACGCAGGCGCTGCAGGCCGGCGTGCGCCTGTCGCCCGGATCCCACTTCGCCATTGCCGGCGGCAGCGCTCCCGCGGGCTATCGCGTCAGCATCGGCACGGTGGCGTCGGGCGCGGAACTGGGCGCGGCCGCGGCGCGGCTGGCGAGCGTGACGGGCGAACTGCCGCGGGCGATCGGCACGCTGATCTAGCCGGCTTTCCCCTGGCGCGGCATTTCCCGCCCGAACTGCGCGGGCAGCTCCGGTGTGTCCGTTCTGCCGGGCGGCAAAGCCGGGATCGTCGGGTGCGATGGCCACGCCTGGGACGCTGCCTGGTTCCCCGTGGGAAATTTCCTGGGATGCGTCAGACGGATACGGGGAAATACGGTGCATGCAGCGCGCGCTCGCGGCCCGCTTCAAAACAGCCGGCCGACATCGCCCGCAGACTTGTCCCAGCGCAATGCCGCCAGCGCGAGTGAATTGCATACTTTCGAAAGAAGGCGGCTTGCCGCACGGTGCCGCGATGCCGCGCTTCGCTTTCGGAGGCATGCCCGATGGCGCCAATCAAGATCGCTTTCTGTGCGTTGCTGGCAGGGCTGACCGTGCTCTGGCTGCTCGCCGATACCTTTGTCCCGCAGCCGTTCGGCTACTTCCCGCTGCGCCACGTGCTGGTCCAGTACACCGGGGTGATCGCGATGGGCGCGATGAGCGTGGCCGTGGTGCTGGCCGCGCGGCCGAAGGCGATCGAGCCCGCGCTCGGCGGGCTGGACAAGATGTACCGGCTGCACAAATGGCTGGGCATCACCGCGCTGGCGTTCGGTGTCGTCCACTGGCTGTGGGCCAAGGGCACCAAGTGGGCGGTCGGCTGGGGCTGGCTGACCAGGCCGGCGCGGCGTGGCGGCGGGCAATCGCTGGGCGCCGTCGAGCAACTGTTCCGCGGCCAGCGCGACCTGGCCGAGTTCCTTGGCGAGTGGACCTTCTATGCCGCCGCCGTGCTGATCGTCCTGGCCCTGGTCAGGCGCTTTCCTTACCGCCTGTTCGCCAAGACCCACACCATTCTCGCCGCGCTCTATCTGGTGCTGGTGTTCCACACCGTCATCCTGCTGGAATTCCGGTACTGGCTCCAGCCGGTCGGCATCGTCATGGCGCTCATGGCGGCGGCGGGCACCGTCGCCGCCGTGCGCGTGCTGTCGAGGCAGGTCGGCGCGCACCGCAAGGTGACGGGCCATATCGAATCGCTGACCTATTACCCAGAGTTGCGCGTGCTGGAAACCACCCTCGTCATGGAGCCCGGCTGGCCCGGGCAGCAGCCCGGCCAGTTCGCGTTTCTCACCTCGGACCGCAATGAGGGCGCGCACCCCTACACCATCGCGTCGGCGTGGGATCCGCGGGAGCGCCGCATCACGGTATTCACCAAGGCGCTGGGCGACCACACCAGCCGGCTGTCGGAACGCCTGAAGGCCGGCGACGCGGTGACGGTGGAAGGTCCCTACGGCTGCTTCACCTTCACCGACCGGTGCAAGCGGCAGATATGGGTCGGCGGCGGCATCGGCATCACCCCGTTCATCGCGCGCATGAAGCATCTGGCCCGCGCGCGGGACCAGCAGCACGCCATCGACCTGTTCCATCCGACCGCGGACTTCTCGCCATCGGCCATCGACAACCTGCAGGCCGACGCGCAAGCCGCGCATGTCCGGCTGCATCTGCTGGTGGACGCCAGGGACGGCCGGCTGAACGGCGAACGCCTGCGCAACACCGTGCCGGACTGGCGGGAAGCCAGCATCTGGTTCTGCGGCCCCGCGGCCCTCGGCAAGGCACTGCGCCGCGACCTAGCGGCCCACGGCATGGATCCCGGCAACTTTCACCAGGAGTTGTTCCAGATGCGTTGATCGGGGTGGGGCGGCGTGGACAACCGCAGCCGTATGCCGGCGCGGGCGCTGTCAGGCTGAAGTCAGGGCATTGTCCCCTGGCTTGCCACGCCGCGCCCGCGCTGC
This sequence comes from Cupriavidus sp. FW216-B1, assembly GCF_058789195.1. Taxonomy (NCBI): domain Bacteria; kingdom Pseudomonadati; phylum Pseudomonadota; class Betaproteobacteria; order Burkholderiales; family Burkholderiaceae; genus Cupriavidus; species Cupriavidus sp. FW216-B1. The sequence continues at coordinate 1,457,712 of NZ_JBYTEL010000001.1, read as the reverse complement.
CAGCACTTGGCTCAACCCCAGCCCCGCCACGGCCGACAAGGCCGAGAACAGAAACACCGAGCTATAACCCGCATGGTTGGCGATGACGCCCGCCACCGGCCCGGTCACGCCCAGCGACAGATCCAGGAACAGCGCGTAGGCGCCGAGCGCCGAGCCGCGGTTGCTGGCCGGCACCAGCTTGACCGCCTCCATGCCCAGCGACGGAAACACCAGCGCGAAGCCGAAGCCGGTGACGGCCGCGCCGGCCAGGGCCGTGGCCGGGGAGTCCGCCATCCAGATCAGCGCCAGCCCGAGCGCTTCCACCGCGAACGAGCACAGCGCCACGCGGTAGCCGCCGAAGCGGCTGATGCTGTCGGCCAGCAGCAGCCGCGCCACGATGAAGCTCACGCCCAGGCTGGTCAGCGCCAGCGCAGCGTGGTCCCAGCCGCGGCTGCCGTAGTACAGCGTGACGAAGGCCGTGATGGTGCCGAAGCCGACCGAGCCCAGCGCCAGGCACAGGCCGAACGGCGTCATGTGGCGGAACACCGTGCGGAACGGCATGCGCGCGCCCTTGACGGTGGGCACCGCCGACTTGCGCCGCGCCAGCAGGAACGCGGCGGCGGCCAGCGCGGTGGTGGCCAGCCCGAGCGAGGCAAAACCCAGGTGCTTGTCGAGCAGCACGCCCAGCGGCGCGCCCAGCCCCAGCGCGCCGTAGGTGGTCATGCCGTTCCACGAGATCACCTTGCCGGTGAAGCGCGGGCCCACGTCGCCGATGCCCCAGGCGATGGTGCCGGTGGTGACGAGGCTCTCGCCCGCGCCCAGCACCAGCCGCCCGGCGAACAGCCACGCCAGACTCAGCCACGCGGTGCCGGCGCAGGCGCTGGACAGCACCACCAGCAGGCCGCTGCCGGCGCACAGCGCCAGCCCGAGCGTGACGGACTTCTTGGGACCTTGCAGGTCGCACAGGTTGCCGGCCCACGCGCGGCTGAGCAGCGTGGCCAGGTACTGGATGCTGACCGCCAGCCCCGCGATGACCGTGCCGTAGCCCAGGTCGCCGTGCACGAAGCCCGGCACCACGGCCAGCGGCAGGCCCACGGTCAGGTAGGCGATGAAGTTGAAGAAGACGATGGCGGCGATGCGCCGGCCGATGCTGCCTTGCTGGTCCCCGGAATCGGGGGCGGCGAGGGTGGAACTGTTTGCGGACATGCTGGGGCGAGGGCGGTGAATCGGTGCGGTTTGTGTGCGGATGAATGCGGACAGGGATGCGGACGAGGACGCGGGCAGGCACGCAGGCAAGGCACGGCCGGCTGGCGTTGGCCGGGTGGCTGGCTGTGACGGACAAGGCGGGCAGGCTGGCATGGCCCGCGCGCGCGGCTACTCGCGCCGTGGCACGGACGAAGGCACGGAACAGGTCAGGGCAATACGGGGGTGGCGGGACGGCAAGGCAGGCAAGGACATGACAGGGCGCGCGGTTGGCCGGTGCGTGTCCCCAGATGCAGTCCGGTAAAAAAGAATCCGCCCGGTCGTGTGCGATCCCGCCGGGCTGGTCGCGCTATTTTAAGCGTGCGTTTAGTAACGTGCAAATGCCCTGCGGGCCGAGGTGGAATTTACTGTTGTTGCCGCGCTCGAAGCAGAGCCGGTGGCCGCATCGATGTGATTCATCAATATCTTTCGGTTGGGTGCCAGGGCTTTTCCCGGCGGCCCGTGCAGGCGCGCGCCGGGAAGCGGACAATGGCCGCTGGTTTCAGACGTGTGCTGGTTTTTGAGATGTCGTCATCCCCCTGACTCAATGAAAGGACCGATCATGCAACTCGGAATCGTAGGGCTTGGGCGCATGGGCGCGAACATCGCCAGGCGGCTGCTGCGCGGGCAGCACGAAGTCGTGGTGTACAACCGCAGCCCGGACAAGGTGCGGGAACTGGCCGGCGAAGGCGCGCAGGGCGTGGCCAGCGTCGAGGAACTGGTCGGCAGGCTCCAGGCGCCGCGCGCGGTCTGGATCATGCTGCCGGCCGGGGAGGCCACCGAGCAGATGATCGCCACGCTGGCCGGCCTGCTGTCGCCGGGCGACGTCATCATCGACGGCGGCAACACCTTCTACAAGGACGACATCCGCCGCGCCGGCGAGCTGGCGGCCCGCCAGCTTCACTATGTGGATGTGGGCACCTCCGGCGGCGTATGGGGGCTGGAGCGCGGCTACTGCCTGATGATCGGCGGCCCGGCCGCGGTGGTGGACCGGCTCGACCCGCTGTTCGACACGCTGGCCCCCGGCTACGGCGCCATCCCGCGCACGCCCGGGCGCGATCCGGCCAGGAGCCGCGCCGAGCGCGGCTACATCCATGCCGGCCCGGCCGGCGCCGGGCACTTCGTCAAGATGGTCCACAACGGCATCGAATACGGCCTGATGCAGGCCTACGCCGAAGGCTTCGACATCCTCAAGACCAAGTCGTCCGACAGCCTGCCCGCGGCCGAGCGTTTCGACATCGACCTCGCCGACGTGGCCGAGGTCTGGCGGCGCGGCAGCGTGGTGTCCTCGTGGCTGCTGGATCTCACCGCCCAGGCGCTCGCCGGCGACGTGGCGCTGTCGCGCTTTCCCGGCGAGGTGGCCGACAGCGGCGAAGGCCGCTGGACCATCGATGCCGCGGTCGAGCAGGCCGTGCCGGTGCCGGTGCTGTCCAGCGCGCTGTTCGCGCGCTTCCGCTCGCGGCAGGACCATACCTATGGCGAGAAACTGCTGTCGGCCATGCGCTTCGGCTTTGGCGGGCACGTGGAATACGTGACCGGCGGCGGGGAGAAGCCGTAATGGCCGCCGCCGCGAAGGAGGGCGGGAAGGGGGCCACCGTGGAGGCCAAGAAGGATACCGCCAAGGCATCCGCCAAAGCGCCCGCGAAAGCCGCCGCAGGCAAGGCCGCCACCAAAGCCACCGGCAACCACCGCCCCATGATGGCCAAGGCCCCCAAGCCGCCGCCGGCCACGGTGTTCCTGTTCGGCGCGCATGGCGACCTGGTCTCGCGCCTGCTGGTGCCCGCGCTCTACAACCTGCGCCGCGACGGCCTGCTGTGCGAGGGCCTGCACCTCGTCGGCGTGGACCACAACGCCATGACCGACGCCGCCTTCCGCGAGCGGCTGGCCGAAGGCATCCGCGCCCGCGCGCGCCCCGGCGCCGAGGGCGGCGTGGAAGGCAAGGGCCGCGCCAAGGTCTTCGACGCCAAGATGTGGAACCCGCAGGCGCGCCGCATCAGCTACCTGCAAGGCGACTTCCTCGACGACCGCACCTACGCCGACATCGCCGCGCGCATCAAGGCCGCGCCCACCGGCAACGCCGTGTTCTACCTCGCCACCTCGCCGCGCTTCTTCGGCGAAGTGGTGGACCGGCTCGCCGCCGCCGGCCTGCTCGCCGAGTCGCCCGGCGTGTTCCGCCGCGTGGTGATCGAGAAGCCGTTCGGCTCCGACCTCAAGTCCGCCCAGGCGCTCAACGCCCGCGTGCTGCGCGCCATGTGCGAGGAGCAGGTCTACCGCATCGACCACTACCTCGGCAAGGAGACCGTGCAGAACATCCTGGTCAGCCGCTTCGCCAACGGCCTGTTCGAGGCGTTCTGGAACAACCATTACGTCGACCACGTGCAGATCACCGCCGCCGAGACCGTGGGCGTGGAGCAGCGCGGCGACTTCTACGAGCACACCGGCGCGCTGCGCGACATGGTGCCCAACCACCTGTTCCAGCTCATGGGCCTGGTCGCGATGGAGCCGCCCGCCGCCTTCGGCGCCGACGCCGTGCGCGCCGAGAAAGCCAAGCTGATCGGCGCCATCCGCCCGCAGACGCGCGAGGTAGCGCTGGCCAATTCCGTGCGCGGCCAGTACCGCGCCGGCACGATGGCCGGGCAGAAGGTGCCCGGCTACCGCGGCGAACCCAAGGTCGCGCGCGACAGCCGCACCGAGACCTACGTCGCGCTCAAGCTCATGGTGGACAATTGGCGCTGGGACGGCGTGCCGTTCTACCTGCGCACCGGCAAGCGCATGGCCGTGCGCGACACCGAGATCGCCATCTGCTTCAAGCAGGCGCCGTCCTCGCTGTTCCGCGACACCCGCGTGGACCGCCTCAAGCCCAACTACCTCACCATCCAGATCCAGCCGGACGAAGGCATGTGGTTCGACTTCCAGGCCAAGCGCCCCGGCCCCGCCGTGGAGATCGACAACGTGCAGATGGGCTTTGCCTACTCCACCTTCTTCCACATGCGGCCCTCCACCGGCTACGAGACCCTGATCTACGACTGCCTGATGGGCGACCAGACCCTGTTCCAGCGCGCCGACAACATCGAGAACGGCTGGCGCGCCGTGCAGCCCTTCCTCGACGCCTGGCGCGACGACGACAGCGCCGACGTGCAAGGCTACAAGGCCGGCAGCGATGGCCCGCGCTGCGCCGACGAACTGCTCGCGCGCGACGGCCGCCGCTGGCACAAGCGCGACTGACGCCCCCGGCGCCACTGATGCCCCCCCACGCCATGACCATGCCGACGCCCCCGATGTCCCGGATTGCCCAGCTTCCCCCGATCGACCTGCTGGTCTCCGACGTGGACGGCACCCTGCTGCGCCCGGACAAGACCCTCGCCCCCGCAACAGAGGCCGCCATCGCCCGCCTGCGCGCCGCCGGCATCCGCTTCACGCTGGTCAGCAGCCGCCCGCCGCGCGGCATGCGCTGGCTGGTGGAGCAGCTCGGCATCGACCTGCCCACCGCCGCCTTCAACGGCGCCGCCATCGTCGCGCCCGACGGCAGCATCGCCCAGTCCCGGCACCTGTCCCGCCAGGCCGCCGCCCACACGCTGGCCCTGTTCGCCGGCACCGGCGTGGACACCTGGGTCTTCGCCGACGGCCAATGGCTGCTGCGCCGCACCGACGGCCCCTACGTGCCGCACGAACTCCACACCCTCGGCTACGGCCCGCTGGTGGTGGACAGCTTCGACGGCTACCTCGGCCGCGTCGACAAGATCGTCGCCGCCGACGCCGATCCCGGCCTGCTGGCGCGCCTGGAAGCCCAGCTCCAGGCCCAGCTCGGCGCCGACGTAGGCGCGCTGCGCTCCCAGACCTACTACCTCGACGTCACCCATCCCGACGCCAACAAAGGCAACGCCGTGGCCGCGCTCGCCGCCGGCATCGGCGTGCCGCTCGCGCGCACCGCCGTGATCGGCGACGGCGCCAACGACGTGCCCATGTTCGGCCGCGCCGGCCTGTCCATCGTCATGGGCCAGGCCGAGCCCGAGGTGCGCCGCCACGCCGCCCACGTCACCGCCAGCAACGCCGACGACGGCGTGGCCCAGGCCATCGACCGCCTGCTGCGGCCCGCCTGCGGCTAGCCGCCGCACCGCCAGGGAAGGCCGCGCGCTGCCATCGCCCTTAATTTTTCCGCCATTCGGCCGTTAGCCAGGACAGTGGCCCGTCATTGCAGCACCGGACCTCCGCGCCAGCGCAAAAAAGCGCTGCCGGAGCCACGTGGCGGCGCGGGCCCAGGGACACGATCAACTCCGCGCGGCACAATCCGCGCCCCGGCTGGACAAAGGAAGCGTATGAGCGGCAGCAGCGCGATGAGAGACATCGACGAACGGACCAACCTCACCAACAACAACCAGTTCGAATTGCTGTTGTTCCGCCTCGGCGAGTCCGACCAGTCCACGCACAGCGAACTGTTCGGCATTAACGTCTTCAAGGTCCGCGAAATCCTGGTCATGCCCAAGGTCACGACCGTGGTCGGCGGCGGCACCGCCATGCTCGGCATGGCCGACATCCGCGGCCAGGTCATCCCCGTCATCGACCTGCCCAAGCTGGTCGGCTGCACGCCCAAGAGCGGCCTCAACATTCTGCTGGTCACCGAATACGCCCGCTCCACCCAAGGCTTCGCCGTCGAAGCCGTGGAAGAAATCGTGCGCCTCGAATGGAACCAGGTCGTCTCCGCCGAGACCAGCGTCAAGGGCGACCTCGTCACCAGCATCGCCAAGCTCGATACCGACACCGACAACCCCCGCCTGGTCCAGGTGCTCGACGTCGAACAGATCCTGCGCGACGTGCTGCCCACCCGCCAGCCCGAAGTCGACCCCAAGACCGTCGGCCCCCAGCTCAACCTGCGCCCCGGCGCCAAGATCCTCGCCGCCGACGACTCCGCCTTCGCCCGCAGCCTGATCGAGCAAGGCCTCAAGGCCATGGGCGTGCCCGTGCTCATGACCAAGACCGGCGAAGAAGCCTGGCAGCAGCTCGGCGAAATCGCCGAACATGCCGCCGCCGCCGGCCGCACCGTGCAGGACGAAATCGCCCTGGTGCTGACCGACCTCGAAATGCCCGAGATGGACGGCTTCACGCTCACCCGCAAGATCAAGGGCGACGCGCGCTTCAAGTCGATCCCGGTGGTGATCCATTCCTCGCTGTCCGGGACGGCGAGCGAGGATCATGTGCGCAAGGTTGGGGCGGATGCTTATGTGTCCAAGTTTTTGGCCAAGGATCTGGCCGAGACGATTCGGGGGGTTTTGGCGAAGTGAGGGGGTGGGGGTTTGGCCGGCGCCGGGTTGCGGGCTGGCTAACCCTATGTCCTGAATTCTCAAAAGCTAGTAGAGTCGTGTCGGCGTGACTCCGCCGAAGGTATACTTCCTCTCGTCGCCGCGCTCGCGGTGACCGGGTTTAGCAGCCTGTTTATGAGGGACGGACAGCCGCCTTCGGGCGGTTTTGTTCGTCATGCCTTCGCACGCCCATACGGGCGGGCCTGGGTGGGGGAGCCTTCGGGCTCGCCGGTCCTCTACCGGTCTGCTAACCCTGCCTTGCGCCCGCCCACCCCGAATAGCAGCGGGAAGCGGGATCGAAATCGCTTTAGAGGAGGCAAGCCAATGCTTCAGTCTTCGTTCGCCCATCCCGGGCAATCGGCGTTTCTCGGCACTTCCATCGTCAATACGCACAGGCGCGCTCACCAGCGGAGGGCGTCCCATGCGTAAACACACTGCCTACGGCATTACTGCCGAACATACCGGCGCGGACATGTTTGTCACCGCGCATGCGCCTTCCGAAAATCCCTTGAGTCTGGCCGCGGAGAAAGCGGCGCAGTTGAATGCGTTGCTGGTGGCGGCCAGCGAGCAGGTTGACGGCTCAATTTGCGCCAGCCATATCGCGAGGGAAGGGCAGAGCCGTCTCCTGGCGCTGGCCGCAGGGCTTGCGCATGAGACGGCGGTGTTGAGTGAGCTTGCTGCGCTGGGCGGTGAAGGGCGCCGCGTCGAGGGCGATAGTTGACGCGCCAGCGTTGATTTTTGGGAAGGGGACTGCAAGGCCGGTTAGGGCCTTGCAGCCCCGGCATGAATTCGCACCCAATTGGTACAGTCAAGAAGGAATTTCGTCCAGATTCGGACTTCACCGATTTATTTCCGTAGTCACTCGCGTGTTAATTCAAAAATCATGCGCCAAGTCGGAGGACGGAAAGATGGAGAACGGAAACGAGCCGCTTCCTTACTACATGCAAGGTTTGATATTGCCGTGGTCGTGGAAGAAGATGGCAGGTTGCAAGGCGGAGGCAATGGCCTGGGCCGCTAGTTGTGGGGCTTGATCTGTGAGCAGCACAAGGCAGCGGCGGAAGCACCTGTTCATACTTGGCACTCTGTTGGTCGCAATGCTGGCGAGCCTGCCATATTGCTATGACGCACTAAACAGATCGGGCGCGCGAGAATGCCGGCGCGAGACGGTCGGGAGTTACACCGGCGAGACATGCTACCTGCCGCGTGAATGGGGCGTGGTATTTCGGCTCTACGATGCCCGCAGCGGCGAAATGCTTGCGGAGCGCACTTATCTTGATCCCGACGTTCCTCGCCTGCTTTGGATCGATGACCGTGTCCGCTATGACTTCAATGCGAAGGATGGGGAGGGGTTTGTCAAGCTGCCTCCCACGTGGTGGGACGGGCAGCGGGCCAGGCTTCCGTGAGGGCGCTTTATGTGGGGAAGGAAAGGGTAGCGGATGTCGTATTTCGGCCAGGAGCAGCCAGTCGGATCATCGGCCAAGAGCCGTCATCCAACGTCGAAGTGAGCGGCCTGCGCGGCATTTCGCGCAGGTCCGATCGACTGCCGGGTTAGAAGGGCAAATTAACGAGAGCCCCCTGTCATTTATTTTTTGGCGGATTGCTAGATTTGCTAGGTTTGAGGGACGGTGTATTCCCTGGTGTGGTTTTGTTATCACGGCGGCGCTGATCCGGTTTCCCTGTTGATTCTGCTATCGGCTTTGGCCCTGGTTTAAGTGCCATGAATGCTCTCCTTTGTGGTTTAAAAATTACAGTGTGCGCATACGTTCTAACTTGGTTTTAGGAAAACAGCGTTGCTGTGTAACACCGCCACCTGTCTCCCTAACATCGGCGCATGGATCGCGGCCTGCATCCCGCACGAGTGCTGTTAAGGCGAAATGGATATTCATACAGTACCAACACTCCACGAACAGCGGCACGCTGGGCCGGAGTCACTTTACCTCACTTTGACCATGAACGGCGGTGCGGGCGAGCGGGTTTTCTCGTCTGGACAAAGATTCTGAGCGCCTGCTGTCGGCCGCATTGGCGTCAGCTTCGGGTCGGTTAGAGCCGGCGGGCCATGGCAACCGTCATCCGGCAGGCAGAGACCGGCCACTAGCAGCCGCTGGAGGCTTAGGCACACGCCTTCTTCGCCGCAATGGCGAAATCACATTGGATGGTATTTACCCCAACCAAAATGATCGTTGTACTTTTGGCAGGCCTCTTCATAGCTATCGGCTTCAAAGGTGACCAACAGAACGGGCGTGCCCTCCCACAAACCGCGGCTGACTTCGTCCTCAATGCTGGGCTGCCCCTCCCAAAGAAGGCCTGTCTGCGAAGACCCATCTCCAGCAATGGCTTGCCAAATCTCATATTTTTTAGGCAATTTCACCCTCGCTATCTAGCTACTACGAGCCTGTTAATTTAGCGCTTGAACGACCGCTGTTGGCAATACTGAAGGTCGCCTTCGGGTCGTCAGCCGCCCTCCATGGCCAACGCTCGTCTCCGTTTCGAGGTCGCTGCAGACCTAGCGTGTGGCAGCCTGCCAGGTGCGTGCAGGCAATCCGCGGCGTCGAAGATCCCAGCCAGCCTGGCCGACCCCGCCGGCGCCAGCGCGCTCCTTGCATTGAGGTCGGCTCGGCAGCATGCTGCGGTCAGCTGGCCGGTGCCGCGGGGCAGTGCGGGGGTAGTCCCTCCCGCAGCCAAGAAGTGATGTGTTTAAATCGCATCCGCATAATGACAATAATTCTCTAGAGTTTTTTGTTGATATTATGGCGAATAACCCTTATTTTTGAACCATGCCATCGATTCCACCGCGTCGCTCGCCGAAGCACACCCCTGTCTTGGTCAAGAGCTCCCTGGAGCGCTTGGGGAAGCGCCTGATCCTCGCGCGGAGACTGCGGGAAATGACGCAAGAGCAACTCGCCAGCCTGTCGGATGTGTCGCCCTCGACGCTGCGATCGCTGGAGGAGGGCGCCGACGGCGTGTCAATTGGCAACCTGCTCAAGGTCCTGCAAGGCCTGCACTTGTTGGGCCAGGTGGACGAGGTGCTCGATCCACACCGCGACCCTGAGGCCATTCCGTTTGCCGAACGGCGGGTTGGCCGCTGATGCCGACGGTGCCTGTCTGGACTTGGCTGCCAGGGAGCGACACGCCATTGCATGCAGCCGATCTCACGGTCGAGCGCACCGCCCGGTTCAACTATCGGCCCGACTATCTTGCGCGCGGCGACGCGCTCCCCCTGGATCCGGTGGCGCTTCGCCTCGTGCGCAGTGCCCGCGGTATCGCCATTTCTGCCGCCGACGGTCTCCCTGGCGTGATCCGCGATGCTAAGCCGGCGGGCTACGGTGCGGACCGCCTGCATGCGCATGCGGGGACCGAACTGAGCCCCCTCGAGCTGCTCGAGCGCGGGGTCCCGGATGGCGTCGGGGCCATTGAGGTCTGCGTCGACATGGACCGCAAGCTGGCCTGGCGGCCCAAGGGCCTGGAGGAACTGAAGTCCATCGCCGAAGAGCTGGACGCGGCCGCGCCAGCCAACCGAGCGCTGCGCCGGCTCAACGAGGACTTGGACACCAGCGCGGGCGGGGAGCGCCCGAAGGCGACCCTGGTGCATGAAGGCCGCCTCTGGCTGGCGAAGATGCAGGACCGCGGCGACCGGCCGGCTATGCCGGCCCGTGAGTTCGTGACGATGCGCCTGGCGAACATGGCGGGGCTGGACGTGGCACCAGTGGTGCTGCACACCTTCGGCTCGCACCAGGTCTTGCTGGTCGAACGGTTTGACCGCGCGGGGGATCCGTATCGCCCGCAGCGCCGCCTGTTCGCCAGTGCCCACACGGTGCTGCGACTCCCCTTGGACGCGGTCAGGGGCGATCCGCAGCGCTCCTACCTGAACCTTGGCGATGCCGTGCGCGTGTGGGCGAGGGGGCGCGACGACTTGGGCGCGCTGCTGCGCGAGCTGTGGCAGCGCATGGCTTTCAACGCCCTGGTCGGCAACGTCGACGATCACCCGCTAAACCACGGCCTGCTGCATGACGGCCATGCCAAACGCGGTTGGCGGCTGGCGCCGGCGTTCGACATCACGCCCGCCATGACTGGAATGCCGCAGCCGCTCGCCGACGGCCCCGGATTGTCCATGGCCACCAACGCCGACGGCACGGCCCGCACCGGGGTGCCGCGGCTGACCGCCGCGGCGGGCCATTTCGGGGTGGACGCCGACGCGGCGGGCGCCTGGTTGCAGGCGACGGCCGCGCTCGTGGCCACGAACTGGGAGCCGATGCTGCGTGCGGCGGCGGGGCCGATCATGGAGGACGCCGCCAGGCTGGACGGGCTGATTGCCGAGGCCCGGGCCGCCTTCGCCTACAGCGAGTGGCTGGTCGGAAACCCCTGACCCGGCTCTCAGAGCCTGTTTGAAAATTCAAGGATGGGCGACTCTGCGTAGTAGAAGTCCGCCCATTGCGATATAGACCATTGCCTCGGACATGTCGGGACGTCGCTCGTAGTCCCTGACCAGGCGGCACCAGCGAATCATCCCGCCGAAGGTCCGTTCCACTACCCAACGCCGGGGCAGAACCGCGAAGCCAACCTGATCCTCGTGGCGACGCACCACCTCGACGACAAAGTCGAGCGTCGCGGCTTTGTCCATCAGCGCGCGACGATCGTACGCGCCATCAGCAAACAGATGTTTCAGGCCCGGCCAACGCCTCTTCAAGGCCTCCAGTACCGTCACTGCCCCTGTACTGTCGGCAATGTCTGCAGGCGTCAGGTTCACCATCAGCAGCCACCCATTTGTATCCACGGCAATATTGGCCGTTGTACCTCATGAAGCTGCCTTCGAAGTCAGGCCGGATCGAAGGATCGTTCCGGCTCGACAAGCACCCTCGGTTCTCCGGCAATCCGTCCCGCCATCGAAACCCACTCCCACGCATAATCCCCCACGCAATGTCATTCGCGCAAAGCAGGCGGAAACCGGCACACGGCGCCCGCCTGCCGCGGGTTAGCGCTTCGCGCTGGTCTTCTCGATTGCCGCGCGCAGAATCGCCAGCGCTTCCTCGGCCGTCTCCGCCGGGGTATTCAGCGGCGCAAGCAGCCGCAGGTTGTTCCGATACACGCCGCACTTGATCACCAGCAGGCCGCCTTCCCGGCAACGGTCGATCACTGCCTGGGCGAACTCCGCATCCGGCTGCAGCGGATCGCCATTTCGCACGAACTCCAGCGCCAGCATCGCGCCCACGCCGCGCACCGTGCCGACCGCCGGGAATTCGGCTGCCAGGCGCTCCAGCCCGGCCCGCAGCGTTTCGCCCAGCGCGCGCGCTCCGGACAGGATCTGCTCTTCCTCGAATACGTCGAGCACGGCAAGCGCTGCCGCGCAGGCGAGCGGGTTGCCCGCATAGGTGCCGCCAAGCCCGCCCGGCGCCGGCGCGTCCATGATCTCGGCGCGCCCGACCACGCCGGACAGCGGCATGCCGCCGGCCAGGCTCTTCGCCACCGTGACCAGATCGGGCTGGATGCCCGCATGCTGGAAGCCGAACATCTTTCCGGTGCGGCCAAAGCCGGCCTGGATCTCGTCGAGGATCAGCACGATGCCATGCCTGGTGGTCAGCGCGCGCAGTGCCTGGAGGAATTCGTTGCCGGCCGGCAGGAAGCCGCCGTCGCCCTGCACGGGTTCGAGGATGATGGCCGCCACGCGCTCCGGTGCGATCTGCGTCGCAAACAGTTCTTCGAGCGCGCGGATCGCGTCGGCGCCCGTGAAGCCGCGGTATTCGTCCGGGTACGGCGTGTGATAGACCTCGCCGGCCAGCGGGCCGAAGTTCTGCTTGTACGGGGTGCTCATGCCGGTCAGTGTCGAACCCAGCAGCGTGCGGCCGTGGAAGCCGCCGCGGAACGCGATCACGCCGGGCACATTGCGGTAGGCGCGCGCGATCTTGATGGCATTCTCGACCGCCTCCGCACCTGTCGTCACGAGCAGCGACTTGTAAGGTTCGCCGCCGCCGACCAGCTTGTTCAGCCGGGCCGCCAGTTCGACATAGACGTCATAGCCCACCACCTGGAACGCCGCATGCGTGACGCGATCGAGCTGACGGCGTACCGCCTCGACGATCTTCGGGTGATTGTGGCCGATATTCTGCACGCCGATGCCGCCGACGAAATCGATATACCGCCGCCCCTCCACGTCCCAGAGATAGGCACCTTCGGCTTTCTCCGCGAACAGGGGATGGGCGGTGACGACACCATGCGGCACATGTTCGGTGCGCGCCGCGATATGGGCTTGGTTGGATTGACTCATTGGATGACACCTCTTTCATGGTCCGCGAGATCGACGTCGCGGGTTGGTTTCGACTGGGGTTGCGGTTGCGGTTCTGGATGAAACGCGGGCGCCGCGCTGGCGCCGGCGGGCGCTGACGCGGCAAGAATCTCGGCGAGATGGCGCGGCTCGCGCCCCGTCAGCTTGCGGATCTGGGTGCGGCAACTGAAGCCGTCGGCGGCGACCAGCGCCTGCGCGGGCAGGCCGGCGAGCTTGGGCACCAGCGTGCTTTCGCCGATCGCGCGGGCGATCTCGGCCGTCTTGCGGTGATAGCCGAACGCGCCCGCCATGCCGCAGCAGCCGGTATCGAGCACGTTCGCGCCCAACCCGCTTTCGGCCGAGGTGCCGCCGCACGCGCGCTGATGGCAGTGCGCGTGCAGGTGGACGGCAGTGTCCGCGCCGAGCGCGATGTCCGCCCGCGTGGCGAACTCGGCCATCGTGACAACGAGCCTGGACAGTGCCCCGGCGCGCGGGTCGTCGGGGAGCAGGGCGGGCATTTCGTCGCGGAACACCGACAGGCAGCTTGGCTCCAGCACCAGCACGGGCACCCCGGCCGCGACCGGACCGGCCAGCACGTCGAGAATCTCGAGCAGGTTGCGGCGCGCCGCGTCGAGCATGCCGACGTCGTAGAGCGGCCGCCCGCAGCAGACGTGCCGCGTGGCAAGGCGCGCATGCCAGCCATGCCGCTCGATGACGGTCACGGCGGCTTCGAGCACGCCGGGCGTAAACCCGTTGTTGAAGGTGTCGGTCCACACCAGGACATCGCGCGGGCCGTAGCCATGCACGGGCTGCTCGCGCAGCCGCTTCGCCGTCGCGCCGCGAAGGAAGGCGCGGCGGGCGATGTCGGGAAAATTCGCCGTGCGCGCCAGGCCGAACAGCTGGCCGATGCGGCGCGCGACCGGATTGCGCAGCGCGGCATTGAGCGCGCCGCCAACGTATGTCGCGGCGGGCAGCCACTGCCCGATGCGGCCGATCGCCGCATCCATCGGCGAACGCAGGCGCCGCTGGTAGTAGCGGTGCAGGAATTCGCTGCGGTACTTGGGAATGTCGACGTGGGTCGGGCAGTCGTTCTTGCAGCCCTTGCACGACAGGCACAGGTCCATCGAATCCTTGACGGCCTCGGCGTCGCGGGTCTCGCTGATGACCTCGCCGTTGAGCATCTCGAAGAACAGCCGCGCGCGTCCGCGCGTGGCATAGCGTTCTTCCCGCGTGGCCTTGAAGCTCGGGCACATGGTGCCGCCTTCGAGCGAGCGGCACTTGCCCATGCCGATGCAGCGCTCGGTCTCGCGGCCGTAGCCCGAGCCCTGGCCATCGCCCATCGGGTAGGAGAACACGCTCGCGCGCGTATCGCGCTTGTAGCCGGGCCCCAGACGCAGGTTCTCGTCGACCGGCATGGCGTCGATCAGCTTGCCCGGGTTCATCAGGCCGCGCGGATCCCACAGGGCCTTGAACTCGCGGAATGCCTGCATCAGGCGCGGGGAGAACATCAGGTGGAGGAAGTCGCCCTTGGCCTGTCCGTCGCCATGTTCCCCCGACAACGATCCTTTGTACTTGACGACCAGCGCCGCCGCTTCCGCGAGGAAGCGCTTCCAGTCATCGACGCCGGCTTCCGAGCGCAGATCGAACGTGATCCGCGAATGAATGCAGCCATCGCCGAAATGCCCGTACATATTGGTCTTGTAGCCGTAGCGCGCCACCAGCGCCGAGAACTCGCGCAGATAGGGGCCAAGCAGTGCCGGCTCGACGGCGGCGTCTTCCCAGCCGACCGTCGGATCGGGCTGGCCCGGCACGGTGGACAGCGAGGTGGCCGACGCCCCGGTTTCGCGGATCGACCACAGGCGGCCCATCAGGGCGGCATCGGCGACCACGCGCCGGCTGGGGCGGCTCGGGAAACTCGCCGCGGCGGCGGCGGCGCGCTCGGCCAGCGCCGTTGCGTCCGCCCGCTGCACGGCGCCGAACTCGATCATCAGCCAGGCGTTGCCGGCCGGCAGCTCGGCAATGTCGTCGAGCTTGAGTCCGAGTTCTTTCAGGCCGCCGATGATGCCGGTGTCGAGACCTTCCATGGCGATCGGCCCGAGCGCCAGCAGCGCCGGCACGCAGTCGGCCGCGTCGAAGATGCTGTCGAAGCCCAGCACCAGCAGCACGCGCTGCGGCAAGCCTTCGACCAGCCGGGTCTCGGCGCGCAGCACCGTCGCGCAAGTGCCTTCGGAGCCGACCAGGGCACGGGCGATATGAAAGCCGTTCTCGGGCAGCAACTGGTCGAGGTTGTAGCCCGACACGCGGCGCTTCAGGCGTGGAAACCCCGCGCGGATGTCGTCCGCGTAGCGTTCGGCGAGCTCGCGCAGGCCCCGCACGATGCGCGCGCGCTCGCCACCGGCGGCCATGTGCTCGGCATAGGCGGCGTCGTCGGTGGCGCCGACCCAGAAGCGCGCGCCGGTCGCCGTCACGATCTCCAGCCGTTCTATGTTCTCCACGGTCTTGCCGGCCATGACCGAGTGGGCGCCGCAGGAGTTGTTGCCGATCATGCCGCCCAGCGTGCAGCGGCTGTGGGTCGCGGGATCCGGGCCGAAAGTCAGGTCGTGCGCGGCCGCGGCCAGCTTCAGGTGGTCGCAGATGACACCTGGCTGCACCCTGCCGATGCGCTGCGTCGGATCGACAGCCTCGACGGCATGCAGGTACTTCGAGTGATCGATGCAGACCGCCAGGTTGACCGACTGCCCGCTCATCGATGTGCCCGCGCCGCGCGGCACCATGGCGACACCCAGCTCGCCGCAGACGCGCACGGTGGTCTCGAGGTCCTCCAGCGTCCTGGGAATCACCACGCCCAGCGGCACCTGCCGGTAGTTCGATGCTTCGGATGCATACACCGCGCGAGTGACCGCATCGAAGCGCACCTCCGCGGTGGTGGCGGACTCCAGGCGCTTGCGCAGCCGCAGCAGCACGTTGATGTCGGTGGGCTCGTGGGCCTGTGGAGATGGCATTGGCGTTCGTCGCTTGGTGGTCTATGCGTGGTCGCATGCGACCGGAGGGTCAGGGAGAAGGGCACCGGCGCCGCCCGATGGCGGCGAGATGGCGAACCCGATCGCTCATTGCTCCGGCCACGGGCGCCATCCGGCAGTTCCTGGCAGCGCTTCCCCGTCCGGTTCGGAACGAGTATAGGGATCAAGGTCTTGCAGCTTCTCCCGAATTCACGGGGCCGCGCAGCAGCGAATACCGTTATCGCCGCGCCAACGGCAGTTCCTTCGCTGGCGCGCGAGTCCGCGCTGGCGGCAAGGCAAGGCGGCCGGCATCTGTCGGCCGCCTTGCGTGGCGGTGCCTGTCGGCGGTCAGTCCAGCAGCCCCTGGCACACGTACTTGATGTGCATGTACTCTTCCAGGCCGTGGCGGGAGCCCTCGCGCCCGTAGCCGGAATCCTTGATGCCGCCGAACGGCGCGGCCTCCGCCGCGACGGCGCCTTCATTGACGCCGACGATGCCGGATTCCAGCGCGTCGGCCAGGCGCCAGATGCGGCGCACGTCATTGGAGTAGAAGTACGCCGCGAGGCCGAACGGCGTCGCGTTGGCCGCGGCGATCACGTCCGCCTCGGTATGGAAGCGCGTCACCGGCGCGACCGGGCCGAAGGTTTCCTCGCACGAGCATGCCATCGTGTCGTCGACATCGACCAGCACCGTCGGCGCGTAGTAGTTCGGACCCGCGCAGCGCTCTGAGCGCACACGTTCGCCGCCCACGACCACGCGCGCGCCGCGGCTGACCGCGTCCTTGACATGCCGTTCGATCTTGTCCACCGCGCGCGCATTGATCATCGGGCCGATCTGCGAAGCGGGATCGCTTGCCGGGCCCACCACGAGGGCGCCCACGCGCGACGCCAGCTTGTCGACGAACGCGTCGTGCACCTTGTCCTGCACGTAGATGCGGTTGGGGCACACGCAGGTCTGGCCGCCATTGCGGAACTTGGCCGCCATCAGGCCGTCGACGGCGGCGTCGATATCCGCATCGTCGAAGACGATGAACGGCGCGTTGCCACCGAGCTCGAGCGACAGCTTCTTCAGCGTATCCGCGGAGCGCCGCGCCAGGTGCTTGCCAACCGGCGTCGAGCCGGTAAAGGTAATCTTGCGCACGCGCGGGTCGTCGAGCCAGACGTCGACCACCGCCGGCGCGCGCTCGCGCGAGGTGGTGACGATGTTCAGCACGCCCGGCGGCACCCCGGCGATCTCGGCCAGCTTGACCAGCGCCAGCGAGGTCAGCGGCGTGTCCTCGGCGGGCTTGCAGACCACCGTGCAGCCGGCGGCCAGCGCCGGCGCTATCTTGCGCGCGATCATCGCGGCGGGGAAGTTCCACGGCGTCACCGCCGCGATGACGCCGACCGGCTCGCGCAGCGCAAACATGCGGCGGCCCGCCACCGGGGCGGCGATCACGTCGCCGTCGGCCCGCGTCGCTTCCTCGGCGAACCACTCCACATAGCTGGCGGCATACAGCACCTCGCCCTTGCCCTCGGCCAGCGGCTTGCCCTGTTCCCGCGAGATCAGGCGCCCCAGGTCCTCGACGTGGCTGACGATCAGGTCGTTCCAGCGCTTGATGATCTGCGCGCGCTGCTTGGCCGGGACCTTGCGCCAGGTAGAGAACGCCCGATGCGCGACGTCGACGGCGCGGCGCGCATCGGCCGCGCCGCTGTCCGGCACCTGGGCAAACACTTCATCGGTCGCCGGATCGGTCACGGCCAGGGTAAGGCCGTCGGCCGCACTGCTCCATTCGGCGCCGATCAGGTTGCGCCCGGGCAGCAGGGTTGTGTTCTGGAGAGACAACGACATCGGAATGGCTCCTTTCATGCGAATTCAGAGGGATGGGTGCGGTGCATGCGGTTGCGCGGCAGGCACCGCGCCGGGAATGTTCAGGTCGACCTCGTCGATCCATCCGCGGCGCAGCTCCGGCACCGAGCGCGCGAGCAGCGTGTAGTAGGGGTGGTTGCCGCTGCTGTCATAGTCGGCATGGGGTACCTGCGCCAGCTTGCGGCCGTGCTGCATGACGACGATCTCGTCGCAGATCGCGCGCACGGTGTGCAGGTCATGGCTGATGAAGAGGCAGGAGACGCCCAGCTCGCGGCGCAACTCCGCCATCAGGTCGAGGATGGCGGCGCCCACCACCGTATCCAGCGCGGAAGTGATTTCGTCGCAGAGGATCAGCTCCGGTTCGGCCGCCAGCGCGCGCGCCAGGTTGACGCGCTGCTTCTGGCCGCCCGACAGCCCCGCCGGGGTACGCTGCGCGACGCCGGCGGGCAGCCGCACAAGGTCGAGCAGCCGGCGGATGCGGGCGCGCAACGCCTCGCCGCGCAGGCCGTGAAAGAACTGCAGCGGCCTGGCCAGGATGTCCTCGATGGTTCGCACCGGATTGAGCGCGGTGTCGGCCATCTGGAACACGATCTGGATGCGCCGCAGTTCCTCTCGGCTGCGCCCCGCCAGCGTCGGCTTCAACGCCGCGCCGTCGAACACGATGCTGCCCCCGCACAGCGGCACCAGGCCCGCGATGGCGCGCGCGAGCGTGGTCTTGCCGGAACCGGACTCGCCGATCACGCCGATCGCCTGGCCCCGGTACAGCGTCAGGTCAACCCCTTCCAGGATCCGCACAGCAGGCTGTCCGGCCGAATCGACGGGGCCGTAGCCGGCCGACAGATTGCGCACTTCGAGCAGCGGCGGCTGCGCCTGCGCCGCGGCCGCCGTTCCCTGGCGCCGCGCCGGGCGCGCCGCGGCAAGCAGGCTGCGCGTGTATTCGTCGGCCGGCCGGAACAGGATCTGGTCGGTCTCGCCCGCCTCGCGCATCTTGCCGTCGCGCAGCACCACGATCTGGTCGGCCACCTGCGCCACCACCGCAAGGTCGTGGCTGACATACACCGCGGTTGTCTTGCGATCGCGCACCGCGCGCCGGAAGGCGCGCAGCACCTCGACCTGCGTCGTCACGTCAAGCGCCGTGGTCGGCTCGTCGAGGATGACCAGGTCGGGATCGGTGATCAGCGCCATCGCCGCCATCAGCCGCTGCAACTGGCCGCCGGATACCTGGTGCGGATAGCGCTCGCCGATCGAATCCGGATTCGGCAGCGCCAGCTCGCGGAACAGTGCCACCGCTTTCTGCTCGGCCGCGCGCCGGTCCAGCAAACCGTGAATCAGCGCGGGCTCCACCACCTGGTCCATGATGGTGCGCGACGGATTGAACGACGCCGCCGCGCTCTGCGCGATATAGGTGATGGAGCGGCCGCGCAGGCGTCGCCGCTCGTTGGGCGAAAGCCCCAGCACGTCGTGCTGGCCTACCTGGATGCTGCCCGCGGAAATCTCGCAGCCATGCCGCGCGTAGCCCATCAGCGCGAGCGCCGTGGTGGTCTTGCCCGAGCCGGATTCGCCGATCAGCGCCAGCACCTTGCCCGCCTCGATCTCGAAGCTGACGCCGTCGACCAGCGTGGCCTGGCCCGCGGTGATGCGCAGGTCGGTAACCTTGACGGAAGTCCCCATTATTTCGCTCCGTTGCGTGCCGAGCGGCCCGGCAGGTTGTCGATGACGAGGTTGACGGCAAGCGTCAGGCTGGCGATCGCCAGCGCGGGCGCGACCACGGCCATGCTGCCGTCGGACAGCGCGCCGATGTTTTCGCGCACGAGCGAGCCCCAGTCGGCATCGGGGGGCTGGATGCCGAGCCCGAGAAAGCTCAGGCTGGCCAGCAGCAGCACGACGTAGACAAAGCGCAGCCCCAGGTCGGCCAGCATCGGGCCGGCGATATTGGGCAGGATCTCCTGGCGCATGATGTAGCCGATGCCTTCCCCGCGCGTGCGGGCGACCGTCACGTAGTCCATCGCATTGATGTTGACCGCGAGCGAACGCGCGATGCGGAAGGCCCCGGGGACATAGATGACCGCGGCGGTGATGGCCAGCATCCAGACCGTGGAGCCGAACGCCGCGACCATGATCAGCGCGAACATCTTGCTTGGTATCGCGGTCAGCGTGTCCAGGCCCCGGCTCAGGCAGGCGTCGACCCAGTGTCCGCTGACCGAGGCCAGGAGCGCGAGCGTGATGCCGATGCCGCTGGCGAACAGTGTCGACACCAGTGCCACCAGCACGGTGTAGCGCGCGCCGAGAATGACACGGGCCAGCATGTCGCGGCCAAGGTAGTCGGTGCCGAGCCAGTGGGCGGCGCTGACCCGGCCGAAGATCTGGACCTCGCCCACGGGGGTGCCGTCCTGCGGGATCACGATCGGCCCGACGATGGCGGCAATCAGCCACGCGGCAAGAATCAGCAGGCCGATCCATCCGGCCGGGCCGAGGGCAGGCAGGCCCGGGCGGCGGCGCGCCCCGGGCGGCGTGACTGCCGCATGCGTGTTGGAAGTAGTAGACATGACAACGGCTCCGGCAGGGTGTCAGCGGTGACGCAGACGCGGGTTGGCGACGATGCCGCAGACATCGGCCAGCGTGACGAGGACCAGGTAGGCCGCGCAGAAGATCATGGCGCAGACCTGCACGACGGGCATGTCGCGTTGCGCGACGCTGTCGACCATCAGCTTGGCGATGCCCGGATAGTTGAAGATCGTCTCGACGATGATCACGCCGCCAAGCAGGTATGACAGGCTGAGCGCCACGGCGTTGGCAATCGGGCCGACCGCATTGGGCAAGGCGTGGAACAGCACCATCCTCGTGGCGGAGGCGCCCTTGAGCTGGACCATCTCGACGTACGGGGCCTTGAGCTGGTCAATGACCGCCGCGCGCGTCATGCGCAGCATCTGGGCAACGATCACGCAGCACAGGCTCAGCACCGGCATCGCCAGCGAGCGCAGCACCTTTTCCCAGGAATCGTCGCTGCCGATATAGGCAAGCGCGGGCAGCCAGCGCAACTGCACCGCGAACAGCAGCACGGCCAGGGTGGCCACCAGGAACTCGGGAATCGAGACCACCGCGACCGAACCCAGGCTCACGGCGCGATCGAACCAGGTGCCGCGATAGACGGCGGCGAGAATGCCGAGGGTCAGCGCGACCGGCACCGAGATCAGCGCGGTCAGGCCGGCAAGCAGCAGCGAAAGCGGCAGGCGGCTGCCGATCGTCTCGCTGACCGGCATGTGCGTGACCAGCGATTCGCCGGCGTCGCCCTTGACGAGATTGCCGAGCCAGTGCGCGTAGCGCTGCGGTGCCGGCACGTCGAGTCCCATCTGGGCGCGCAGGGCAGCCAGGGCTTCCGGTGTGGCGTCCTGTCCGAGTTGTTCCTGCGCGGCGTCGCCGGGCAGCACGGCGGTGATCGCGAAGACGATCGCCGAAACCGCCAGCAGGGAGACCAGGGCGAGCCCGATCCGGCGCGCCAGCAGGCGCAAGATGAAGAGGTTCACGATATTTCCTCCTTCGATGGCTCAGGCTGCGCGCCAGGCGTGCCCGGCGCGCGAATGACCCATCGGGCCGCCCAGCGGAACCGGCGCAAGGCCCATGAGACGCTTGTTGTGGCCGGCTGGGCCGATCAGGGCATCCGGCGGTTTCGGGGCTGGCATGGCAAAGGGCTCCTGAATGACGAAGAAAGTGGGACTGGCAAAGCTGTCATGCGGCGCGCGGCAGCGGCGTGCGTTCAGGACACCTTGTCTTTCAGCCTGAAATAGAGACCGACGGCGGGCAGGAACCAGGGCGGCCCCACGTGCCCCGGAATGGCCGGCCACTGCCGCGCGCGCCACGGGTTGGCGGTGGTCTCGCCCGCCATCACGCGCGCCATGCATTGCCCCATGTGCACGGACATCTGCGTGCCGTGCCCGCTGAAACCCATCGCGTAGTACAGCCCGTCGCGTTCCCCCGCATGCGGCAGGCGATCTTGCGTCATGTCGACCAGACCGCCCCAGCAGTAATCGATGCCGACGTCGGCGAGTTGCGGAAACGCTTCCAGCATCGACGCGCGCAGAAGCCGCCCGCTCTTGGCGTCGGACTGCGGGTTCGAGCCGGCAAAGCGCGCGCGCCCGCCGAAAATCAGACGGTCGTCCGTCGACAGGCGGAAATAGTGATGGACATTGGCGGTCGTCACGTAGGTGCGGCGCCCCGCGAGCAAGGCCTGTGCGCGTTCGCGCCCGAGCGGCTCGGTGGCCAGGATGAAGCTGCCGACCGGCACGATGCGGCGGCGGATCCAGCCGAACGTGCCATAGCCGCCATGACGCGTCGCGCCGGTGGCCAGCAGCACCTGGTCCGCTTCGAATACGCCGTGCGGCGTGTGCAGGCGATGCCGGTGGCCGGACCCGACGCGCTGCAGGCGCTGGACGGGGGTGTCGAGATAGATGCGCGCGCCATGCCGCGCCGCGGCCTGCGCCAGGCCCAGCGCGAAGCGGCCCATGTGCATCTGGCCGCTTTTCTTGTACAGCAGCGCGCCGTGATAGCGCTCGCTGGCGACTTCCGCACGCGTCTGCGCCGCGTCGAGCAGTTCCACATCGAGGTCGACACCGTCGCGGCGCAACAGATCGCAGCTGCGCGCGAGCGCGTCCAGGTGGCCAGGACGGGAAGCCAGCTTGAGTTTGCCATGACGCAGGAAGTCGCAGTCGATCTGCTCGGCGTCGATCACGTGCTTGACGGTATCGACCGCGGCGTCATAGGCGTGATACCAGTCGCGCGCCTGCTGCGCGCCCACGCGCGCCGCCAGCGTGGCGTAGTCGACCGCAAGCCCGTTGTTGACATGTCCGCCATTGCGGCCGGAAGCCTCTCCGGCCGGACGGCTGCCCGCTTCCAGCAGCACCACGCTCGCGCCGCGCCGCGCCAGCGCCAGCGCGGCGGACAGGCCGCAGAAGCCGCCGCCGACAATCGCGACGTCCACGTTCGACGTCAATGGTTCGGTGGCGCCGGCGAAGCGGGCAACGCCGTCATTCCAGTAGCTTTCGAGTTTCATATCGATTGTGAGAACAGGGGGTGCAATACGGCAATACGGCAATGCGGCAGTACGGCAATACGGGTTCGCTGTCCCGCCACCGCCCGCGCAGTCCTGCGCGATGCCGGCCCGGCTTGCGTCGGCGGCGACGCGGCACTGTTGCCGCTCGCTTGTCTGGCGGCGACATGGCGAAGCGCGTCAACACGGTGTCATTGAAGCATGGGCCAACGAGGACTTTGTAGGATATTGGCCTTCGCGACAGTGGATGCTGTGGTTTCGCGGGGTCTGTTTGGCATGGTGTGCCAGGTGCCCGGCGCAAGTGCATCTGCACCAAAAAAATCGAGGGATTACCCTAGGCCGTGGCACCGGTTCAGTGCGCTCGGGAAACAGCAAGTTTTTCCTATCCCGGGTCCCGCCGTTCATCGCATCATTGGCGCTCATTCATCTTTCGGCGAGGCCGGCGCACTCATGGATCCCGCACCGCTCACACTCATGTCGGACGACAAGCCCGTGCATCTGCGCAACATGGTCGCGGCTGACCTGGCCGCTGCCCTGTCGCTGTCGGAACACTTGCGCTGGCCTTACCGCGCGAGCGACTGGGAAACGCTGTTCGCCCTTGGCGAAGGCCGTATCGCGCAGCTTGGCGACACCATCGCCGGCATTGGCCTGCGCTGGCTGTGGGAGCCGCGCGGCGCGTCGGTCGGGCTGGTCAGCGTGGCGCCCGCATCGCGGGGCCGGGGCATCGGGCGGCGGCTGATGGAGACGCTGACCGCGGGAGCCGGCAATGGCCCCATGCTGCTGCACGCGCCCACGGACAGCGAAGCGTTCTGCCGGCGGCTCGGCTTCACGCTGGGCGGCTACGTGCACCCTTACGAAGGCAAGGCCATCCAGGCGCCGCTGATGGCGCTGCCGCGGGGCTGCCGGCTCCGCCCGGCCGGACACAAGGATCTTCCACGCATTGCCGCCATGGACCACGCGGCCAGCGGCGCCGGGCGCCGTCGCCTGATCGAGGCGTGGCTGGCCCACGCCGTGGGCGCGGTGGTGCTGGATCATGCCGACGGCCCGCTCGGCTTCGCCATACTGCGGCGCTTCGGCAGGGGCGCGATGATCGGCCCGGTGGTCGCGCCCGGCGCCGGTCCGGCCAAGGCGATGATCGCGCATCTGGCCGGCCTGGCCGGCGGGCGCTTCCTGCGCATCGACGCCGTGGCGGACCCGGAGATCGAAGCATGGCTGCGCGACCTCGGGCTGGTGCATGCGGGCGGCATGCGCGCGATGAAGAAAGGCGCGTTCGCGCCGGCTTCGCCGGATTTCACCACCTTTGCCCTGGCCGACCTGGCCACCGGTTGAGCAGGGCATCGGATCAGACACACAAACACACGACCCGGACCGACAGATGGATCAGAAGGCAACGTTTCTCTACAAGGCCGACCCCGAGCGCGGCAGGATCTGGGCGCAAGTGTTCGCGCAGGCAGCACCCGGGATCGACTTTCGCCTGTGGCCCGACATCGGCGATCCCGCGCAGGTGGCCTATCTGGCGGCCTGGGAGCCGCCGGACGGCATCGCGCAGCGCTTCCCCAACCTGCGCGTGCTGTTCTCCACCGGCGCAGGCATCGATCAGTTCGACCTGGACGCCTTGCCTGCCGAGGTGCCGCTGGTACGCATGGTCGAACCCGGCATCATCGACGGCATGATCGAATATGTCGTGTTCTCGGTGCTCGCGCTGCACCGCGACATGCCCGCCTATCGCCGCCAGCAGGTGTGCGAGCAATGGCGGCCGATCCAGGTACGCACTGCCGCCTCCCGGCGCGTGGGCGTGCTCGGGCTGGGATCGCTGGGGCAAGCGGCGCTGGCGCGCCTGAAACTGTTCGGCTTCGACTGCGCGGGCTGGGCCCGGTCGCCGCGCGCCGTCGACGGCGCGCGCACGTTCAGCGGCGCGGATGGCCTGGCTGCCTTTCTTGGCCGCACCGACATCCTGGTCTGCCTGCTGCCGCTGACCGACGAAACACGCGGCATGCTGTGCGCGCGCCTGTTCGATGCGCTGCCGCGCGGCGCCAGCCTCGTGCATGTCGGCCGCGGCCAGCACCTGCGCGACGCCGACCTGCTGGCCGCACTGGATGCGGGGCAGATCGGCGAGGCCATTCTCGACGTCACCGACCCAGAGCCGCTGGCGGCCGGCCATGCGCTGTGGCGTCATCCGCGGGTATGGCTGACGCCCCACATTGCCAGCATGACCCAGCCCGAGACCGCGGCGCGGGTCGTGCTGGACAATCTGCGCCGCCACCGGGACGGCGAAGCGCTGGTCGGGCTGGTGGACCGCGGCAAGGGATACTGAGCCGCGCCAGATCAGCGCCAAATCAGCGCCAAGTCAGCGCCAAGTCAGCGCCAAGTCAGCGCCAAATGCCAGACTGCCGCGCGGGTTGCCGGAGGCGGGTCCGCACCAATTGCACAGGTGCCCGGCAGCGTGGAAAATACCGCGTGACTCACAAGCGACAAAGGACCATGTCCGTGGCCGTCAAACTCGACCGATTGGATCTTCGCATCCTGGCGCACCTGCAGAAGAACGGGCGCATGACCAACGTGGACCTTGCCGACGCCGTCGGGCTGTCGGCCAGCCCTTGCCTGCTGCGCGTCAAGCGGCTCGAGCAGGCGGGCTACATCACCGGATACGGCGCGCGGATCTGCATGGACAAGCTCGGCGACGTCCTGACGGTGTTCACCGAGATTACGCTGGAAGACCATCACCGCGAAGACTTCGTGCGCTTCGAGAAGGCCGTGGCGGACGTGGACGAGATCGTCGAATGCCATCTGGTCAGCGGTGGCTACGACTACCTGCTCAAGTTCATCACGCGTGGCGTCAACCACTACCAGGAACTGATGGAGAGCCTGCTCGACCGCAAGATCGGCATCGAGAAGTACTTCAGCTTCATCGTCATCAAGTCGCCGTTCATCAAGACGCACTATCCGATCGAGCGGCTGTTTACATCGGAGGGCTAGCGTCGGCCGACGACGCCAGACATGCGCCCGGGCCCGCGGACGGCTGCGCGCCCCGGGGGCCGGAGGCACCGTTCGGCAATCAGGACGTTGAAGTCTTTCAGACGCATCGCCCGGCTCTCACGGGACGCTGGGGAAGGCTTCGGCACCGAGGGACGACGGCTTGCGCCGGTCGGTGTCCTGGCCGGTGAGCTGGAATTCGCTGGGCGTCATGCCACACGCGCTTTTCATGCAGCGGCAGAGATGGCTTTGGTCATAGAACCCGCACTCGTGCGCGGCCAACGACGGGGAGAGCCCCTGCCGGAGCAGGGCCTGCGCATGGCGGATCCGCTTCAGGCTGATATACCGGTGCGGCGTCATGCCGACCGTCTGCCTGAAGACCGTCACGAAGCGGCCCACGCTCAGCCCCACGACCGCGGCCAGCTTGCGC
This sequence comes from Cupriavidus sp. FW216-B1, assembly GCF_058789195.1. Lineage (NCBI taxonomy): Bacteria > Pseudomonadati > Pseudomonadota > Betaproteobacteria > Burkholderiales > Burkholderiaceae > Cupriavidus > Cupriavidus sp. FW216-B1. The sequence goes on along the minus strand of NZ_JBYTEL010000001.1, from coordinate 1,431,644 downwards.
AACGGCAGCGGCTCGCCCAGATGCTGGTGGATATAGGCCAGCACCATGCCCAGGCGCGGATGCTGCGTGCTGGCCGCAACGGCGCTTGCCGGCCGGGCTCGCGAAGAGTGGGTGGATGCGGCGATCGGGCTCATGCTGGCTAGCATAGTGGCGATGCCGACGCGCATGCCGCTGTTTTGACCGAGCTGCGCCATAGCGAATTGCAAACTGGCGGGGCTGGAACGCAGATTCTGCGGGACCGGGCCTGGCCGCGGTCCGCATCCTTGGCTGGCGCCTTACTTCAGGATCACAAACACCTTGCGCAGCGGCTCATGGATTTCCCACTTGCCGGTCGTGTTGGCGGGAAAGAACAGCGTGTCGCCCGCCTTGATGCGCAACGGCTCGCCGCCGCTTGGCGTGAACACGCAGGAGCCGGCCAGGATATGCATGACCTCGGCCTCCGGCACCTGCCGTTCATAGGAGCCGGGCGTGCATTCCCACAGGCCGGTCCGGTTGTCGCCCGCGCCTTCCAGGGCGACCCGCAGGCTGCTGGTGCGGCACGGAGGCTGGCTCAGCGGTCGTCCGACCGGGCCGTCGTCGACCAGGTCGTTGCAGTGCACGGAGTTCGGGATGATGGTGATGGGCATGATGAGGCAAGCGCTGAGGCCGCCCGTCTTGACGGCGCGGCCGGGGAGTTGAGAGGACCAGGAAGCTGTTTCGACATGAAGCGAAGCGGTCCTGGCCAGCCGCGCGGCCGCGGACAGCGCAAGGGGTACTTGCCGTGCCGCGCCACGGCGCCAGGATCTTCCTGAAGCGATTTCCTAGGCGTTGGCCTCGACGGCATCGGCCAGTTGCGACAGCGAATGGAAGTGGTAGTCGGGCGTGGTGATCTGCGGCACTTCCATGGTGCCGCCGAATCCCGGCTGCGCATGGCGCCGTTCGATCCAGCAGGTCTTCAGGCCGAGTTGCCGCGCCACGCCGATGTCGTGGTACTGGCTCTGCGCGACATGCAGATTGTCGGCTTGCTTGAGGCCCCAGATCGCGTCATAGCGGCCGCGTGCATAGGCGAAGTACTGAGGGTCGGGCTTCTCGGACAGGGCGTCATCGCAGGTGTTGCTGTCGTCGAACGGGAAGTCGAGCGCCTTCTCGAAGTGCGTCAGCGCCCAGCGCTGCGCATTGGTCATGGCCACCAGCTTGAAATGCTTGCGCAGCCGCTTCAGGGCCTGCACCGAGTCGGGGAACGGCTTCCAGTTCACGACCGAGTCGCGCAGCCCGCGCGCCAGCTCGTCGGAGTCGGGAAAGCCGAGGTCGGCCGCCATCAGGTGCCAGCAGCGCTCCAGGTCGTCCGGATACCACATCGTCTTGTCGCCGGCGCGCGCGCGCCGGTAAGCCGCGAGGAATGCTTCGTCGGTGATCGGGCTGCCGGGCACGGCGCTATGGAAATAGTCGAGCATGCCGCCTTCGAAATCGATCAGCGTGCCAACCACGTCGAACGTCAGTACCTTGAAATCACGTAGTGCCATGAGGTGCCTCTCTATGGAAAAAGGAGCTTAAAAAGAAAAAGCGGATACAGGGGGTCCCTGGCCGCACTTGCATGCGGCCGCGGTATGGAAAAACAGGGGGCAGGCGGGCTGCGGGCGCTAGCTCACCCTTCGAGCCAGACGTTCTCGGCGAAGGCGTAGCCCATCATGCCGCCCAGCGGGATCGGCGACAGGCCGTTGAGCTTCTTGCTGTGGCCATCGATCGTGGCAAGGAACAGCGGAATGCCGATGCCCGAATCCTTGTGGATCATCGTCTGCATGTCGGCGTACATCTGCTTGCGCCTGGCGAGGTCCGTCTCGGCGCGCGCGGCGGTCAGCAGCGAGTCGAACTTCGGGTCCTTCCAGCGCGACTCGTTCCAGGTCGCGTCCGACTTGAAGAACTGCGTGAGGAGAGTGTCGGCGTTCGGGCGCGGCACGATGGAGCCGAAGCCCACCGGGCTGCTGAGCCAGTGATTGGACCAGTAGCCGTCCGCCGGCATGCGCTTGACGTCGAGATTGACCCCCGCCTGGCGCGCGGACTGCTGCAGCACCTGCGCGATATCGACGGAGTACATGGCCGCCGGCGATGCCACTACCGGAATGCTCGCACTGCCAAGGTTCGCCTTCTTCAGGTAGAACTTCGCCTTTTCGGGATCGAACTGCCGTTGCGGCAGGCCGTCGAAATAGAAGCGGTTGGTCGGGTCGATCGGCTGGTCATTGCCGGTCAGCGCATAACCGAGCGCGATCGACTTCTTCATCAGCTCGCGGTCTTGCAGCAGCTTCATGCCCATCACGAAGTCCGGGTTGGTGCCCGGACCGACGTCGCGGCGCACGATCAGGTCGGTGTACTGGCCCGACTGCGTGACGAACACGGTATGTGCCGGCGACCCCTTGACGCGCGCGACCGAGCGCGGGTTGATCGTCGTGACCAGGTCCAGGTCGCCCGACAGCAGCGCGTTGACGCGCGCGCCCTCGTCGCCGATGCCGACGAACTCGATCTCGTCCAGGTACGGTTTGCCGGACTTCCAGTAGCTTTCGTTGCGCACCACCACCGAGCGGATGCCGGGCCTGAACTCCTTGAGCTTGAACGGGCCCGTGCCGATCCCGGTATTGAAGTCGGTGGTGCCGCTCTTCACGATATGGAAATGGAACGTGCCGAGGATCACCGGCAGGTCGGCGTTCGGGGCGGACAATACCACCGTCACCTCGCTCGGGCCGGTGGCGGTCACGGTCTCGATCTGGTCGGCCAGCGCCTTGGCCTTGGACGCCGTGGCGGGGTCCTTGTGGCGCATCAGCGAGAACACCACGTCGGCGGGCGCGAGCGGCTTGCCGTCATGGAAGGTGACGCCCTTGCGCAAGGCAAACACCCAGGTCTTCGCATCCTTCGTCGAGAACGACTCCGCCAGCGCCGGCTGCGGCGTCAGCGTCGCATCCAGCCAGGTCAGGCCGTTGTAGAGCATATTGCAGCGGCAATAGTCGACCTTGTTCGACTGGCGCGCGGGATCGAGCGTATCGGAGGCGCCGGCATTGTCCCCGGCCACGCGAATCCGCCCGCCGCGGCGCGGCGTCTGCGCATGCGCCGAAACCGCCGCACCCGCCAGGCTGCCAGCCAGTGCCGCCTGCATGCCGCCGGCCGCGAACATGGCGAGGACGTCGCGGCGCGTGAAACCCCGGCGCATCGCATCCATGATGCGCGTGCTTTCCGCGGGTCCGATCAGGTCTTCAAGCGTTTTTCGGTCATTCATGGCAGGTGGGCTCCTGGGGGGTCGAAGGGCGAGTCGCGTTATGACAAGACGGTGTCAATGTAATAGGATCCGTGGCAGGGCAGATTCTGTCATGTCGTGTGCAGGGAGTCCGCTTGCTGCATAATTCCTTGTTCGATGGGAGAGTTTAGGGACAGCCGCTGGCTCCGGGCAACTTCCCAATTGTTGGGTCAAATATAATCTGAAGTTATGGCAAATTTCCGCCGCAAACTGCCGAGCGCCAATGCGCTGTTCGTTTTCGAGGCGGCTGGCCGCTGCGGCAGCCTGACCAAGGCGGCGGCCGAGCTTTACGTCAGCCAGCCCGCGGTCAGCCGCATGATGGCGCGCATGGAAGAGCGCATGGGCGTGCCCTTGTACAAGCGGGTCCGGGGCGGCATCGAACTGACCGACGATGGCCGCCTGCTGCACAGAGCCATTACCGAGGGCTTCAATGGCATCGAAGCCTCGATCAGCGAAATCGAGGCGCGGGCCACGGGCATGGAGACCATCACGCTGTCGGTGTCGACCGCCTTCACGACGCACTGGATGATGCCGCGCATGGAAAAGCTGCGGCGGGACTTTCCCGGCGTCGACCTGCGCTTTCAGCTGATTTCAGGCAAGGTGGGAGGGCCGATGCATGACGTGGATCTGGGCGTGCGCTTCTTTACCGCTGGCGAGACCCCGCAGAACGGCGCGTTGCTGATGCCGGAAATCATTCTTCCGATCAGCACCCCGGCCTACCGCGACGATTCCACGCACGGCAGCGACATCATCATCAACCTGACCGACAGCTTTCGCGACTGGCCGAACCTGTTCCCCGGCCTGCGGAAACGCGATCTCGACCTGTACAGCCTGAACTTCTCCGACTATTCGATCGTGATCCAGACCGCAATGCTGGGCCAGGGCATCGCGCCAGGATGGCTCAACGTGGTCTCGCACTGGATGCGGCTGGGAACCCTGGTACCGGCCATCCGCCAGGCCCATGTCACGGAGCGGCACTGCTACCTGGTGCAGCAGGCCACGGCCACGCCGCGTCCGACCGTAGCCAGGCTGCGGGACTGGATCGTCGAGGAGACCTTTCAGGACATCGCGGAGATCGATCGGATGTATCCGGAGATGGAATTGCTGACGTTGGCCAGGGGAGGGCACAGACGCGGCCGCGGCGTGGCGAGCGAATTGCCAGTGGATCAGGGGAAATCGGCGGGGGGCGTCTGAAAGGGTCATGTTCCCCTTCACAACTCGCCCGGCTGATCCGGTTGCCGAACCAACATTGTCGCCATTGCGAGGGCCATTGCGTCGACTCGCGTGTACGCGGCATTCCAGGATCCCCGCAATCCTCGCCGGGTAAGGCTTTGGGCAACGCGGAATGAAAGTGTCACCGGAGAGAGCCGGTTCGAGCGGCCTTCAATACCTTTCCGCTGGCACGCCCGATCGGGCGGCCGCCTGTGTCCTGTCACTGCTGCGCGCCGCGCAGTGGCAACGTCTCCGTGCGGCCAGTTGCAGCCGTTGCTCACGATGGCTCGGAGGGATGAATTCGCCCCAATAACTGGCGCTTGCGAAGTGTTCGATAAATGCCGTTTGCAGGGACCCAATACTTGTTGCTACCGTCAAGCCTGCTTTCGTCGCAAGCAAGACAGGCTCGCTCCTTGCGCTGCATCACGCACCTTACACAACGGCCCGGCGGCGCGCTTCGTCGCATTCGGCCGCCACGAATTCGAGCAGCGTCCGGATGGAGGGCAGCAGCCCTCGCCGGGAAGGAAACACGGCATGAACGATGCCGGCCGGCGGCCGCCAGTCGGGCAGAATGTGGACGAGCTGTCCCGCTTCGACCTGTCGCCACACCATCATCGTCGGCAGCGCAACAACCCCTACGCCGGCGATGGCCGCATCGCGCAGGGCCGCCATGTCATCGCTGACCAGACGTGGCACATGAGTGACGTTTGCCGTCTGACCGTCGGCGTGTTCGAGTTGCCATTGATAGTCCCGCCGCGGCGGCCCGAGGGTCATGCTGGGCGAATGGTGCAAGTCGGCGGGCGAGGTGATGGCGCGTACCGCCTGCAGCGCGGGACTGGCTACCAGACATTGCGTACTGGTGTCGAGCCTGCGCATGACCAGCTCGGACGGCTCGAGCGGCGGGAAGCGCACGCGGATGGCGATGTCGAACCCTTCGGCGATCACATCGACGCGCCGGTTCGTGCTTTCAAGATAGATTTGCACGGCCGGGTAAGCGGTAAGGAAGCGCGCGAATAACTCGCCGAACTGGAAGTTGATCAGCGCCACAGGACAACTTACGCGGATGATGCCGCGCGGGTCGGCCTTTACCTGCGCGATTACCTGATCGGCCGCTTCGGCCTCCACCAGCATGGCGACACAACGATCGTAGTATTCGCGGCCAATCTCCGTCACCGAAAACCGGCGCGAGGAGCGGTTGAGCAGGCGCACGCCCAGCCTTTCTTCCAACTGCAGAATGCGCCGACTAAGCTTGGATTTCTGCATGCCCGTGGCGCGAGCCGCAGCGGCAAAGCCGCCGTGGTCGACCACCTGCACGAAGTGATAGAGGTCGTTGAGGTCTTGCATCGTCCCATTATTAGGACGGAGCGTAGGAAATTGCAATCTTCCTGATCGATCGTTGCGCTGCTATTTTCAATGGCAGGAAGCGGTAATTACTACTGCTGTCACGGGAAATGATCATGAGCAAGGCAATTCTTGGCCGTTACGGCAACAATCGCGGCCACTGGGTGGGCGACGGTTTTCCGGTCCGCTCAGTGTTTTCGTACAACGATCTCGGCCAGCACATCAGCCCGTTCCTGCTCCTGGACTACGCGGGGCCGCACTACTTCGAGCCGACGACGAAGCGTCGTGGTGTGGGTCAGCATCCGCATCGCGGGTTCGAGACGGTAACCATCGTCTATGACGGGCAGGTAGAACACAAGGATTCCGCCGGCAATGGCGGGGTCATCGGCCCCGGCGACGTTCAGTGGATGACTGCCGGCGCCGGCATCTTGCATGAAGAGTATCACTCACCGGCGTTCGCCAAGACTGGCGGCCCGTTCCGCATGATCCAGCTCTGGGTGAACCTGCCGGCCAAGGACAAGACGACGCCTGGCGGCTATCAGGGCATCGTCTCGGCCGACATTCCCGTCGTCGATCTGCCCAACGGTAGCGGCAAGGGGCGAGTGATCGCCGGCGAACTGCTCGGCGCGAAGGGACCAGCCAAGACGTTTACGCCCATCAACATGTGGGATCTGCGCCTGTCCGGCAATAACGATCTGACGATCGCACTGCCCGAGCGCCACACGGCCATGCTGGTGGTGCTGGCCGGACACGTCACCCTCAACGGCAGTCAGGAGGCTCGTGAGGCGGAAATGGTGTTGCTGAGCCGCGAGGGTAGCAACGTGGCCATTCATGCCGATGGCGACGCGATGGTGCTGGTACTGACTGGCGAGCCGATCGACGAGCCGATAGCAGGTCATGGGCCGTTCGTGATGAACACCAGCGCGGAACTCATCCAGGCGTTCGACGACTTCAAAAGCGGCCGCTTCGTTCAGGCCACTTGACGTTCATCCCGGTCTTGCAGGGCAAGACCGGCTTTTTTCCAGAATGGGGACGGCCATCCTGCCCGCACCGCCCCTGCCTGCTCGGAGTTGCCTCCCGCGCCGGAACAATGGCGGGCACCTGTCAAAGAAAGGATGTAATCATGGCCAGCGAATCTATTCGTGACCCGAAGGCGGATCAACTGCTGACACCGCAAAACTCGACCTTCATCATCATCGACTATCAACCGGTGCAGGTGAACTCGATTGCCTCGATGGATCGGCAACTGATGCTGAACAATATCGTTGGCTGCGCTAAGGCAGCCATCGCTTACGGCCTGCCGATCGTGCATTCCACGGTCAACGTGCAAACCGGTCTCAACAAGCCGCCGGTATCCCATATCCGCAAGGTGTTGGGCGACTATCCGACCTACGATCGCACCAGCATCAACAGCTGGGAGGACGTGGAATTCCGGAAAGCGGTTCAGGAAACCGGCCGCAAGAAGCTCATCATGACTGCGCTCTGGACCGAGGCATGCCTGACGTTCCCGGCGCTGGACGCGCTGGCCGAGGGCTACGAGGTCTATGTGCCGGTGGATGCCGTGGGTGGCACATCCGTGGCCGCGCATGAAGCCGCACTGCGACGCATCGAGCAGGCCGGCGGCAAGCTTATTTCTACCGTGCAGCTGTTCTGCGAGCTGCAACGGGACTGGAAGCGCAGCGAGACCGTCCCCGCGTTCATGAACCTGTTCATCGAAACGGGCGGCACGCCGGGCATCCAGTTCTCGTACGACCGTAGCGAGTAAGTCGACGAAACAGGCGGCAACCGGCGGTCAGCGGCTTGCCGCCTTGAGCAACCATTTTCAGGAACGGGTAGTCATGCGCGAAATTCGTGGCGTGGCGATTCTCCATGCTAAGGAAGGACGGCAGGATGCATTGCGCGCCGATCTTGTGACTTTTCCACTGGCCGGCCGAGGCATCGACCCCCACCGGCCAGTCTCGTGCCAGCCCTAGGCTCGGACCAGTTCGGTATACCCCTCGGCGCCGCCGCCAAAGAAGGTAGCCGCCGGTGCCTCATGCAGCGGCACGTCCGATCGCAGCCGCTCAACGAGGTCGGGATTTCCGATGAAGGGCTTGCCGAAGGCGATCATGTCCGCGTGACCGGAAGCGGTGGCGTTCAGGGCGCGGTGCCGGTCGTATCCATTGTTGGCAATGTAGGCGCCGCCGAAGGCTGCGCGCAGGGCTTGCACGTCGAACGTTGCGGCGCCGTTGCCGCCGTGCAACTGCCCCTCGACGGCATGGAGGTATGCCAGTCCCATCTCGCCGAGCCGGCGAGCCAGGTAGCCGTGCGTTTCCATCGGCGTGCTGTCCAGCGGCGTGTCCCCTACCGCGGTCGAGAAGGGTGAGAGGCGAAGCCCGACGCGATCGGCGCCCCAGACCCCGGCGACAGCTTCCACCACTTCCAGCGACAGGCGTGCGCGGTTTTCAATGGAGCCGCCGTAGCGGTCTTCGCGGTGGTTTGTGCTGTCGCGCAGGAATTGCTCCAGCAGGTAGCCGTTGGCTGCGTGTACTTCCACGCCATCGAACCCGGCGGCCTTCGCGCGGCGCGCGGCGCTTCGGTAGTCTTCCACGATGCCGGCGATCTCCTCGGTGGCAAGTGCCCGCGGCATCGACGGCGGCAGGTGTCCGGTTTCGGTAAAGACGTTGCCGCCAGCCTGGATGGCGGACGGCGCTACCGGCGCGGCGCCGTCTTCCTGCAGGCTGACATGCGACATGCGGCCCACATGCCACAACTGCATCACGATGCGGCCGCCCGCCGCATGGACCGCGTCGGTCACGGGTGCCCAGGCATCCACATGCGCATCGGTGTAGATGCCGGGCGTGTAAGCGTAGCCACGACCCTGGCGCGAGATGTTGGTTGCCTCGGTGATGATCAGGCCCGCCGACGCTCGCTGTCCGTAGTAGTCGACGGCCAGCGGCGTCTGGACACCGTCCATGCCTGCGCGCGACCGGGTCAGCGGCGCCATGGCGATGCGGTTGCGGACGTCGATGGCGCCCAGGCGGAAGGGGGTAAAAAGCGATTCGGAAGACATGGCGACTCCAGTGGCTGTGTGCGGATGCAGTGTGGAAAGAGTGCTGCCGCCTGTCCGTCAGGCAGGGGAGGCAACCTCTCTGTGCAATGGAGTATGTGCACTGCCTTTTCATTCATCCAATTTATTTATTGGATTCCAGATATTTTCCTGACAATATATCTGGATGCGCTACGACCTGAATCTCCTACCCGTATTCCTGACGCTCATGGAGGAGCGAAGCGTCACGCGTGCGGCCGAGCGGCTGGGGATGACGCAACCGGCGCTGTCCAATGCCCTGGCGAGACTGCGGGATTTGTTGCAGGACCCCCTGTTCATTCGCGAACGGTACGGCATGCAGCCAACGGAGAAAGCCGAAGCGCTGGCGCCCGGCATCGCCGCCGCGATCGGCCAGCTCGACGAGCTGGTACTGGGCCAGCAGGGCTTCGACCCGAAGCAGGCGGAGCGTCTGTTCATACTGGCGCCGAGCAGCTACGTCGAGTTCGTGCTGCTGCCTGGAATCGTCACGCGGTTGAGCGAGCGGGCACCGGGAATTCGGCTGCGGCTGGTGCCGTTTGGCACGGACCTGGCCGAGACCGGCGTGGGTTCCGGCGCTACCGCGATGGTGCTGGGCCGCATTGTCGACCCGCCTGACAACCTCGTGGTGCAGCCCCTGATGGAAGACGGCATTGCCTGCGTGGTGCGCGCCGACCATCCGCATGTACACAAGCGAATGTCCAGGCAACAGTACGAGCAGCTCAAGCACGTCAATGTGCTGCCACCCGGCCGCCTGCGCGCGGGTCTGTTCCAGACGCTTCAGCGCCAGGGCCTTCGCCGTGAGGTAGCGATATCCGTCACGCACTTCATGGCGGTTCCGGAACTTGTTGCCGCGACAGACTATTGCGCGACGCTACCTGCGCTGATCTGTCGCCATCTCGCAAGCGATGCCCGGCTGAAGATACTGGCCGCGCCAGTGGACCTGGGGGCATTCCCGGTGGATATGGCGTGGCATGTCCGCTACCGCCATGATGCTGCGCACCAGTGGTTGCGTGAACTGGTCACCGAAGTCGCTCGTGAAATCATGCTTCGCAAAGCGGCAAAGTGAGGCGCGAGGTCATCGCCGGTTGTCCGTAGCTTTCCGCGAAGCGGCGGGTGACGTGAAGCTTCTCGAGCAGCCGGGCAATCTTGGTCATGATGGTCTCCAGAGCGTATCGGGAAGGCGGCGGACCGGCGACCGGGCTTTGATCGCATCGGCGCGCGCTGCCTCCACAACGGCAGTGTGGTTCATGACAATGAGCGGAAAATGAGCGGGATGCCCTGCGGCCGGCGGGTTGCTTGCGGCCCCGGGGATCTTGCCGGCGTGGCGCGACGCGGCTCCCGATGTGCTTTTTTCCACATCGGCGCGTCAAGCCGCATCCTGCCGGGAATGCGCGGACGCGCTCTCGCCCGGCGGATGCGCATACGCGGCCTCAGCGCCGCGTCGTGCCGTCGAGTTTTTCCATGTAGGCAATCAGTGCCGGCGGCACCGGCAGACGTTCCCGGGTGGTGTTGCGATACCAGACCACGATGGTATGCGCGGTCGCGGCCAGGCCATCGTGCCACACCGCGTAGTCCATCCGCAGGCTCGTTCGGCCGACCCACGGGGTGCGGCAGGTCACGAGCACTTCGTCGCCAAGCGAGATGGGCTGCTCGTAGGTGCAGGTCGTCTCGCGGATGACCGGCCCGGGCGTGTCCGGCCCGGTCAGGGGATAGCCGGCGGCTTCCAGGTAGCGGTTGCGGGTTTCCTCGAACCAGACGAAGTGCGTGCGGTTGCTGACGTGCTGGTAGGCATCGGTTTCGCTCCATCGCGCGCGGAAGGTGATCCCGAACGACCATTCGCCCTCGACGCCGAAGCGCGCGCGCAGCGCTTCGCTCACGGCGTTGGACGCCAGCGCGGGCGCCTGCGTTGCCGGTGCCGCGTCGGCCCCGTTTTCATTTGCCATCGATCCTGCCTCCTGGTTGTGCTGCCGATGTCGGTTCCAGCGCCCCGGCCGTCCGCCGGCGCCGGAATTTTGCGGCGGTGCAGCTACGGGAATATCCCTAAGGCGCTTTTCTGAATTCAGATAGATTCTATAAATATACGGAGGTGACGTGTAAAAAGACTTGGCGATGACCAACCACACACGTCGCAGCGCCGGCCGATTGAGGGCGGAACTCTCAACACAACAACTAGGAGACAGCGAATGATCTATGGTCGGAGCCCTTGTCGAAGCCCTTCGGGCCGTCGCCTCATGTTCTGCGCGGTGGCGTCCGCGCTCATTGCCTGGTCGGCCGCGGCGCGCGCGGCCGACGCGGGCATCTCCGACTCCGAGATCGTGTTCGGGGTCTCCGTGGCGCAGTCCGGCCCCAATGCCGCCTACGGCGCCATCGGCGTGGGGGTCAAGGGCTGCTTCGATTACCTCAACGCCGAGCAGGGCGGCGTCAAGGTCGGCGACGGCAAGACGCGCAAGATCAAGATCGAGACGCTCGACGACGCCATGGAGCCGGCCCGCGCGCTGCAGAACGCGCGCCGCTTCGTGGAGCAGTCGAAGGTCTTCGCCGTGATCGGCAACAACGGCACCGGCGCCAACCTCGGAACGCGCTCGTACTACAACGCCGAGAAGATACCGCAGGCCTTCATCGGCTCGGGCGGCCCGATGTTCGGCGCGAGGGCGGAGGTCGAGAAGTTCCCCTGGACCATGCTCGGCTATCTCTCGTACAACACCGAGGCGGCCATGTACGCGGAGTTCATCAAGCAGAAGTGGCCGAACGCCAAGATCGCGCTGATCAACGACGACAGCGGCGGCCCCTTCTTCGCCGACACCTTCGTCAAGACCGCCAAGGCGCTCGGCCTGAACATCGTGGCCCACGAGGAGCACAGCTACAGCGAGCCGACGATCAATGCGAAGATCAGCCGCCTGAAGGAGTCGGGGGCCGACGTCTTCGTCGAGGCGACTACGCCGAAGTTCGTCGTGCAGGCCATCAAGCAGACCGCCGCCATCAACTGGAAGCCGGTGCACATCGTCTGGAACGTGGGCGCCAGCATCGGCGGCACGCTGGTGCCCGCCGGCGCCGACATCTCCAAGGGCATCTACAGCGGCCTCTACATCAAGGACGCGACCAACCCGGCGTTCGCGAACGACGAGGACATGAAGACCTACCTCACCAAGCTCAAGCAGTACGCGCCGGGCGCGAACGTGGCGGACCAGAACGCGACGATGGGCTGGTACGACTGCATGGCCACGAAGGCCGTGCTGGAGCGGATGAAGACGCCGACGCGCGACGCCTTCATGGCGTCCATCCGCAGCCTGGACAACGTCAAGGTGCCGATCCTGCTCGAAGGCATCAGGCTGAACACCAAGGGGACGGCCGACGGCTACCCGATCGAGTCCGTGCAGATCGCCCAGTTCGACGGCGTGAAGTTCGTGCCGGTCGGCGGCGTTCTCAACTACGAGGGCCGCACGCCCGCGTGGGAACCGCGCGCCAAGTCGAACTGATCCCAACCCCAAGACAGCACAGCACAGCGCAGCACAGAGGAGCGATTTGAAATGACACAAGTGAAAGAACACGCGTTCGCCACGGTCGGCTTCATCGGTCTCGGCACGATGGGCCACCGCATGGTCCGGCATCTCAAGGGCTCGGCCACGCTGCTGGTCAGCGACGCCAACGCGGCCGCGGCCGCGGCGGCGGCCGAAGCGGTCGGCGGCAGGGTGGCGACGGTGGCCGACATGGCCGCGGCGGATGCGGTGATCCTGATGCTGCCCACCAGCCAGGTGGTCGACGCCGTCCTGCGCGGCGAGGGCGGCAAGGGCCTGTTCGACGCGCTCAAGCCGGGCGCCCTGATCATCGACATGAGCTCGTCGGCGCCGACCAACTCGGTCGCGAACGCCGAAGAGGCGAAGCGCCGCGGCCTGCGCTTCATCGACGCGCCGGTCTCGGGCGGCGCCATCGGCGCGGAGAAGGGCACGCTCGCGATCATGGTGGGTGGCGACGCCGCCGACTACGAAGCGGCCCGCCCGCTGCTGCTGAAGATGGGGCCGAACGTGTTCCACGTCGGCAGGGTCGGCGCCGGCCACGCGGTCAAGGCGCTGAACAACCTGATGTCGGCCACCGCGCTCGCGGTCAACAGCGAGGCCTTCGCGGTCGGCGAGAAGTTCGGGCTGGACCCGGCGACCATGCTCAAGGTCGTCAACGCCTCGAGCGGCCAGAACTGGGTGTCCATGACGCACTGGCAGCCCCAGATCGTCGACCGCAAGTTCGCCTGCGGCTTCACCATGCAGCTGCTCGAGAAGGACGTGCGCGTGGCGATGTCGCTCTACGACGCGATGGGCGCGAAGGGCACGGTCTCGCGCAGCGTGGCGGCCTCGTGCGCGCAGTCGCTGCGCGCGGCCGCGCCGGGTGCCGACATGTCGGTCATGGCGCAGCAGGCGCAGCAGGAGCTCGGGCTGGGCAGCGCGCCCCGGCAGCCGAAGCCGGGCGAGGCCGTCCGGGCATGAGCGCCGTGTTGATGGCGCTGCCGCCGGAGACCGTCGAGGCGTTGCCGGCGACGGCTTCGCCGAAGCTCGCGATCGACAAGCTGTCGCTGCGGTTCGGCGGCATCGTCGCGATCAACGAGCTGACGTTCGAGGTTCGCCGGAACGTGATCTGCGGCCTGATCGGTCCGAACGGCGCGGGCAAGACCAGCCTGTTCAACTGCGTCAGCCGCCTCTACAACCCGTCGTCGGGGCGCATCCTGTTCGACGGCGAGGACATCACGGGGCTGAAGTCCAAGGACATGGCCAGGCGGGGCATCGCCCGCACGTTCCAGAACCTCGCGCTGATCAACAGCCTGACGGTGCTTGAAAACGTCATGCTGGGCGGCTACCACCACGGCCGCACCCGCCTGTTCATGGCGCCGTGCGTGCCGGTGTCGCGGCGCGCCGAGGAGATCGCCTTGCGGCGCGACGCCATGCTGCTGCTGGAACGGCTGGGGCTGGACCATCTTCACGACGAGCGCGTCGACAGCCTGCCTTATCCGACGCTCAAGCGCATCGAGCTGGCGCGCGCGCTGGCCGCCAACCCGTCGTTCCTGATGCTCGACGAGCCCGCGGGCGGGCTCTCGCATTCCGAGGTGGACGAGCTCGCGCAGACCCTGCTGCGCGTGCGGCAGGACTTCGACGTGACCATCCTGCTGGTCGAGCACCACATGGGCATGGTGATGAACATCTCCGACGACATCGTGGTGCTCGATTTCGGCAACAAGATCGCCGAGGGCAAGCCGCAGGCCGTGAAGTCCGACCCTCGCGTGATCGAGGCCTACCTGGGGAAGAAGCGTGGACGTTCTTGAGATCAAGGGCCTGGCCGCGGGCTACGGCAGGACGGCGGTGCTGCACGGGGTCGACCTGGCGGTGCCCGAGGGCAGCATCGTGGTGCTGCTCGGCGCCAACGGCGCCGGCAAGACCACCACGCTCAAGTCGATCAGCGGCATGATCAAGCGCGAAGGCCAGGTGCTGCTCGACGGCAAGCCGCTCAAGGGCATGGGGCCGGACCGCATCGCGCGCATGGGCGTCGCGCACGCGATGGAGGGGCGCGGGACGTTCGCCGACCTGACCGTGGAGGACAACCTGCAGGTCGGCGCCTACCGCCGCAAGGACAAGGGCGGCATCGACGCCGACATCGAGCAGATGTATACGCTCTTCCCGCGCCTGCGCGAGCGCCACAAGCAGAAGGCGGGCAGCCTGTCCGGCGGCGAGCAGCAGATGCTGGCGGTGAGCCGGGCGCTGATGCTCAAGCCGCGCGTGATGCTGCTCGACGAGCCGTCGCTGGGCCTCGCGCCGGTCATCATCGACCACCTGTTCGCCGCGCTGCAGACGGTCAACCGGACGCTCGGCACCTCGATGCTGATCGTCGAGCAGAATGCCAATCTCGCGCTCGAGATCGCGCATCGCGCCTACGTCCTCGAGATCGGCCGGGTGGTGCTGTCGGGCAGCGCGGCGGAGGTCGCCGCCAACGACAGCATCCGTGCCGCCTACCTGGGTCACTGAGACACTAACGAGACGCCAACGAGAGGGACACACATGCAGTATTTCCTCCAGCAGATCATCAACGGCATCGGCGACGGGGCGATCTACGCGTCGCTGGGCCTCGCGCTGGTGCTGATCTATCGCACCACCAACATCGCCAATTTCGCGCAGGGCGAGATGGCCACGGTATCGGCCTACGTCGCCTGGCAGTGCGTGGCCTGGGGCCTGCCCCTGGGCTGGGCGATCGTGGTGGCGATCGTCGTCTCGCTGTTCGTGGGCATGGCTACCTACCTGATCTTCGTGCGGCCGGTGCAGAACAAGGACGAGCTCACCATCATCATCGTCACGCTGGGCCTCTTCCTCGCGTTCAACAGCCTCAGCGGCGCGACCTGGGGCTTCATGCAGATGCCGCTCGACTCGCCTTTCCCCGAGAAGTATTTCTCGATCGGCTCGTTCCGCGTCAGTGTCGAGCTGCTCGGCACGGTCGCCGTGCTGGTGGCGATCTCCGTGGGCATGTTCCTGCTGTTCCAGAAGACGCGGCTGGGCATGGCGCTGCGCGCCGCCGCCTCCAACGGCTCCTCGGCCAAGCTCGTCGGGATTCCCTTCACCGCGATGATGGCCATCGGCTGGGGCCTCGCGGCCGTGCTGGGCGCGGTCTCGGGATTGCTGGTCGCGCCGCGCGTCACGATCGACCCGAACATGATGGGCTCGATCATCATCTATGCGTTCGCGGCGGCCGTGGTCGGCGGCCTCACGAGCTATCGCGGCGCCGTGGTCGGCGGCGCCGTGGTCGGCATCTCCCAGTCGCTGTCCATGGCCTACCTGCCGTGGCTGGGCGCCGACCTGCAGATCCTCCTGCCGCTGCTGCTGATCGTGGCGGTTCTGATCGTCAAGCCCGAAGGTCTCTTCGGCAGTACCGTGATGGTGCGCGTATGAACAAGGTGAGCATTCTCCCCGCGCCGGCCGTGGCCGGCCCCCGGCCCGTGCGCAGGACGTCGACCCTCGGCTGGCTCGCGTTCGCGGCGCTGCTGTTCCTGGTGCCGCTGGTCTTCCCCGGCTACCGCACGTTCCAGTTCACCGGCGTGCTCACCTATGCGATCGCGGCGCTGGGCCTGAACCTGATCACCGGCTACGTGGGCCAGGTCTCGCTGGGCCACAACATGTTTTTCGCGCTGGGCGCGTACACGGCCATCCTCACGCATACGCTGCTGGGCGTGAACCCGCCGCTTTCCGTGTGCATCGCCGCGCTCGTCTGCTTCGGCGCCGGCTATCTCGCGGGATTCCCGGCCAAGCGCCTGCGCGGCCTGTACCTGGCGCTCATCACGCTGATCCTCGCGGTGTCGGTCGTGCCGCTGGTCAAGCATTTCAAGTCGTACACCGGCGGGGCCGCCGGCCTGACCTTCGACAAGCCGGACCCGCCCGCATGGTTCACGCTGGGCCAGGACGCGTGGCTCTACTACTTCGTGCTGCTGTTCGCCATCGTGGTCTTCTGGGCGGTGCGCAACTTCGTCGCCGGCAGCACCGGGCGGGCGCTCGCCGGCATCCGCGGGGGCGAGCTGGCGGCCTCGTCGATGGGCGTGGACGTGAACCACCTCAAGGTCGTCGTGTTCGGCACGGGATCGATGCTCGGCGGCGTCGGCGGCGCGCTCGCGGCCTACACGATCGGCTTCATCGGCCCCGATTCGTTCACCCTCATGCTGTCGATCGGCTTCCTGGCGTCGATCGTCGTGGGCGGCCTGGGCACCATCAGCGGCGCGGTGGTGGCGGGCCTGTTCCTGCAGTTCGTGCCGTCCTATGCGTCGGACATCAGCCAGGCGCTCGCCGGCGCGGTGTACGGCGGCATCCTGATCGTCTGCATGTTCCTGATGCCGCGCGGCATCACCGGCTCGCTGATCAAGCTGCTCGATGCGCGGCGCGAGGCCAGCAAGCATCCATCAACCCAGGGCGTCCCGTCCTCCAGCCGCCCCAATCCACAGGAGTGATCGTGTCCAACGAATTTCATGGTCTGCAAAGCCAGGCCGAACCCTCGGTCCGGCTTGGCCCCGTCATGCAACTGCTCAACGGCGAGTGGGTGGGCAGCGCCGACGGCCGCGCGCTGCCGGTCGAGTGTCCCGCCAACAAGCGCGTCATCGCCGAGATCCCGCGCGCCGGGGCGGAAGACGTCGAGCGCGCGGTGCAGGCCGCCGAGCGCGCGTTCACCGCATGGAAGAAGGTGACGCCGTCGCAGCGCGGCCGCGCGATGCAGAAGATCGCCGACGCGCTCGAAGCGCAGCTGGAGGACTTCGCGCGGATCATCGCGCACGAGACCGGCAACGCGCTGCGCACGCAGGCACGGCCCGAGGCGCAGCTGTGCGTCGACGCCTTCCGCTATTTCGGCGGCCTGGCCAGCGAGCTCAAGGGCGAGATGCTGCCGCTCGGCGACGACATCCTCAGCTACACGCGCCGCGAGCCGCTCGGGATCGTCGGCGCGATCGTGCCGTGGAACGCGCCCGCGGTGCTGTGCTCGATCAAGATCGCGCCGGCGCTGGTGGCCGGCAACACGATGGTGCTCAAGCTCGCGGAGGATGCGCCCTTCGCGGGCCTGTTCCTCGCGGAGATCTGCCAGCGCTTCCTCCCGCCGGGCGTGCTCAACGTCGTCACCGGGCTCGGCGCGGAGTGCGGCGCGGCGCTGGCGTCGCATCCGCGCATCCACAAGATGTCCTTCACCGGCTCCACCGGGGTCGGCAAGAGCATCATGGCCGCGGCGGCGGAGCGCATCGGCCCGGTCTCGCTGGAGCTGGGCGGCAAGAGCCCGACCATCGTGTGCGACGACGCGGACGAAGAGTGGGTCGTGCAGAACGTGGGCACGGCCATGCGCTTCACGCGCCAGAGCCAGTCGTGCACCGCCGGTTCGCGCCTGTTCCTCCACGAGTCCATCTACGATTCGTTCCTGGAGAAGCTGGTCAAGCTCATGAACAGCTACAAGATCGGCAACCCGCTGGACGAGGCGACCGACATGGGCAGCCTCATCAGCAGCAAGCAGTACGGGCGCGTGTGCAGCTACATCGAGGAAGGGCTGAAGAACCCGGACGTCAAGCTGCTGACCGGCGGCCTGCCGCCGACCTCCGGCCCGCTGGCCGAAGGGTACTTCACCGTGCCGACGCTGTTCGGCGGCAGCTCGAATGCGTGGCGCCTGGCCAAGGAGGAGATCTTCGGGCCGGTGCTCGTCGTGATTCCCTGGAAGGACGACGCGCAGGTGCTGAAGATGGCCAACGACAGCCATTACGGGCTGGCCGGCTACGTGTTCTCGAACAACACGGCGCGCGCGATCCGCATGGCCCATGAGATAGACTCGGGCTGGGTGCAGGTCAACCAGGGCAAGGGCCAGCTGTTCGGCCAGCCCTACGGCGGCTTCAAGCAGAGCGGCCAGGGCAAGGAGCAGTCGCTGTCTTCCCTGACCGAAGGCTTCTCGCGGCTCAAGACCGTGACGGTCAACCTGACGATCTGACCCGGCTGCTTCCCGACGACTTCGAGCGATTTTTTCCGACCCATCCACAGTGAGAGACACTCCAGAGCTTTTCCACCCCGCGCACCCATGCCCCGCGTTCCGAGCGCACGCGAGGGCCTGGCGTGCCGGCGACCGGCAGGCATGCCGCTTCGGTTCCCGCGCCCTTGAGCGCCTGCGCTTCGCGGGAACCCTCCGATACAGGCAAGTGCCATGACGACGAGCGACCAGATCTACAGAGCGGTCGAGTCGCAGATCAGCCAGCGCATGCTGTTGCCCGGCGATTCGATCGACGAGGAGAGCCTGATGACGCAGTTCGGCGTCTCCCGCACCCCCGTGCGCGAGGCGCTGGTGCGGCTCAAGTCCGAAGGTCTCGTCAGCAGCATTTCCCGCGGCGGCTCGATCGTCTCGAAGATGGACGTGCAGCAACTGGTCTCCGTCTGGGAGCTGCTGTCCGACCTGGAAGGGCTCTGCGCGGGTTATGCGTGCGAGCGCATGACGCGGCCGGAGCGGCAAGCCCTGATGGACGCCCATCTCGCCGGCGAAGCCGCCGCCGAGGCCGACGACCAGGTCGGATGGCAGCAGGCCAACATGGCGTTCCACGAGGTGCTCTATGCCGGCTCGCGCAATACGTTCCTGCGCCAGGAGATCCTGCGCATGCGCACCCGCACGGTCGCCTACCGCTCCCATTCGTTCGGCGCGGTGGGGGACGCCATGCACGCGCACCTCGAGCATGGCCAGATCGCGAAAGCGATCCAGGAGCGCGATGGCGAGACGGCGGTGCGCCTCATGAGGGCGCATCTGCGTCCCGAGGGCGCGACGTTGATCAACCTGCTGCAATCGCTACCGAAGGACATGCTGCGCTGAGATCCTTCTTCACCACCTCTTGAGTTTCGCGAGCCTTGAACGGCCTGCCAGGCTCGCTTGTGCCCATTTGCATGAATGGGCTTTGCGCGAACATAAATACATCTGGAGTACGAATGTCCCGCATCTGCGCATCCTCGGCCCTTCAGGGCATCAAGGTACTTGACCTCTCCCGGGTTCGCGCCGGTCCCACGTGCGTGCGGATGCTGGCCGATTTCGGTGCCGACGTGGTTCGCATCGAGCCGCCGGCCGGCGTCGATCCGAACGAAGACATATTCGCTGTCAACCGCCTCGGCGGGGACTTCCAGAACCTCAACCGCAACAAGCGGTCGATGACGCTGAACCTCAAGAAGCCCGAGGGCCTCGCCATCCTCAAGCGCATGGTCAGGACCGCCGACGTCGTCGTGGAGAACTGGCGGCCGGACGTGAAGACGCGCCTCGGCGTCGACTACGCATCCCTGCGCGCCATCAACCCGCGCATCATCCTGGCGAGCATCTCGGGATTCGGGCAGGACGGGCCGTACGCGGCGCGGCCGGGCTTCGACCAGATCGTGCAGGGCATGGGCGGGCTCATGTCGGTGACGGGCTATCCCGAGACCGGGCCGCTGCGCGCCGGCATCGCCGTCGCCGATTCGAGCACGGGTCTCTACACCGCCATCGGCATCCTCATCGCGCTGCGCGAGCGCGACCAGTCCGGCGAGGGGCAATGGGTGCAGGCGTCGCTGCTGCACTCGCAGATCGCGATGATGGACTTCCAGGTCGCGCGCTTCCTGAACGAGGGCGACATCCCGCGGCCCGCGGGCAACGACCATCCGACGAGCGCGCCGATGGGCGTGTTCAACGCGGCCGACGGGCTGCTCAACCTGGGCGCCGCCGGGCAGGGGACGTGGATGCGGCTGTGCAAGGTCATCGGGCACCCCGAATGGATCGCCGACGCCGAATTCGCCACCGAGCCCCTGCGCGTGAAGCACCGCGCGCGCCTGAACAGCCGGCTCAACGAAGTCTTCGGCGCGCATGGCGTGCAGCACTGGGTCGCGCTGCTGAACGACGCGGGCGTGCCGGCCGGCCCGGTCTACGACGTGCCGGAGATGCTCGAGGACGAGCAGGTGCAGCATCTCGCCGTGGTGGTCGATACGCGCACCGGCAAGGGCGAGCCGATCAAGGTGATCAGCCAGCCGGTGACGCTGTCGCGCACGCCGGCTACCATCGTGGCCGCGGCACCCGCCTGGGGCGAGCATACCGCCGAGATTCTCGCGGAATGCGATTTCGACGCTGCGGAGATCGCCGGTCTCCGCGAACAACTGGTTATCTGAGGAAGAACGAGCCATGCCTGAACTGATCGTGAAGCGCGAGGCGGCCATCGGCCGCATCGTGTTCTCCAATCCGAGCAAGTACAACGCGATGTCGCGGGACATGTGGCTTGCCCTGCCGGAAGCGCTAGACGCGCTCGACGCCGACCCCGAGATCCGGCTGATCGTGCTGGAGGGCGACGGCGACAGCGCGTTCGTCTCCGGCGCCGACATCTCGCAGTTCGGCGCGTCGCAGGCGGACCCCGCGGTGCAGGCGGCCTACAACGCGGCCGTGGAGCAGGCCTACCTCGCGCCGGTGAAATGCAGCAAGCCGGTCGTCGCCAGGATCCGCGGCATCTGCATGGGCGGCGGCCTCGGCCTTGCCGCCGCGTGCGACCTGCGCTTCTGCCGCGACGACGCGCGCTTTCGCATGCCGGCCGGACGCATGGGCCTGGGCTACAGCGTGGTGGGCGTGCGCCGGTTCATGACCGTGGTCGGCGTGGCCAATACCTTCGACATGTTCTTCTCCGCGCGCGTCTTCGGCGCGCAGGAGGCGCTGCGCATGGGCTTCGTGAGCCAGGTGGCGCCGCGCGAGACGTTCGATGCGATGTTCGACGAATGGTGCGCCGCCGTGGTCGAGAACGCGCCGCTTACGCTGCGGGCGCTCAAGCGGACGGTCAACGAGCTCATCCACGATCCCGGCGATCGCGACGTCGCCGCGGCCGAGGCCGCCATCGCGGCCTGCTTCGCGAGCGCCGACTACCGGGAGGGCGCGGCCGCCTTCATGGAGAAGCGCAAGCCGCGGTTCCAGGGCGCCTGAGGGCGCTGGCCGCGCGGGCGCGCTCCGACATGCCGGGCGCGTGAGACGGGACCTGTCTTGCGCGAGGCGCGGCGGACGGCCGATGCTCCCGGGCGTCGCCGTGCGCATTCCCAATCTCCCAATCTGCCATTCCACCCCGAGACAAGATGAACGAGATCACCGGCACCACGCGTCTGATGGCCACCATCGGCGATCCCATCCAGCAGGTCCTCGCGCCGCAGGAGATCAACCGCCTGATGGCCGCGCGCGGCATCGACGCGGCCCTGGTGCCCATGCAGGTGCCCGTCGCGGGCCTGGCAAAGGTGGCCGACGGCCTGCGGCAGATGTCGAACCTCGAAGGGTTCATCGTCACGGTGCCGCACAAGAACGCGTTCGTCGCCTTGTGCGACGAACTCACGCCGGAGGCCGCCCGCGTGGGCGCGGTCAACATCGTCAGGCGCCTGCCCGACGGGCGGCTGCGGGGCGGGATCCTGGACGGCCTGGGCTTCGTCGGCGGACTGCGCGGCAACGACCTCGATCCCGCCGGGATGCGCGTCTACGTGGCGGGCGCCGGCGGCGCGTCGACGGCCATCACGTACGCGCTCGGCGACGCCGGCGCCGCCGCGATCACGATCGCCAACCGCGACGCGGCCAAGGCGCAGGCGCTGGCCGCGCGCCTGCGCGTGGCGTTTCCGGCCATCGCCATCGCGGTCGGCACGCGCGACCCGTCGGGACATGACCTGGTGATCAACTGCACGTCGCTCGGCATGCGGCCCGATGACGCGCTGCCGCTCGACGCCGAACGGCTGACCGCGGACCAGGTGGTGGCCGAAGTCATCATGAAGCCGGCCGAGACGGCGCTGCTCGCGGCCGCCCGCAAGCGGGGCTGCCGCATCCACCATGGCAAGCCCATGCTCGTGAGCCAGATCGAGATGATGGCGGACTTCATGCTGCAGGCGGCCCCATGAGCGAAGGCGCGCTTGCCCGCGAGGAGGGCTGGGACTACGTCATCGTCGGCGGCGGCACGGCAGGCTGCATCCTGGCAAACCGCCTGAGCGCCTCCGGCCGCCATCGCGTGCTCATGCTCGAGGCCGGCGGCGAGCCCGCGAGCCGCTGGATCGGCATTCCGGCGGGCTTCAGCAAGCTCCTCGTCGACCAGCAGTACAACTGGCGCTTCCAGACCGAGGCGGAGCCGGGCACCCGCAACCGGGTGATCTCGGTGCCGCGCGGCAAGGGCCTGGGCGGTTCCTCGCTGATCAACGGCATGATCTACGTGCGCGGCCAGAGCGCCGACTACGATGCGTGGGCGGCCGGCGGCGCGCACGGCTGGGGCTGGCGCGACGTGGAGCCCTATTTCCGCAAGATCGAGAACTATCCGCGGGGCGGCCCGGCGCGCGGGCACGACGGTCCGATGAAGCTCGCGCAGGTGCGCGAGCGCTACCCGATCGCGCAGGCGTTCATCGATGCCGCCCGCGAGGACGGCTGGGCCTACAACGAAGACTACAACGGCGAGACCCAGGAAGGCGTCGGCTACTACCAAGTCGTGCAATCGGCGGGCCGGCGCTGGAGCGCCTACGAAGGGTATCTGCGGCCGGCGCTCGACCGGCCCAACCTGCGGGTGGTGACGGACGCCCTCGTCACCAGGATCGAAATCGAGGGCGCGCGCTGCACCGGCGTGACGTGGCGGCGCGGCGGCGTGGAGACCACCACGCGCGCCGCGCGCGAGGTCATCCTCTGCGCCGGCGCGATCCAGTCGCCGCAGCTCCTGGAGCTGTCCGGCGTCGGCCAGCCCGCGCTGCTGCAACGGATGGGAATTCCGGTCAGGCACGCGTTGCCGGGCGTCGGCGAGAACTACGTCGATCACTTCGCCACGCGCATGAACTGGCGCGTGCGCAACACGGTCACGCTGAACGAGATGTCGCGCGGATGGCGCCTCGGGCTGGCCGTGGCGGAATACTTCACGCGCAGGACCGGCATCCTGACGCTCGGAACGGGCCTGGTGAACGGCTTCGTGAAATCGCGTCCGGACGTGGCCACGCCCGACGCCCAGTATTTCTTCGTGCACGCGAGCTACGCCGATGCGTCCAAGCGCATCCTCGACCGCGCGCCCGGCATGACCATCGGCGTGACGCAGCTTCGGCCCGAATCGGTCGGCAGCATTCACGTGAAGTCGCTCGATCCGCTCGCGTCGCCGTCGATCCGCCCCAACTTCCTCGACGCGCAGGTCGACCGCGACTGCATGGTCGGCGCCATGAAGGTCGCGCGCCGGATCGTGTCGCGAAGCGCCATGCGGCCGTATGTCGTGCAGGAACTCAGCCCGGGAGACGCGTGCGCCAGCGACGAGGCCTGGCTCGACTTCGCGCGCGACAACGGCCAGACCATCTACCACCCGCTCGGCACTTGCCGCATGGGGAACGACGCCGCCGCCGTGGTCGATTTGCGCCTGTCGGTGCGAGGGCTGGCGGGCCTGCGCGTCGTCGATGCGTCCGTCATGCCGAAGATGGTCTCCGGGAATATCCAGGGCGCCGTGATGATGGTCGCGGAGAAGGGCGCGGATCTCATCCTGGCCGACGCCGGCCAGCGGCGGGAAACTATATGACCCCGCAACCGCCGCCGGTGACGGCGCAAGAGCAGGACGACGATCTCGGGCGTGTCCCCTTCGTCTATCAGAATGCCCTGCCCGGGCGCGTGGTCTTCGCGATGCCGGCGGGGCGCGCGGTGCTGGCCGAGGCGGAGCGCTGCGGCGCCGGGCGGGTCCTGGTCGCATCGGGCCGGTCCCTCGCGCGCATGGCCGGCGGGCCGCTGCAGCAGGTCGAGCGCGAGCTCGGGAAACGGCACGTCGGCACCATCGCGACCATGCGCGGGCACACCCCGCGCGAGGATGTGCTGGAGATCGCGGAAGCGATGCGGCGCGCACGCGCCGACCTGCTCGTCGCGGTGGGCGGCGGCTCCGTCATCGACGGCTGCAAGGCCGCCCTGATGTGCCAATGGATGGACGTGCGCGATGTCGCCGCCGTGGATGCCCTGCTCGATGCAACCGCCATCTCGCCGCCAGCCAGTCCCGTGCGCATGGTCTCGGTGTCGACCACGCTGTCGGGCGCCGAATTCACCGCCGTGGCCGGCGTGACCGAACTGGCCACCAAGGCCAAGCAGATCTTCAGGCATGAACTCCTGGTGGCGCGAACGGCGATCCTGGACCCCGCCGCCACGCGCATGACGCCCATCGATCTCCTCCTGTCGACAGGTATGCGCTCGGTCGATCACGCCGTGGAGGCATTCTGTTCCCCGAGCGCGAATCCCGTGACGGACCTCCATGCCTTGCAGGGATGGCGCCTGCTCCACGACGGGCTGCGCGCGATCAGGAGCCATCCCGACCGCGGCGGCCCGCGGGCGCGGTCGCAGCTCGGCATGTGGCAGGCGATCTCGGCCTTGTCCACCGGCGCCGGATCGGGCGCCAGCCACGGCATCGGCTACGCGATCGGCGCCACGTTCGACGTGGCGCATGGCCACACCTCATGCGCGATGCTGCCCGCGGTGCTGCGCTGGAACGCCAGCGTCAACGCGGCACGCCAGCAGCAACTGTCCGCCGCCGTGGGACGCCCGGACGTCCCGGCGGCCGTGCTGATCGCGGAGCTGGTCGCATCCCTCGGATTGCCCGGCAGGCTGCGGGACCTGGGCATCGGCCGCGGCGACTTGCGGGAGATCGCGCGCCGGTCGCTCGGTTACGCGCCGGTGCTGGCCAATCCGCGTCCGATCGCGCGGGAGGCGGACGTGCTGGAGATTCTTGAGCTGGCGCTGTAGCCGGGCGCGGAGAAGACGACAAAAAACGACGTCTTTTCCCGGTTTGATATTCCGATGCGCTTGATACCCAGCGAGGGAGAAGTCCGGCGCATATTGTGACGACGGGAAGCACATGTCCGCCGACGGGCAGAAGGCGGTGGAGGCGAAGCTCCGCCAACTGATGGAGGTCAGGATGGCCCTCCAGCGGGAGAAGGAGGGCCATCCGGCTAGTGCCCGCGCGGCGCTTCGCCGGGCGTCGCCGGCGGGTCGTCGCCCGCGTACTCCACCCGGTTCCGCCCGCGCCGCTTGCTGCGGTACAGCGCTTCGTCGGCGCGCGAGATCAGGCCGTGGATGGTGTCCCCGTCCTGCACGCAGGCCACGCCCAGGCTGGCGGTCATGCGCCCCGTCACGGAGAAGTCGCGCTCCGACAGCGCGTGGCGCAGCGCCTGGGCGAACAGCACGGCGTCGCGCAGGCCGGTGCCGGCGCAGATCAGCAGGAATTCCTCGCCGCCCCAGCGGCCGAGGGTATCGGTGGCCCGCTTGGTTTCGAGGATGCGGCCGGCCATCTCGACCAGCACCTGGTCGCCGGCCTGGTGGCCGTGGGTGTCGTTGACGGACTTGAAACGGTCCACGTCGATCAGGATGATCGAAAACGGGCTGCCGTCGCCGCGCGCGCATGCCAGCGCGCTGCCGAGCGTTTCGTTGAGGTGGCGGCGGTTGAACACGCCGGTCAGCTGGTCGGTCTTGGAGAGCACTTCGAGCTGGCGGTTTTTCTCGACCAGCTCGGCCTGGGTGGCCTGGATCTGCGCGAAGGCGTGGTGGCTGGACTGGATGGCGGCGCGCGCGCGCCGCTCGGCTTCCGTGCGCTGGGCGATGATGAGCTTGAGCCGGCGCAGCACGAGGTTGAAGCCGTCGATGACGCTGTCGAACTCGGTGCGGCCGAGCTGGTCGAGTTCGTCGAGATGGTCGCCGTGGCTGGAGGCGAGCTCGAACAGGGCGCCGCGCAGGTGTTCGAGCGGGCCGAAGACCATCCGCAGGCCGAAGGTCAGCAGCAGCACCAGCGCCACGTCGATGGCGGCGACCTCGGTCACGCCCTGGGCCATCGCCGCGTGCAGGGTCTGGTGCATGTTGTCGCGGGTGAAGCGGATCACGGCGTGGCCGATGGCCTGCTTGCGGCGTTCCGGATCGATGTCGTCGGGCGGGTAGATCGTGACGTTGGCGAGCACGTCGTGCCCGTTGTCCGTGGCGCAGGGTAGCGTGCCTGATGCTGCGGCGCGGCCGGGGACGGCGGCGCGGTGGACTTCCGCGTAGACCTCCTGGCGGTCGGGCGAGAACACGCAGGCTTCGGTGACTTCGGGGTGTATCAGCGTGGATTCGAGGCCGGTGCGCAGGATGCCCACGTTGAGCGCCCAGGTCGGCGCCGCCAGGCTTTGCCGGAGCCCTTCCAGCACTTCCGCGCGCGTGCGCTCGAAACGCTGCTCGAGGTCCTGCCGCAGCAGCCACTGGCGGTGCACGGCGAACGCGCCCAGCGTTGTCGTGGTGGCAACGATGAACAGCACGATCATCCTGTTCCGGATCGACCGAACCGGTGGCAGCAGTGGCATGTAACGCGCGATCTCGGGTAAATCGGGGAGCCGGCTATTCTATTCGTCCGCGGCCTTGTCGAACAACTGGCGGAACCTGGCCAGCTCCGGGTGCGACTCTTCGTATTTCTTGCTGAAGCCGATATGGACGGTCTCGCCCTTGATGGTCATGACACGCCGGGACTTGTAGCGCATGCGCTCCGGAATGCCCTGGGCCTCGAGCGTGACCAGCGCCTCGTTGATGACGACGCTGGGGTTGACCACGCAGTCTATCTCCTGCACCAGCATCTTCTTGACGAGATCGTGGAATTCATGCCCCTCGACGAGCTCGATCCTGCCCTCGCCGACGAACTGGAAAAAGCGCTTGCCGGGCGCGAGATAACCGCGCTGGTTGCCGAATTTCAGGCCGGCGAAGTCGTCGGGATAGGTGTTGAACGTGCGGCCCTCGACCGAATCGCGGTTGCAGTGCACCGCGACGTCTTCGGTGTAGAACGGCCTGGAGTGGTTCAGGAACGGCCGCTCCCTGGGGCGATAGTACACGCCGATCACGCCGGCGCTGTTGCCGTTCCTGGCTTCTTCGACGCAGCGCGCCCACGACGCGAACCGGATCTGCACCTTGTATTCGGGAAGCCGCCTGAGCACGCGGTTCAGGTTCTCGATATAGGCCCCCTTGGGCATGCCGTTTTCTTCGTAGGACTGGGGCCGCTGGCCGGCCTCGGAGTACAGCACGATGGCGGTCTGCGCCACGGCGGAAGTGGCTCCCCACAACGCGCAGGCGGCGAGGATGAGCCGGCAAGGGCGGAAGACATGCATGGCGGCGGGTGCAGGTGAGGAGACAAAGGCCCGGTTCCCGCGCGGCCCGCGCGGTGACCCGCGAGCCGTGGCAGTGTGAGCCCCTGCGACCATAACGGCAATCCGGCGCAATAATTTAGAAGTCGTTTCAAAAAGATCCTGGCGTCGTTGCGCGGCACGGCAAGTACTGGTTGTACTGTCTGCGGCCGCGCGCCTAGCCAGGACCGCTTCGCTTCATTTTGAAACAACTTCTAGGGCCATTGGAGGGAACCGTCAGGCGCGTGGCTGGCCGGCGTCGGGCGGCGCCCCGGCCGGGGCGCCTGATGCGCCGCTTGCCGCGCGCGGGCGGCACGGCCGGCGCCGCCCGCGCCTCCCGCGAGATAAGTCGGGTCCCGGCACGTGGCCTTGCATATACTCTTTTCGATCAGGAAACATGCCTGCCGCCCCGGGCGGCGCCTCGCGCAAGCTGTGACGATGCGCGCGCGCCCGGGTGCCGCTTCGTTGGCATGGCCGCCGCGCTCCCCCACGGCCGCGGCGGGAGATCCTGCCATGCAGCGTGCCGCCTGCCCGTCCCCCGGCAGCAGAGCCACGCGCAACCTGGAGTCTCGCGATGGACCGGCCGAGATGGAGTCTGCTGACCAAACTGCTGGCGATCGGCGCCGTGGCGCTGGTGCTTGCGCTGACGTCGATCGGCCTGACGCTCTGGGTCACGTGGCAGATCGAGGGCGGCGCGGCGGCGGTCAACGAAGCGGGGCGCATGCGCATGCAGGGCTACCGGATCGCGCTGGCGGTGGAGCGCGGCATGCCGGCCGCCGCCCTGGCCTCCCAGCTGCGCCAGCCCGAGCAGAGCCTGGAGCTGCTGGCCAGCGGCGATCCGTCGCGCCCGCTGGTGGTGCCGTGGAATGCCCAGACGCGCGCGCAGTTCGCCAGCGTGCGCAAGATCTGGGCGCCGCTGCGCGCGCGCTGGCTCGGCGGCGCGCCGGTCCCGATGGCGGACATCGACCGCTTCGCGGATGCCGTCGATGCGCTGGTGTCCGACATCGAGTCGCAGTTGTCGCGCTGGACGGCGCGGCTGCACATGTTCCAGCTGGCGATGGTGGCCTTGTCCATCGCCAGCGCGGTGATGCTGTTCTATGCCAGCTACCTGATCGTGGTCGAGCCGCTGATGCGGCTGCGGCGTGGCCTGCAGCGCGTCGAGGCGGCCGATCTCGGCGTGCGCGTGGCGGTGACGTCCCGGGACGAGTTCGGCGAGCTGGCGGAGGGCTTCAACCACATGGCGGCCAACCTGGAGGCGCTGTACGGCGACCTGGAGCGGCGCGTCGGCGAGAAGACCGCGCGGCTCGAGCGCGAGCGCATGCGGCTGGCGGCCATGTACGAGATGAGCCGGCAGATGGCGCAGGCGGCGACGCTCGACGAGCTCGGCCAGGGGTTCGCGCGCCGCCTGCGCACCATCGCCCATGCCGACGCGGTGGCGATCCGCTGGTCCGACGCGGCCAATCAGCGCTACCTGCTGCTGGCCGGCGACTGCCTGCCGCGCGACCTGCTCGAGCAGGAGCGCTGCCTGCACGCGGGCGCCTGCCATTGCGGGCAGGACGGCGCCACCGCGCAACTGCGGGTCATCGCCGTGGGGGCGCGGCCTGACGATGCGTCGATCCGCTGCGCGCGCGCCGGCTACCGGACCCTGGTGTCGCTGCCGGTGAAGCTGCAGCAGCGGGTGCTGGGCGAGATCGACCTGTTCTTCATCGAGGAGACCGTGCTGACGGCGGAGGACCATTCCCTGCTCGAAGCGCTCGCCGCCCATCTCGCCAGCGCGATGGAGGGGCTGCGCGCGGGCGCGCTCGAGAAGGAGGCCGCGGTGGCCGAGGAGCGGGGGCTGCTGGCGCAGGAGCTGCACGATTCGATCGCCCAGTCGCTGGTCTTCCTGCGCATCCAGGTGGAGCTGATGCGCGGCGCGCTGGGCCGCGGCGACGCGGCGGCGTCCGACCGGGTGCTCGGCGAGATCGAGACCGGCGTGCGCGAGACCTACGGCGACGTGCGCGAGCTGCTGGTGCATTTCCGCACGCGCACCAACCACGAGGACATCGAGCCCGCGCTGCGCACCACGCTGCAGAAGTTCGAGCACCAGACCGGCCTGCGCACGCACCTGCGCGTCGAGGGGCGCGACGTGGCCCTGATGCCGGACGTGCAGGTCCAGGTGCTGCACGTGATCCAGGAGGCGTTGTCCAACATCCGCAAGCACGCGCGCGCCACCCAGGTCTGGGTGGCGGTGCGGCAGGCCGAGGCGTGGCGCTTCGAGGTGCGCGACGACGGCTGCGGCTTCGACGCCGCGCGCCCGCCGGATGCCTCGCGGCTGCACGTGGGCCTGCGCATCATGCACGAGCGCGCGCAGCGCATCGGCGCCACCGTGACGCTGGACTCCGACAGCGGCCGGGGCACGCGCGTGATGCTGACGCTGCCGCGCCGGCTGGCGCCGCGCGAGGCGCCGTCCCGGCCCGCGCGCGTGGCCGAGGCCGCGCCGGGCCACTGAGAGAGGAGACACCGATGCCCGCCACCGGTCCGGTCCGCCTGCTGGTCGTCGACGACCATACCCTGTTCCGCCGCGGGCTGATCGCGCTGCTGGCGCAGGAGCCGGCGCTGCGCGTGGTCGGCGAGGCCGGCGACGCCGGCGAGGCCCAGCACCGCGCCCAGGCGCTGCAGCCGGACGTGATCCTGCTCGACAACCACCTGCCCGGCGTGACGGGGATCGACGCGCTGCCCGGGCTGCGCGAGGCCGCGCCGCGGGCGCGCGTGCTGATGCTGACGGTCAGCGAGGACGAGCGCGACCTCGGCGCGGCGCTCAAGGCGGGCGCCGACGGCTACGTGCTCAAGAACATCGAGGGCGCCGCGCTGGTGGCGGCCATCCACCAGACCTGGCGGGGTCAGTCGGCCATCAGCCCGGAGATGACGGTCAAGCTGGCCGCCGCGTTCCAGGCCGTGCACGCCGGCCCGGCCGGCGCCGCGCCCGCGGGCCGGCCCGAGGATCCCGCCGGCGATCCGCGCGCCGGCCTGCTGGCCGCGCTGTCGCCGCGCGAGCTGGACATCCTGCGCCGCATCGCCTGCGGCGCCAGCAACAAGGCCATCGCGCGCCAGCTGGACATCGCCGAGACGACGGTGAAGATCCACGTCCAGCACATCCTGCGCAAGCTCAACCTGAGTTCGCGGGTGCAGGCGGCGGTCTTCCTGGCCGGGCACGACAGCGCCTGATGCTGCCCCGGCCATAGTTCTTTCGAACTATGGCCGGGGCCCCGCGCGCGCCGCATCCCTACTCCTTCCGGACATGCCGGGCTGCCCGGCAGACCTATGTCGCGCCGCGCCGCCGGCGCCTAGATTGAAATCCGGCGAAAGACAGGGGGGGCGGCATGGCGCTATCGCAACGGGACCGGGTCGCGGCACCGGCCATCCGCGTGCTGGCGGCAAGCACGCTGGCCTTCACCGTGTGCTTCATGGTCTGGATGATGTTCGGCGTCATCGGCATCCCGATCCGCAAGACCCTCGGGCTGAACGCCACCGAGTTCGGCCTGCTGACCGCGGTGCCGGTGCTGACCGGCTCGCTGGTGCGCGTGCCGCTCGGCTTCATGACCGACCGCTTTGGCGGGCGCGTGGTCTTCTTCGTGCTGATGCTGGCCTGCGTGCCGCCGGTGTGGCTGATGTCCTACGCCACGCAGTACTGGCATTTCCTGCTGGCCGGATTGTTCGTCGGCCTGGCCGGCGGCTCGTTCTCGGTCGGCACGCCGTACGTCGCGCGCTGGTTCCCGAAAAGCCGGCAGGGTTTCGCGATGGGCGTGTTCGGCGCCGGCAACTCGGGCGCGGCGGTCAACAAGTTCATCGCGCCGGCGCTGGTGATGAGCTTCGGCTGGGCGATGGTGCCGCGCGCCTACGCGGCCATCCTGCTCGGCACGGCGCTGCTGTTCTGGCTGCTGAGCGCGCACGACCCGGCCCACGTCGCCGGCGGCGGCGCCTCCCTGCGGGAGCAGTTGCGCGCGCTGCGGGACCCGCGCGTGCTCAAGTATTGCCAGTATTACTCGATCGTCTTCGGCGGCTACGTCGCGCTGAGCCTGTGGATGGTGCAGTACTACGTGGGCGAGTACGGCCTGGGGCTGTCCGCCGCGGCGCTGCTGGCGGCCTGTTTCTCGCTGCCCGGCGGCGTCCTGCGCGCGGCGGGCGGCTGGCTCGCCGACCGCTACGGCGCGCACAGCGTGACGTGGTGGGTGCTGTGGGTGTGCTGGGTCTGCCTGTTCCTGCTGAGCTACCCGCGCACGGAATTCACGGTGGCCGCCGTGGACGGCGCCCGCAGCTTCCGGCTGGGCCTGAACGTCTATGCCTTCACCGCGCTGCTGGCGGTGCTGGGCATCGCCTTCGCGTTCGGCAAGGCGAGCGTGTTCAAGTACATCAGCGACGACTACCCGGACAACATCGGCGCCATCAGCGGCATCGTCGGCCTGGCCGGCGGGCTGGGCGGCTTCGTGTTGCCCATCCTGTTCGGCGTGCTGGTCGATGTCACCGGGGTGCGCTCGAGCGCCTTCATGCTGATGTACGGCGTGGTGTGGGTATCCCTGATCTGGATGTACTTCACCGAGGTGCGCCGCACCGAGATGATGGGCCCGCACGGCGCGCGCGCGGGCATGGCGGCGCGGCCCTGAGCGCGCCAGGAGACGGCAATGATCCGAACCGCAGCAGACACCCCGAAGCCCGCCGGCGGCGGCCGCGTGCTGACCATCTGGACGCCCGAGGACCGGGCCTTCTGGGAGCGCGAGGGCGAGGCGATCGCCAAGCTGAACCTGTGGATCTCGGTGCCGGCGCTGTTCCTGGCGTTCGCGATCTGGCAGTTGTGGAGCGTGGTGGCGGTCAACCTGCCGCAGCTCGGCTTCCGCTACTCGACCAACCAGCTGTTCTGGCTGGCGGCCGCGCCCGCGCTGTCGGGCGCCACGCTGCGCATCTTCTATTCCTTCATGGTGCCGCTGTTCGGCGGGCGCCGCTGGACCGCGATCTCCACCGCGTCGCTGCTGGTGCCCGCCATCGGCATCGGCATCGCGGTGCAGGACCCGTCCACCAGCTACCCGACCATGCTGCTGCTGGCGCTGCTGTGCGGGCTGGGCGGCGGCAACTTCAGCTCCAGCATGGCCAACATCAGCTTCTTCTTTCCCAAGGAGCACAAGGGCTCGGCGCTCGGCGTGAACGCGGGGCTGGGAAACCTCGGCGTCTCGGTGGTGCAGTTCCTGAGCCCGCTGGTGGTGACGGTGGGCATCCTCGGCATCTTCGGCGGCGACCCGCAGACCATCGTCGGCAAGAGCGGCCAGGCCAGCCAGGTGTGGGCGCAGAACGCCGCCTACATCTGGATTCCGTGGATCGCGCTGGCCTCGCTGGCGGCATGGTTCTTCATGAACGACATCGCCGACGCGCGCGCGTCGTTCGCCGCGCAGGCGGCCATCTTCCGGCGCAAGCACAACTGGCTGATGTGCGTGCTCTACCTCGGCACCTTCGGCTCGTTCATCGGCTTCGCGGCGGGCTTTCCGCTGCTGATCAAGAGCCAGTTCCCCGACATCAACCCGCTGGCCTACGCGTGGCTGGGGCCGCTGCTCGGCGCGCTGATCCGCCCGGTGGGCGGCTGGCTGGCCGACCGGCTCGGCGGCGCCTCGGTGACGCTGTGGAACTTCGCCGTGATGGCGCTGGCGGTGGTGGGGGTGCTGTATTTCCTGCCCAAGGGCGCGGGCGGCTACGCGCTCGCCGCCGGTCCGGCGCAGGGCAGCTTCACCGGCTTCTTCCTGATGTTCCTGGTGCTGTTCCTGACCACCGGCATCGGCAACGGCTCGACCTTCCGCATGATCCCGGTGATCTTCCTCAACCAGAAGCTGCGCGAGGTGGACGGCGCCGGCGAGGAGGCGCAGGCCCGCGCCATCAAGGAAGGCAATACCGAAGGGGCGGCGGCGCTGGGCTTCGCCGGGGCGCTGGGCGCCTACGGCGGCTTCTTCATCCCCAAGAGCTACGGCACCGCCATCGCCGCGACCGGCGGGCCGGAGGCGGCGCTGTGGGTGTTCGTCGTGTTCTACCTGCTGTGCGTGGCGATCACCTGGTGGTACTACGGGCGCCGCGGCGCCGAGATGCCGTGCTGAGCACGCGCGTGATCCGCACAACCGAGACCGGAGCCCCGCCATGAGCCATTTCCTCGACCGCCTGACCTATTTCAGCCAGACGCGCGAGCGTTTCTCCGACGGCCACGGCCAGACCACCGGCGAGGACCGCACCTGGGAGGACGCCTACCGCAACCGCTGGCAGCACGACAAGATCGTGCGCTCCACCCACGGCACCAACTGCACCGGCTCGTGCTCGTGGAAGATCTACGTCAAGGGCGGCATCGTGACCTGGGAGACCCAGCAGACCGACTACCCGCGCACGCGCGCCGACCTGCCCAACCACGAGCCGCGCGGCTGCGCGCGCGGCGCGAGCTATTCCTGGTACCTGTACAGCGCCAACCGCGTCAAGTACCCGATGGTGCGCGGGCGGCTGCTCAAGCACTGGCGCGCCGCGCGCGCGGTGGCCAGCAGCGCGGTGGACGCCTGGGCCGCCGTGGTCGAGGACGACGCGGCCCGCCGCGAATACCAGCAGCAGCGCGGCCTGGGCGGCTTCGTGCGCAGCACCTGGGACGAGGTCAACGAGCTGATCGCCGCGGCCAACGTGTACACCATCCAGCGGCACGGCCCGGACCGCGTGATCGGCTTCTCGCCGATCCCGGCCATGAGCATGGTCAGCTACGCCGCGGGCAGCCGCTACCTGAGCCTGATCGGCGGAGTCAGCATGAGCTTCTACGACTGGTACTGCGACCTGCCGCCGGCCAGCCCGCAGACCTGGGGCGAGCAGACCGATGTGCCGGAGAGCGCCGACTGGTACAACGCCACCTTCCTGATCGCCTGGGGCTCCAACGTGCCGCAGACGCGCACGCCGGACGCGCATTTCTTCACCGAGGTGCGCTACAAGGGCGCCAAGGTGGTGGCGGTGACGCCGGACTACGCCGAGGTCTCCAAGCTGGCCGACCTGTGGCTGCACCCGAAGCAGGGCACCGACGCGGCGCTGGCGATGGCGATGGGCCACGTCATCCTCAAGGAGTTCTATTTCGCGCGGCGCAGCGCCTACTTCGACGACTACGCGCGCCGCTACACGGACCTGCCCATGCTGGTCGCGCTCAAGGCGCGCACGCTGCCCGGCGGCGGCACGATCCTGGTGCCGGACCGCTACGTGCGCGCGAGCGACTTCGCCGACGGCCTGGCGCAGCAGAACCATCCCGAATGGAAGACGGTCGGCTTCGACGACCAGGGCCGGGTCGCGCTGCCGCACGGCTCGATCGGCTTTCGCTGGGGCCCGGACGGCAGGCCCGACGCCGGCCGCTGGAACCTGGAGGACAAGGAAGCGCGCCACGGCGAGGCGGCCAGGCTCAAGCTGTCGGTGCTGGAGGACGGCGCGCAGCCGCACGAGGTCGTCGACGTGGGCTTTCCGTATTTCGGCGGCATCGACACGCCCAACTTCACCGCCAGCAAGACCGCCGGCGACGTGATCGCGCGGCGCGTGCCGGCGGTGCGGCTGGCATTGCGCGAGGATGGCGGGCAGGAAGGCGCGCAGGAAGGCGGACAGGACCGCGCGCAGGGCGGGACGCTGGTGGCCACGGTGTTCGACCTGCTGGCGGCCAACTACGGCGTGGCGCGCGGGCTGCCGGGCGAGCAGCCGGGCACGGCCGCCACCGGCGGCTACGACGACGATGCGCCCTACACCCCGGCCTGGCAGGAGCGCATCACCGGCGTGCCGCGCCAGCAGGTCATCGCGGTGGCGCGGCAGTTCGCCGAGAACGCCGACAAGACCCGCGGCAAGTCGATGGTCATCATCGGCGCGGCCATGAACCACTGGTATCACTGCGACATGAACTACCGCGGCATCATCAACATGCTGATGCTGTGCGGCTGCATCGGCCAGAGCGGCGGCGGCTGGGCGCACTACGTGGGCCAGGAAAAGCTGCGCCCGCAGACCGGCTGGACCGCGCTGGCGTTCGCGCTGGACTGGATCCGCCCGCCGCGCCAGATGAACTCCACCAGCTTCTTCTACGCCCACACGGACCAGTGGCGCTACGAGAAGCTCGGCGTGGGCGAGATCCTCTCGCCGCTGGCCGACCCGGCCCGCCACGGCGGCTCGATGATCGACTACAACGTGCGCGCCGAGCGCATGGGCTGGCTGCCGTCGGCGCCGCAGCTGCAGACCAATCCGCTGCAGGTGCACCGCGACGCGCAGCAGCGCGGGCTGGACACGCGCGACTACGTGGTCCAGTCGCTCAAGGACGGCACGCTGAAGATGAGCTGCGAGGACCCCGACCACCCGGCCAACTGGCCGCGCAACATGTTCGTGTGGCGCTCCAACCTGCTGGGCTCGTCCGGCAAGGGGCACGAATATTTCCTCAAGCACCTGCTCGGCACCAGCCACGGCGTGCAGGGCCGCGACCTGGGGCCCGACCATGCCCATCCCGAGGAAGTGCGCTGGCACGAGCAGGCGCCCGAGGGCAAGCTGGACCTGCTGGTCACGCTCGACTTCCGCATGAGCACCACCTGCATGTACTCCGACGTGGTGCTGCCGACCGCCACCTGGTACGAGAAGAACGACCTCAACACCAGCGACATGCACCCGTTCATCCATCCGCTTTCCACCGCGGTCGACCCGGCCTGGCAGGCGCGCAGCGACTGGGAGATCTACAAGGGCCTGGCCCGGGTCTTCAGCGAGGTCTGCGCGGGCCACCTCGGCGTGGAGAAGGACGTGATGCTCACCCCGCTCATGCACGACACGCCCGCCGAACTGGCGCAGCCGTTCGGCGTGCATGACTGGAAGAAGGGCGAATGCGAGCTGCTGCCCGGCCAGACCGCGCCGCAGATCAGCGTGGTGGAGCGCGACTATCCCAACACCTACCGGCGCTTCACCGCGCTGGGGCCGCTGATGACCCGCATCGGCAACGGCGGCAAGGGCATCGGCTGGAACACGGAAAGCGAGGTGCGGGCGCTGGGCGAGCTCAACGGCACGGTCGACGAGCCCGGCGCCACGCAGGGCCTGCCGCGCATCGACACCGACATCGACGCCGCCGAGGTGGTGATGATGCTGGCGCCCGAGACCAACGGCCACGTCGCGGTCAAGGCGTGGGAGGCGCTGGGCCGCATCACCGGGCGCGAGCATGCGCACCTGGCGCTGCACCGCGAGGACGAGAAGATCCGCTTCCGCGACATCCAGGCGCAGCCGCGCAAGATCATCTCGTCGCCGACCTGGAGCGGGCTGGAGAGCGAGAAGGTGAGCTACAACGCGGGCTACACCAACGTGCACGAGCTGATCCCGTGGCGCACGCTGAGCGGGCGCCAGCAGTTCTACCAGGACCATCCGTGGATGCGCGATTTCGGCGAGGGGTTCGTCAGCTACCGGCCGCCGATCAACCTCAAGAACGTCGACGAGATGCGCGGCCGAAAGCCCAACGGCCACCCGGAGATCGCGCTGAACTTCATCACCCCGCACCAGAAGTGGGGCATCCACTCGACCTACACCGACAACCTGATCATGCTCACGCTCAACCGCGGCGGGCCGGTGGTCTGGCTGTCCGAGGACGACGCGGTGCGCGCCGGCATCGTCGACAACGACTGGGTCGAGCTGTTCAACGCCAACGGCGCCATCGCCGCGCGCGCGGTGGTGAGCCAGCGCGTCAAGCCCGGCATGGTGATGATGTACCACGCGCAGGAGAAGATCATCAACACGCCCGGCTCGGAGATCACCGGGCTGCGCGGCGGCATCCACAACTCGGTCACGCGCGTGGTGCTCAAGCCGACCCACATGATCGGCGGCTACGCGCAGTACAGCTACGGCTTCAACTACTACGGGACCATCGGCACCAACCGCGACGAGTTCGTGCTGGTGCGCAAGATGGACCGCGTCGACTGGCTCGACGAGCCCGCCCGCGCCGGCGCCCCCGGCATCGCCTGAGAACGAGGAGAGCGACGATGAAAGTCCGCGCCCAGATCGGCATGGTCCTCAACCTGGACAAATGCATCGGCTGCCATACCTGCTCCGTGACCTGCAAGAACGTCTGGACCAACCGCTCCGGCATGGAGTATGCGTGGTTCAACAACGTGGAGACCAAGCCCGGCATCGGCTATCCCAAGGAATGGGAGGACCAGGCGCGCTGGAACGGCGGCTGGGTGCGCAAGGCGGACGGCAGCATCGAGCCGCGCCAGGGCGGCAGGTGGAAGCTGCTGATGCGCATCTTCTCCAATCCCAACCTGCCGCAGATCGACGACTACTACGAGCCCTTCACCTTCGACTACGACCACCTGCAGTCGGCGCCCGAATCCGTCACGGCGCCGACCGCGCGGCCGCGCAGCCTGATCACCGGCAAGCGCATGGAGAAGATCGAGTGGGGGCCGAACTGGGAGGAGATCCTCGGCGGCGAGTTCGCCAAGCGCTCGAAGGACCGCAACTTCGACGACATCCAGAAGGAGATCTACGGGCAGTTCGAGAACACCTTCATGATGTACCTGCCGCGCCTGTGCGAGCACTGCCTGAACCCGGCCTGCGTGGCGTCCTGCCCGTCGGGGTCGATCTACAAGCGGGAAGAGGACGGCATCGTGCTGATCGACCAGGACAAGTGCCGCGGCTGGCGCATGTGCGTGTCCGGCTGCCCGTACAAGAAGATCTACTACAACTGGCAGAGCGGCAAGGCCGAGAAATGCATCTTCTGCTATCCGCGCATCGAGGCCGGCCAGCCCACGGTGTGCTCGGAGACCTGCGTGGGCCGCATCCGCTATCTCGGCGTGCTGCTCTACGACGCGGACCGCATCGAGGCGGCGGCCAGCGTGGAGCACGACCGCGATCTCTACGAGGCGCAGCTCGACATCTTCCTCGACCCGGACGACCCCGAGGTCATCGAGCAGGCGCGCGCGGACGGCGTGCCCGAGTCGTGGATGGAGGGCGCGCGCCGCAGCCCGGTCTACCGCATGGCGGTGGACTGGAAGGTCGCGCTGCCGCTGCACCCGGAGTACCGCACGCTGCCGATGGTCTGGTACGTGCCGCCGCTGTCGCCGATCACGGCCGCGGCCAACGCGGGCGAGGTCGGCATCAACGGCGAGATTCCCGACGTGAAGCAGCTGCGCATCCCGGTCAAGTACCTCGCCAACCTGCTCACCGCGGGCGACACCACGCCGGTGGTGCGCGCGCTCGAGCGGCTGCTGGCCATGCGCGCGTACCAGCGCGACAAGCACGTGGAGGGGCGCCAGAACCTGGCGGCGCTGCAGCAGGCCGGGCTGAGCGTGGCGCAGGTCGAGCAGATGTACCAGGTGATGGCCATCGCCAACTACGAGGACCGCTTCGTCATTCCCACGGCGCACCGCGAGTACGCCGAGGACGCCTTCGACCTGCGCGGCGGCTGCGGCTTCTCGTTCGGCAACGGCTGCTCGGACGGCACCAGCGAGACCAGCCTGTTCGGCGGCAAGAAGCGGCGCACCATTCCGATCAAGGCAACCCTGTAGGAGACGCGGCCATGAGACCATTCGATGCGCGGATCTGCTTGGCGCTGGCGCGCCTGCTGGCCTACCCCGGGGACGAGCTGCGCGCGTCGCTGGCGCCGCTGCGCGACTGCATCGCGCACAGCCGCGCGCTCGGCGACGACGGGCGCGACGGCCTGCTGGCGCTGGTGGACGGCATGCGCCAGCGCGACCCCTACGAGCTGGAAGCGGGCTACGTCGACACCTTCGACCGCGGCCGCGCCACCGCGCTGCACCTGTTCGAGCACGTGCACGGCGATTCGCGCGAGCGCGGCCAGGCGCTGGTGGACCTGCTGCGGATGTACGAGGCCGCCGGCCTGGCGCTGGGCCCGGGCGAGCTGCCCGACTACCTGCCGGTGGTGCTGGAGTTCGCCGCCACCCAGCCCGCGCCCACCGCGCGCGCGTTCCTGGCCGAGATGGCGCACATCCTCAACGCCGTGCACGCCGCGCTGGCGCAGCGCCACAGCCCGTACCGGGCGGCCATCGCCGCCGTGCTGGAGCTGGCCGGCGAGCGCGTCGAGCCGGTGCGGCTGCCGCCCGAGGAGCCGCTCGACGAAGCCTGGGCCGAGCCGCCCGCCTTCGACGGCTGCGCCACGCGCGGCCAGGACAAGCCCGGCGCGCCGCAGCCCATCCATTTCGTCCGCCGCGACGGACCCGCCACCGGAGCGCGATCATGACTGCCGCCCTCGACACCTTCTTCTTCAGCCTGTATCCGTACATCTGCCTGGCCGTGTTCCTGGTCGGCAGCCTGATCCGCTTCGACCGCGACCAGTACACGTGGAAAAGCGATTCCTCGCAGATGCTGCGCGCCGGGCAACTGCGCTGGGCCAGCAACCTGTTCCACGTCGGCGTGCTGTTCCTGTTCTTCGGGCACCTGTTCGGCATGCTCACGCCGCACGCGGTCTACGGCCATTTCATCAGCGCCGGCGCCAAGCAGCTGCTGGCGATGGTGTCCGGCGGCGTGGCCGGCGTGCTCGGCTTCGTCGGCGTGAGCCTGCTGCTGCATCGCCGCCTGGGCGACGCGCGCATCCGCGCCACCTCGCGGCCCGGCGACATCGCCATCCTCTGGCTGCTGTGGGTGCAGCTGGCGCTGGGGCTGGGCACCATACCGCTGTCCGGCCAGCACCTGGACGGCAGCATGATGCTGGTGCTGGCCGAATGGGCGCAGCGCGTCGTGACGCTGCGCGGCGGCACGGCGGAACTGATGCAGGGCGTGGGCTGGGTGTTCAAGCTCCACATGGTGCTGGGCATGACGGTGTTCCTGGTCTTTCCCTTCACCCGGCTGGTCCATGTCTGGAGCGGCTTCGCCTCGGTGGCCTATCTGTTCCGCCCCTATCAGGTGGTGCGCAGCCGGCGCCTGAACCTGCCGGCCGGACAGGAACGCGGCACCCGGCGCGCGCAGCCCGGGCAATCGCATTGAGGAGCGCGCCATGACCGGGCACACATCCACGGCATTCGTCCCCGTCGCCCCCGTCGCGTCGGTGAACGGCCAGGCCCTGCACGCGCGCGGCGAAGCGCTCGCGCCCGAGACGCTGCGCCAGCGCGCCTGCACCGAACTGCTGTGCCAGGCGGCCCGGCGCGCCGGGCTGCTCGATGCGGCCGACGCCGGCACCGTCGACGGCGTGGTCAGCGAGGCGGCCAGCGCCGCGATCGAGGGCCTGCTGGAAACCGCCCTGCAGGTGCCCGAGCCCGGCGAGGAAGCGTGCCGGCGCCACCACGCCGCCAACCCCGCCGCCTACAGCCGCGGCGAGCGCGTGCTGGCGCGCCACATCCTGTTCGCGGTGACGCCCGGCATGGACGTCAACGCGCTGCGCCAGCGCGCCGAGCGCATGCTGGTGGAAGTGCGCTGCCACGCGGACCCGGAACTGGCCGGCGAGTACTTCGCCAAGGCCGCCGGCGAGTTCTCGAACTGCCCGAGCGGCGCCGAGGGCGGCGAGCTGGGCTGGCTGGAAGCGGGCGACTGCGCGCCGGAGTTCGCGCGCGAGCTGTTCGGGCACCAGGAAGTGGGCGTGCTGCCGCGGCTGGTGCACAGCCGCTTCGGCCTGCACGTGGTGGAAGTGCGCGCGCGCGAGCGCGGCGAGGCACAGCCGTTCGAGGCGGTGCGCGCCGCGGTGGCGCTGCGGATGCGCCAGCAGGCCTACGTCACGGCGCTGCGCCAGTACCTGCGGCTGCTGGCGGGCCAGGCCGTGATCGAAGGGGTCGATCTCGACGCGGCCGACACACCGCTCGTGCAATAGGGCATCCGGGTCGTCCTCAACCGCCGCTCCTCAGCCACCGCTCCTCAGCCGCCGATATAGGACATCTCGATCTTGCTGTCGGCGCGCGCGTGCCGCACGGCGGGGTCGCCGCGCTGCTCGGAGTAATGGTCGGTGCGGGCCTGCCAGACCCGCGCGATAGCGTTGGCGATCTCCAGGTCGCTGTGCGGGCCGCGCAGCAGCGCGCGCAGGTCGTGGCCCTCGGTGGCGAACAGGCACAGGTAGAGCTTGCCTTCGGTCGACAGCCGGATGCGGCTGCAGTCGCCGCAGAACGCGCGCGTCACGCTGGAGATCACGCCGATCTCGCCGGCGCCGTCGCGGTAGCGCCAGCGCTCGGCGGTCTCGCCGCTGTAGTTGGCGGCCACGGCGTCGAGCGGGAAGGCTTCGTGGATGCGGCCCACCACCTCGGCCGAGGGCAGCACCTCGTCCATGCGCCAGTGGTTGCTGGCGCCCACGTCCATGAACTCGATGAAGCGCACGATGATGCCGCTGCCGCGGAAATGCGCCGCCATCGGCACGATCTCGGCGTCGTTGGTGCCGCGCTTGACCACCATGTTGACCTTGATCGGCGCCAGGCCGGCGGCCTGGGCGGTCTCGATGCCGTCGAGCACGTCGGCCACGGCGAAGTCGACGTCGTTCATGCGGCGGAAGGTGGCGTCGTCGATGGCGTCCAGGCTCACGCTCACGCGGGTCAGGCCGGCGTCGCGCAGGGCGCGGGCCTTGCGCGCGAGCAGGGAGGCGTTGGTGGTGAGGGTGAGGTCGAGCGGCTTGCCGGCGGGGGTCTCGATGCGGGCGAGCATCTCGACGAGTTTCTCGATGTTCTTGCGCAGCAGCGGCTCGCCGCCGGTCAAGCGGATCTTCTCGACGCCATGCGCGACGAAGAGGCGGGCGGCGCGCTCGATTTCCTCGAAGCTGAGCAGCGCGGAGTGGGGCAGGAAGGTGTAGTCCTTGTCGAAGACTTCCTTGGGCATGCAGTAGACGCAGCGGAAGTTGCAGCGGTCGGTGACGGAGATGCGCAGGTCGTGCAGCGGCCTGCCGCGGGTGTCGGCAACCAGTCCCGAGGGCGCGGCGAGCACGTCCGGGATGACGGGCATCATCGAACGGTAGCGATGGTCGCGCAGGTCGAAGATGGGGATGACGGTTTCGGTCATGGCCGGGTCAGCCGGGCGTGGTCAGCCCGCGCTCGACCGCGTAGACCGCGATCTGGACGCGGCTGGTCAGGTTGAGCTTCTTGAGGATGTTCTGCACGTGGATCTTGACCGTGCTTTCCGCCACGCCCAGCTCGCGCGCGATCTCCTTGTTGCTTTCGCCGCGCGCCAGGCCGCGCACGATCTCGTGCTCGCGCGAGGTCAGGCGGGCCTTGTCGCCGGCGCTGGCCGCCGCCGCGGGCTGCGGGGCGGGCGCGCGGAACTGCGCGACCAGCTTTTCCGTCATGCCGGGCGAGATCACCGCCTCGCCGGCCGCGGCGCGGCGGATGGCGCTGGTCAGGGTCTCCGCCTCGATGTTCTTGAGCAGGTAGCCCTGCGCGCCGCTGCGCAGCGCCGCGGCCAGCTCCTCGGCTTCCTCGGACACGGTGAGCATGACCACGGCGCAGCCGGGCAGGTCCTCCACCAGGAATTTCAGGGTTTCGAGCCCGGACAGGCCCGGCATGTTCAGGTCCAGCAGGATCACGTCGGGCCGGTGCTGCTTGGCCCGCTTGACGCCTTCCACGCCGTCGGCCGCTTCGTCGACGATCTCGAAATCGGTCTGGCGCGCGAGCAGCGCGCGCACGCCCGAGCGGAACAGGGTGTGGTCGTCTATCAGGAGGATGCGGATGGTCATGGTATTCACTCAAGAGGTTGGGCCGGGCCCTGGCGCGGCAGCACGAGCTCCACGCGCGTGCCGGTGCCCGGCGCGGCCACGATGCGCAGGCTGGCGGCCAGCCGCGCGGCGCGCTCGCGCATGATGTGCAGGCCCACGTGGGCCTGGTCGTCGCCGGCCGGCGTCATGGGGTCGAAGCCCTCGCCGTCGTCTTCCACCACCATGCTGAACGCGCGGCCGTTGCGCACGATCACGCTGGCGTGGGCGGCGCGCGCGTGCTTGCGGATATTGGAAAGGGCTTCCTGCAGGATGAACAGCACCTGCAACTGCTGCTCCGGCTGCAGGGGCGGCCCGCCCTGGGCGTCGTTGAACACCAGCGCCAGCTCGGTGCTGCTCTGGCGCCGGAAGCGCGCCACCGTGTCTTCCACCGCCTGCCGCAGCTCGCCGTGCCCGAGCTTGCTGCGGAAGTTGAGCAGGAGCTCGCGCACGTCCTGGTAGCTTTCCTCGACGCCGCAGCGCAGCAGCGGCACCAGCGCGCGGGTCTCGTCCACGTCGCCGCGCGCGACCGCGTCCTGCAGCAGCTGCACCTGCAGGTTCAGGTAGTTCAGGCCCTGGGCGATGCTGTCGTGCAGGCCCTGCGCGACGAGGTTGCGCTCCTCCACCACCGCGAGCTGGCGCGCGGTCTCCGACAGGTGCAGGTGGTCGAGCGCCACGCCGATGTGCTGCCCGAACGTCTCCAG
Organism: Cupriavidus sp. FW216-B1; assembly: GCF_058789195.1. Classification (NCBI taxonomy): domain Bacteria; kingdom Pseudomonadati; phylum Pseudomonadota; class Betaproteobacteria; order Burkholderiales; family Burkholderiaceae; genus Cupriavidus; species Cupriavidus sp. FW216-B1. Next base: position 1,387,810 of record NZ_JBYTEL010000001.1, on the reverse strand, counting down.
CAGGCGCACGTCGGAGGCGGGCAGCTGCAGCGGATGGCGGAAGTGGAGGGAGAACGTGCCGAGCACCGCGCGCTGGGTCTCGATGCGGAACACGGCCAGCCCCGGCAGGCCCTCGCCGGCGCAGCGAAAGCGCGTGCCGGGCGTGAACTGGCGGGCGGACAGCGCCGCGCCCTTGCCGAGGTCCTCGATCAGCACCACCGATTCGCTCGCGGCCTCGCCGCAGAAGCACGCATCCGCCTGCATGCAGTGCTCGGCCTCCTCGAGCTCCGCGGAGAGGCCGGCCGACACCAGCAGGTGGAGCTGGTTGTGCTCGGCGTCGATCATGCGCACGCTGCCGCCGTCGGCGTCGAACTGCTTCATCACGCGCTGCAGGAAACCGCGGCAGAGTGCCTCGGCGCCGTTCGGCATGTTGAGGAAGGCGGCCATGTCGTAGAGCGCGGTGAGGTCGCGGTTGTGCCGCGCCAGCTCCGCGGTCTTCTGCGACACGCGCGCCTCCAGGTCCTGGTACAGCCCCTGCAGTTCGGCGGCCATCCGGTTGAAGCCGCCGGCCAGCATGCCGAACTCGTCGCGCGTCTCCACCGGCAGGCGCAGCGAGAACTCGCGCGCGGCCATGCGCTGCAGGCCGTCCTGCAGGCGCAGCACCGGCAGGATGATCCAGATGTAGAGCAGGTAGATGACGGCCACCGTGCCCATGCACGCCATCGCCGCCAGCCCGGCCTGCGACAGCCGCAGCAGGGTGGTCTTGGTGGTGTTTTCCTGCTCGATCATGTTGACCAGCAGGTTGATCTGGTCGACGAAGGAGGACAGCGCGGGCAGGTAGGCGCTGGCCTGTCCCGGCGCGGCGCCCAGGTCGGCGAGGGCGTCGGGCTTGATGCGGCGGTTCCAGTCGAGCGTGACCCGCTCGAGCTGCGCGTGGATGGCCGGCGCGCTGGGCAGGAACAGCGGGCGCGCCGGGTCGCCGTGGTGCAGGCGCGCCAGGGTGTCGTCCATGCCGCCGATCTCGGCGTCGAGGCGATGGTTTTCGCCGGCGCGCGCCCTGGCCAGCTCGATGGCGACGCGGTTGGCGCGCATGCGCAGGCTGCCGGCGTCGTTGATGGCGGCACCCGCGCCTTCGAGCTGCCAGGACAGCCACAGCGTGCCGGAAATCATGGTCAGCACGATCAGCAGCGCGCCCAGCGAGAGCGAGACGATGCGCGTCGACAGGCGGTGGCGCAGGCCCGGCATGGCGGGTTCGCCGGACGGCGCGGGGATGGGCGGCTCCACGGCGGGAGCGAAGGAATCGGGGGGCGTGCGGTCTACCATGTGGCGGCCCCGGGCGGGTGGTTTGCGATATGGAATAGGGATGGGCGCAGTCGGGGCTAGTCGCATTTTGACGGCTGGAACGGGTGGCGATTTGCGCCAGATCAAGAACGCATGCGTGCGCGGTGATGGCTGTCCGACTTTGTGAAAATATCACACAGTGACATAAATTTTTCGTGCCCGGAGTGTGCCAGAATCCGGCCAGGAAGGCACGGGAGTGCGGTCCGCGTCCCACGCGAAGAGCGGCCGCCCGGCCGGCATCTGGCATCGCGCAAAGGCAATCCGGAGAGGAAACCATGCTGAATCAGTTCACCAGCCCGCTGCACTGGCACGGGCTCGGCGCCGCCGCCGGCGCGGACCACGCGCCCGAGGCCGCCCGCCTCGCGCGGCTGCCGCTGTTCCGCGGCCTCGAGCCGGCCCTGCTGGACGAGCTCGCGCTGGCCGCGCGCTCGTGCCGCCTGCCCAAGGGCGGCGTGCTGTTCGGGCGCGGCGAGCCGTGCAAGGGCCTGCATATCGTGGCGGAGGGCATGGTCAAGCTCGCTTTGCCGGTGATGCCCGGGCGCGAGAAGGCCATCGAGGTGTTCGGCCCCGGCGCGGTGTTCGGCGAGGCGGTGATGTTCCTCGACGCGCCCTATCTGGTGGAATGCCGGGCGCTGGCGCGCAGCGCCGTGATCCGCATCGACACCGCCGCCATGCAGCGCGCGATCGCGCGCGCGCCCGAGCTGTCGGCGCGCCTGCTCAGGAACCTGTCGGCGCGGCTGGTCACGCTGATGCGGGACATCGAGGGGGTGAGCCTGCGCTGCGCGCTGCAGCGGGTCGCGGAGTTCCTGCTGCAGCAGGCGGGCGAAAGCGGGCGGACCTGGCTGGCGTGCACGCAGCGCGTGATCGCGTCCAAGCTGGGGCTGTCGCCGGAGACGCTGTCGCGCGCGATGCGCACGCTGGCCGGCGAGCGGCTGCTGCGGCTCGAGCGCGGCAAGATCCATCTGCTGGACGTGGACGGGCTGCGCCTGCGTTCCCGCGCGGCGGGGTGACGCCTGCCGGCGTGGGCGGCGCCGTTGGGTGCCGTCCGGTGCTATCGGGCGCTGTGCGGCGCTATTCGCCCGGCGGGCAGGCCATCGCCTTGAAGCCCGCGTCGACGTAGGTCACCTGCCCGGTCATGCCGCTGGCGAGGTCCGACAGCAGGAAGGCCGCCACGTTGCCGACTTCGCCGATGTCCACGTTGCGGCGCAGGGCGGCGGTCCGCTCCACATACTCCAGGATCAGCCCGAAGTCCTTGATGCCGGCCGCGGCCAGCGTGCGGATCGGCCCCGCGGAGATGGCGTTGACGCGCGTGCCGCGCGCGCCGAGCGCGGCGGCGAGATAGCGCACGCTGGCTTCCAGCGACGCCTTTGCCGGCCCCATCACGTTGTAGTGCGGCATCGCGCGCTGCGCGCCGATGTACGACAGGGTCAGCAGCGAGGCCCGCGGCGACAGCAGCGGCAGCGCGGCCTTGGCCAGCGCGGGAAAGCTGTACGCGGAGATGTCGTGCGCGATGCGGAAGCTCTCGCGCGAGAGGCCGTCGAGGAAGCCGCCCGAGATCGCCTCGCGCGGGGCGAAGCCGATGGCGTGCACCAGCCCGTCCAGCGTGCCCCAGCGCGCGGCCAGCGCCGCCAGCATGCCGTCGATCGCGGCGTCGCTGGCGACGTCGCATTCGAACACCAGCTCGCTGCCGAACTCGCCGGCGATGTCCTGGATGCGCTGCCGGAACCGTTCGCCGGCGTAGGAAAAGGCCAGCTCGGCGCCTTCGCGCCGGCAGGCCGCGGCAATGCCGTAGGCGATCGAGCGGGGCGACAGCACGCCGGTGACGAGGATGCGCTTGTTGTCGAGGAATCCCATGATGCTCCTGGTGCGCGGGGCCGGCATGCGGTGCGCCGGCACCCGGATGGATGAACTGGCCGGGCCGCTACAGGGCCTGGCCGGCCGGCGCCGCCGGCATGGCGGGCGCGGCGGGCGCGGTAAAGCCGGCGGGCATTTCGCCGGTGAGCAGGTAGCGCATCAGCTCGCGCACCGGGCGGATGGCGTCGCCGAACGGCAGCGCGCCCCTGCCGCGGAAGAACAGGCCGCGCTCCACGTCGCCGCGCATGGCCTGGGCCAGCTTGAGGTCGATGCAGAACTGGCCGATGCGGCCGATGCCGTCGCGCAGGCCGCACGCCTGCAGGCAATCGAAGCCCTCCAGGCAGTCGCGCACCTTGGCGCGGGTGCGCAGCGCGGTTTCGCGCGACAGGTAGCGCTTGAGCCACGGCGTCAGCACGGCGCGCGCCGGCAGGCCCGCCACGCTGGTGAATTCGCACAACTGATCGGGGCGGGCGCCGGCCAGCACCGCCTTGAAGTCCGGGTGCGCGTCGCCTTCCTCGGTGACGGCGAAGGCCGTGCCCAGCTGCACCGCGGCGGCGCCCTCGCCGAGCCAGTGGCGCACCTTGGCGTGGCTGTTGATCCCGCCCGCGAGGATCAGCGGCACGCTGCCCCAGGCCAGGCCCAGCGTGGCGAACAGCTCGCGGCAGTCGGCCAGCACGCGCGCGAAGGAAAAGCGCGGCTCGCCGAGATCCTCGATGCGCGCGGCGCCCAGGTGGCCGCCGGCGTGGGCCGGATGCTCGACGACGATGGCGTCCGGCAGCCGGTTCTTCTTCATCCACTTGCGCAGCACCAGGCCGATGCCGCGCGCGTCCGACAGGATGGGGATCAGCGCGATGTCCGGGCGGCTGGCCGCGAGTTCGGGCAGGTCGAGCGGCAGGCCCGCGCCCATCACGATGGCGTCGGCGCCGCTCTCGCAGGCCTGCCGGACCAGCGCGGCGTGCGAGCCGACCGCCTTCATGACGTTGACCGCGATCGCGCCGCGCCCGCCCGCGAGCCGCCGCGCGCCCTGGATCTCGCGGTCGAGCGCGACCAGGTTGGCGGCCTCGATGCGGGACTTGTCGCGCGACCGGGCGGTGTCGGCCAGCAGGTCGGGATGATGGTGGCGCAGGTCGATGCTGGCGATGGTGCCCATGCCGTTCTGGCTCGCCACGGCACCGGCCAGCCGGTGCGCGGAGACGCCGATGCCCATGCCGCCCTGTACCACCGGGACCAGCCTGCGGCCCGCCAGCTTCAGCCAATGCTCTTGCATATCGCCCTCGGTAAGACTTCCCGCCCGCCGGCGGCGGTGCCGCGCGGCGCGGGAAGACACCAAGGGTTGCATGGACGCGCCGCCGGGTTTTTGCGCTGGATCAATTGGCGGGCCGCGCGCTACCAATGGCCTATGCCGCCTGGCGGATGGCCGTCAAGCCCGCGCGCGCGCCGCGGCACAGGCTCTTGCTCCCGGACAATTGGCCGGGCGCCGCATTTGGCTAGGATCATGGCTCACAGGCGCGCGCGGGGCCCTGACGACCATCGCGGGCCTTCGCGGACCATCGCGCCCGCGCGCGCCGCGAACCTCATCGAGCAGATCCATGACACCAGACACACCAGGTACTTCAGGCCCGGGCCGCCGCCCGCAACTGGTCGCGCCCGCCGGCTCGCTGGCGGCGCTGCGCGCGGCCCTGCAGCACGGCGCCGACGCCGTCTACCTCGGCCTGCGCGACGCCACCAACGCGCGCAACTTCGGCGGGCTGAACTTCACCGAGGCCGACATCCGGGCCGGCGTGGCGGAGGCCCACGCGCGCGGCGCGGAAGTCCTGTTCGCCATCAACACCTTCGCCCAGATGGGCGCGGTGGCCAACTGGCACCGCGCCATCGACGCCGCCGCCGAACTCGGCGCGGACGCCGTCATCATGGCCGATCCCGGCCTCATGGGTTATGCCCGCGAGCGCCATCCGCAGCTGCGCCTGCACCTGTCGGTGCAGGGCTCGGCCACGCACGCCGACGCCATCGAGCTGATGCGCAGGCGCTTCGGCATCCACCGCGTGGTGCTGCCGCGCGTGCTGTCGCTGGCGCAGATCGGCAAGCTGGCGCGGCAGACCGACGCGGAGCTGGAGGTGTTCGGCTTCGGCAGCCTGTGCGTGATGGCCGAGGGCCGCTGCCTGCTGTCGTCCTACGCGACCGGCGACTCGCCCAATAACAAGGGGGTGTGCTCGCCCGCGCACGCGGTGCGCTGGGAGGAGCGCGAGGGCACCATGCACGCGCGGCTGTCGGGCATCCTGATCGACAGCTACGCGCCGGGCGAGCCCGCCGGCTACCCGACCCTGTGCAAGGGGCGCTTCGAGGTGGAGGGCGAGCGCGGCTACGTGCTGGAGGAGCCGACCAGCCTCAACGCGCTGTCGCTGCTGCCGGCGCTGATCGGCATGGGCATCGCCGCGATCAAGATCGAAGGCCGCCAGCGCAGCCCGCGCTACGTCGGCGACGTGGTCGGCGTGCTGCGCGCCGCCATCGACGCCGCCTGCGCCGATCCGGCCCGCTTCGCCGCGCGCCAGGAATGGCAGGGCGTGCTCGGCCGCCACGCCGAGGGCGACCAGGTGACGCAGGGCGCCTACGACCGGCCGTGGCGCTGACGCCGGCCGGGTTTCCCGCGCCGCGCCTCTTCTGACTTTCTTCTGAACCTCTTTCTTCCGGAACCGGACTACCCATGAATCCATCGATGATCGAGCCCGCGGCGCCCAGCTTCGGCATCGCGCTCGGCCCGCTGCTGTACTACTGGCCGCGCTCCAAGGTCATGCAGTTCTATGCCGACGTCGCCGACACGGCGGTCGGGCGCGTCTACCTGGGCGAGACCGTCTGCACGCGCCGCCACGAGCTGCGCCACGCCCACTGGCTGGAGATCGCGCGGATGCTGCGCGACGCCGGCAAGGAGGTGGTGCTGTCGACGCCCGTGCTGGTCGAGTCCGACAGCGACATCGCCTGCATGCAGCGCGTCTGCGAGCAGGACGAATACCTGGTCGAGGCCAACGACCTGGGCGCGGTCAACCGCATGCAGGGGCGGCCCTTCGTCGGCGGTCCGCATCTGAACGCCTACCACGCGGACACGCTGGCGTGGCTGGGCGGGCTCGGCGCCGTGGCCTGCGTGCCGCCGCTGGAAATGGACCGCACCGCGCTGGCCGCGCTGGCGGCCGCGCGCCCGGCCGGCATGGGGCTGGAAGTGCTGGTGTGGGGGCGTATGCCGCTGGCGTTCTCGGCGCGCTGCTTCACCGCGCGCCATCACCGCCTGCGCAAGGACAACTGCGAGTTCCGCTGCCTGGACTACCCGGACGGGCTGGTGGCCTCGACCGGCGAGGGCCAGCCGTTCTTCACGCTCAACGGGGTGCAGATCCAGTCCGCCAGCTGCCTCGACCTGTGCGCCGAGGTGCCGGCGATGGCGGCGATGGGCATCGACTTCGTGCGCGTCAGCCCGCATGCCAGCGCCACGCTGGACGTGGTGGCGGCGCTGGCGGCGCTGCGCGCGGGGGAGGCTGCCGTGGCCGGCACCGGCCACTGGCCGGCGGGCGCCGCGCCCAGCAATGGCTACTGGGACGGCAAGGCCGGCATTACCTGGCAGGAGGCGCGCGCATGATCGCCCCGAAAGCCCTCCTGGCGCGCCTGCACCGCGCGCTGCCGGCGCCGGCGCAGTCCCTGCCCGCGGTGGCGGCGCTCGAACTCGCGCGGCGGCGCGGCTGGCTGCGGCCGCCGGCCGCGCTCGACGGCCACGGCTTCCTGCTGGCGGTGGACGATCTCGGCCTGCAGATACGGTTCCGCTGCGTGGACGGCCGCTTTGCCGCGGGCCCGTTCGACGGCAGCGCGCCGGCGCTGACCTTGCGCGCCAACGCCGCGGACTACCTGCGCCTGCTGGGCGGGGAGGCCGATACCGACACGCTGTTCTTCCAGCGGCGCCTGTCCATCGGCGGCGATACCGCGCTCGGGCTGGAGGTCAAGTATTGGCTCGACACGGTGGACCGGCCGGAATGGCTGGCCGGGCTGGCCCGGCATCTTGCGCCGGGCGCGGTGGCGTCGCAGCCGGGCCGCTGACGCGGGCCTTGCCGCGCGCCCCGCTGCGGGCGCGCGCGGCGGTCGGCGGTCGCTAGGCCGGGCGCTGCTCGCGCATCGCGCCGGCCTCGGCCGGCGGCGCATCCGCGGGCGCCGCGAGCGACGACAACGCCGACGTCACCGCCTGCCACGCCGCGTCCGCTTCCGTTTCGGTGCATTCGCCGTGCTGGCGCTTGGTGGCGCCCAGGCGGTTGAGCACGAGGTGCCGGTCCGGCGCGACGCCGGCGCCGGCCAGGCAGGCTTTCACGCAGGCCAGCGGGCAGCCGTCCAGGGCCAGGATCGGGCGGCCCGAGCGCGCCACCCGGACCAGCGCGGCGACACCGCCGCCGACCCCGCTGATGCAGGACATCTCGGCCTGCCCGCCGCGGTCGAGCCGGATGGCAAAGGTGTTGGCGAGCTGCGCCACGCTGGAGCAGCCCGAGCAGGCGTAGACGAGGGGCAGCGTGGCGGTGTCGGCGTTGGGCATGGGAAACCTCCGGACGGGATGGGCGGGACGGCGGACGGCGATCAGGACGCGGCCGCCGGCGGACCGTGCCGCGCGCCGTTCGCGGGCGACGCATCGCGCGGCACCGCGGCGTCCAGGCCGCACAGCCCGAGGATGAAGCGCGCCACCTGGGCGGGCTGGCCGAGCGGCAGGCAGGGCAGGCCGGCGTCGAGCGGCGCGTCGCTGGCCACCGCGACGATGGACGGATCGCCGGGGTAGTACGGCGCGCGCCCGTGCGCGGGCCGGTAGACCTCCAGGCGCGGGATGTCCTCGCTGCGAAAGCCTTCCACCAGCGTCAGGTCGGCCGGCGCCAGCCGCGCCACCTGCTCGCGCAGGGTCGGCTCGGGCGCGCCGTCGAGTTCGTGCACGATGGCGAAACGGAACGGCGAGGCCACCAGCACCTCGCCGGCGCCGGCCTGGCGAAAGCGCGCGCTGTCCTTGCCCGGCGGCTCCAGCTCGAGCGGATGGTGGCTGTGCTTGATGACGTTGACGGTCAGGCCGTGAAGGCGGAACCAGGCGAGCATGGCCGTGATCAGCGTGGTCTTGCCGCTGCCCGAGGTGCCTGCGATGCCGATGATGGCGGGTTGCATGACTGCGCTCCCATGCGTGGTGTCCGCGCGGACCGCCGCTGCCGCCCGCGCGCGTTGGTGATGGTCTGGACGTTGTTTCAAGATGCAGCGAAGCGGTCCTGGCTGGACGCGCGGCCGCGGACGGTACAACCAGTACTTGCCGTGCCGCGCAACGACGCCAGGATCCTTTTGAAACGACTTCTTACTGGACCAGCGGTGTCGCGGCGCCGCCGAGGTCGATGCCCTCGATATGCGCGCCGCCGATGAGCAGGCTGGCGTACTGCTTCCAGGCGCGGTCGCGCGCCGCCGCGGCGAGCGCGCGCGCGATCGGCTGCCGCACCGCGTCGAACGGCAGCTGCACGCCGTCGCAGCGCGCGATCACCCGCACCACGTGCAGGCCGTGGCGGGTCTCGACCAGCCGCGGCAGCACGCCGGGCTGGCGCGCGGCGAAGATGGCGCGCTCGAACTCGGGCACGGTCTCGCCGCGCGACACGCGGCCCAGGCCGCCGCCGGCGCCGCCGCTGGGGCAGTTGGAGCGCGCCCTGGCCAGCCCGGCGAACGCCGCCGGATCGGCCAGCGCCTGCGCCAGCGTGGCCGCGGCGGTCTCGCGCAGCGCGTCGAGCGGCACGCGCGGCGTGACCTGGAACAGGATGTGCGCGGCATCGACCCACTCGCCGTCGCGGAAGCGCTCGTGGTGGCTGTCGTAGTGGCGGCGGCAACTGGCTTCGTCCGGCTCGGGCAGGCCGACCTCGCGCTCGAGCAGCGCCTGCGTCAGCGCCTCGTCGTCGCCGTGCAGCCCGAGCCGCTGCGCCTGCGCGCGCACCAGGTGGCGCAGCACCAGGGCCACCACCGCATGGCGGGCGGGCTCGCGCGTGCCGGCGTGGTGGGCCAGTTCGCGTTCGATGTCGGCGTCTTCCAGCTCGACGCCGTTGACCAGGATGGGCATGGTTTTCTCCTCTTGGGGCGGTGATCGGGGGCGATGATCGGGGACGGTCAGCGGCTGCGCACCAGCTGCCAGGCGCGGCCCAGGTAGCCGACCGAGCCGAAGCCGCTCCACACGTGCACCAGCCGCGTGAACGGGAAGATGGCGAACAGCGAGATCCCCATGAACAGGTGGGCCTTGAACAGCAGCGGCGCGCCCGCGATGTAGCCGGCGGCGTCGCCGCGCAGGGTGACGATGTGCTGCGCCCAGGTCATCAGCAGCACCATCATGTGGCCGTCCATGTGGCGCGACGATTCGAAGATGGTGGACAGGCCCAGCAGCAGCGTCACGAGGATCCACAGCAGCAGCACCTTGTCGCCGGTGCGCGTGACCGCGGACACGCGCGCGTTGGTGAAGCGGCGGTGCAGCAGGATCAGCAGGCCGGACAGGCACATGGTGCCCATCACGCCGCCGGCGGCCATCGCCACGCCCTGCTTGAAGCTGTGCGAGACGCCCAGCGCGTCCCATACCGCCACCGGCGTGAGCAGGCCCACGAGGTGGCCGAAGAACAGCCCGATGATGCCGACGTGGAACAGGATGCTGCCGACGCGCAGGTTGCCCCGGTACAGCAGCTGCGAGCTGTCGCTCTTCCAGCCGTACTGTTCGCGCTCGAAGCGCGCCAGGCTGCCGAACAGGAACACGACCAGCGCGATGTAGGGGTAGATGCCGTAGAGGAACTGGTTGAGCAGGTTCATGGTCGTGGCCTCAGCGTGCGGTGGACAGCGGCGCGGTGCCGCGGGCGTAGAAATGCACGGGCTGGTCGCCCGCCGGGCGCGGCGCGAGCAGCGGCTCCACGCCGTCGGCGCCGGGGCCGAAGGTCTCCAGCGCTTCGTCCATGCTGCGCACCGGCGGCTCGGTGCGCGGCTGCGGCTGCACGTCGGTGAGCGTGCGCAGCACGGCGAACGCCGTGGCATACGGGCTTTCGTCGCGCGCCAGGCGCTCGCCGACCGCGGCGAGCACGTGGATGGCGTCGCCCAGCAACTGCTCGGCGTGGTCCTCCCTGCCGCCGGCGGCCAGCACGCCGAGGAACTCCACGAACAGCGGCACGTAGTCGGGCAGCTCCGCCGTCACCGGCTCGAAGCCCTCGCGGCGGTATTCGTCGAGCAGGTCGACCATCGCCTGGCCGCGGTCGCGGCTCTCGCCGTGCACGTGCTCGAACAGGTGCAGCGAGTGGGCCGGATTGCGGTCGAAGGTGGCGACGTAGTTCTCCTGCAGCTCGATCAGCGTGTTGGTCTTGAGCAGGTCGCACAGCGGCGCCAGCGTGGCTTGCGCCTGCGGCCATTCGGCCAGCGCGGCGTCGATCTCGGGCAGGGCGTCGAGCAGATCCTGCTCGGGGTAGCACAGCAGCGCGCTGAGGATGGGGTAGAGCGGCATGGGAAGGCTCCAGTTCGGTAGGGATGGCAAAAGGGTGCGCGGGGTCAGGCGTCGGTGACAGGGCGCCAGTTACAGGGCGCCGGTCACGTCGCCACGGCTTTCTTGCGCGATTTCGGCATGTCGGCGAACACCACGCTGCCTTGCGGCTTCTTGCCGAACAGCGAGCCGTCCGAGGTGCCGCCCGAGCAGCCGTTGCCGAAGGTGAAGCCGCAGCTGGCTTTGTCGTTGAAGCTGTCCTCCACCATCTCCTTGTGCGAGGACGGGATCACGAAGCGGTCCTCGTAGTTGGCGATCGCCATGATCTGGTACATGTCCTCCACCTGCGCCGGCGTGAGGCCGACCTGCTGCAGCACGGCCAGGTCCTGCGCGCCGTCGACCACTTCCGAGCGCTTGTAGGCGCGCATGGCCAGCATCCGCTCGAGCGCCTTGAGCACCGGCGCCACCTCGCCCGCGGTCAGCAGGTTGGCCAGGTACTTGACCGGGATGCGCAGGCTCTTCACGTCCGGGATCACGCCGTCCATGCCCATGTGGCCCGCGGCGGCGGCGGACTGGATCGGCGACAGCGGCGGGATGTACCACACCATCGGCAGCGTGCGGTACTCGGGGTGCAGCGGGAAGGCCACCTTCCATTCGCACGCCATCTTGTACACGGGCGACTTGCGCGCGGCGTCCAGCCAGCTCTGCGCGATGCCCTGGCGCAGCGCCTCGGCCTGGACCGCCGGGTCGTGCGGGTCGAGGAAGATGTCCAGTTGCGACTGGTAGAGATCCTGCGGGTTCTCCACCGCGGCGGCGTCCTGGATGCGGTCGGCGTCGTACAGCATCACGCCGAGGTAGCGGATGCGCCCGACGCAGGTCTCCGCGCACACCGTGGGCTGGCCGGCCTCGATGCGCGGATAGCAGAACAGGCATTTCTCGGCCTTGCCGCTCTGCCAGTTGTAGTAGATCTTCTTGTACGGGCAGCCGGAGATGCACATGCGCCAGCCGCGGCACTTGTCCTGGTCGACCAGCACGATGCCGTCGTCCTCGCGCTTGTAGATCGAGCCGGACGGGCACGAGGCCACGCAGGCCGGGTTCAGGCAGTGCTCGCACAGGCGCGGCAGGTACATCATGAAGGTGTTCTCGAAGGTCGAGTACATCTCCTTCTGCACGTCGTCGAACAGCTTGTCCTTGCTGCGCGCGCCGAACTCGCCGCCGAGGTCGTCCTCCCAGTTCGGGCCCCATTCGATCTTTTCCATCTTCTTGCCGGTCAGCACCGAGACCGGGCGCGCGGTGGGCGGCGTCTGCACCAGCGGCGCCTTCTGCAGGTGCTCGTAGTCGTAGGTGAACGGCTCGTAGTATTCGTCGATCTGCGGCAGGTTGGGGTTGGTGAACAGCTTGGCCAGGATGCCGAGCCGGCTGCCCTGGCGCGGCTCGAGCTTGCCGGCGGCGTTGCGCGTCCAGCCGCCGAGCCACTTGTCCTGGTTCTCCCATTCCTTGGGATAGCCGATGCCGGGCTTGGTCTCGACGTTGTTGAACCACGCGTACTCCACGCCGTCGCGGCTGGTCCAGACGTTCTTGCAGGTAATCGAGCAGGTATGGCAGCCGATGCATTTGTCCAGGTTGAGGACCATGGCTACCTGGGCACGGATTTTCATTGCGCGGCTCCTTCCTTCGCTTGTTGTTCCACCAGCGGGCCTTCCAGCCAGTCGACCTTGTTCATCTTGCGCAGGATCACGAACTCGTCGCGGTTGCTGCCGACGGTGCCGTAGTAGTTGAAACCGTAGGCCAGCTGCGCGTAGCCGCCGATCATGTGGGTGGGCTTGGTGACGGTGCGGGTCACGGAGTTGTGGATGCCGCCGCGCATGCCGCTGGTCTCGGCGCCGGGCACGTTCACGATCTTTTCCTGGGCGTGGTACATCAGGCACATGCCCTTGGGCACGCGCTGCGACACCACCACGCGCGCGGTCAGCGTGCCGTTGACGTTGAAGACTTCCACCCAGTCGTTGTCGCGGATGCCGCTGGCCTTGGCCTCGCTCTCCGAGATCCACACGTGCGGCCCGCCGCGCGACAGCGTCAGCATGCGCAGGTTGTCCGAGTAGGTGGAGTGGATGCCCCACTTCTGGTGCGGCGTGATCCAGTTCAGCACCAGCTCCGGGTTGCCGTTGGGCCGGGCGCCGAGCATCGGCGCGGTGGTCTTGGTGTCGATGGCCGGCTTGTAGACGCAGCTGCCTTCGCCGAAGTCCAGCATCCAGCGGTGGTCCTGGTAGAACTGCTGGCGGCCGGTCAGGGTGCGCCAGGGGATCAGCTCGTGCACGTTGGTGTAGCCGGCGTTGTAGCTGACCTCTTCCGATTCCAGCCCGGACCAGGTGGGCGCGGAGATGATCTTGCGCGGCTGCACCTGCACGTCGCGGAAGCGGATCTTGTCGTGCTCGCGCCCGTTGGCCAGGTGCGCGTGCTCGCGCCCGGTGATGCGCGACAGCGCCTCCCACGCCTTCACCGCGACGTGCCCGTTGGTCTCCGGCGCGAAGGTCAGGATCATCTCGGCGGCGTCGATGGCGGTGTCCAGCCGCGGGCGGCCCTGGCTCACGCCGGGCTCGTCCACGATCTTGCTGAGCGCGCCGATCTCGCCGACTTCGTGGCGGGTATCCCAGTTGATGCCCTTGCCGCCGTTGCCGAGCTTGTCGAGCAGCGGCCCGATCGAGGTGAACTTCTTGTAGATGTCGGCATAGTTGCGCTCGACCACCGTCATCGACGGCGCGGTCTTGCCGGGAATCAGCTCGCACTCGCCGCGCTTCCAGTCCTTCGGCGCGAACGGCTGGGCCAGCTCGCCCGGGGTGTCGTGCAGCAGCGGCGTGCACACCAGGTCGGTGCGGGTGCCCAGGTGGGCGCCGCCGATCTCGCTGAACTTCTTCGCGATGGCCTTGTAGATCTCCCAGTCCGTGCGGCTTTCCCACAGCGGCTGCACCGCCTCCGAGAGCGGATGGATGAACGGGTGCATGTCGCTGGTGTTGAGGTCGTCCTTCTCGTACCAGGTCGCGGTGGGCAGCACCACATCGCCGTACAGGCAGGTGGTGCTCATGCGGAAGTCGAGCACGGTCAGCAGGTCGAGCTTACCCTCGGCGGCCGGGCGCACCGTGACCTCGCTCGGCGTGATGGCGTCGGCTTCGTCGCCGAACAGCGCGTTCTGGGTGCCGAGCAGGTACTTGAGGAAATACTCGTGCCCCTTGCCCGAGCTGCCGAGGATGTTCGAGCGCCAGACGAACATGTTGCGCGGGAAGTTGGCCGGGTTGTCGGGGTCGTCGCAGGCGAACTGCAGGCCGCCGGACTTGAGCTGCGCCACGGTGTAGGCGACCGGGTCCTGGCCGGCGGCTTCGGCCGCGTCGGCGACGTCGAGCGGGTTGCTGCTCAACTGCGGCGCCGAGGGCAGCCAGCCCATGCGCTCCGAGCGGGCGTTGAGATCCAGCAGCGAGAGGTTCTGGTAGCGGGCCTTGTCGGCGGTCGGGGCGAGGATCTCGTCCACGGCGAGCTTCTCGTGGCGCCACTGGCTGGTGTGGCTGTAGAAGAACGAGGTGCCGTTCATCTGGCGCGGCGGGCGCGACCAGTCCAGGCCGAAGGCCAGCGGCGCCCAGCCGAACTGCGGGCGCAGCTTTTCCTGGCCCACGTAGTGCGCCCAGCCGCCGCCGCTCTTGCCCACGCAGCCGCACATCATCAGCAGGTTGATGATGCCGCGGTAGATCATGTCGTTGTGGTACCAGTGGTTGAGCGCGGCGCCGACGATCACCATGCTCTTGCCCTGGGTGCGGTCGGCGTTGTCGGCGAACTCGCGCGCGACCTGGATCACCAGGTGGCGCGGCACGGTGGTGTGCTTTTCCTGCCAGGCCGGCGTGTACGGCACGTCGTCGTCGAACGAGGTGGCCACGTTGTCGCCGCCGAGGCCCTGGTCCACGCCGTAGTTGGCCATCTGCAGGTCATAGACGGTGGCCACCAGCGCGCTGCTGCCGTCGGCCAGCGTGATGCGCCGGGCCGGCACGCGGCGCTTGAGCAGCGCGTCGTGCTCGGCGCCGAAATACGGGAAGCCGACCTCGGCCACCTCGTGCCCGGTGGCCATCAGCGAGAGCAGCGGGTCGAGCGCGCGGCCGCTGCCGCCGTCCTTCATCTCCAGGTTCCAGCGGCCCACCTTCTCGCCGCCGTTGTGCGCGGCCTCGCCCCAGCGGAAGCCGATGGTGCCGTTGGGCACGGCGAAGTCGCCGCTGGCGGCGTCGATCACCAGCGTCTTCCATTCCGGGTTGTTGGCCTCGCCGCGCGCGCCGGCCAGGTGGGAGGCGCGCAGGAAGTGGTCGGGCACCAGCGTGCCGCCGTTGTCGCGCAGCAGCACCAGCATCGGCATGTCGGTGTACTGCTTGAGGTAGTCGCGGAAGTAAGCGGAGCGGCCGTTCAGGTGGAATTCCTTGAGCACCACGTGGCCCATCGCCATCGCCAGCGCGGCGTCCGTGCCCTGCTTGGGGGCCAGCCAGATGTCGCCGAACTTGACCATCTCGCCGAAGTCGGACGACACCGCCACGGTCTTGGTGCCCTTGTAGCGGACCTCGGTGTAGAAGTGCGCGTCAGGGGTGCGCGTCTGCGGCACGTTGGAGCCCCACACCATCAGGTAGGTGGAGTTGTACCAGTCGGCCGATTCCGGCACGTCGGTCTGCTCGCCCCAGACCTGCGGGCTGGCCGGCGGCAGGTCGCAGTACCAGTCGTAGAACGACAGGCAGACCCCGCCCAGCAGGCTCAGGTAGCGCGCGCCGGCGGCGTAGGACACCATCGACATGGCGGGAATCGGCGAGAAGCCGACCACGCGGTCCGGGCCGAAGCGCTTGATGGTGAAGGCGTTGGCTGCGGCGATGATCTCGGTGGCGGTGTCCCAGTCGGCGCGCACGAAGCCGCCCTGGCCGCGCACGCTCTTGTAGCGCCGCGCCTTGACCGGGTCCTGGCTGATCGAGGCCCAGGCGGCCACCGGGTCGAGGGTCTTGCGGGCTTCGCGCCACATCTCCATCAGGCGCCCGCGGATCATCGGGTATTTCACGCGCTGCGCGGAATAGACGTACCAGCTGTACGAGGCGCCGCGCGGGCAGCCGCGCGGCTCGTGGTTGGGCAGGTCCGGGCGGGTGCGCGGATAGTCGGTCTGCTGCGTCTCCCAGGTGATCAGTCCGTTCTTGACGTACACCTTCCACGAGCACGAGCCGGTGCAGTTCACGCCGTGGGTGGAGCGCACGATCTTGTCGTGCTGCCAGCGGTTGCGGTATCCGTTCTCCCACCGGCGGTCTTCGTCCACCACGGCGCCGTGCCCGTCCGCGAAGGTGGACTTGACGCGCGACATGAATTTCAGTCGATCCAGGAAATGACTCATTGTTGTTCTCCGCGAGGGCTTTTGCTGACCGTTGGGGAAGCGGTCCAGGGATGTGCACAGCTTATGGGCAGGGCGCGGCGCTGCCCATTCGCTGGTGGAGGAGTAGGGCGCGATGCGCTCGGGCTAGTCCGGCCGCCGCCGCCTAGTTCGGAAGAACTAGGCCGGCAGGGCGGGCGGGAGCGTCAGCAGGGCATCGGCGCGTTCTTGCGCGCGTAGTGCCACCACGTCACCAGCATGCAGCTCAGGTAGAACGCGACGAAGCAGTACAGCGCGGCGTCGGCCGAGCCGGTCAGCTCCAGCGAGGTGCCGAAGCTCTTGGGAATGAAGAAGCCGCCATAGGCGCCGATGGCGCCGGAAAAGCCCAGCACCGCGGCCGATTCCTTGCCGGCGTCCAGCAGCGCCTGCCGCTGCGCGGCCTCGTCCTTGCCGCGCGCGGCGCGCTGGCGCTCGGTCATGAAGATCACCGGGATCATGCGGAAGGTCGAGCCGTTGCCGATGCCGGTCAGCGCGAACAGCACCACGAACGCGGCCAGGAACAGGGGGAAGCTGCCGCCGGCGCCGCCCGCCCAGCCGTGCGGCAGCGCGGCCAGCACGCCGAGCACGGCGGCGATCATCGCCGCGAAGCACCACAGCGTGACCCGGGCCCCGCCGAGCTTGTCCGACACCCAGCCGCCGACCGGGCGCATCAGCGCGCCCACCAGCGGCCCGAGGAAGGCGTAGGCGGTGGGGTTGACGCCGGGGAACTGCGACTTGGTGAGCAGCGCGAAGCCGGCCGAGAAGCCGATGAACGAGCCGAAGGTGCCCACGTACAGCCAGCACATCAGCCAGTTGTGCTTGCGCTTGAAGATCACCGCCTGGTCGGCGAACGAGGCGCGCGCGTCGGCGATGTCGTTCATGCCGAACCAGGCCGCCAGCGTGGCCACCACGATGAACGGCACCCAGATGAAGCCGGCGTTCTGCAGCCACAGGCTCTTGCCGACCTCGCCGGCCTGGTAGGTCTGGGCGTCGCCGCCGAGCGCGCCGAACAGCCCCACCGAGACCACCAGCGGGGTGAGGAACTGCACCACCGACACGCCCAGGTTGCCGATGCCGGCATTGAGCCCGGTCGCCAGGCCCTTCTTGGCCTTGGGAAAGAAGAAGCTGATGTTGGACATCGACGAGCTGAAGTTGGCGCCGCCGAAGCCGCACAGCAGCGCCAGCACCAGCAGCGTGGGATAGCTCGTGGTGGGGTCGCGCAGCGCGAAGCCCATGCCCAGCGCCGGCACCAGCAGCGTGGCGGTGGAGATCGCCGTGAAGCGCCGGCCGCCGAAGATCGGCACCAGGAACGCATAGAAGATGCGCAGCGTGGCGCCCGACAGCGCGGGCAGCGCGGTGAGCCAGAACAGCTGGTTCTTGGTGAAGCGGAAGCCGGCGCGGTCGAGGTTGACCGCCACCACGCTCCACAGCATCCAGATGGCGAAGGCGAGCATCAGCGCGGCGATCGAGATGCACAGGTTGCGGTAGGCGATGCGCTCGCCCTGGGCGCGCCAGAAAGCGGTGCTTTCTGGCTCCCAGCGGGTTAATACGGAACTTGACATGACTGTCCTGTGGGTCGGAACGAAGAAGAGGAATGCGGAAGGCGGCGCGGGCGGGCCGCGGGCGCGCTCATGCCGAGGCCGGCTGCGCCGCGGGCACGCGCGCGGTGGTGGCGGTGGTGGTGGCGGCGGCCGCGTCGGGGCCGCCGCGCTGGCTGTAGTGCATCCACACCAGGCTCACGCAGACCGTGCCGTACAGCAGCATGAAACAACTGCTGCGCACGCCGCTGAGGTCCGCCAGCAGGCCGAACAGCACCGGCAGGATGAAGCCGCCCAGGCCGCCGGCCAGCCCCACCACGCCGGAGACGGCGCCGAGGTTGTGGCCGAAGTCGTTGGCGATGAACTTGAACACCGAGGCCTTGCCCACCGCCATCGCGATGCCGACGACGAACAGCAGCACCGTGAACGGCAGCGCCGACAGGCCGATGTGGAACGCCTGCGGGCCGCGCGCGGTGTGGATGATGAAGTCGGTCTGCGGATAGCTGAGCACGAAGAACGCCACCCAGCACACCCACATCACCCACCACGTGGTGCGGTGCGCGCCGTAGCGGTCGGAGATCCAGCCGCCGATGGCGCGCAGCACGCCGCCCGGCAGCGAGAAGCAGGCCGCCAGCAGCGCGGCGATCTTGATGTCGAAGCCGTATTCGCCGATGTAGTACTTGGTCATCCACAGCGACAGGCCGACATAGCCGCCGAACACCACCGAGTAGTACTGCGAATAGCGCCATACGCGCGGGTCGCGCAGCATGGCGAACTGCGCGCGCAGGCTGGCCGAGGACGGCACGCGGTGGGCGGGATCGCTGGACGAGAAGATCCAGAACAGCACCGCCGTGACCAGCATGGCGACCGCGTACACGCGCGGCACCACGGTCCAGCTCCCGCCGGCGGCGACGATCAGCGCCGGCGCCACGAACTTGGTCAGCGCCGAGCCGGAGTTGCCGGCGCCGAAGATGCCCATCGCCAGGCCCTGGCGCGAGCGCGGGAACCAGCGCGCCACGTAGGGCGTGCCCACCGAGAACGAGCCGCCGGCCAGGCCCACGAACAGGCCCAGCACCAGCAGCTGCGGCAGCGTGGTGGCATGCGAGATCATCCAGATCGGGATCACCGTGGCCAGCATCAGCACGAAGAAGACGATGCGCCCGCCGTAGCGGTCGGTCCAGATGCCCAGCGGCACGCGCACCAGCGAGCCGCTCAGCACGGGGGTGGCGGCCAGCAGGCCGAATTCGGTCTCGGACAGGCCGAGCTGCTGCTTGATGGGGATGCCCAGCACCGCGAACATCATCCAGATGGCGAAGCAGATGGTGAAGGCGAAGGTGCTGGACACCAGCACCGCATAGGCGCCGCGCGGCACGGGCTCGCGCGGGAGAGGCTGAGTGGGCATGACCATGCTCCTGTGTCGACAATGACGATCGGCTCCCAGCGTAGAGAGCGCGTGCACGGTTGACCATTCGCCGGCAGCACATGTGCGGGTGCCGGTGGAGCTAGTTCCAATGGGGAATGCGAGGCGGCGGCGGAGGCGGGGCGGCCGGGCCGCCGGCCCGGCTGGCGCCGGTCTTCAGCCGGGTTTCAGTCCGGTGCGTGGCCCGTCCCGCCGTCCGGCTTGATGCCGAGCCGGCGCGCGAGCTTGTGCAGGTTGCTGGCGTCCACGCCGAGGTGGCGGGCCGCCTGCGCCCAGTTGCCGCCCTGGGCGGCCAGCGCCTGCCCGATGCAGTGCCGCTGGCACTGGTCCACCGCTTCGCGCAGGGTGGCGGTCGGGGAGGGGGCCAGGGTGGGGGCGGCCGGTGGCGCGGCGGTGGCCGCGGCCGGCTCCAGCGCGTCGAGGTCGAGCAGTTCCGCCTCGAGCGTCACGATGTCGTTGCGGCTGGCGCCGCGGCTGACGGTCTTGAGCGCGGCGCGGCTGATGACGTGCTCCAGCTCGCGCACGTTGCCTGGCCACGGATAGCGGCGCAGCGCGGCCTCGGCGGCGCCGGACAGGCGCAGGCTGCGCAGGCCGAGCCGGGCGCGGTTGCGCTCCAGCATGCGGCCGGCCAGCAGCAGCACGTCGTTGCCGCGCTCGCGCAGCGGCGGGATCGGGATCGGGTAGACCGACAGGCGGTGATAGAGGTCGGCGCGGAACGAGCCGTCGCGCACGTGGTCGCGCAGGCTGCGGTTGGTGGCGGCGATGATGCGCACGTCGACGCGGCGGGGCCGGTCCGAGCCCAGGCGCTGGATCTCGCCGTTCTGCAGCGTGCGCAGCAGCTTGGCCTGGATCGAGAGCGGCAGCTCGCCCACCTCGTCGAGAAACAGCGTGCCGCCGTCGGCCGCCTCGAAGCGGCCGGGCCGGTCGCCCAGCGCGCCCGAGAACGCGCCCCTGGCGTGGCCGAACAGCTCGCTCTCGGCCAGCGACTCGGGCAGCGCGGCGCAGTTGACGTGGATCAGCGGCTGCGCGCGCCGGCGCGAGAGCCGGTGCAGCCGGTGCGCGAACAGCTCCTTGCCCACGCCGGTCTCGCCCAGCAGCAGCACCGGCAGTTCCGAGTCGGCCACCACCGTGAGCTCGTGCAGCAGGCGGGCGATGGCCTCGCTCTGGCCGATGATCTCGCCGTCGTCGCGGGCCGCGTCGCCGGGCGGGGCGTCGCCGCGCGTGAGCCGCAGCGCGCGGATCTCGGCTTCCAGCCGCGTGGTGCGGATCGCGGCCTCGACCACCACCGTCAGCCGCCGCAGGTCGGCCTGCGCCTCGTCGCCGAAGGTGCCGACCGTCAGCGCGTCGAGCGTCAGCACGCCCCACGGCTGGCCCTCTACGTGCAGGCTCGTTCCCATGCAGTCGTGCACCGGCAGCGGCTCGCCGACGCGCTCGTCGATCAGCCCGTCGTAGGGATCGGGCAGCACGCTGTCGTGGTGGAAGCAGGTCACGCCGCGGCGGGCCAGGATGGCGGCCAGGCGCGGGTGCAGGCCCACCGCGAAGCGGCGCCCGAGGGCGTCGCGGACCAGTCCGTCGATGGCCACCGGCCGCAGCTGGTCTTCTTCGAGCTGCAGCAGCGCCACGGCGCCGCAGCGGAAATGGGCGCGCAGGCTGCCGACCAGCCGCTGCAGGCGCACGGCCTGGGGCAGGTCCGCGACCAGATCGGTGAGCAGGAGGTTTTCCATCATGGTCAATTCAACCCTTATGGGTTCTTATTACCGTTGCCGGGTCGTGGTGAATCATACCGTCAAAAAATCAAGGCATTGATTTTATTGCATTAATTTTCCGGCACGGCTTTCGCTATGTGAGTGATGCACATCCCACACAGGAGGACA
The DNA here is from genome assembly GCF_058789195.1 of Cupriavidus sp. FW216-B1. Lineage (NCBI taxonomy): Bacteria > Pseudomonadati > Pseudomonadota > Betaproteobacteria > Burkholderiales > Burkholderiaceae > Cupriavidus > Cupriavidus sp. FW216-B1. The sequence continues at coordinate 1,366,917 of NZ_JBYTEL010000001.1, read as the reverse complement.
TCATGAGCATGACCGATCAATCGCTGGGCGAGCTGGCCCGCCGGATTCCGGGCGCCACCCGGGTGTTCCACGACTACCAGCTCGATTTCTGCTGCGGCGGCAAGCAGAGCCTGGGCGAGGCCGCGCAGGCCGCGGGCCTCGACGCGCGCGCCATCGAGACGCGCCTGCTGTCGCTGCAGGCGCAGGCCCGGCGCGACGGCACCGACTGGAGCGCCGCCGACGCGGTCGACCTGATCGCCCACATCATCGCGCGTTACCACGAGGTGCACCGCCAGCAGCTGCCCGAGCTGATCCGCCTGGCGCGCCGCGTGGAGCAGGTGCATGGCGACCGCGCCGACTGCCCGCGCGGCCTCGCGGATCATCTCGCCGTCATGCACCAGGAGCTGGAAAGCCACATGCAGAAGGAGGAGCAGATCCTGTTCCCGCTGCTGGCCCGTGCGCCGGGCCGGCTCGCCAGCGGCCCCATCGCGGTCATGCGCATGGAGCACGACGAGCACGGGCAGGCGCTGCAGCAGCTCGGCGCGCTGACCGACGACATCACGCTGCCGCGCGCCGCGTGCAATACGTGGCGGGCCCTGTACCTGGGGCTGCGCACGTTCCGCGAAGACCTGATGGAACACATCCATCTGGAGAACAACATCCTGTTCGACAACGCCGAGCACGCCGCGCCGGCCCACGCCTGATCGCGCCGCTGGCGCGCGCGGGCACGCACGCGCAGCACGCACGAGACGCACACAAGCAGCACAGACAAGCAGCACACACGAGCAGCGCGCGCGGCAAGCGCGCGGACAACCGCGAGACCCCATCATGGGACAGTACAAGAAACTCTGGTTCACCCTGATCGCCGTACTGGCGGTCACTTTTTCGCTGCTGGGCTATTACGGCACCGAGGTCTACCGCAAGGCGCCGCCGGTGCCGCAGCAGGTCGTCAGCGCCGACGGCAAGGCCCTGTTCAGCAAGGACGACATCCTCGACGGGCAGACCGCGTGGCAGTCGGTCGGCGGCATGCAGCTCGGCTCGATCTGGGGCCACGGCGCCTACCAGGCGCCGGACTGGACCGCCGACTGGCTGCACCGCGAGCTGACCGCGTGGCTCGACCTGGCCGCGCAGGATGGCTACGGCCGCGCCTACGCCGCGCTCGACGGGCCGACCCAGGCCGCGCTGCGCGAGCAGTTGCGCGCCGAGTACCGCGGCAACCGCGCCGACCCGGACAGCGGCGTGCTGACCGTCTCCGCGCGGCGCGCGCAGGCCATCGCCGCCACCGGCGCGTACTACGACAGCCTGTTCTCCGACGCGCCGGCGCTGCGCAAGAGCCGCGAGAGCTTCGCCATGAAGGAGAACACGCTGCCCAGCGCCGCGCGCCGCGCCAAGCTGACGCACTTCTTCTTCTGGACCGCGTGGGCCGCCGCCACCGAGCGCCCGGGTCTGAGCGCCACCTACACCAACAACTGGCCGCACGAGCCGCTGATCGGCAACCAGCCCACCAGCGAGAACATCATCTGGTCCATCGCCAGCGTGGTGGTGCTGCTGGCGGGCGTGGGCTTCCTGGTCTGGGCGTGGTCGTTCCTGCGCGGCCATGAAGCCGCGCCGCCGCCGGTGGCCGCGCGCGACCCGCTCACCACCTTCGCGCTCACGCCGTCGCAGCGCGCGCTGGGCAAGTACCTGTTCCTGGTGGTGGCGCTGTTCGTGTTCCAGGTGCTGATCGGCGGACTGACGGCCCACTACACCGTGGAGGGGCAGAAGTTCTATGGATTCGAATTGTCGAAGTGGTTCCCGTACACGCTGATGCGCACCTGGCACATCCAGAGCGCGCTGTTCTGGATCGCCACCGGCTTTCTCGCCGCGGGCCTGTTCCTGGCGCCGCTCATCAACGGCGGCAAGGACCCGAAATACCAGAAGCTCGGCGTGGACGTACTGTTCTGGGCGCTGGTGGTGGTCGTGGCCGGATCGTTTACCGGCAACTACCTGGCGATCGCGCAGATCATGCCGGAGAACCTCAACTTCTGGCTCGGGCACCAGGGCTACGAGTACGTCGACCTGGGCCGCCTGTGGCAGATCGGCAAGTTCGCCGGCATCCTGTTCTGGCTGGTGCTGATGCTGCGCGGCATCGCGCCGGCGCTGCGCGCGCGCGGCGGCGACAAGAACCTGCTGGCCCTGCTCACGTCTTCGGTGGTGGCCATCGGCCTGTTCTACGGCGCGGGCCTGTTCTACGGCGAGCGCACCAACCTGTCGGTGATGGAGTACTGGCGCTGGTGGGTCGTGCATCTGTGGGTCGAGGGCTTCTTCGAGGTGTTCGCCACCACGGCGCTGGCCTTCATCTTCTCCACGCTCGGGCTGGTGTCGCGCCCGATGGCGACCGCGGCCAGCCTGGCATCGGCGTCGCTGTTCATGCTGGGCGGGCTGCCCGGCACCTTCCACCATCTCTACTTCGCCGGCACCACCACGCCGGTGATGGCGGTGGGCGCGAGCTTCAGCGCGCTCGAAGTGGTGCCGCTGATCGTGCTGGGCCATGAAGCGTGGGAGAACTGGCGCCTCAAGGAGCGCGCGCCGTGGATGGCCAACCTGAAATGGCCGCTGATGTGCTTCGTCGCGGTGGCGTTCTGGAACATGCTCGGCGCCGGCGTGTTCGGCTTCATGATCAACCCGCCGATCTCGCTGTACTACGTGCAGGGCCTCAACACCACGCCGGTGCATGCCCATGCCGCGCTGTTCGGCGTCTACGGCTTCCTCGCGCTGGGCTTCACGCTGCTGGTGCTGCGCTACGTGCGGCCCGCCCATGCGCTGAACCCCGGCCTGATGAAGACCGCGTTCTGGGGGCTCAACGCGGGCCTGGTGCTGATGATCGGCACCAGCCTGCTGCCGATCGGCATCATCCAGTTCCACGCCAGCGCCAGCGAGGGCTTGTGGTACGCGCGCAGCGAGGCCTTCATGCAGCAGCCGATCCTGCAGACGCTGCGCTGGGTGCGCACCTTCGGCGACGTGGTGTTCATCGTCGGCGCGCTGGCGATGGCATTGCAGGTCGTGCTCGGCCTGGCCGGCAAGGCGCCGGCGCTGGGCGCGCCGGAAAGCAGCCTGGAGCCCGCGCCGCGCTGAGCGCATCGACCGCATCGCGCTAGCAGCATGGCAGCCGCCCGGGCATCCGCCCCGGCGGCTGCAGTGTGTTTACGCGCGCCGCCGGCGCGGGGCATTCGACGCATGCGCACGCGCGCGCCGATCGTGCCCGCGGCTTGCCGACTGCTTGACAGCTATCAAGCGCGCGCCAGGATTTCTCCGACATGATGCGCGTAAGGTTCCTTGCCGCGCGCTATCGCGCAACCAGGACCCAGCGGTTTCCCCAACTCGCCGAAGAAGAGCATATGAAAGCGAAATCCTGGATGTTCCCCGCACTTGCGGCGCTGCCACTTTCCCTCTGGCTCGGGCTCACCCACGCGGACACGGCGGCATCGCCGCCGGCCGCCGCGGTCACGCTGACGCCGGCCGAATTCGACCAGGCGCGCCAGATCTATTTCGAACGTTGCGCCGGCTGCCACGGCGTGCTGCGCAAGGGCGCGACCGGCAAGCCGCTGACGCCGGACATCACGCGCGCGCGCGGCACCGAATACCTGAAGACCTTCATCAAGTACGGCAGCCCCGCGGGCATGCCCAACTGGGGCACCTCGGGCGACCTGTCGGATGCCGAGGTGGACCTGATGGCGCGCTACATTCAGCTGGACCCGCCCACGCCGCCCGAATTCTCGCTGGCCGACATCGAGAAAAGCCGCAAGGACGTGGTGCCGGTGGCGCGGCGCCCGACGCGCAAGATGAACGCCTACAACCTCGACAACCTGTTCTCCGTGACGCTGCGCGACGCGGGCGAGGTCGCGCTGATCGACGGCGACAGCAAGCAGATCATCACCATCGTCAAGACCGGCTATGCCGTGCACATCTCGCGCATGTCGGCCTCGGGCCGCTACCTGTACGTGATCGGGCGCGACGCCAAGGTCGACCTGATCGACCTGTGGCTGCCCAGGCCGGACATCGTCGCCGAGGTCAAGGTCGGGCTCGAGGCGCGCTCGGTGGAGACCTCCAAGTACAGGGGCTACGAGGACAAGTACGCGGTGGCCGGGACCTACTGGCCGCCGCAGTACGTGATCATGGAGGGCGACACCCTCAAGCCGCTCAAGGTGGTGTCGACGCGCGGCATGACGGTGGACAACGAATACCATCCCGAGCCGCGCGTGGCCTCGATCGTGGCCAGCCACTTCCATCCCGAGTTCGTGATCACGGCCAAGGAAACCGGCAAGATCATGATGGTCAACTACGCCGACCTGAACAACCTGAAGACCACCACCATCGACTCGGCCAAGTTCCTGCACGACGGCGGCTTCGATGCCAGCGGGCGCTACTTCATGGTGGCGGCCAACGCCTCCAACAAGATCGCCGTGGTCGACACCAAGGAAGACAAGCTGGCCGCGCTGGTCGACGTGGGCAAGACGCCCCACCCGGGGCGCGGCGCCAACTTCGTCCATCCGAAGTACGGCCCGGTGTGGGCCACCAGCCATCTCGGCGACGAGACCGTCAGCCTGCTCGGGACCGATCCGGTGGGCCACAAGGCGCAGGCGTGGAAGGTCGTGCAGACCGTGAAGGGGCAGGGCGGTGGCTCGCTGTTCATCAAGACGCATCCGAAGTCGCGCAACCTGTGGGTGGACACGCCGCTCAATCCCGATCCCAAGCTCAGCCAGTCGGTCGCGGTGTTCGACACCCGCAGGCTGGAGGACGGCTACAAGGTGCTGCCGATCGCGCAGTGGGCGCAGCTCAAGGGCGAAGGCGCCAAGCGCGTGGTGCAGGCCGAGTACAACCAGGCCGGCGACGAGGTCTGGTTCTCGGTGTGGGGCACCAAGGACGGCGAGTCCGCGCTGGTGGTGGTCGACGACAAGACGCGCACGCTCAAGACCGTGATCAAGGACCCGCGCCTGATCACGCCGACCGGCAAGTTCAATGCCTTCAACACGCAGCACGACATCTACTGAGGCGCGCCGCGCCGGAGCCATCTCATGCATGCAAGCAACGTCATCGCCGCGGCGCTGGTCGCCGCCTTCCTGCCGGCGGCCGCGCACGCCAGCGCCGAGCTGGCCGCGAGCAAGGCCTGCCTGGCCTGCCACAGCACCGACAAGAAGCTGATCGGGCCCGCCTTCAAGGACGTGGCCGCGAAGTACAAGGGCAGCCCGGACGGCGAGAAGCAGATGGTCCGGTCGATCCTCGAGGGCAGCAGCGGCAAGTGGGGACCGATCCCGATGCCGGCCAACCGCGTGAGCGAGGCGGAAGCCGGCGCGCTCGCCAGATGGGTGCTGAGCCTGTAGGCCGGGCCGCGGCGCGCTCGCTGGCGCTGGCGCTGGCATGCATGGCGGCGGGTGTTGCCACCGCCGCCGATCCGGAGCCGGCGCGGCAGGCGCAACTCGCGCGCTGGCTGCGCGACGACTGCGGCGCCTGCCACGGCATGACCCTGCGCGGCGGCCTGGGGCCGCCGCTCGGCGCGGCGGCGCTGGCCGGCAAGCCGCGCGACGCGCTGGTGGCGACCGTGCTGCAAGGCCGCCCCGGCACCGCGATGCCGCCCTGGCAACCCTTCATGACGCAAGACGAGGCAGCATGGCTGATCGAACGACTTCAGGCGGGCGCGCCGCCCGCCGTAGATTCCCCGGCCCGCTGAGGCTGGCCGCGGCGCTCGCGCTGGCCGCGGGCTTGTCCGGTTTGTCCGGCTGCATGGGCGGCATGGGCGGCATGGGCGAGACCACGCGCGGCACCGGCGACCTGGGCGTGGTGATCGAGCGCGCCGCCGGCCGCGTGCAGGTGGTGGAGACCACCGGCATGACGCGCCTGGCCACCGTGGCCGGGCTCGGCGACCTGTCGCACGCCAGCGTGGTGTTCTCGCGCGATGGCCGCTATGCCTATGTCTTCGGCCGCGATGGCGGCCTGTCGCGCGTGGACCTGCTGCGCGCGCGCGTGACGCATCGCGTGATGCAGGCCGGCAACAGCATCGGCGGCGCCATCCTGCAGGACGGCAGCGTGGTCGCGGCGCAGAACTACGCGCCCGGCGGCATCCGCCTGTTCGATGCCGCCACGCTGGAGCCGCTGGCCGACATCCCGGCGATCGGCCGCGACGGCCGCCGCTCCAAGGTGGTCGGCCTGGCCGACCTGCCCGGGCGCCGCCTGGCCGCCAGCCTGTTCGAGTCCGGCGAGATCTGGATCATCGACGCCACCGATCCGCGGCATCCGCGCATCACCCGGCTCGACGCCGGCCGCGAGCCCTACGACGGGCTGGTCACGCCCGATGGCCGCTGGTACGTCGCCGGCCTGTTCGGCGAGGACGGGCTCGCGCTGGTGGATTTGTGGCAGGACCCGCCGGCGTCGCGCAAGGTGCTGGCGGGCTACGGCCGCGGCGAAACGCGCTTGCCCGTCTACAAGATGCCGCACCTGCGCGGCTGGGCGATGGCGCAGGGCGAGGCCTGGCTGCCGGCGGTGGGCCGCCACGAAGTGCTGGTGGCCGATGCCGCGCGCGGCTGGCGGGAGAGCGGCCGCGTCGCGCTGGCCGGCCAGCCGGTCTTCGTGATGGCGCGGCCGGACGGGCGGCAGGTCTGGGTCAATTTCGCCTTTCCCGACAACGACACCGTACAGGTGATCGACACCGCCACGCGCCAGGTGGTGCGCACGCTCAAGCCGTGCCGGGGCGTGCTGCACATGGAGTTCACGCCCAAGGGCGAGGCGGTATGGCTGTCATGCCGCGACGAAGACCGCGTCGAGATCTACGACACCGCGAGCTTCGCCCGCCTCGCCACGCTGCCGGCCGACAACCCGAGCGGCATTTTCTTCACCGTGCGCGCGCAGCGCTTCGGCATGTAGACCCATACCGACCATGTACGACGAACGCCGACTCTATGATGACATCCAGCGCGATTTCCCGCTGCAGCCGCGGCCCTTCCAGTGCGTGGCCCAGGCGCACGGCCTAAGCGAGCAGGCCGTGCTCGGCCTGCTGGCGCGCGACCTGGGCGCCGGGCGCGTGAGCCGCATCGGCGCGGTCTTCGCGCCCAACACCATCGGCGTGAGCACGCTCGCCGCGCTGAAGGTGGAGCCCGCCTGGCTGGACCGCGTGGCCGCGCGCGTCAGCGCCAATGCCGCCGTCAGCCACAACTACGCGCGCCACGGGCACGCCTACAACCTGTGGTTCGTCGCCGGGGCGCGGCACCGCGCCACGCTCGACGCGGCGCTGGCGGCGATCGCCGCCGAAACCGGCCAGCGGCCGCTGGACCTGCCGCTCGAGCGCGAATACCACATCGACCTGGGTTTCCCGCTGCGCGGCGCGGCCGCCCGGCCGGCATGGCCGGCCGTCAGGATGCCTTCCCGGCAACAACTGAACGACGACGACTGGCGCCTGGTGGCGGCGCTGGAAGCGGGCCTGCCGCTGACGCCGCGCCCCTATCACGCGCTGGCGCGGCAATGTGGCCTGCCGCTGGACCGCGTGCTGACGCGGTTGTCGCAGTGGCATGCCTGCGGCGTCATCCGCCGCTTCGGCGCCATCCTCCATCACCGGCGCTTCGGCTACGACAGCAACGCGATGTGCGTGTGGGACGTGCCGGACGGCCGCGTCGACGCGCTGGGCCAGCGCCTGGCGCGGCTCGGCGTGGTCAGCTTGTGCTACCGCCGCCCGCGGCGGCCGCCGCACTGGCCCTACAACCTGTTCGTCATGGTTCACGCGCGCAGCGAGGACGAGCTGCATGCCGCGCTGGCGCTGTTCGACCAGCAGTGCGGGCTGGCCGCCGCGCCGCGCGCGGTGCTGCTCGGCAGCCAGTGCTACAAGCAGCGCGGCACGCGCTACGCCGGCGCGCCGGCAAGCCCATGAGCGCCGCCCGAACCCGGTCCATCGAGACCGCACTGGACGCGCCGGCGGCGCTGGACGCGCTCGACCGCCGCATCGTCAACGCCCTGCAGGGCGGCTTTCCGCTCACGCCGCGTCCGTATGCCGACGCCGCCGCCGCGCTCGGCACCGACGAGGCCACGCTGCTGGCGCGCCTGCGGGCGATGCTGGCGCGCGGCGTGCTGACCCGCTTCGGCCCGCTGTACCAGATCGAGCGGGCCGGCGGGCGCTTCGTGCTGTGCGCGTGCCACGCGCCGGCCGCGCGCCTGGAAGCCGTGATCGCGGCCATCAACGCGCACCCGGAGGTGGCCCATCACTACGCGCGCACCCATCACTTCAACCTGTGGTTCGTGCTGGCGGTCGCGCACCCCGGCGCGGTGGCGCACACGCTCGCGCGCATCGCAGCCAGCGCCGGGGTGGAGGTGCTGGCGTTTCCCAAGGAGCGGGAGTTCCACGTCCATCTCCATTTGCAGGCATAGACATTCATGTACCCCAAGCTTTCCACTTCGTCGCCGGATCCGGCGCCTGCCGCGGATGCGGCGGATGCCGCCTGGCCCGACGCCACCGACCGCGCGCTGATGCGCGCCACGCAGGCCGGGCTGCCGCTGGTGGCCGCGCCCTATGCGGCGCTGGGCGCCGCGCTCGGCATCGGCGAGCAGGAGGTCATCGCGCGCTTCGCGGCGATGCAGGCGCGCGGCCTGATGCGCCGGCTGGGCGCGGTCCCCAACCACTATGCGCTGGGCTGGCGCGCCAACGGCATGACGGTGTGGGACGTGGCCGACGAGCATGTCGAGGCGCTCGGCCGGATGGTCGGCGCGCTGCCGTTCGTCAGCCACTGCTACCAGCGCCCGCGGCGGCTGCCGCGCTGGCCCTACAACCTGTTCGCCATGATCCACGCCCGCACGCGCGAGCAGGCCATGCCGCTGGTGGCGCAGATCGGCGCGCTGCTGGGCGACGCCTGCCGGGAGCGCGACGTGCTGTGGTCGACCCGCATCCTCAAGAAAACCGGGCTGCGCCTGCCGCCAGGAGACTGAACATGTTCCGCCTGTCCCGATTCATGGAAGCCCTGCGCGACGGTGGCCCGGTGCCGGCCCCGCGCCCGCCCGCCGGCCCGGTGGTGATCTGGAACCTGGTGCGGCGCTGCAACCTCAACTGCAGGCACTGCTACTCGACCTCGGCCGATACCGACTTCAAGGGCGAGCTGACCACGGCGGAGGCCCTCGCCGTGCTGGCGCAACTGCGGCAGGCGCGCGTGCCGGCGCTGATCCTGTCGGGCGGCGAGCCGCTGCTGCGGCCCGATCTGTACCCGCTGGCGCGGCGCGCGCGGGCGCTGGGTTTTCATCTGTCGCTGTCGTCCAACGGCACCTTGCTCGATCGCGCGCACGCGGCGCGGCTGGCCGATGCGGGCTTCGGCTACGTGGGCGTGAGCCTGGACGGGCTCGAAGCCACCCACGACCGCTTCCGGCGCAGCGACGGCGCCTTCGCGCGGGCGCTGGCGGGGCTGCGCGCGGCGCGCGCGGCCGGCCTGCGCGTGGGCGTGCGCATGACGCTGACCGAGGCCAACGCGGCGGAGCTGCCCGCGCTGGTGGCGCTGACGGAGGCCGAGGGCATCGACAAGTTCTACCTGTCCCACTTCAACTACGCGGGCCGCGCGCGCGGCCACCAGCGCGACAACGCCCGCCATGCCCACACCCGCGCCGCGCTGGACTGGCTGTTCGCGCATGTGTGGGAGCGCGCGCGGCAGGGCCGCGCGGGCGATTTCGTCACCGGCAACAACGATGCCGACGGCGTCTACCTGCTGCACTGGATCGCGCGGCGCCAGCCCGCCCGCGTGGCCGACATGCGGCAGCGCCTGGTGGACTGGGGCGGCAACGCCACCGGCGTGAACGTGGCCAACATCGACAATCTCGGCAACGTCCACCCCGACACCATGTGGTGGACGGTGACGCTGGGCAACGTGCGCGAGCGCCCGTTCGGCGCGATCTGGGCCGACCGCAGCCATCCGCTGATGGCCGGGCTGGCCGCCCGGCCGCGCCCGCTGCAGGGCCGCTGCGCGGTCTGCGCGCAGCGCGCCATCTGCAACGGCAACACCCGCGCGCGCGCCCATGCCGTGAGCGCGAACGCCTGGGCCGAGGACCCGGGCTGCTACCTGACCGAGGCGGAGATCATGGCGCCGCTGGCCGCGGAGGTGCCGGCATGAACGCCGCCATGCGGTTGCCGCGCTGGCGGGCGCTGGTCGCGGCGCTGTCTGCCTTGCTGCTGGGCGTGTTGCTTGCCATGCCCCGTGCCGCCGTGGCGGCGGCGCAGGAAACGCCGGCGCCGCTGGATGCCGCCGCGTTCTACGGCCAGCACTGCGCGGCCTGCCACGGCGCCGCGCGCCTGGGCGGCATGGGCCCGGCGCTGCTGCCGGAGAGCCTGGAGCGCCTGCGGCCGCAGGAACTGGCGGCGGTGTTGCGCGACGGCCGCCCCGCGACCCAGATGGCGGGTTTCGCCGGCCAGCTCGACGCCGCCGGCATCGACGCGCTGGCCGCGTGGCTGCGCGCCGCGCCGGCGGCGGCGCCGGACTGGAGCGCGGCCGACATGGCGGCCTCGCGCATCGTCTATCACCCCGCCGGCAGCCTGCCCGCGCGCCCCGTGTTCAGCGCCGACCCGGCCAACCTGTTCCTGGTGGTGGAGGCCGGCAGCCATCACGTCAGCGTGCTCGACGGCGACAAGCTCGAGCGCATCTACCGCTTCCGCAGCCGCTTCGCGCTGCACGGCGGCCCCAAGTTCAGCCACGACGGGCGTTACGTGTTCCTCGCCAGCCGCGACGGCTGGGTCAGCAAGTTCGACCTGTGGAACCTGACGCTCGCCGCCGAGATCCGGGTCGGGCTCAACACCCGCAACCTCGCCGTCAGCGACGACGGCAAATGGGTGCTGGCCGGCAACACGCTGCCGCGGACGCTGGTGCTGCTGCATGCCGAGGACTTGGCGCCGGCGCGCGTGTACGACGTGCGCGGCGCCGACGGCACGGCCTCGCGCGTGTCGGCGGTGTACGACGCCGCGCCGCGCGAGAGCTTCATCGTCGCCCTGCGCGACATCCCGGAGGTGTGGGAGATCCCGTATGGCGCCGCGCCCGCCGCCGCGCCGCCGGGCCGCGCTTTCACGCCGCGCGTGATCGCGCTCGGCGAAGTGCTCGACGACTTCTTCTTCGACCAGCGCTACCTGCACATACTGGGCGCCTCGCGCAACGGGCATGGCCAGGTGATCGACCTGGCGCAGGGGCGCAAGGTGGCCGACCTGGCCCTGAGCGGCATGCCGCACCTGGGCAGCGGCATCACGTGGGTGCGCCGCGGGCGCGAGGTGATGGCCTCGCCCAACCTGAAGCAGGGCCGCATCAGCGTGATCGACATGCAGAGCTGGCAGACCGTCGCCGAGATCGCCACCAACGGGCCGGGCTTCTTCCTGCGCAGCCACGAGAACACGCCGTATGCCTGGACCGACGCCATGATGAGCCCGCGCCGCGACACGCTGCAGGTGATCGACAAGGACAGCCTGCGGGTGGTGGCCAGCGTCACGCCCAGCCCGGGCCGCACCGCCGCCCACGTGGAGTTCACGCGGGACGGCCGCTACGCGCTGGTGAGCGTGATGGAGCAGGACGGCGCCATCGTGGCCTACGACGCGGCCACGCTGCGCGAGGTCGCGCGCATTCCGATGGACAAGCCGGTCGGCAAGTACAACGTCTTCAACAAGACCACCCGCTCGTCGGGGACCAGTCATTGAGGAGCATGAGATGGACAGGCAACTGAAGCCGGGCAAGGTATGGCTGGTGGGCGCGGGGCCCGGCGATCCGGAACTGGCCACGGTCAAGGCCGCGCGGGTGCTGGGCCAGGTCCAGGTATGGCTGATGGACGACCTGGTATCGCCCGGCATGCGCCGCTACGCCGCGCCGGACACGCGCATCATATCGGTGGGCAAGCGCGGCGGGCGCTGCTCGGCGAGCCAGGCCAGCATCCAGGCGCTGACGCTGGCGCACGCGCTGGCCGGCCGCGACGTGGCCCGCGTCAAGGGCGGCGATCCGCTGCTGTTCGGGCGCGGCGGCGAAGAGGCCGAATTCCTGCGCGCGCACGGCATCGCGGTGGAGGTGGTCAACGGCGTCAGCAGCGGCATGGCCGCCGCGCAGGCGCTGGGCATCGCGCTGACGCATCGCGCCCACTGCCACGGCGTGACCTTCGTCACCGCGCACACCAGCGGCGACGGGCGGCCCGACTGGCGCGCGCTGGCCGCCGGCGGCACCACGCTGGTCATCTACATGGGCATGGGGCGGCTGTGCGCGATCCGCGACGCCCTGCTGGCCGCGGGCATGCGGCCCGGCATGCCCGCGGCCGTGGTCATGCACGCCAGCAACCCGGGCGAGCGCCGCTGGGCCGGCACGCTGGCCACGCTTGCCGAAGCGCTCGCGGCGGGGCTGGCCAGCCCGGCGGTGGTCCTGATCGGCGGCGTGGCGGCGCGGGCGCTCCCGGACATGCCATACGCTTGCCCGCGGTCAATCAACATATAGTGTTTCACCGGTACGCTGTGGCCCATATCTAGTATGAATGTTGCCGGGAGAAGAGATGGAGCACCGTACCGAAGAAGCTGCCGTAGCCGCCGCGGGCCTGCCCGGCGAGGTCGTCAAGCGCAACGGCGAAAGAGCCGCCTTCGCCGTCGAGCGGATCCGGTCCGCGCTGTGCCGCGCCGGCGCCGCGGCCGGCGAGTTCGGCGACGCGCAGGCGGGCAGCCTCGCCGCGCAGGTATGCCGGGTACTGGCGCACCGCTGCCAGGGCCGGGCGCCGGACGTCGAGCAGATCCAGGACGTGGCCGAGCAGGTGCTGATCGCCGCCGACTACTGCGACACCGCGCGCGCGTTCATCGCCTATCGCGGCCGGCACGCCAGGCTGCGCGAGGACCGCAAGACCCTGGTCGACGTGGCGGCCTCGATCAACGAATACCTGAGCAAGGCCGACTGGCGCGTGAACGCCAATGCCAACCAGGGTTATTCGCTGGGCGGGCTGATCCTCAACGTGGCCGGCAAGGTCACGGCCAACTACTGGCTGTCCCACGTCTACGCGCCGGAGATCGGCGAGGCCCACCGCAACGGCGACATCCACATCCACGATCTCGACATGCTGAGCGGCTACTGCGCCGGCTGGTCGCTGCGCACGCTGCTGCACGAGGGGTTCAACGGCGTGCCGGGCAAGGTGGAGGCGGGGCCGCCCAACCACATGTCGTCGGCGGTGGGGCAGATCGTCAATTTCCTCGGCACGCTGCAGAACGAGTGGGCCGGCGCGCAGGCGTTCTCGTCGTTCGATACCTACATGGCGCCCTTCGTGCGCAAGGACGCCATGTCCTACGCCGAGGTGCGGCAGTGCGTCCAGGAGCTGATCTACAACCTCAACGTGCCTTCGCGCTGGGGCACGCAGACGCCGTTCACCAACCTCACCTTCGACTGGACCTGCCCGGATGACCTGCGCGAGCAGGTGCCGGTCATCGGCGGGCGCGAGATGCCGTTCGCCTATGGCGAGCTGCAGCAGGAGATGGACCTCATCAACCGCGCCTACATCGAGGTGATGACGGCGGGCGACGCCAAGGGCAGGGTGTTCACCTTCCCGATCCCGACCTACAACATCACGCGCGACTTTCCGTGGGAATCGGAGAACGCCGCGCGGCTGTTCGAGATGACGGCCAGGTACGGGCTGCCGTATTTCCAGAACTTCATCAACTCGGAGCTGGAGCCGAACATGGTGCGCTCCATGTGCTGCCGCCTGCAGCTCGACCTGCGCGAGCTGCTCAAGCGCGGCAACGGCCTGTTCGGCAGCGCCGAGCAGACCGGCAGCGTCGGCGTGGTGACGGTCAACTGCGCGCGCCTGGGCCACCTGCACGCCGGCGACGAAGCGGCGCTGCTGCGCGCGCTGGACCGCCTGCTCGAACTGGGCAAGCAGAGCCTGGAGAGCAAGCGCAAGCGGATCCAGCAACTGATGGACCAGGGCCTGTTCCCCTACACCAGGCGCTACCTCGGCACCCTGCGCAATCATTTCTCGACGCTGGGCGTGAACGGCATCAACGAGATGATCCGCAACTTCACCGCGGACCGGCACGACATCACCTCGGCGTGGGGCGAGGCCTTCGCGCTGCGCCTGCTCGACCACGTGCGCGAGCGCATCGTGGCCTTCCAGCAGGAAACCGGCCATCTCTACAACCTCGAGGCCACGCCGGCCGAAGGCGCGACGTACCGCTTCGCGCGCGAGGACCGCAAGCGCTGGCCCGGCATCCTCCAGGCCGGCAGCGCGGCGCAGCCCTACTACACCAATTCGTCGCAGCTGCCGGTCGGCTGGACCGACGACCCGTTCGAGGCGCTGGCGCGGCAGCAGCCCCTGCAGGCGCGCTACACCGGCGGCACCGTGCTGCACCTGTACATGGGCGAGCGCCTGTCCAGCGGCGCGGCCTGCCGCGAGCTGGTGCGGCGCGCGCTGACGCGCTTCCGCCTGCCGTACATCACGGTGACGCCGACGTTCTCGATCTGCCCCACGCACGGCTACCTTGCCGGCGAGCATCCGTTCTGCCCGCGCTGCGACGAAGAGATCCTCGCGCGCAAGCGGGACGCGCTTGCCGCCTAGCCGGCTGGCCGCACGGCCGGGGGCATGGACGCCGCAATGATGGCGGCATCCCCCTGCGTTTTTTCCCGACTTTTCCCCCAACCTTTTTTCAACCCGGAGCACGCATCATGACCGACCACGCACGACAATCCGCCACCTCCCTTTCCACCCCGCCGGCCGACGTTGCGCTGCGCGACGAGGAGCGCCAGCCCTGCGAGGTCTGGACCCGGGTGATGGGCTACCACCGGCCGGTGGCCAGCTTCAACGCCGGCAAGCAGGGCGAGCACCGCGAGCGCAGGTTCTTCGCGGAGCCTCATGCGGTTGCCGCCTGACGCCGCCGCCGCCACTGCCGCCGCATTGCGCGTCGGCGGCATGACGGCGCTGACGACCATCGACTTCCCGGGCCGCCTGTCCGCCGTGGTGTTCTGCCAGGGCTGCCCGTGGCGCTGCGGCTATTGCCACAACCCGGCGCTGCTCGATGCCGGCGCGCCCGCCGGCATGGCCTGGGCGCAGGTGCTGGGCTTCCTGGAGACCCGGCGCGGCCTGCTCGACGGCGTGGTGTTTTCCGGCGGCGAGCCGACCTTGCAGGCGGCGCTGCCGGGCGCCATCGCGGCGGTGCGGGCGCGCGGCTTCGAGGCCGCGCTGCACACCGCCGGCATGTATCCCGGGCGCCTGGCGGCGGTGCTGCCGGCGCTCGACTGGGTCGGCCTCGACATCAAGGCGCCCGAGCACCGCTACGACGCCATCACGCGGGTGCCCGGCAGCGGCGGGCGGGCCTGGGAATCGCTGCGCCGCTGGCTGGCCAGCGGCGTGGCGGGCGAGTGCCGCACCACCTGGCACCACGGCCTGTTCGACGTCGCCGAGCTGCACGCGCTGGCCGCACGGCTGGCCGCGCTCGGCGTGACGCGCTGGGCGTTGCAGGCGTGCCGCGGCGGCGCGGGCGCGGCGCTGGGCCGCGCCGACGTCGACCGGCTGGCGGCGCGCTTCAGCCATTTCACGCTGCGCGAGGCGTGAAGCGCGGCGCGCGCTTGCGCCATGTCAATCGATGCGCGGGTACGGGCCAGGCGGAGGACGTGGCCGTACTACGATGAAAGCGTGCATCACAGTAATCCGGGAGGAGGCAGGCATGCCGTTGGAACAAGCATGGAATGCGACAGGCGGTTTTGACTACCAGGGCCCGCAGGAATGGCTCGCGCCCATCACGGAGGCGCTGCGCCGCGTGGTGGACCCCGAGCTGGCGCTGAATATCCTCGACGTGGGCCTGGTCTACGCGGTGGCGGTCTCGGAGGGCGTGGTGAAGGTCACGATGACCATGACCTCGGCCGCGTGCCCGGTGGCGGACATGATTCTGGACGACGTGCAGTTCGAGCTCGAAGACACCATGCCGCTGGGCTATGCGATCGAGCTGGAACTGTGCTGGGAGCCGGCATGGTCGCCCGAGCGCATGAGCGCGGCGGCCAGGCGCGTGATGGGATGGTGAGGGCGCCGCCGCGCCGCGCGCGCGAACGCCGGCGCGGCGCGTGGCCGCGCGTCGCGGTGCTGGCGCCGGCCGTCCTCGCCTTGCTCGCGGGCCTGCTCGGCGGCCTGCTGCGCGCCGGCGTGGCGCTGCCCGGCGCCGGCGCCGCCGCGCTGCCGTGGCAGGCGTTCGCGTTCCACGGCGCGCTGATGACCGGCGGCTTCTTCGGCACCGTGATCGGCATCGAGCGGGCGGTGGCGCTGGGCCGGCCCGCGGCCTTCGCCGCGCCGCTGGCGTCGGGGCTGGGCGCGCTGCTGCTGGTGGCGGGGTTTCCCGCGGCCGGCGCGTGGCTCATGGCCGGCGGCGCGCTGGCGTTCGCCGGCGTCAGCGTGGCCGTGCTGCGGCGCCAGCCGGCCGCGCACACCGCCTTGCTGCTGGCGGCCGCGCTGGCGTGGCTGGCCGGCACCGCGGCGCTGGCCTCGGGGCGCGCGCTGGCCTCGGTCAACGCCTGGTGCTTCCTGTTCCTGGTGGTCACGGTTGCCGCCGAGCGGCTCGAGATGACGCGCCTGATGCGCCGGCGGCGCGGCGCGCAGGGCGCTTTGCTCGCCATTCTGGCCGCGCTCGCGCTGGGCGCCGCCGGCTCGGCGCTGGACGGGCGCGCGGGCACGCTGGGCGGCTGCGTCTATGGCGTGGCGCTGGCCTGCCTCGCCATCTGGCTGGCGGTGTTCGACATCGCGCGCCGCACGGTGCGCAGCCACGGACTGAGCCGCTACATGGCGGTCTGCCTGCTGCTCGGCTACGGCTGGCTGCTGGTGGCCGGGGCGGCATGGGCCGCCACCGCGGCCGGGCTGCCGTGGCGCGACGCGGCGCTCCACGCGCTGGGGCTGGGGTTCATCGTCAGCATGGTGATGGCGCATGCGCCGGTCATCCTGCCGGCCATCACGCGCATCCGGCTGGCGTTCGGCAACGGCTTCTACGCGCCGCTGGCGGTGCTGCACCTGTCCCTGGCCGCGCGGCTGGCCTTCGGGCACCGGCTGCCGGCGGTCAAGGCCGCGGCGGCGCTCGGCAACGTGGCGGCCATGCTGCTGTTCATTGCCGTCACGGCCGCCGCGGCGCGCGCGTGGCGGACCCGCGCGGCGGCGCTTGCGCGGCGGTCCTGAAAAAAAAGAGCCTGCCCGCGATGCCTCGGACATCATCGGGCAGGCTTCCAGCAGTACCACTACATCGAGGCCGCCGGGCAAGCCCCCGCACCCCGGCAACCTCACCATGATCTTGCCGCGTGCCCGCGCCGGCCGCCTTGTCGGCGGACAAGCCGATGGCAGGTGGCGCGGCTGACTCGCGCTGCTCCGCGCCTAGCCCGCGGCGAACCGCAGCTGCAGCGCCTGCACGTCGTGGATCACGACCTCGGGGCCGGCCACGCTGATGAGGGCGGCTTCGCTGAGGCGCTGCAGCGCGCGCGAGAGCGTGGCCGGCGACAGCCCCAACTTGGAGGCGATCAGGTTCTTGTTGACGGCGAAGCGGGTCAGGTTGCCCTCGCGCGGGCGGTTCAGCAGGTAGCCGATCACGCGCTGCTGCGCGTTCTGCAGGTTGACCGTCTCGATGTCCTGCACCAGCGAATGCAGGCGCATCGACAGGCCGGCGAGCATGCGGCGCGCGAAGGACGGATCGCGGTCGATGGCGGCGAAGATGTCCTTCTTGCCGAGCAGGATGAGCAGCGTGTCTTCCAGCGCCTGGGCATCCACGAGGTAGGGCCGGTCAAGGAACATGACGGCCTCGCCGAAGGCCTGGCCGGGGCCGAAGAACTCCACGACCTTCTCGGGGTTGCCGTGCAGCGACGGCAGCGCGAGCTTGATCTGGCCGACCGCGACGACGTAGAGGCCCGGCGCCGCGTCGCCGCGCCGGAACACGTGGCCATGCCTGGGGACCCTGACCTCGCGGCAGGAGCCGGCCAGCTCGCTCAACTGGCCGGCATCGAGGTTGCGGAAAAGCGGCAGGCTGCCCAGCAGCCCGTCGAGATTGAGTTTGTGGCGCATGCTTTGTCTCGGTGACGGTGGTGGCACCGGTCGGTCTGTCGGCGCGGGCCGTCATGGCGGGGCACGCGGCAGCGGCACAGGGCGTGCGCGGCGACCGGCTCGCAGCGCATAGGATTCCACGCGGCGGCCCGCCGGATTTTGTGGTGGGTCAAGTTGCATCGCCCCGGCGCGCAGGCCGCGGCCGGATGTGACGTGGCGCGCGCGTGCCGCCTGTGCCGCGCGTGGCGCTAGCGCGCGCCTCTTCGCCGCGCCATGCGCCGGCCGATCTCGGCGAGCCGGTCATGCGGCAGCTTGTCGGCGGCGGGATAGATTTCGCGCTCCTCGCGCAAGGCATGCGCGGGATAGCCGGTGGCGAACGGGTCGAGCTCCGGCGGGGCGGCCTGCGCGGTCCCTTGCGAGACCGCTTCCAGCCACGGCTGCACGGCGCGCCACAATGCGCCGAGATGCCCGTGCTCGGCGGCGATCTCGCCGATGCGGGCGTCGAGCGCGGCGTCGCCCAGTTCCCGCAGCGCCGGAAACAGGTCTTCCTCCTCGTCCATGTGGTGCAGCGGCGCGGCGACCTGGAAGTAACGCAACGCGCCGGCGGCCGCGCTGCGCGCCTCTTCGTCCGCGCCGTGCAGCGCCACGTGCCGGGCCAGCCTGGGGCACAGGCCGGCGAAGCGCCGCACCTTGTCGTGGCAGGCCAGCAGCAGTTCGATCGGCGGCTCGAAGCCGGGCAGGCTGGCGGTGGTGGAAAGCATGGTGGAGTCCCGGTTGAGGCAGGCGGCCGTGGTTTGCATCTGATCTGCGTGGAGCATGGCCGAAAGTATGGCCGAAAGCGGAACCCGCCGGTTGAGATGGAGCAAGCAGGCGCGGGAATGCGGCGGGCCGGCTGCCGCAGGCACAATCCGCAGGCGCGGTCCTTCACCGCGATCAAGCCGGCGCCGCGGCCCGGCGGCTAGCATGCGTGCGGCGGGATGGACGGCGCGGGGCCGTCCGCGCCTTGCTTGTTTGCCTGTTCGCCTGCCCCGCGCCTTGCTTCCCGCTTCGGGCGGGGGACTGATCCGATGCCGAAACCGCCGCTTTGCCCGCCATGCTTTTCCTTGTGTCCCGCCGTGCCCGGCCACACCCCGGGCCACACCCCGGGCCGGTTCCCGGAGCACCCATGAAGCCCGCGCGCCTGAGATACGAGAACGCGCCGCGGCCCGCCGTGGTCCTCGGCTGCCTGCTGCCGGCACCGTGGCTTGGCGCCGCCGCGGGACTGCTGCTGGCATTCGGCCCGCCGGACGGGCTGCCGTCGCGGTTCGCGCCGGTCGCGCTGGCGGTGGTGCATCTGCTCGCACTGGGCATGCTGGCGCCCGTCATGGTGGGCGCGCTGTTCCAGATGATGCCGGTGATCGCCGGGGTGCGGGTGCCCGGCACCGCCGCGCTGGCGCCGCTGGCCGCGCTGCTGGGCGGGGGCGCCGCGCTGGGGCTGGCCGGCGGGTTCGTGGCCGGCTGGCTGCCCGGTTTCCGCGCGGCGATCCTGCTCGGGGCGCCGTTCCTGGGCCTGGTCGGGCTGGCCTTGCTGCGGGCCGGCGCGCGCGTGGCCGCGGCGGATGCCACCACGCGCACGCTGGCGCGCGCGGGCGCGCCGCTGATCGTGACCGTGGCCACCGGCGCGGCGCTGGCCGGCGTGCTCGGCGGGCAGTGGCAACTGCCGCTGCGGCCGCTGCTGCAACTGCACGTCGCCTGGGGCCTGGTGGGCTGGCTGGCCGCGCTGGTCGCCGGCGTCGCCACCACGGTGGTGCCGATGTTCTGGCAGGCGCCGCGGCTGCCCGCCGTGGTGGCGTCCTTCCTGCCGTGGGGAATCTGGCTGCTGTTGCTGGGCTACAGCGGGGTGGCGGTCGACCTGCCGGCGCTGGCGGAGGTGGGCGCGCTGCCGCTCCTGCTGCTGCTGGCGCTGCTGGCCCTGCTCGGGCTGCGCGGCATGCTGCGGGCGCGGCGCCGGCATGATCCCGGCTGGCGGCTCTGGGTCGCGGCCTGCCTGAGCGCGCTCGCGGCGGCGGCGCTGGCGATGGCGGCCCCGCTGTTGCACGGGGTGGCCGCGCTGCCCTGGTGGATCGGCACGGCGGTGCTGGTCGGATGCGGGGTGCTGCCGGTCACGGCCATGACGGGCAAGATCGTGCCGTTCGTGATCTGGCTGCACTTGCGCCGCGGCCTGCCGCTGCCGGCGCGGGTGCCGGCCATGCAGGCGATCATTGCGCCCGCGCGGCAGCATTGGCAGGCCCGCCTGCTGCTGCTCGCCTATGTCCTGCTGCTGGCGCTGCCGCTGGCGCCGCGCTGGCTGGCCCTGGCCGGCGGCATGGCGTTCGCGCTCGCCAACGCCTGGCTCGGGCTGCAGCTGCTGTGCGCGGTGCGGGTGTTTCGCCGCGTGAAGGCCGCGGGCGGGCTGCCGCCCCGGCACGCGGCCGGGCACGATGGGCACGATGGGCATGACCCAAGAGGTTGACGCAGGGCAAGCCGGGCCGGGCGCGATTGCGTAGCATGAGTCAGTGGCCGGCGGGTGCGCTTGCCTGCGCCCGCCGCGCCGTGCATTGCCAACCATCGCGAGGTGCCTTCGATGCGTCAAATGGAAATGAGCAAGGTCTTTACCCTGATGGAGTCCGGCCCGGTCGTCCTGGTGACGACCCATGACGGGCAGAAGGACAACATCATGACCATCTCGTGGACGATGGTGATGGACTTCACGCCGGTGTTCGCGCTGACCACGGGTGCGTGGAACTACTCCTACGCGGCGCTGCGCAAGCATGAGGAATGCGTCATCGCCATTCCGACGGTGGACATGCTGGACACGGTGGTCGGCATCGGCACGTGCTCCGGCGCGGACATGGACAAGTTCGCCCGGTTCAGGCTCACGCCGGTGCCGGGCAAGGTCGTCAAGGCGCCGCTGATCCGGGAGTGCTTCGCCAACATCGAGTGCAAGGTCATCGACATCGTGAAGAAGCACGACATCGTCGTGCTGGAGGCCGTCGCCGCGTGGATCGATCCCGAGCGCAAGGAGCAGCGCATGGTCCACGCCGTCGGCGACGGCACGTTCATCGTCGACGGGCGCAAGTTCGACCGGCGGGAGATGATGGCCTCCAAGCTGCCGCCGGGCGTGTAGCGCACCCGCGCAAGCGCAGGCGGACGCGCATTGCGCCGCCGCGGCGCCGGCGAAAGTGCATGCTCCCGCGCCCCGTTCGCCATGCCCTTGCACACCCCCGTGGCCATCGACTACGTTGATCTCTGAGGCCGGCGTGGCCGCTTTGATGGGGACCAACGATGAACAGGGTCATAGGACACCTGGCCGCGCTCGTTGCCTTGGGCCTGTGTGCCGCCGGCGGAGCACGGGCAGCCGACGCCGGCTGCGGGCCCGCGCCGGCCGAGGGATCGGTGCGCTGCGACGATCCCGGCAGCGGGATGCGCTGCTCGCTGGTGACGGGCGAGCGCCCGCGCAACCAGCGCCCGTGGTGCGGCAGCGCGGCGCTGACGAGCCGCTATGAACGCATCCACGCCGAGCAGCAGCGGCTGCTGCGCGCCGGCGCGATCCGCGATGCGGATGTCGACGCGTGGCGCGCCCGGCGCGATGCCTGCGAATCCGCATCCTGCCTCGAGAGCCTGTATCACGAATGGTGGCGCTGGCGCGATGCGGGCCGCTTCCGTTCCGGGCTGCCATCCGTGCCGCCATCCGGGCTGCCATCCGCGCGATCGTCCGTATCGCTTTCCGCATCCTCTTCCGCATCGCCCTCCGCGGCGCTTCCCGTGCCGCCTTCGGCGCAGCCCGCCGCTAGCGTCGCGGCGCGCGTTCCGCCAAAGCCGGCACCTGTGCCCGCCGTGGCGGAAAGGGCATCGCCGGCGCCATTGCCCGCGATGCGGGACAGCGCGCGGCCGGCCGGACCGGCGCTGGCGCCGGCGGAGGCCGGCGCGCCGGATGTCCTGGATGTTTCGGACACCTCGGATGCCTCGCCGGGCGGGACCGCCGTGGCGCCCGCCGCGTCCCCGCCGGATTCGGGCGTCCCGGTTTCGCCGGCCTTGCTGGGCGGCGTCGCCGCGTTCGGCATGGGCGCGGTCTATGCGTGGCAGCGCCGGCGCGGCCGGGGCGCGGCACCGGGCCACGGACGGCGCCGGGCCATCTCCGCGGTCATGGCGATCTTCTATGGCCTGCTGATCGTCAACGCCTTGCTGCTGCCGTTCACGCTGGGCTGGAGCTGACCGCCACCGACCAACCGGCGCTAGCGCCCGGTGAGCAGCAGCAGCGCTTCTTCCACGCGCTTGAGGTGCGCCTCGCTGACCCGCCCGATCGGCGCGTTGCCGACGAAGCGGTGGTTCGACACGGCGCGGACCTGATCGACCAGCAGGTCGGTTTCCCGGGGCGGCTCGCCCGGCTTGGCGAACTTGCCCGCGCGCACGCGCAGCGGAAAGCCGTCGCCGCCGGCGTCCTCGTAGATGTCGGTGGTGCCGGGCAGCACGATGGTGGTCGGGTGGCCGGCCTGGTTCAGGATGTCGGTCTGGATGACGAGGGCCGGGCGCCCCGCCTTGCCCGGTTCCTCCTTGTGGGTTTGCGGGGACAGGTCGATCACCCAGACCTCCCCGCGCCGGTGTTGTGGCCTAGGCAAGCCCGTCCTCCAGGCTGTCGTCCATGGATTCGTTTTCCGCCAGCGAGCGGGCCGACAACCGGCGCGACAGGAAGGCCATGCGCTCGGCCATCGCGCGCTCGTTTTTCTCGCGCACGGCCTCGCGGACGTAGTCCGAGCTGGACATGCCGGCGCGGCGGGCAAATTCACGTGTCTGCATGGCGAACTCCTGCGTCGTGCGGAAGGAAAGGGTGGTCTGGGCGGGCTGAGCGGAGGCGGCCAGGGTCATCGCGGTCACTTGGCATGGTTACTCGGATAGACGCCATTGTATTCCTTTTTTACGTGCGATTTTGTATTACCGATGGTATTACAACAGGATGTGTTGTCACTGGGGGACGGGAAGGGCTTCCGGCGAATCCGTCGCGCATTTGTCGCCCATCCGCCGCTCATCCGCCCCGCATCGGCCTCGTATCCGCCCGCCGCCGGAAACCCCGGCGCGATGGCGGTGTGTTCGATTGTGGCTTGCCGCCGGCGCAAGGCAATGCGGCGAATTCTCAAAATTCGGCGCGGCGGCGGCGCCGCGCATGGAATATTCCGCCGGGCTGGCGTGTTTACCGATCAGGCCCGGCGCACGCATCCGTGCCGACACTGGGGGAATGGTCATGGCATATCGCTTACCTGGATGGCTGGGCATGGGCGCGGCGGCCGCCGCGCTGTGCGCCTGCGCATCGCTCGAACCCGCGCAGACCGCGCGGAAGCTGATCGGCAGCCCGGAGAGCACCGTGCGCCAGGCGTTCGGCGCGCCCACGGAAACCTATCGGCTCGACGGCGGCACCAGCCGCTGGATCTACTCGAAGCAGCCGCTCGGGCATGAGGTCTACGCGGCGGATTTCGACGCGGGCGGGAACCTGGCGAGCTTTCGCCAGATGCTGACCGAGAAGGAGATCTACGAAGCCCGGCCCGGCGTCTGGACCAAGCAGGACGTGGCGCAGCGTTTCGGCCTGCCGCGCGAGCCGGTGCAGTATTACCCGCTCATGAAGCGCGAGGCGTGGTCGTACCGGCTCTATGCGAGCGGCTACCAGCCGGCCCACTTCAGCGCCTACTTCGATGACCGCGGCGTGCTCGACCGCACCATGATCATCATCGATGCGCTCGGCGGCGACCGCGGCCGCAGCAAGTGACGCGGGCTGCCGGCCTCGCCCGCGCCCGCGCGCCGGCGCGAGGGGCCGGGGGCGGGCCGCGAAGCGAGGACTTCGGGCGCCCGATCCCTCCCGTTCAAAGGGAGGGCGAGACGACGCACGGCATGAGATGACATGCCGCGCGCGCGGCGTGCGGCCGCGACCGTTCAGGCGTTGAAGCCGCCGTCGATGGTCAGGCTGGCGCCGGTCACGAAGCCGGCTTCGGGGCTGGCCACGTAGGCCACCATGCCGGCGATCTCGTCGGTGCTGGCGTGGCGCTGCAGCGCCATCAGGCCATGCATCAGGTTGGCGAAGTCGCCGGTCTCCGGGTTCATGTCGGTGTTGGTCGGGCCGGGCTGCACGTTGTTGACCGTGATGCCGCGCGGGCCGAGGTCGCGCGCCATGCCCTGCACAAGGCCCTGCAGCGCGGACTTGCTCATGGCGTAGGCGCTGCCGCCGGCGAACGGCATGCGCTCGGCGTTGCAGCTGCCGATGTTGATGATGCGCCCGCCGTTGCCCATGTGCGGCAGCACGGCCTTGGCGGCGACGAACACCGCGCGCACGTTCACGTTGAGCGTCTCGTCGAAGTCTTCCAGCGAGAAGCTGTCCACCGGCCCCATGCGCAGCACGCCGGCGTTGTTGACGAGGATGTCGATCTTGCCCAGGCGGTGCGCCACCGCGTTGATGGCGCCGTCGAGCGAGGCGGGGTCGGCCACGTCGGCCTTGACCGCGATGGCGCTGCCGCCCGCGGCTTCGATGCTGGCGGCCAGCTCGTTGGCGCCGGCCGCGGAGCTGTGATAGGTGAAGGCGACGGTGGCGCCGTCGCGCGCCAGCCGGCGCACGACCGCCGCGCCGATGCCGCGCGCGCCGCCGGTGACGAAGGCGACCTTGCCGGAGAGGGGTGCAGACATGATGAGGTTCCTGGGTGAGTGGAGGTGAGCGAAGTATGGTCACTGGACATCGGCTCCGGTAGACCGTAATCTGGATCATCTGCTTCAACCATTGGTATAAGCTGGCCGCATGGAAGCGCTCAACCTGCTCGAATCCTTCATCCAGAGCGCCGAGACCGGCAGCTTCTCCGCCGCCGCGCGCCGGCTCGGCGTGACGCCCGCCGCGGTCAGCAAGAACGTGGCGCGGCTGGAGGCCAGCCTGGGCCTGCGCCTGTTCCAGCGCAGCACGCGCAGCCTGACCCTGACCGCCGGCGGCGAGCAGTTCCTGCACCGGGTGGGAGACCCCTACGGCGCGCTGCGCGACGCCTTCGCCAGCGTCTCGCAGGACGGCGGCATGCCCGCCGGCGTGCTCAAGGTGAGCGTGGCGGTGGCGTTCGGCACCGAATACCTGGTGCCGCTGCTGGCGGAGTTCCTGGCGCGCTATCCCGCCATCGTGCCGGACTGGCATTTCGACAACCGCCCGGTGGACCTGATCGGCGGCGGCTTCGATGCGGCCATCGGCGGCGGCATCGAACTGACCGAGGGCCTGGTGGCGCGCGAGCTGGCGACCACCTACATGGTGGTGGTGGCGGCGCCCGCCTACATGGCCGGGCGCGGCATGCCGGCGCACCCGGCCGCGCTGGCCGGGCTCGACGCGATCGAGCGCCGCTCCATCGTCACCGGCCGCGTGCGCGCCTGGACGCTGCGCAACCAGGTCGGCGAGGAAGCGCCGGCCGCGGGCCGCACGCGCGTGATCTTCGACGACCCCGAGGCGATGGCCCACGCCGCCATGCTGGGGCTCGGCGTGGCCGTGCTGCCGATGCAGCATGCCGCGCGCTGGCTGGAGAGCGGGGCGCTGGTGCGGCTGCTGCCGGGCTGGTACGCCGAGCACGGGCCGGTGTCGCTGTACTACCCGAACAAGAAGCTGCTGCCGCCGAAGACGCGGGCGTTCGTGGCGTTCGTGGTCGAGGCGTTCCGCAGGAAGCGGCTGGCCGCGCGTTTCGACGGCCGCTGAGGGTTTGCGGTCCAGTCCACCCGCCCGCCAGCGCTACGCGCGCATGGTCACGAACATGGCGCCCACGGCCGCCGCCATCATCAGCGTGGCCAGCCAGCCCAGCACCTTCAGCCGCCGGCTGATGACGAACGGGCCCATGATGTCGGCGCGCGCGGCCATCAGCATCATCAGGGCCATGATGGGCACGGAGACCACGCCGTTGATCACCGCGCTCCAGTAGAGCGCCTTGATCGGGTCGATCTCGGTGAAGCCCAGCCCGATGCCGACCAGGGTGGAGACGGCGATGATGCCGTAGAAGCGCTTGGCCTGCATCGGCGCGCGCTCCAGGCTGTTGCGCCAGCGGAAGGCGCCCGCCGCGGCGTAGGCGGACGAGCCGCCCAGCACCGGAATCGCCAGCAGGCCGGTGCCGATGATGCCGGCGCTGAACAGCACGAAGGCGAAGTCCCCGGCGATCGGGCGCAGCGCCGTGGCGGCCTGCGCCGAGGTCTGGATGTCGGTCACGCCATGCAGGTTGAGCGTGACGGCCGTGGTCAGGATGATGAAGAAGGCCACCAGGTTGGAGAAGCCCATGCCGATGCCGGTGTCGATCTTGATGCGCCGCAGGTTGGCGTCGGCCTGCGCGGGCGCGTGGATCAGCGGCCTGGCGCGCTCGTCGGCCAACTGGTCCTCCACTTCCTGCGAGGCCTGCCAGAAGAACAGGTAGGGGCTGATGGTGGTGCCGAAGACGGCCACCACGGTGGTGACGTACTCGGGCTTCCACGACATGCGCGGCGCCAGCATCTTCGCCAGCACCTGGGACCACGGGATCTGCACCACGAAGGCGGTGGCCACGTATGCCAGCAGCGCGAGCGTGAGCCATTTCAGGATGCGGACGTAGCGCCGGTAGGGAATGAAGACCTGCAGCAGCAGCGAGATCACGCCGAACACCACGGCGTAGAGCTGCGCCGGGCCGCCGGCGATGAGCCGGAGCGCCTCGCCCATCGCCGACACGTCCGCGCCGATGTTGATGGTGTTGGCCACCATCACCAGCCCGACCACGCTGTACAGCAGCCACGCCGGATAGTGCCGCCGGATGTTGGTGGCCAGCCCGTGGCCGCTCACCCGCCCGATGCGCGCGCTGACCACCTGGATGCCGACCATCAGCGGATAGGTGAAGAGCACGGTCCACAGCATGTTGAAGCCGAACTGCGCGCCCGCCTGCGAATAGGTGGCGATGCCGCTCGGGTCGTCGTCGGCGGCGCCCGTGATCAGTCCCGGGCCGAGCTTCCTGAGCCAGTATCCGGCCGTATTGCCGGCGGGTTCCGTCTGCGTGGCGGTGGTTTCCATGTCCGGCACCATCGTCTGCCCTTCGTGGCCTGGCGGCATGGCTGCTGTGTCAGGAAAGCAGGTACATGTTCTGGCGGCTGGCCGCGTAGCGGGTCCTGGCCAGTTCCAGGATCTGCTCGCGGTGCCGGTCGAAGGCGGCCAGCACCTCGGGCTCGGCCGGGCCCATCGCCGGGTCGAGATGGGCGAGCACGGCATCGTTGACGAGGAACGTGACTTCGCGCGCGTTGTCGTAGCCCCAGAACCACACGCAGTGCTTGGCCGCGTCGTAGCTGCGGCTCGGGTTGGGAAAGCTGAGTGCCATGTTGCGCCTCGGTTGGCCGGACACCTGTTCCGGCCGGTGCTTGCCGGCGGCGCGCGGACGTTCCGTGCGGGCCGGTGCGCAAAAGCGGATGATGGGCGTCTCGTCGATCGGTATGGGCCCGGATTGAGCCACGCCCCAATCATACGCTGGCCGGATGCCGATGCCGTGTCAGGCCGCCATCCCCAGGAACTGCTGCAGTTCCGGCGTGGCCGGCTTCGTGAACAGGTCTTCCGGCGCGCCCACTTCATGCACGCGGCCCTGGTGCATGAACACCACGCGGTTGCACACCTCGCGCGCGAAGCGCATCTCGTGCGTGACCATCAGCAGCGTCATGCCTTCGCTGGCCAGCTGGCGCACCACGTTCAAGACCTCCATCACCAGTTCCGGGTCCAGCGCCGAGGTGATCTCGTCGCACAGCAGCGCGCGGGGCTGCATCGCCAGCGCGCGCGCGATGGCCACGCGCTGCTGCTGGCCGCCGGAGAGCTGGTCGGGATAGCTGTCGAATTTCTCCGCCAGCGCCACCTTGGCCAGGCATTCGCGCGCGCGGGTGCGGGCCTCGGCCTCGCTCACGCCGGCGGCCACGGTGGGCGCGAGCATGACGTTGCGCCCGGCGCTCAGGTGCGGGAACAGGTTGAACTGCTGGAAGATCATGCCGACCTTGCGGCGCAGCGCGCGCAGCTCCAGCTCGGTGCTGCCGAGCTTGGCGCCGGCCACCGTGATGTTGCCTTCGTCGATGCTTTCCAGGCCGTTGATGCAGCGTAGCAGCGTGCTCTTGCCCGAGCCGCTCTTGCCGATGATGGCGACCACCTCGCCGGCTTCGATCTTGAGGTCGATGCCCTTGAGCACTTCGTTGGCGCCGAAGCGCTTCTTCACGTTTTCAATGGCGATGAGCGACATTGAGCTTCCTTTCCAGGTGGCGGCTGTAGCGGGACAGGGGCCAGCACAGCGCGAAATAGATCAGCGCGACCAGCGCGTAGACGGTGAAGGGGCTGAAGGTGGCGTTGGTGATCACGGTGCCGGCCTTGGACAGCTCGACGAAGCCGATGATCGACGCCAGCGCGGTGCCCTTGATGATCTGCACGACAAAGCCCACGGTGGGCGCGATGGCGATGCGCAGCGCCTGCGGCAGGATCACGTGGCGCATCTGCTGCACGTGGCCCAGCGACAGGCAGCCCGCGGCTTCCCACTGCCCCTTGGGGATGGCCTCCACGCAGCCGCGCCAGATCTCGGCCAGGTAGGCGCCCGACCACAGCGACAGCGCCAGGCCGGCGGCCAGCCACGCGGGAATCTCCACGCCGAACAGCGCCAGCCCGAAGAAGGCCAGGAACAACTGCATCAGCAGCGGCGTGCCCTGGAAGATTTCGATGAAGGCCCAGGCCGCGCGCCGCGCCGCCGCGCGCCGGCTGATGCGCATGAACAGCACCACGAGGCCGGTGGCGGCGCCGCCGATAAAGGCCACCAGCGACAGCACCACGGTCCAGCGCGCGGCCAGCAGCAGGTTGCGCAGGATGTCCCACGTCGAGAAATCGGTCATCGGGCTCTCCGGAACAGCAGGCCGCCGATGCCGCGCAGCGCCTGGCGCAGGCCGATGGCGAGCAGCAGGTAGATGCCGGTGGTCAGCAGGTAGACCTCGAACGCGCGGAAGTTG
Organism: Cupriavidus sp. FW216-B1; assembly: GCF_058789195.1. Lineage (NCBI taxonomy): Bacteria > Pseudomonadati > Pseudomonadota > Betaproteobacteria > Burkholderiales > Burkholderiaceae > Cupriavidus > Cupriavidus sp. FW216-B1. Next base: position 1,337,955 of record NZ_JBYTEL010000001.1, on the reverse strand, counting down.
CGGCCCTGCACGAAATTGGCGGCGAAGGTCAGGTCTTCGGCGGCGATCTGCGAGCACACCGCCGAGCCCAGCATGACGATCACCACCTGGCTGGACAGCGCCGGCCAGATCTTGCGCAGCGCCGGCAGCAGCACCACGTGGCGGAACACCTGGAACGGCGCCAGCGCCAGGCTGGCGCCCGCTTCGAACTGGCCGCGCGGCACCGCGGCGATGCCGGCGCGCACGATCTCCGCGCTGTAGGCGCCGAGGTTGATGACCATCGCCAGGATGGCGGCGGTCATCTCGCCCAGGTGCACGCCCGCGCTGGGCAGGCCGAAGAAGATGAAGAACAGCTGGATCAGGAACGGCGTATTGCGGATCAGCTCCACGTAGCCGCCGGCGACGGCGGCCAGCCAGGCCGGCCCCTGCGTGCGCGCCCAGGCGCAGGCGATGCCCAGGGCCACCCCGAGCACGCCGCCCACGGCGGTGAGTTCGGCGGTGACGGCGATGCCGTGCGCGAACACGCCGGCATAGTCGAAGGCCGAGAGAAAGTCGAATTGATAGGACATGCGGTGCCGTAGGTGGGCGCCCGGCGAGCGCGGGCGTGACCGGCCGCCCCGGTGCGTCCGGGGCGGCGGGACTTCAGGACTTCAGAGCATCAAGGCATCGAGGCATCGAGGCATCAGAGCGTGGAGGGCAGCGGCATGCCGAGCCACTTCACGGTCAGCGCGTTGAGCTCGCCGTCCTTCTTGACCTCGGCCAGGATGGCGTTGACCTTGGCCTGCAGCTTGGGCTCGCCCTTGTTCAGGCCGATGAAGCACGGCGAGTTCTTGATCAGGAATTTCGGCTCCGGCTTCTTGGGCGGGTTCCTGGCCAGGATGGCCGCGGCCACCACGTTGCCCGTGGCCACCAGCTGCACCTGGCCCGAGAGGAAGGCGCTGATGGTGCCGTTGTTGTCCTCGTAGCGCTTGATGGTGGCGGTGGGCGGGGCGATCTTGCTCAGTTCCAGGTCCTCCACCGCGCCGCGCGTCACGCCCACGGTCTTGCCGGCCAGCTCGGCCGCGCTGGCGACTTTCTGGTCGGCCGGGCCGAACACGCCGTTGTAGAAGGGCGCATAGGCCTCGCTGAAGTCGATGGCCTTCTCGCGCTCGGGGTTCTTGCCCATGCTGGAGATCACCAGGTCCACCTTCTTTGTCTGCAGGTAGGGCACGCGGTTGGTGCTCGTCACGGGCACCAGTTCCAGCTTGACGCCCATCTTTTTGGCGATCAGCGCGGCCACGTCGATGTCCAGGCCTTGCGGCTTCATGTCGGCGCTGACCGAGCCGAACGGCGGGAAGTCCTGCGGCACCGCAACCTTGAGCACGCCGGCCTTGACCACGTCGTCGAGCGCTTCGGCGCTGGCGGCGTGCATGGTGAAGGCGAGCGCGGTGGCGCCGAGGCCGAGGAGGAGTCTGGAGAGCTTCATTGGGGGTCCTTGCTAGCTTGCCGTTTGGGTTGGGGTGAAGGGGAAACGGGTCCGGGGCGCTCAGTTGCCGCGCCCGAGCGGGCGCAATGCCTGGCGCAGCGGGTCGGGGCGGTCGTCGGGCGTGGCCGCGCTCAGGCCGGCTTCGACGTCGCCGAGATGGGCGTCCATCAGCGCGATGGCCTGCTCGGTGTCGCCGCGCGCCAGCGCCGCCACGATCTGCGCATGGTCGGCGCACGAGGCATGGGCCTGGTGGCTGGACTGGTAGCGCATGGCGATCAGCGTGGTGCGCGCGGTCAGGTCGCGCAGCGTGTCGGCCAGCAGCACGTTGCCCGCGCATTCGCCCAGGCACACGTGGAAGTCGCCCAGCAGGTAGCTGCGCAGCGCGGCGTCGTCGGCCGCCAGCGCGCGCTCTTCCTGCGCCACGTGTTCCTGCAGCCGGCCGATGGCCTGGGCGGTGAGCGGCGGCGCGTAGCGCAGCAGCCCGAGTTCGATGGCGCGCCGCGCGGCAAAGGCCTGGCGGGCTTCCTGGCGCGACGGCTCGATCACGAACCAGCCGCGCCGCGACGACACCGTGACGATGCCGCGCGCGGCCAGCCGCGTGAGCGCCTCGCGCACCAGCGTGCGGCTCACGCCGAACAGCCCGGCCAGCGCCTGCTCGCCCAGGCGCGTGCCGGGGGCCAGGCGCTGGGCCAGGATCGATTGCGTGATGCGCTCGGCGATCTCGGCCGAGGACGCGGCGCGGCCGTCGTCAGCGCCGGCTTGGAGTGCCGGCGGCAGGGCGGCGTTGTCGGAAAGGTCGGGCGTGGGCAAAGTCATGCCACGCTGTAACGCAATAGGTATGCCAGCCTGATATACAAGTAGCGCGCACAGGTTTTGTACGCAAAAATGGCATCGGCGTCATGCGGGCGTGCACCAGTTGGGCGCCGGCGGCGCCGCGCGCCGGGCCGCGTGCACGCCGATGGTGCGGGCCGCCAGCTTGGGGTGGCGGCCCGGCGGGCTTACCAGCCGCCTCCCAGCGCCCGGAACGTCGCCACCGCCGCGCGCGCGTTGTCGGCATGCACGCGCGCCTGCTGGTCGCGCGCGGCCAGCAGCTGGCGCTCTTCGTCCAGCACTTCGAACAGGCTCACGGCGCCGCCCTTGTAGGCGTCCTCGGAGGCGCCGCGCGCGCGTTCGTGGGCGTCGATCTCGGTGTTCAGCTCCTTGCCCTGCGCTTCGAGCTCGGTGAGGGTGACGACGGCGTTCTCCACGTCCTCGGTGGCGCGCAGCATGGCCTTGCGGTAGTTGGCCAGCGCCTCGGCATTGGCGCCGCGCGCCTGCGCGACTTCGGCATCGACCCGGCCAAAGTCGAACAGGCGCCAGCGCAGGCCGGCCACGCCGACCGGCTGGAACGAGCCGGCCGAGAACAATTTGCCGGTGCTGAAGCTCTCGAAGCCGAGCAGCGCGGACAGCGACAGCTTGGGGTAGTACTCGGCGGTGGCCGCGCCGATGCGCGCGTTGCTGGCGGCCAGCCGGCGCTCGGCGGCGATCACGTCGGGGCGGCGGCGCAGCAGATCGGCCGGGCCCTGGGCCACGGAGATGGCGGGCACGGCGAGGCTGGGCTTGGCCGCCGGCCGGGCCAGTTCGGCGGCGTAGGTGCCGGGCTGCGCGCCCATCAGCACGTCGAGCCGGTTCAACTGGGTCTGCAGCTCGATGCGCAGCGGCGGGATGGTGACGCGCGCCTGCGCCACCAGCGCCTCGGCCTGCGCGACTTCGCGGCTGGACGACAGGCCGTCGTCGAGGCGCAGCTTCACGAGGTCGAGCAGGCGGGCGTTGGTCTGCACCTGTTCCTGCGCGATGGCGATGCGCTGCTGCGCGCCGCGCACGCGGAAATAGGCGTCGGCGGCTTCGGCCGCCACCGACACGCGCACGCCGAGCTGCTCGGCCTGCGCGGCCTGGGCTTCGGCGTCGGCCGCCTCGGCGCCGCGCCGCAGGCCGCCGAACAGGTCGATCTCCCAGCTCGCGCCGGCGCCCGCGTCATAGAGCGCGGGATTGCGGTTGTAGCCGGGGAACTGGCTGGCGATGCGGCCGATCGGGCTGCCGAGCGACTGGCGCTCCTTGACCGCCTGCGCCGACAGGCTGCCCTGCGGCAGCAGCTGCGCGCCGGCTTCGGCGGCCGCCGCGCGGGCCTGCTGCACGCGCGCCAGCGACGCGGCCAGGTCCAGGTTCTGGTCCAGCGCGCGCTGCACGATGCGGGTCAGCGCGGGATCGTCGAAGCCGGTCCACCAGTTGTCCAGCGGCGGCGCGGGCAGCGTTGCGGCGCGCGCGGCCAGCACCTCGGCATGCGGGTAGGCGGCGGCCGTCTCCAGCGCGGGCTGCCGGTAGTCGGGCCCGACCGCGGCGCAGGCCGCCAGCCCGAGGGCGGCGAGCGCGCCTGCCGCGCGCGCGGCATGGCGCATGGCGCCCATGCGTGCCGGTTTCCGGCCTGGCTTGCGCCCGATGCGGGGCGGGGTCCGATCCATTGTCCATCTCCTTTTGCGGAAGTCCGGGAAGCGGCGCCGTCGCCGCCTCGCGAAAATCGTTCAACAAGTTACTTGCATGATGATATTTACAACTCTATACTAACTTTCATCTTGATAGCAACATGATTTTCGGAGGTAGGGAACATGCGGAAAACGCCGCTCGACACAGCCCCGTGCCCCATCGCCCGCAGCCTGGCGCGGGTGGGAGAGTCGTGGAGCGTCCTGATCCTGCGCGAGGCGTTCTACGGCACGCGCCGCTTCGACGACTTCCAGAAGCAGCTCGGCATCGCGCCCAACATGCTGTCGCGCCGGCTCGAGATGCTGGTCGGCGAAGGGCTGCTGGAGCGCCGCCAGTATTGCGACAAGCCGCCGCGCTCCGAATACCTGCTGACCCCGCGCGGCCGCGATTTCCGGCCCGTGATGCTGGCGCTGCTGGCGTGGGGCAACCGGCACTACGCGCCCGAGGGCGAGCGCGTGGTGCTGGTGGACCGCCATACCGGCGCCACCGTCACGCCGGTGCTGGTCGATGCCGCCACCGGGCGGCCGATCACCGAAGCCGACCATTTCGTCGCGGCCGGGCCGGCCGCCAGCGAGCGCATGCGCGCCCGCCTGGCGAGGTCGGACGGCGCGCGCGCCAACGCCGCCAGCGGCGCCCCCATCCCTGGCGACCCGCTGACCGCGGGCGCCGCCTGAATCCGCATTGAAGAGGAAGCGTCATGACTAGTGAAATCGCCGCCGACCGGGCCGGCTCCGATCCCATCCCCGCGGCGAAACCCCGCGTCAGCCGCAAGCGCCTCGTGCTGGCCGGCGCGCTGGTCGCCGCCGGCGTCGGCCTGGCGCTCTACGGCCAGCACTGGTGGACCCACGGCCGCTTCCAGGAAAGCACGGACGATGCGTATGTCGGCGGCGAGGTCACGGTGGTCGCGCCCAAGGTGGCCGGCTACCTGGCCGAGGTGCTGGTGACGGACAATCAGCAGGTGCGTGCCGGCGACCTGCTGGCCCGCATCGACGACCGCGACTACCGCGCCGCGCTGGCCAAGGCCGAAGGCGCGGTGGCCGCGCAGCAGGCGCTGCTGGTCAACCTGGACGCCACGCGCGCGCTGCAGGACGCCGTGATCGGCCAGGCCCGCGCCGCGGTGACGGCGGTGGATGCCGATACCGTGCGCGCCCGCGACGACCAGGCCCGCTACCAGAGCCTGGCGGCCAAGTCGGCGGTGTCGGTGCAGAGCTCGCAGAAGGCCGATGCCGACTACAAGCAGTCGCTGGCCAACACGCAGCGCGCGCAGGCCAGCCTGCTGGCCGCGCAGCGCCAGATCGACGTGATCGCCACGCAGAAGCTGCAGGCCCAGGCCGCGCTGGCGCAGGCCCTCGCCGAGCGCGACATCGCGCGCCTGAATGTCGGCTACACCGAGCTGCGCGCGCCCATCGACGGCATCGTCGGCAACCGGCGCGCGCGCGTGGGCGCCTACGCCGCCAGCGGCACGCAGTTGCTGTCGCTGGTGCCCACGCACGGGCTGTGGGTCGACGCCAACTTCAAGGAAGGCCAGCTCGCGCGCCTGCGGCCCGGCATGCGCGCCACGGTGGAGGCCGACGTGCTGCCCGGCCAGGTCTTCCGCGGCCGCGTGACCAGCCTGGCGCCGGCCACCGGCGCGCAGTTCAGCGTGCTGCCGCCCGAGAACGCCACCGGCAACTTCACCAAGATCGTGCAGCGCGTGCCGGTGCGCATCATGCTCGACGAGAACGACGCCAGGCTCGCGCAGCTGCGCCCGGGCCTGTCCGTGGTGGCCGAGATCGACGCCCGCGCCGACGCGCAGGTGCGGCAATGAGCGGCGCCGCGCTGGCGGGCGCGCAATCCGGCACGCAATCCGGCGCGCAGTCCGGCACCGCTGCCGGGCAGCCCGCGCCGGTCCGCCCGCCCGCGGGTTTGCCGGACTTCTCGCCGGCGTCGATGACCACCGGCGCCAAGGTGTTCGCCTTCGCCACCATGTGCGTGGGCATGTTCATCGCGCTGCTCGACATCCAGATCGTCTCGGCCTCGCTGCGCGACATCGGCGGCGGGCTCTCGGCCGGCACCGACGAGACCGTGTGGGTGCAGACCAGCTACCTGATCGCGGAGATCATCGTGATCCCGCTGTCGGGCTGGCTCGCGCGCGTGATGTCCACGCGCTGGCTGTTCGCGGCGTCGGCGGCGGGCTTCACGCTGACCAGCCTGCTGTGCGGCATCGCCTGGAACATCCAGAGCATGATCGCCTTCCGCGCCATGCAGGGCTTCCTGGGCGGCTCGATGATCCCGCTGGTGTTCACCACCGCGTTCATGTTCTTCGGCGGCAAGCAGCGCGTGATCGCCGCGGCCACCATCGGCGGGCTGGCCTCGCTGGCGCCCACGCTCGGGCCCACCGTGGGCGGCTGGATCACGGACCACTTCTCGTGGCACTGGCTGTTCTTCATCAACCTGGTGCCGGGCATCTTCGTCATGGTCGCGGTGCCGATGTTCGTGCGCGTGGACCGGCCCAACTGGTCGCTGGTGCGCGGCGCCGACTACCTCGGCATGACGCTGATGGCGCTGTTCCTCGGCTGCCTCGAATACACGCTGGAAGAAGGCCCGCGCTGGGACTGGTTCGGCGACGACACCATCCGCGCCACGGCCTGGATCGCCGCGCTGGCCAGCGTCGGTTTCGTGTGGCGCAGCCTGACCTACGCCAACCCGGTGGTGGACCTGCGCGCGCTCAAGGACCGCAACTTCGCGCTCGGCTGCTTCTTCTCGTTCATCGCCGGCGTGGGCATCTTCGCCACCATCTACCTCACGCCGTTGTTCCTCGGCCACGTGCGCGGCTTCAGCGCATTGCAGATCGGGCTGGCGGTGTTTTCCACCGGCGTTTTCCAGGTCATGTCGATCCCGCTCTATGCGTTTTTCGCCAACCGCGTGGACCTGCGCTGGCTGCTGATGGTCGGGCTGGCCTGCTTCGCGTTCTCGATGTGGCAGTTCGCGCCGATCACCAGCGACTGGGGCGCCGACCAACTGATGCTGCCGCAGGCCTTCCGCGGCATGGCGCAGCAGTTCGCGGTGGCGCCGGTGGTCACGCTGACGCTGGGCGCGCTGCCGCCGGAGCGGCTCAAGCTGGCCTCGGGGCTGTTCAACCTGATGCGCAACCTGGGCGGCGCGATCGGCATCGCGGTGTGCGCCACCATCCTCAACGACCGCACCAACCTGCATTTCCTGCGGCTGGCCGAGCATCTCAACGCCGGCAACGAGGCGATGGCCGCGCTGCTGCAGTCGGCCGGCAGCAGCATGGCCGCCTGGGGCTTCGACCCGGCCGGCGCGCAGTCGGCCGCCGTCAGGCAGCTCTGGACGCTGGCCTACCGCGAGGCGCAGACGCAGAGCTTCGGCGACGTCTTCGTCGCCATCATGGCCTGCTTCGTCATCGCCACCGCGATGGTGCCGCTGATGCGCAAGGTGGCGCCGCCGAAGGCGCCCTCGGCCGATGCGCACTGAACCCGGGCCGGCCTTGCCGCCGTGGAGGACAACCATGCTCGTTCGCCATCTGGCCGCGCTGGCCGGCGTGGCGCTGCTGGCCGCGGGGGCGGCCGGCGCCGCCACCGAGGCGCCGCCCGGCAGCAGCCTGGCCTGCGCCCGCGCCGACAACATGTACTGCCGCGTGCCGCCGCGGCCCGGCGCGCGGCCGGCAGGCGACATGAAGGAGACATGAAAGAGACAGGAAGGCGGCATGGGCGGGCGTGGCCGGCGGTTTGGCTATCATGGTGAAAGTATCGTGATGCCGAACGGAGCCGCCGACCATGCAGAGAAAGACCTTCAGGAACATGCAATGCCCCATCGCCCGCGGGCTGGAACGGGTCGGCGAGTGGTGGAGCATGCTGCTGATGCGCGAGGCGTTCTACGGCACGCGCCGCTTCGACGACTTCCAGAAGAACCTGGACATCGCCCCCAACATGCTCACGCGCCGGCTCACCGCGCTGGTGGAGGAGGGGCTGCTGGCGCGGTGCCAGTACTCGGAGAAGCCGCCGCGCTACGAATACGTGCTGACGCCGGTGGGGCGCGATTTCCTGCCGGTGCTGCTGGCCATGCTGACCTGGGGCAACAAGCATTTCGCGCCGGAAGGGGCGAGCGTGGAAGTGGTCGACAAGGCCACCGGCAGGGTGGCCGAGCCGGTGCTGGTGGATGCCGGCACCGGCGAGCGCCTCGATTTCGCGCGGTACACGCTGGCGCCCGGGCCGGCGGCGGCGGAGGGCACGCGCAGGCGGCTTGCCGCCGCGCAAGGGTTCTTGTCGGGCGCCGGGCCGGCGCCCGACGATGTGGCAGGGCAGGCCTAGCAGGCTCCGCGGCGGACAGGCGCGGCGCCCGCCCGGCCTGCCGTGCATTTTGCTGGTTTCACTTATTTCATCGAGGCGGGAGACGTCATGAAAATTCTGGTCCTGGGCGCGGGCGCGATGGGCGGCTACTACGGCGGCCGGCTGATGCAGGCGGGCGCGGATGTCACATTCCTGGTGCGGCCGCGGCGCGCCGAAATCCTGGCCCGCGACGGCCTCGTGGTGCGCAGCGAGCTGGGCGACATCCGCACCCCGGTGAAGACGGTGCAGGCCGCCGGGGTGCGGCCCGGCTACGACCTCGTGCTGCTGGCCTGCAAGACCTATGACCTCGACAGCGCCATGCAGGCGCTCGATCCGGCGCTGGACGGCGGGGGCGGCGGGGGCGGCAATGGCGGCAAGGCCGCGGCCATCCTGCCGCTGGTCAACGGCCTGCGCGCCTACGAGACGCTGGACGCGCGCTACGGCCGCGCGCGCGTGCTGGGCGGCGTTTCCTACATCGCCACCACGCTGGATGCGTCCGGCACCGTGATCCACCAGGGCCCCGGCGACCGCCTTGTGGTCGGCGCGCGCGCCGAGGCGGCGCAGCCGCTGGCGCGCGCGTTCCACGAACTGGCGGCCGCCACTCCCGGCACGCGCGAGCTGTCGGCGGACGTGGACCAGGCGCTGTGGAACAAGTGGGTGATGATCGCCTCCGGCGCGCTGATGACCTGCCTGATGCGCGGCACCGTGGGCGAGATCGTGCGCACCGACGACGGCCGCGCGCTGATGCGGCAGGCGATGGACGAATGCGCCGCGGTCGCGCGCCTGTCGGGCCACGCGCTGCCCGAGCCGGTGGGCAAGGCGATGCACGAGCGGCTGCTGGACGCCGGCTCGGCCTGGGCCGCCTCGATGATGCGCGACATCGCCCAGGGCGCGCCACGCCTGGAGGCGCGCGACATCGTCGGCGACATGGCCGACCGCGCCGTGCGCCTCGGGCACGCGGTGCCGCTGGTGCGCACCGCCTACGCGCATCTGCAGGTCTACGAGGCCCAGCAGGCCCGCCGCGCCGCCGGCTGAAGGCCGCCTAGCCGGCCGCCGCGGCCTGCGCGGCGGCGGCCGCGCGCCGCTCGCGCGCGGCCAGCCGGAACGCGCCCGGCCCCACGCCGAAATATGCCTTGAACGCGCGCCCGAAGGCCGCCTCCGAGGCATAGCCGCATTGCTCGCCGATGCTGGCCGCCGATTCGCGGTCCAGCGTCAGCAGGCGCGCCGCCATTTCCATGCGCAAGGTGGTGACGAACTGCAGCGGCGTCTCGCCGCTGAGCTGCGCGAAGCGCCGCGCGAAGGTGGCGCGCGACACGTTGCACACCTGCGCCAGCGACGCCACCGACCACGGCTCGGCCGGCGCCGCGAGCACCGCGTCCACGGCGCGCGCCAGGCGCGCGTCCGCCATCAGGGCCAGCAGGCTGTGGCTCGCGCCGCCCTGCGCGATCAGCGCGCGCAGCAGCAAGGTCAGCAGCGCCGTCGACAACTGCCCGATCACCGCCGCCGCGCCCGGCTCGGGCGCCTGCGCCTCGTTGCGCATCATGCCGATCAGGGCCGCCAGCCACGCGCAGTCGGCGCGCTGCGCGGTGGCGATGCGCAGCACCGGCGGCAGGTGGCGCAGCAGCATGGTGCCCGGCAGGCCCAGCACGAAGGTGCCGCACAGCATGTCCAGCCCCGCATCGTCGCCGGGGATCGACAGCTCGGTCAGCAGGCCGTTGAAGCGGGCCTGCGGCGCGGCCGTGGCGGCAGCATCGGCACCGGCACGCAGGCTGCGCAGCGTGTGCGCGTTGCCGTGCGGGAACAGCAGCACGTCGCCGGCATCCAGCTGCAGCGCCTCGCCGCCCACCTGCGCGTGCGCCTGCCCGCCCAGGATGATGTGGTACGGCAGGTGCCCCGGCGGCGCGGCCGCGTTCTCCACGCGCCAGATGCCGGCGAAGTGGCAGTGCAGGTCCACGGTGCCGGCAGGCGCGAGCATGCGGACCAGTTCCGTCAGGCTGTCCATGATCGGGTACGGTTGAGACGATAAGGCAAGATAATGCGACGATTATATGCGGTAAAGGACAGTTTCGGCGCCTAGACTTCGGGTCATGGATGCAGCGCGCACGAACGCCGCGCGGTCCATCAACCAACCCGCAAAGGAGTCCATCATGTCCCGTCTTCACACCATCGCCGCCGCCGAAGCCACCGGCCAGACCGCCGAACTGTTCGCCGCCATCAAGAAGGCCGTCGGCAAGGTTCCCAATGCCTACCTGACCATCGGCAGCAACGCGCCGGCCGTGCTGGCCAACGTGCTGCAGACCGGCGCGCTGCTGCAGAAGAATTCCACGCTGAGCGCGCGCGAAGTGGAGGCCATCAACCTCGCCGTCAGCGAAGCCTCGGCCTGTGACTATTGCGTGGCCGCGCACACCCTGACCGGCAAGATGGCCGGCTACAGCGCCGAGCAGACCCGCGAGCTGCGCGCCGGCGCCTATGCCGAGGACGGCAAGATTGACGCGCTGGTCCGCTTCGCGCTGACCCTGGTCAAGACCAGCGGCACGCTGCCCGCGGGCGCGGTGGACGCCGTGCGCGCCGCCGGCTATACCGACCGCCAGATCGTCGAGAGTATCCAGGCGGTGAGCGCGATCCTGTTCACCAACATGTTCAACCGCGTCAACGACACGGTGGTGGATTTCCCCAAGGTGGCGTGAGCGGGGCGGGGAGGGTCGGCGGCCCTCCCGTCCCGGGCGGCTATCGACATGCGGAATGCTTCGTTTCACCGCGGCCCGCCGCTGTGGAGAATGGTGGATCCTTCCACTCGTCCGCCCGCCATGCCAACGATCCTGCCTCGCCTTCTCGCCGCCAGCCTGCTGGCGGCCGCCGCGCTTTCCCCGCTTGCCGCGCAGGCCGACACGGCCATTCTCAACGCCGGCTACGACGTCACCCGCGAGCTGTACCGCGACATCAACCCCGGCTTCATCGCCAGCTGGAAACAGGCCACCGGCGAGACCGTGGTGGTCAACCAGTCGCACGGCGGCTCGAGCAAGCAGGCGCGCTCGGTGGCGGACGGGCTGGACGCGGACGTGGTGACGATGAACCAGGAGACCGACATTGACATCCTGGTGCAGCGCGGCGTGGTGGCGCCGGACTGGAAGAAGCGGCTGCCCGACAACGCCGCGCCGTACTACTCCACCATCGTGTTCCTGGTGCGCAAGGGCAATCCCAAGCGCATCCTCGACTGGGACGACCTCGGCCGCGCCGGCGTGCAGGTGATCGTGCCCAATCCCAAGACCTCGGGCAACGGCCGCTACACCTACCTCGCGGCGTGGGGCGCGGCGATCCGCAAGGGCGGCGGCGAAGCACAGGCGCGCGAGGCGGTGACGCGGCTGTTCCGCAACGTGCCGGTGCTCGACACCGGCGGGCGCGGCGCCACCACCAGCTTCACGCAGCGCCAGCTCGGCGACGTGCTGGCTACCTTCGAGAGCGAGGTGCACCAGATCCGCAAGGAACTCGGCGACAGCTTCGAGGTGGTCTACCCGAGCCAGTCGATCATCGCCGAGGCGCCGGTGGCGGTGGTCGACAAGGTGGTGGACAAGCGCGGCACGCGCAAGGTGGCCACGGCCTACCTGCAGTACCTGTGGTCCGACGCCGGCCAGGAGGTGATCGCCAGCCAGTTCTACCGGCCGCGCGCGCCGGCGGTGCTCAAGGCGCACGCGGCGCAGTTCCGCCCGATCACGCTGTTTACGGTCAATGACGTGTTCGGCAGCTGGGCGCAGGCGCAAAGCCGGCACTTCGCCGACGGCGGCGAGTTCGACAAGATCTACCAGGGCCGGCAGTAAGCCGCCCGACGCCCCGAATATCAACGGGGTTTTCTCCCCTCTCCCGCTTGCGGGAGACGGGACGGGGGAGAGGGCCGGCGGCGCTAGGAAGCAAAGCCGCCGCGCCCCGCCCGCCCCCGCATTCCCCCGCTACCTCGGCGCATTCAACCCGTTGCGCGCATTCAGGTGCTTGACCAGTTTGCCCAGCGTGGTGGCCTGGATCAGCAGGCTGAACACCACCACCAGGTAGGTCACGCCGATCAGCATCTCGCGCCCGTGGAACTCGGGCAGCGACAGCGCCAGCGCGATCGAGATGCCGCCGCGCAGCCCGCCCCAGGTCATGATGGTGGCCGAGTGCGGGTTGAGCCGGCGGAAGTTCTGCAGCGCCAGCAGCGGAATCGCCACGCTGATGGCGCGCGCGATCAGCACCACGGGAATCGCTGCCAGCCCCAGCCAGACGATATGCAGGTGCAGCGACAGCGCGATGATCTCCAGCCCGATCAGGCCGAACAGCACCAGGTTGAGCAGCTCGTCGAACAGGCCCCAGAAGTTGAACAGGTGCTCGCGCGTCTTCTCCGACATCGAGGTGGCGGCGCCGTGGTTGCCGATCACCAGCCCCATGATGACCACCGCCAGCGGCGCGGACACGTGCACCAGCTCGGCCAGGCTGTAGCCGCCGGTGGCCAGCGCCAGCGTGATGAGAATCTCCACCGGATAGCTCTCGATGCCGCGCAGCAGCAGCGAGGCGCCGTAGCCGAGCGCCGCGCCCAGCACCAGCGCGCCCAGCACTTCGCGCGCCAGCGCCGTGGCCACGTGCGCGGCGGAGAATTCGGTGGCGCCGGTGGCCAGGCCCACCAGCGTGAGGAAGGCCACCACCGCGGTGCCGTCGTTGAACAGCGACTCGCCGGCGATCTTGGTTTCCAGGCTTTCCGGCGCGCCCGCGCTCTTGAGCACGCTCAGCACGGCGATCGGGTCGGTGGGGGAGATCAGGGCGCCGAACACCAGGCACCACAGCAGGCTGATGGGGTGGCCGAGCCACTGCGCCACGTAATAGAAGCCGGCGCCCACGGCGGCGGTGGAGATCACCACGCCCACGGTGGCCAGCAGCAGCACCGCGCGGCGCTGGCGGCGCATGCGCGAGAGGTCGACGTGGAGCGCGCCGGCGAACAGCAGCAGGCTGAGCAGGCCGTGGAAGACCACGTCGGAGAAATCGATCTGGGCCACCAGCTTGCGGGCCTGGGCGACCATTTCGGGATGATTGAAGCCGAGCACGGAGACGCTCAGGCAAGTCACCAGCCCGACGGCGGTGATGCCCAGCGTGTCGGGCAGCTTGATGAAGCGGTAGTTGATGACGCCGAAGATGGCGATGAGGGTGAAAAGGGCGCCGGTCCCTTGGAATACAGTCATGCGAGGGGGTCTCCTGCCTTACAGGCGTTGCGAGATGGATGGGATCGCGCGCGGACGCGCCATGTGTATTCTATGCCACATCGTTGACAGGATCGTGGCAGCGCCCGGCGCGCGCCGGGGTCAGGCGCCCACGTCGAAGAATGCCAGGAACCGGCGCATGATCGGCGACAGCGCGCCCGCGCGGTGTGCCACCAGCACCCGGCTGCCCGCGTCCGGGCCGGCCAGCGCGCGGTACGCCACGCCCGGGATGCCGGTGCGCGCGTAGATCTCCGGCAGCACCGAGACTCCGGCGCCGCTGGCCACCAGGCCGATGATGGTGGTGGCCTCGCGCGCCTCCTGCGCGATGCGCGGCGCGAAGCCGGCGCGGTTGCACAGCGTGGTCACGTGGTCGAACAGCCCGCAGCCCAGCCCGCGCGGAAACAGCAGGAAGGGCTGGGCGGACAGCGTGCCGAGGTCCAGCCCGGCCGCCTCGTCTGCCGCCTCGTCCGCCGCCTGCGGCTGCGCCGCCGCGTGCGCGGCGGGCAGCACGGCGACCAGCCGGTCCGCCAGCACCTCGTGCACGGTGATGCTGGGCGGCGGGTAGAACTGCGGCGACGGACGCAGGAAGCCGATGTCGATCTCGCCCTTCTCCAGCCCCTGCAACTGCTGCCCGGTGGACATGTGTACCAGCTCCAGCGTGGCGCGCGGATGGCCGAGGCGGAAGCGCTGCACCGCGCGCGGGAAGGCGTCCTGCATCGGCACGGAAGCGGTGAAGGCCACGCGGATCTCGCCGGCCTCGCCGGCGGCCACCTGCTTGACCACCTCGCGCGCCTGCTCCAGGTTGCCCAGCGCCGCGCGCGCCTTGTCCAGGAACAGCGTGCCGGCGGGCGTGAGCGCCACGTGGTGGCGCGAGCGGTCGAGCAGGGGGCTGCCCAGCTCGTCCTCCAGCGCCTTGATCTGGGTGCTCAGCGGCGGCTGGCTGATGTGCAGCTTGCGCGCGGCCTCGCTGAAGCTCAGCGCTTCGGCCACGGCGACGAAATAGCGGAGTTGACGGAAGTCCATAGGTGGGTTGGTTATATCGCCCCGGAATAACAAGCGGCTTGAAAACGTATTGGACACTATCACAACGGGTGCCCAGAATGCGTGCAAACGATTTCAACCGACCCACAGGAGACAAGAATGCTGCGTCGATCCTACCTCGCCGGCTTGCTGGCCACCGCGCTGTCGCTGGGCGCCGTCGCCACCAGTGCCGCCGCCGCCGAAACCTATCCCGCCAGGCCCATCCGGCTGGTGGTGCCCTACGCGGCGGGCGGCGCGGTGGACATCGTCGCGCGCTCGGTCGGCCAGAAGATGAGCGTGCTGCTCAAGCAGCCGGTCATCGTCGACAACCGCCCCGGCGCCAGCACCAACATCGGTCTGGACATGGTGGCCAAGGCCCAGCCGGACGGCTACACCATCATGATGGCCTCCAACAGCCTGGCCACCAACGCCGCGCTGTTCGCCAAGCTGCCGTTCGACCCGGCGCGCGACTTCACGCCGGTGGCGCGCATCGGGCAGGCCTCGCTGGTGCTGGTGGTGCCGGCCAAGTCCGGCATCACCTCGCTCAAGGGTCTGGTGGCCCAGGCCAGGTCCCAGCCCGGCAAGCTCAGCTACGCCTCGGCCGGCAACGGCAGCTCCGGCCATCTCGCCGGCGAGCTGTTCAAGGAAGCGGCCCGCATCGACGTGCTGCACGTGCCCTACAAGGGCGGCGCGCCGGCCATCACCGACCTGCTCGGCGAGCGCATCTCCTTCATGCCGATCAACCCGCTCGAAGTCATCACGCATATCCGCGCCGGCACGCTGCGCGCCATCGCGGTGGCGAGCGACCAGCGCACGCCGCTGCTGCCGGACCTGCCGACCTCGCGCGAAGAGGGCCTGCCGGGCTTCACCGCCTCGGTGTGGTGGGGGCTGGTGGCGCCGGCCAGGACGCCGGCGGCCATCGTGCATGAACTCAACGCCGCGGCCAACACCGCGCTGGCCGACGCCGACGTGCGCAAGCAGCTCGCGCAACTGGGCGTGACCATCCTGCCCGGCACGCCCGAAGCCTTCGGCCAGTTCGTGCGCAGCGAGACCACGACCTGGAACGGCGTGATCCGCAAGGCGGGCATCACGGCCGACTGACCACGCCCCGGGCGCGGTCCGCCGCGCCCGGCGCAAGCAACACGATTCAACGGGAAACACCCATGTCCACGCCCCTCTCCGACACCCAAGCCCAGGCCCGCCGCCCCGCCATCCTGGTGGTCAGCGCGCACGCCGCCGACTTCGTCTGGCGCGCCGGCGGCGCCATCGCGCTGTACGCCGAGCGCGGCTACCACGTCAACATCGTCTGCCTGTCCTTCGGCGAGCGCGGCGAATCCGCCAAGATGTGGCGCCAGCCCGGCATGACGCTCGAGCGCGTCAAGGCCGCGCGGCGCGAGGAAGCGCAGCAGGCCGCCGACATCCTCGGCGCCACCCTGACGTGCTTCGACCTCGGCGACTACCCGCTGCGCGTGAGCGACGCAGCGCTGCTGCGCCTGGCGGACATCTACCGCGAGCTGCGCCCCGAGCTGGTCATGAGCCACTCGCGCGAGGACATCTACAACTTCGACCACCCGCTGGCCACCCACGTGGCGCAGGAAGCGCGCGTGATCGCCCAGGCGCACGGCTACAAGCCCGAGGTGCCGGTGATCGGCGCGCCGCCGGTGTTCCTGTTCGAGCCGCACCAGCCCGAGCAATGCAACTGGAAGCCCGACGTGCTGCTCGACATTTCCTCCGTGTGGGAGAAGAAGCAGCGCGCCTTCGCCACGATGGCGGCGCAGGAACACCTGTGGGAGTACTACACCCGCGTGGCGCTGCAGCGCGGCGCGCAGGCCACGCGCAACTCGGACCGCAAGGTCAAATACGGCGAGGGATACGCGCGCGTGTTCCCGCAAGTCTCGGAGACCCTGGCATGAAGACCATCGCCTATCGCCATATCCTGCGCGCCGACGCGGCCGACATCGACGCGCTCGGCAGCGCCGGCGTGGCCACCGCGCACGAGGCGCAGCGCCGCACCGGGCTGATGAAGCCCTATCTGCGGCCGGTCCAGTCCGGCGCGGCGATCGCCGGCAGCGCCGTGACGGTGCTGATGCATCCCGGCGACAACTGGATGATCCACGTTGCGGTGGAGATGGTGCAGCCCGGCGACGTGCTGGTGGTGGCGCTGGTCAGCGACTGCACCGACGGCCTGTTCGGCGACCTGCTGGCCACCTCGCTCAAGGCGCGCGGCGCGCGCGGGCTGGTCATCGACGGCGGCGTGCGCGACGTGGCCACGCTCAACGCCATGAACTTCCCGGTGTGGTCGCGCGCGGTCTCGGCGCAGGGCGCGGTCAAGGAAACGGTGGGCGCGGTCAACGTGCCGGTGGTCTGCGCCGGCGCCCACGTGCGTCCCGGCGATGTGATCGTGGCCGACGACGACGGCGTGGTGGTGGTGCCGCGCCCGCAGGCCGCGGCGACCGCCCGGCTCGCCGCGGCGCGCGAAGCCAGCGAGCTGGCCAAGCGCGCCACGCTGGCCGCCGGCGTGCTGGGCCTGGACATGTACAAGATGCGCGAGGCGCTGGCCGCGAAGGGGCTGGTCTATTCGGACCAGGCGGTGGACTGGTACAGCGGCTTCGACGAAGCCTGAGCCCCGCATGGTCCAGGCGCCGCCCGCCCGCGTGGCGGGCGGCGTCCCCGATTCTGGTATAAGCAACGCAGACGATTTTCCGGGCCTCGGGGGAGCCAGATGGAACTGCGCCAGCTTCAATACTTCGTGCGGGTGGTCGAACTCGGCAGCATGAGCCGCGCCGCGCTCGACCTGGACATGGTGCAGTCGGCCATGAGCCAGCAGATCAGCCGGCTGGAAAGCGAGCTGTCCACCCGCCTGCTGCGCCGGACCACGCGCGGCGTCACGCCGACCGAGGCCGGCCTGGCCTTCTTCCGCGAGGCCCAGCTCGCGCTGCGCCACGCCGAGCAGGCCAAGCGCGCGGCCCATCACGCGCGCCTGTCCGGCACGGTCAGCGTGGGCCTGGCGCCGACCACTGCGTCGATGGTCGGCGTGCCGCTGATGCGCGCCATGCGCGAGCGCTATCCCGACGTGCGCCTGCACATGGTGGAGAGCCTGTCGGGCCACCTCGGCGCCATGCTCAACGCGCGCCAGCTCGACCTTGCCGTGCTGTTCGATACCCACGTGGCGCGCCGCTGGAGCGTGATGCCGCTGCTGGAGGAAACCCTGTTCCTGATCCGCTCGCGCAAGGCCCTGCCGGCCGGCGCCGAGGCCGGCCTGCCCACGCGGCTGCGCATGGCGCAGCTGCAGGACGTGCCACTCATCATGCCGACCGGCCTGCACGGGCTGCGCAGCACGCTGGACGCCGCTTTCGCGCGCGCCAAGATCGTGCCGCAGGTGGTGCAGGAAGTGGATTCGCTGGCCATGCTGATGGACGCGGTGGACCTGGGCTTCGGCGGCACGCTGCAGCCGTGGGCGGCGGTGGGGCGCTATGCCGATGCCACCGAGCGCTTCCACCTGGCCGAGATCGCCGACCCCAAGGTGCGGCGCCAGAACGTGCTGTGCAGCTTGTCCGACGACGAGCTGTCCCCGGCCGCGCTGGCGCTGCGCGTGGTGCTGGCCGACTGCGCGCGCGAACTGGTGCGCTCGGGCGCCTGGCGCGGCGCGCGGCTGCTGGGGCCGGAGGGCTGAGGGCGGGGTTCGGCGCATTTCGGCGGTTCCCGGCAGGGCGGGCAGCCCCCGAGGGGTATCACGAATCGTGATGCCCCCATGCCGCCACCGGCCTTAGCAGGCGGGCGCGCCCCCGGTACAGTGCGGGCTACCCCACGAGAAGACCGCATTGTGTTCCTGATTACACCAACCCGGAAGCCCCTCCCGTCGGCTTCCCGCCGTGCCGCCGGAGGCGCGCGGCCATGATCGACGTCCTGGTCATCGGTGGCGGCAACGCCGCCCTGTGCGCCGCCCTGATGGCGCGCGAAGCCGGCGCCAGCGTGCTGCTGCTCGAAGCGGCGCCGCGCGAGTGGCGCGGCGGCAACTCCCAGCACACCCGCAACCTGCGCTGCATGCACGACGCGCCGCAGGACGTGTTGATCGAGGCCTATCCCGAGGAAGAATACTGGCAGGACCTGCTCAAGGTCACTGGCGGCATCACCAACGAACACCTGGCCCGCCTGACCATCCGCGCGTCCTCCACCTGCCGCGACTGGATGCGCAAGCACGGCGTGCACTTCCAGCCGCCGCTGTCGGGCGCGCTGCACGTGGCGCGCACCAACGCTTTCTTCATGGGCGGCGGCAAGGCCCTGGTCAATGCCTATTTCCGCAGCGCCGAGGCGCTCGGCGTGCAGGTGCGCTACAACGCGCCGGTGGACGCCATCGAGATGGACGGCGACCGCTTCGTGGCCGCGCGCATCGGCAGCGAGCGCATCGAGGCGCGCAGCTGCGTGCTGGCCGCCGGCGGCTTCGAGTCCAACCGCGAATGGCTGCGCGAAGCCTGGGGCCAGAACGCCGACGGCGAATGGCCGGCCGACAATTTCCTGATCCGTGGCACGCGCTTCAACATGGGCGTGCTGCTCAAGCACATGATCGAGTCGGGCGCGGACGCCATCGGCGACCCGTCGCAGTCGCACTGCGTGGCCATCGACGCGCGCGCGCCGCTGTACGACGGCGGCATCTGCACGCGCGTGGACTGCGTCTCGCTGGGCGTCATGCTCAACCGCAACGCCGAGCGCTTCTACGACGAGGGCGAGGACTTCTGGCCCAAGCGCTACGCCATCTGGGGCCGGCTGGTGGCCCAGCAGCCCGGGCAGATCGGCTACTCCATCATCGACGCCAAGGCCGTGGGCCGCTTCATGCCGCCGGTGTTCCCCGGCGTGCGCGCCGACACGCTGCCGGAACTGGCGCGCCTGCTCGGGCTGGACGAAGCCACCTTCGTGCGCACCATCGAGGCGTACAACGCAGCCTGCCGCGTGGGCAAGTTCGACCACACCGTGCTCGACGACTGCCACACCGAGGGCATCTCCCCGGCCAAGACCCACTGGGCGCGCCCGCTCGACACCGCGCCGTTCTACGGCTACGCGCTGCGCCCGGGCATCACCTTCACCTATCTCGGCCTGAAGGTAAACGAGCACGCCGCCGTGCACTTCGGCGGCAAGCCCAGCGACAACCTGTTCGTGGCCGGCGAGATGATGGCCGGCAACGTGCTGGGCAAGGGCTACACGGCGGGCGTGGGCATGGCCATCGGCACCGCCTTCGGCCGCATTGCCGGCACCCGGGCCGCCGCCGCCGCGCGGGGCCTGCGCAACGACATCCAGGAAGACCAGCATGCAACATCTTGAAGCGCTGACGCGCGAAGCGGCGGCGCTGGCCGAGGGCGCGCTGCCGCTCACCGGCGACGAGGCCGAGGTCGGCCGCATCATGCAGATCTGCAACGCCTGCCGCTACTGCGAAGGCTTCTGCGCCGTGTTCCCGGCCATGACGCGCCGGCTCGAGTTCGGCAAGGCCGACATCCACTACCTGGCCAACCTGTGCCACAACTGCGGCGCCTGCTACCACGCCTGCCAGTACGCGCCGCCGCACGAGTTCGGCGTCAACGTGCCGCAGGCGATGGCCAAGGTGCGCGTGCAGACCTACTCGGACTACGCCTGGCCGGCCGCCTTCGGCGGGCTGTACCGCCGCGCCGGGCTGGCCACCGCGCTGGCGCTGGCCGGCGGCCTGGCGCTGTTCCTGGTGATGGTGCTGGCCGCGCGCGGCAGCCTGCTGCACGCGCCGCTGGCCGGCAACTTCTACGCCATCTTCCCGCACAACCTGCTGGCGGCCATGTTCGGGCTGGTGTTCGGCCTCGCCATCGTGGCGCTGGGCGTGGGCGTGACGCGCTTCTGGCGCCGCGTGACGCCGGGCGAGCTGGCCGGCGAGGCGCGCGGTCCGGCCATCGGCGGCGCCGCGCACGACGCGCTGCGGCTGCGCTACCTCGACGGCGGCCACGGCGAGGGCTGCAACAACGCCGACGACGCCTTCACCCTGTGGCGCCGCCGCTTCCACCATTTCACGTTCTACGGCTTCATGCTGTGCTTCGCCGCCACGGCGGTGGCCACGCTCTATCATTACCTGCTGGACCTGCACGCGCCGTATGCGCTGACCAGCCTGCCGGTGCTGCTCGGCACGGCCGGCGGCATCGGCCTGCTGATCGGCACGGCGGGGCTGCTGCGGCTCAATCTGGCGCGCGACCCGAACACCGGCGACGCCGCGCAGAAACCGATGGACCGCGGCTTCATCGCGCTGCTGTTCCTCACCAGCGCCACCGGCCTGGCGCTGCTGGCCTGGCGCGACACCGGCGCGATGGCGCTGCTGCTGGCCCTGCACCTGGGCGTGGTGATGGCGCTGTTCCTGACGCTGCCCTACGGCAAGTTCGCGCACGGCATCTACCGCAGCGCCGCGCTGCTGAAATGGAATATCGAAAAACGCCGGCCGAGCAATCTCGCGCTCGGCTCGGACTGAAGTCGCCCCCGAACCCCGACTGAAACGAATACCGTATCCACAAGGAGATCCCCATGAACAAGCCCGGCGTGCTCACCATTTCGTCGATGCGAGACCAGTGCAGCGAAGCCGAATGGCAGGCGCGCGTAGACCTGGCCGCGTGCTACCGGCTGGTGGAGCTGTACGGCATGGCCGACATGATGGCCAATCACATCTCGGTGCGCGTGCCGGGCGAGGAGGGCGCCTTCCTCATCAACGCCTACGGCATGATGTACGAGGAAATCACGGCCTCCAGCCTGATCAAGGTGGACCATGCCGGCACCATCCTCGCCAAGCCGGACTTCGGCTCGCTCAACTACGGCATCAACAAGGCCGGCTACGTGATCCACAGCGCCGTGCACGAGGCGCGCCCCGAAGTGGCCTGCGTGATCCACACGCATAGCTGGGCCTCGATGGCGGTGTCGTCGCTCGACTGCGGGCTGCTGCCGCTCACGCAGACCGCCATGCGCTTTCTCAAGATCGGCTATCACGAGTACCAGGGCGTGGTGCTGGACACCGCCGAGCAGGCGTCGCTGATCGCCGACCTCGGCACCGGCGAGGCCATGATCCTGCGCAACCACGGCGCGCTGACCGTGGGCAACACCGTGGGCGAGGCCTTCAACTGGATGCACCGGCTGGAGCTGGCCTGCCGCGCGCAGATCGGCGCGATGTCGTGCAACACGCCGCTGCGCGAGGTCGGCGCCGACGTGCTGCAGGAAACCTGGAACAACTACCAGCCCGGCACCCGCCGGCCTTATGGGGTGATGGAGTGGCCGGCGCTGCTGCGCAAGCTCGACCGCCTCGACCCGAGCTTCCGCGACTGAACACGGCCGCCCCCCGGCCGTGACCGCTGTCCCCCCAGCGGCAGCGCGTGAAGACAAGAGCAGAAAACGGAAACGGAGACAGACAAGATGAACAGACGACGCATGCTGGCCCAGGCGCTGGCGCTTGGCGCCGCGCCCTGGATCGCCGCCACCCGCGCGCAGGCGATGCCCAACAAGCCGGTGACGCTGGTGGTGCCGTTCGCCCCCGGCGGCAATCTCGACGTGGTGGCGCGCGCGCTGGCGCCGGCGCTGGAGCAGTCGCTCGGGCGCAACGTCATCGTCGACAACCGGCCCGGCGCCGGCGGCGTGCTGGGCGCGTCCGCGGTGTCGCGCGCGGAGGCCGACGGCAGCACGCTGCTGGTGACCACGCCCAACGCCATCGTGGTGCTGCCGCGCATGACGCGCACCGCGTTCAGCCTGGCCAGCTTCCAGCCGGTCGGGCTGGTCTCCACCACCACGCTGGTGATCGTGGTCAAGGGCGGCGACAAGCGCTTCGCCGACGTGGGCGCGCTGCTGGCCCATGCGCGCGCCAATCCCGGCAAGGTCACCGCCGGCCACGCCGGGCCCGGCACCACCAACCACGTGGCCGCGCTGCAACTGGAGCAGGCCGCCGGCATCAAGCTCAACACCGTGCCCTACAAGGGCTCGGCGCCCGCGCTGATGGACCTGATGGGCGGGCAGATCGACATGGTGGTCGACCAGCTCACCAGCTCCGCGCCCCATATCCAGTCCGGCGCGCTGCGCGTGCTGGCGGTGATGTCGCGCGAGCGCGATGCCACCCTGCCGAAGGTGCCGACCCTGCGCGAATCCGGCCTGCCCGGCTTCGAGGCGACCACCGCCACCGGCCTGCTGGCCCCGGCGGGCACGCCGGCCGCCACCATCGAGACGCTCAACGCGGCGCTGCGCAAGGCGCTGGCCGAGCCGAGCGTCAAGAGCCGCCTGCTGAACGTCGGCAGCGTGGCCCAGAGTTCGTCGCCGCAGGAACTGCTGCAGACGCTGCAGCGCGAGGATGCGCGCGCGCAGCAACTGGCGGCATCCGGCCGGCTCAAGGCGGAATGACGCGCAGCACGCGCCCGCCGCACATCGATCAACACGACAGAGAAGCCGTCCCCGCCATGACCAGACCCTGCCTGCCACCGCTTGCCAACCACGCCGAGCCGGCCTTCCGCGCGCCGCCCGGCGCCTGCGACAGCCATGCCCACGTGTTCGGCCCCTACCAGCGCTTTCCGCTCGCCGCCGAGCGCAGCTACACCCCGGCCGAACATCCCGCCGCCGACTTCATCGCCCATCTCGACCAGCTCGGGCTGACGCGCGGCGTGCTGGTCACGGCCAGCGCCTGCGGCACCGACAACGGCAGCGTGCTGGAGGCCCTGCGGCTCTACCCCGAGCGGCTGCGCGGCATCGCGGTGCCGGCGCCCGACACCAGCGACGCCGAGCTGGACCGCTGGCACGCGGCCGGCATGCGCGGCGTGCGCATCAACCTGTACCAGGTCGACGGCCACGCGGTGTACCGCAACGGCGTGGGGCTGGAGGTGCTCGAAGCGCTCGCGCCGCGGCTGGCCGAGCGCGGCTGGCACGCGCAGATCTGGATCCACGCGCCCGACCTGCCGGCGCTCGCCCCGCGCCTGCGCGCGCTCGGCGTGCCGCTGGTGATCGATCACATGGGCCGCATGTCCACCGCGCGCGGCGTGGGCGATCCCGGCTTCCAGGCGCTGTGCGCGCTGCTGGCCGAAGGCGCGGCATGGACCAAGATCTCCGGCGCCGACCGCCTGAGCGCCGCGGGCGCACCCTATGGCGATGTCGATCCGTTCGCCACCGCGCTGCTCGCCGCCAACCCGGAGCGCGTGGTGTGGGGTTCCGACTGGCCGCACATCAACTACTTCGAAGCCGGGCAGGTGCCAGACGACGGCACGCTGTTCAACCTGCTGGCGCGCTGGCTGCCCGACGCCGCGGCGCGCGAGCGCGTGCTGGTGAGCAACCCGGCGCGGCTCTACGGATTCGACGGCGCGCCCGCCTGACGGCTGCCCGGCGCGTAGCGCTCATCACCCGGCGCCGCCAGCCCAGGCCGGCGCCGGTCACGAACAAGAACATGGCGGACGCGGGCGCGTCCCGGCCCGGCCGCCCATCGGAGACCCGACATGCCTCGTTTCGCCCCCTCGCCCTCGCCCTCGCTGCCGTTGCGCCTCGCGCGCGCATGCGCGCCGCTCGCCGTGCTTGCCTGCGCGCTGGCCGGCGCCGCCCACGCCCAGCCGGCCGGCGCCGACTATCCGACCAAGCCGGTGCGCATGGTGGTGGCGTTCACCGCCGGCGGCACCACCGACATTCTCGCGCGCAGCGTCGCCCAGTCGCTGGCGCAGCGCTTCAAGCAGTCCTTCGTGGTGGACAACCGGCCCGGCGCCGGCGGCAACATCGGCACCGAGGCCGTGGTGCGCTCGCCGGCCGACGGCTACACGCTGCTGGTCGATTCGGTCGGGCCGATCTCCATCAACCAGACGCTCTACAAGAAGCTCAACTACGATCCGCTCACCGACCTCGTGCCGGTGGTGCAGATCGCCGACGTGCCCAACGTGCTGGTGGTGCACCCCTCGCTGCCGGCCAGGAGCTTCGAGGAATTCATCGCCTACGCCAAGGCCAACCCGGGCAAGCTCAACTACAGCTCCACCGGCGTGGGCACCTCGTCGCAGCTCTCCAGCTTCATGCTGACGCAGCGCGTCGGCACCGAAGCCACGCATATCCCCTACAAAGGGGCCGACGCGCTCAACGACCTGCTGTCCGGCAGGGTACAGTTCATGTTTGCCACCATCCCCTCGGTCATTGCCCATATCAAGGCCGGCAAGCTGCGGGCGCTGGCGGTGAGCAGCGCGCACCGTTCGAAGTCGCTGCCCGACGTGCCGACGGTGGCGGAGAAGGGCTTCCCCGGTTTCGAGGCCGGATCGTGGTTCGGCGTGTTCGCGCCCAAGGGCACGCCCAGGGCGGTCATCGACAAGCTGAACCAGGCGGTCAACGAAGCCCTGCCGTCGCTGCAGGCGCAGATGGTGCGCGAAGGGGCGGACCCGGTGGGTGGCTCGCCCGAGCAGTTCGGGCAGTTCACCCGCAAGGAATACACCAAGTGGAAGGTCGTGGTCCATGATTCCGGCGCTTCCATCGACTAACGCTATGTAGGTTGCAATGAACCATCCATCCGGCGGGCAAGGCCCGCGCATCCTGATGTCGGAACAAGCTCTGCGGCAGTACGGCGCGGACATCGGCGCCGCGCTCGGCGGCCACTTCGTGCCGGTGGCGCTGCCGGCCGGCGACGGCCCGCATGGCGGGCCGGACGCCACGCTGGACGCCGACATTGCCTTCGTCTCGCGCGACGTCACCGGGCTGTCCACCAAGCACGAGATCCTGCCCGCCACGCGGCGCTTCTACGACGCCATGCTGGCCAGCCCCTCGCTGCGCTGGACCCACACCCATTCGGCCGGCGCCGACCGCGCCGTGTTCGGCGAGCTGCGCGCGCGCGGCGTGCAGGTGACCACCTCGTCCGGCGCCAATGCCGGCGTGGTGGCGCAGACCGCGCTGGCCGGGCTGCTGGCGCTGGCGCGGCACTTCCCGCAGATGCTGGCGGCGCAGGGCGAGCGCCGCTGGGCGCCGCTGATCGGCTCCGGCCTGCCGCGCGACATCGCCGGGCAGACCGCGACCATCGTCGGCTGGGGCCCGATCGGGCAACTGCTGGGCAAGCTGCTGCACACGCTGGGCATGCACGTGGTGGTGGTGCGGCAGAGCGCCGCCTCCGCCGGGCCGGACTACGAGACGGTCGCATTCGAGGGCGTGCGCGGCGTGCTGCCGCGCACCGACTGGCTGCTGCTGGCCTGCCCGCTCACGCCGCAGACGCAGGGGCTGGTGGACGCCGCCGCGCTGGCCCTGCTGCCGGATGGCGCCCGGCTCGTCAACGTCGCGCGCGGCGAAGTGGTGGACGAAGCTGCGCTGATCGCGGCGCTGCGGTCCGGCCGCCTCGCCGGCGCCTACCTGGACGTGTTCGCGCACGAGCCGCTGCCGGCGGACTCGCCGCTGTGGACCATGCCCAATGTCATCGCCACGCCGCACAGCGCGGGCTTCTCCGACGGCAACGCCGCGCGCGTGGCGGGGATCTTCATGGACAACCTGCGGCGCTGGCAGGCGGGGGAAGCGTTGCGCAACCTCGTCGGCTGACCGGCGGGAAGTGAAAGACAACGGCGCCCGCGAGGGCGCCGTTTTTCTTGTTGCCGGCGCCCGCAACAGCGAAGACCATCACGCCGCGCAGACGCCAGGCACCAACGCGCGGCGAGCATCCCCGCACGCCCGCATCCCCGAGACACAATCACCGCCGGTTGGCCAGCCAGATGCCGCCGACGATGGCCGCCAGTCCCGCCGCGTGGAACCAGCGCGGCCAGTCGCCGAGCAGCGCGCTCGACATCAGCGCGGCGAACACCGGCGTGAGCGTGAAGAAGAACACCGGCAACTGCGCGCCGGCGCGCGCGATGGCGCGGTCCCAGGCGAAGTAGCCGAGCAGCGACGGCACCGTGGCCACGTACAGCAGGATGGCGGCCACCTTGGCGTCCAGGTGCAGCGGCGCGTGCGCCGCCGCCAGTTCCCACGCCGCGAACGGCGCGCTGGCGAGCACGCCGGCCACGATCTGGCCGAACAGCAGCACCGCCAGCGGCAGGTCGGGGCGGCGCTTGCGCAGCAGCCAGGTGTAGGCGCTCCAGGTGACGGTGGCGGCCAGCATGAACAGGTCGCCCGGCACGAAATCGAGCTGCGCGAGCCGCGCGGGGTCGCCGCGCAGCAGCACCACGCCCACGCCGGCCAGGCAGAGCAGGGCGCCCGCCACGTGCCAGCCGCGCACCCGCTCGTGGAAGAACAGCGCGCCGATGATGAGCAGGAAGATCGGCGCCGAGGCCCCGATCAGCGTCACGTTGATCGGCGACGAGGTGGTCAGCGCGAGGTACTGCATCGCGTTGTAGACCGATACCGACAGCATGCCCATCGCGGCGATCACGCCGGCGTGCCGCTTCAGCGCGGCGGCATGCAGCCGCACGTCGCGCCACACGGCCGGGGCCAGCAGCAGGCCGGCCAGCGCCCAGCGCGCGAAGTTCAGCGTGACCGGCGGGATGGCGCCGGCGGCGTAGTGGCCGACGATGGCGTTGCCGGCCCAGCTCAGGGGCGGGAAGGTCAGCAGGCCGAGGGTGGTCCAGTCGAGGCCGGCCTTGCCGGCGGCGGTAGCGCGCATATGAGGGTTGTCGTCCTGTCGGTGTTCTTGTTCTTGTCTTGTTTCTGGCTTATTTTTGTCTTGTTGCCGTGCCGGCGCGGGCCCGGACGCCTGTCCGTCTCCTTGTCTCCTTTTTTCCCCGCGCGCCGGGCATTATGCCGCAGCGCGATTGCAAACGATTGTCAGGGGCATGCCGCGTGCGGCTGCCATGCGCTAGTCTCCATGCGTGCCGCGCGCCGGCGGGCGCGCCCGGGAAAAGTGCCGGATACGAACTGTTACACGGACGCGCCGGCCGGCTGTCAACACCGCAAACCGGCGGGCCGTTTTTACAGGCAACGCGCAAGCCGCGCGCCTACCTGGAGATTGCAATGAAAAAGGTTCTCGCCATCGTGACCCTCGCGCTCTTCGCCGCCGGCGCCTACGCGCAGGCACCCGCCGCCGAGGCGACCAAGGAGCCGGTCAAGGTCGAAAAGAGCGCGCACAAGAGCAAGGCGCACGGCACCAAGCACACCAAGGCCGCCACGCCGGCCAAGCCCGCCGCGCAGTAATGCGGCGTTCCGGAATGCGCCCCGCCGCGGGGCGCATTCTTCATCCAGCCCCCTGACCTCATGCACCTGATCTGGACGATTCTCATCGGCTTCGTGGCCGGCCTCGTGGCGCGCGCCATCACTCCCGGCAGCGGCCCCAGCGGCTTTTTCCTGACCGCCGCGCTCGGCATTGCCGGCGCGCTCGCCGCCACCTTCCTCGGGCAGCTCCTGCACTGGTATCGCCCGGGCCAGTCCGCCGGCTTCATCGGCGCGGTGGTCGGCGCGGTGATCCTGCTGCTCGGCTATCACCTGATCGCGCGCAAGGGCTGAAGCCAGCCCGCGCCGCATTCCTTCCAAGCCATACCGACAACCCAAGAACCGGATCCGATCATGAGCCTGATGGACATCCTGCAGAACGCAGCCGCCGCCCTCGGCGGCAACCCCGAGCAACAGGTGGACCACATCGCCCAGAACGCGCCGCCGGGCGCGCTCGGCGAACTGCTGGCCGGCGCGTTCCGCTCGGACCAGACGCCGGCCTTCGGCAACATGGTGGGCGAGCTGTTCGGCCAGTCGAACGGCGCGCAGCAGGCCGGCATGCTCAACCAGATGCTGGCCCTGCTGGGCCCGGCCGTGCTGTCCGGCGCGGCCGGCGGCGTGCTGGGCAAGGTGATGGCGCCCGGCGCCACGCAGGTCACGCCCGAGCAGGCCAGCCAACTGACGCCGGCGCAGGTGCAGGAGATCGCCGCCCACGCCGAGCAGGCGCATCCGGGCGTGGTCGACCAGATCGCCGGCTTCTACGCCGAGCATCCCACGCTGGTGAAGACCATCGGCAGCGCCGCGCTGGCCATCGCGCTGGCCAAGTTCCGCGAGCACCAGCAGCAGGCCTGAGCTGCGCCGGCTTCGGCCGGTGCCGGCCGGCGCGTGCTGCCCGTCACGCTGCCTTGCTGCCCTCTCCCGTGAAGTGGGAGAGGGCAGCAAACCTTGTCTCGCGGTAAATCGCGTGCCGCGCAAGCCGGGCAACTAAAAGCCGCCCGGCTGCGGCTCCCTCGCATCGAAATCGAGCTCGATCCTGGCGCCGTTGGGATCGTGCAGGAACAACTGCCACAGGCCCGAGCCCGCCTGCCGCCCGAGCGTGAACGGAATGCCGCGGCGGCGCAGGTCGCCCGTGTATTGCTCCAGGCCGGTGGCGGTGAAGGCCATGTGGTCCAGCACGCCGGCCGCGGGCGCCGGCAGCGCGTCGGTGGCGACGAGGTGCACGATGGGCGCGCCACCGGCGTACAGCCACGCGCCCGGGAACGAGAACGGCGGGCGCGGGCCGGTCTCGAAGCCCAGCACCTCGCGATAGAAAGCGACGCTGTCTTCGAGGGCGTCGGTCAGGACGGTGAAGTGGTTCATCCCGGCGATCGGCATGTCTTGCTCCTGATCTCTTGCTCCTGTTCTGCTTCTTGTGCTGGCTGACGCGGCGCGATGCCGCGCCGCATGGCCGGCCCGGCCGCGTCAGACCGATTCTTCTTCCCGCGACGCCATCCAGTCGAGCAGTACCGTCTTGCCCCACTGGATGTCGTCGCCGATCGCCGCCGATACCGTCTTCGGGTCCTTGCGGGCAAGGCCGTCGAGCACGCGGTAGTGCGGGTGCTCTTCCAGGCTTTCGCGGCTGGCCTGCAGCTCCGTGTGGAAGATATGCAGCAGCGGCCCCATGCGCACCCACATGCTTTCCACCACCGCGAACAGGTTGGGCAGGTGGGACGCGGCGAGCAATTCGAAATGGAACTTGCGGTTCAGCCCCGCCGCCTCGCGCGGGCTGGCCGACACCGCCTTGATGAAGGCCTCGTGCGTCCTGCGCAGCCGCGCGATCTCCTGCGGCGTGATGCGCAGCGCGGCGGCCTCGGCGGCGGCGCCTTCGAGCAGCGTGCGCATCAGCTGGATCTCGGAGACCGTGCCGGGGTCGAGTTCGGGCACGGTGATGGAGGTCGCCGCGGTCATTTCCAGCGCCTGCTCGCTCACCAGCCGGAAGATCGCCTCGCGCACGGGGGTGGTGCTGGTCCCCATCGACTGGGCCAGTTCCGCCACGCGCAAGCGCTCGCCCGGCACATACTTGCCGCTCATCAATGCGGAGCGGATCTGGTCGTAGACGCGTGACGACAGATTGCTCTTCTCCACGCGCACGAGTTCTTTCATGACAGCCTGCCTCGGTAAGGAATGTTCAAGGACACATCATATATGATATGCGGCGCTATTTTTCCGCTCAGGCGGGGCTGCCGGCGCCGGCGGGCGGCGTGCCCAGCAGGTAGTCCGCCAGCAGGTCGATCTGCGCCGTCACCATGTGCTCGCCGAGATGGATGCGGCAGCCGCGCGCCCTGGCCGCGAGCAGCAGCGGGGTCTGCGCCGGCTGCATGATGACTTCCGCGACGATGGTTTCGGGCCGCAGCAGGGCGGGGTCGAGCGGCAGCGGGTCGTCGGGCTTGAGGCCGAGCGAGGTGCCGTTGACGATCAGGTCCCAGTCGCCGGCCGGACCCGCGGCGGAGGCCACGGCGGCGCCGGGCCGCTTCGCCTTCAACTGCGCGGCGAGCGCGTCGGCCTTGCCGCGCGAGCGGTTGACGATGGCCAGCTGCGCCACGCCGGCATCGAGCAGCGCCGCCGCCACCGCGGTGGCCGCGCCGCCCGCGCCCAGCAGCAGGGTCCGCTTGCCGGCCGGGTCGATGCCCTGCGCGCGCAGGCCCGCCACGAAACCCACGCCGTCGAACACCCTGCCGACGAAGCGCCCGTCGGGCGTGCGGCGCGCCACGTTGCACACGCCGAGGTCGGCCGCCACGCCTTCGAGTTCGTCGCACAGCCGCGCCACTTCCTGCTTGTGCGGCACGGTGACGATCACGCCGGCGAGGTTCTCCACCGCGCGCAGGCCCGCCAGCGCGCCGGGCAGCTGCGCCGGCGAGACCTGCCACGGCACCAGCACCGCGTTGCGCCCCAGCGCCGCGGCGCGCGCGTTGAAGAAGGCCGGCGTGCGCACGTGATGCGCGGGGTAGGCGAGGATGACGACGACCCGCGTGCGGCCGTCGATGGGGCTGACCGCGGGGCTCGCGGCGGGGGGATTGGTTTCCGGCATCGGGCAGGGCTCCAGGAGGAATCGGAAGAACAAGCGAAGGGTTGCGGGGCGGGCCGCGGCGAAAAAAGCTTCTTGCCAGCCACCGATAATGATGTAGCATATATCCTATATCATGTATTGGGAAGGGCGGCAGGCCACCGGAACGGCGGCCCGCGCCCCGAAACCCGCAGCGGGCCGGCATCCGCCAGGCCGGCGCAATCCAAGGAGGAGACAACGTGCAAGCGGTATTTGGCTCGCCCGGACGCTATGTCCAGGGCGCGGGGGCGCTGGACGCGCTGGGCGGGCATGTGGCCCGGCTCGGCCGCGACGCGGTGCTGGTCGCGGACCGGATGGTGATGGAAATGATCGGTGCGCGCGTCGGGCAGTTGTGCGCGGACGCCGGGGTGGCGCTGCGCCGGCTGAGCTTCGACGAGGGCCTGACGCCGGAGCTGGTGGCGCGCCTCGTCGGCGAGCTGGGCGCCGGCGCGCCGGCGGTGATCGTCGCCGCCGGCGGCGGGCGCAGCATCGACGCCGGCAAGGCGCTGGCGGACCATTACCAGGCGCCGGTCATCACGGTGCCGACGGTGGCCTCCAACGATGCGCCGACCAGCAAGAACTACGTGCTCTACGACGCCCATCACCGGCTGCTCGCGGTCCGGCACCTGCCCTACAGCCCGGCCTGCGTCATCGCCGACACCGCGCTGATCGCGCAGGCGCCCGCGGCCATGCTGCTGGCGGGCATCGGCGACGCCATCTCCAAGTCCTTCGAAGCGGCGCAATGCGCGGCCGCGCCCGACGGCGCCAACATGTTCGGCACCCGGCCGCTGCTGTCGGCGGGGGCGCTGGCGCGCGAGTGCCACCGCGTGCTGATGGCCGATGCGCAGGCCGCGCTGGCGGTGGCCGGCTCGGGCGTGCCGGATGCCGCCTTCGAGCGGGTGGTGGAGGCCACCATCCTGATGTCCGGCCTGGGCTTCGAAAGCGGCGGCCTGTCGATCGCGCACGCGCTCACGCGCGGGCTGTCCGCGCTGCGCCACGCGCAGCGCGCGCCCCACGGCCTGCAGGTGGCATACGGCCTGCTGGTCCAGCTGGAGCTGGAGCGGCGCCAGGACGGCGCGCGCGTCGAGATCGAGGCGCTGTACCGCCGCATCGGCCTGCCGCTGCGGCTGGCGGACCTGGGCCTCACCGATGCCTCGCGCGAGGAACTGGAGGCGGCCGCCACGCTGTCGCTGGCGGCCCCGCACATGAAGAACTTCCCGCGCGCGCTGGACGCCGCCGCGATCGCCGATGCGATGCGGCAGGTGGATGCGCGCGCGGTGCGGGCCCCACATTAAGCAGCCAGGCGGATCACACGTCAGGCCGGCCGGGCGCGATGGCGCCGCCGGCGGCGCAGCAGACTATCCGGAGCCCGGCGCCAGCGTGTCCGGGCGGTAACTGAGAGGAGCGTAAGCAATGCATTTCCCCTGTCCCCTGAAAAAATGCATGATATATCGTGCATCAATCGAAAACGGAGGCGTCCGATGAGCCAAGCCATCGTGTCGGCGCCGCCCGTGGCCGCCGACGGCGCGTTCGCGCCGAGCGCGGAGCAGGTCGCGCGGCTCAAGGAGCGCGCCACCTTCGTGCGCCTGGAGACCATCCGGCTGATCGAGATCGCCAAGACCGGGCACTACACCTCGGTGTTCTCGGCGGCCGAGACCTTCGCCGCGCTGTACTACGACGTGATGAAGCTGCGCCGCGGCGAGCCCGCCTGGCCGCAGCGCGACCGCTTCCTGATGGGCAAGGGCCACGCCGCGGTGGGCCTGTTCCCGATCCTCGCCGATCTCGACTTCTTCCCCAGGTCCTGGCTCGACGACTACACCCGCCTGGGCAGCCCGCTCGGCGACCACCCCGACATGCGCAAGGTGCCGGGCATCGACTTCAGCTCCGGCTCGATCGGGCACGCGCTCTCGGCCGGGCTGGGCATGACGCTGGCCGGCCGGCACGCGGGGCTGGACTTCACCACCTTCGTGATGCTCGGCGACGGCGAGATGCAGGAAGGGCAGGTGTGGGAGGCGGCGATGTCCGCCGCGCACCATCGCGCCAACCGCCTCGTCGCCATCGTCGACCGCAACGGCTTCCAGCTCGACGGCGCGGTGGACGAAGTGATGGGCATCGAGCCGCTCGACGCCAAGTGGCGCGCGTTCGGCTGGGAAGTCCACGTGGTGGACGGCCACGACGTGGCCGCGCTGACCGCCTTGCTGCGCCGGCTGCGCGCCGACGACGCGCGCGCCACGCCGGCCTGCGTGATCGCGAAGACGGTCAAGGGCAAGGGCGTGTCCTACATGGAGACCGAGCCCGGCTGGCACCTGGGCTACCTCGCGCCCGAAGACGCGCGGCGCGCGGCCGAGGAAATCCTCGCCAGGGACGCACGGCAGGGCCAACAGGACCAGCAGGACCAACAGGACAAACGGAACCGATAGCATGAACCAGCCACTTTCCAAGGACTCCTGGCAATACCGGGGCCTGAACGCCATCACGCCGGGCCTGAGCTACCTGTCCAACGGTTTGATCGACCTGGTCGAGGCCGGCGCGCCGGTGCTCGCCGGCTCGGCCGACCTGCAGTACTCCAACGGCCTGGCGCGCTTCGCCCAGCGCTTTCCCGAGCGCTACATCCAGTTCGGCATCTCCGAGCAGAACATGGTGACGGCGGCGGCCGGCATGGCCACCGTGGGCTACACGCCGTTCGTCGCCACCTTCGCCTCGTTCCTGGCGCTGCTGTGCTGCGAGCAGATCCGCATGGACGTGGCCTACTGCGGCCTGCCGGTGCGGCTGGTGGGCCACCACGCGGGCATCTCGCTGGGTTTCTACGGCACCTCGCACCACGCCACCGAGGATCTCGCCATCATGCGCTCGATCGCCGACCTCACCGTGGTGGCGCCGGCCGACGGCCCGCAGCTGCGCGCCGCGGTCAAGGCCTCGGCCGGCCACGCGCAGCCGATCTATTTCCGCATCGGCCGCGGGCGCGAGCCGGACGTCTACGAAGAGGGCGTGCCGTTCGAGTTCGGCAAGGCCATCGAGCACCAGCAGGGCGAGGAGCTGACGCTGATCGCCACCGGCTCGTGCGTGCATCCCGCGCGCGAGGCGGCGAAGCGGCTCGCCGCCGCCGGCCATTCGGTGGGGATGATCGACATGGCCACGGTCAAGCCGCTCGACCGCGACGCCGTGCTGCGCGCCGCGGCGCGCTCGCGCGTGCTGATGACGGTGGAGGAACACAACGTGCTGGGCGGTCTGGGCGGCGCCGTGGCCGAAGTGCTGGCCGACGTCGGCGCGGGGGTGCGGCTGGTGCGCCACGGCATCCTCGACGAGTACAGCCTGATCGCGCCGCCGACGCATCTGTACGCGCACTACAAGCTCGACGCGGACGGCATCGAGCAGCTGGCGCGCGAGGTCATGGCGGCATAGCAGGACACCGGCACGGCGCGGACGGGCATGGTTCCGGCCGCGCCGCGCCGGCGCAGGCAGTGGTGCAGGGAGCTATTTCATAACAAGTCGCAAAGACAAAACGGTTCGACACAGGAGACAGTCAATGTACAACCTCATATCAAGAACCCGGCGGGCGGTCCTGCTCGCCGCCGGCCTCGGCGCCGCATTGGCGTGCGGCGCCGCCGCGGCCCAGGTCAAGGAAATCCCGATCGGCTTCGTGCTGCCCCTGTCCGGGGGCGCCGCCACCATCGGCAACCAGACCAAGCAGGGCGCCGAGATCGCCGCCGAGCAGATCAACCAGGCCGGCGGCATCCGCTCGCTCGGCGGCGCGAAGCTCAAGCTGATCTTCGCCGACAGCCAGTCCAAGCCCGACGTGGGCGTGGCCGAGACCGAGCGCCTGATCCAGCGCGAGAACGTGCCGCTGATCGTGGGCGCCTACAACAGCGCCGTGACCTTCCCGGCCACCGAGGTGGCGGAGCGCTACAAGGTACCCTGGGTCGTGACCGGCGCGGTCAAGGACGAGATCACCGAGCGCGGCTTCAAATACGTGTTCCGCCCCAACAACAAGGCCATCTACGACGCGCGCGAGCAGATCGACGCGCTCGACCTGCTCAAGAAGGAAACCGGCAAGGGGCCGAAGAACATCGGGCTGTTCTACGAGGGCACCGACTGGGGCCGCTCGCACGCGGCCAACATCAAGAAGCTGGTCAAGGAGCGCGGCTACGCGATCTCGCTCGACGAGTCGTATCCGCCCAACCAGACCGATCTCTCGGCGCAGCTGCTGAAGATCCGCAGCGCGAAGCCGGACGCGCTGATCGTGGTGGCCTACACGCCCGACCACATCCTGTTCACGCGCCAGCTCGCGGAGAGCCGCCTCTACATTCCCTACGGCGTGCATTCGGTGGGCGGCGGCTCGGAAGACCCGAACTTCTACAAGGCGGTGTCGCCCAAGGCCGTCGAGTACATGTTCGTGCAGGATGACTTCCAGGTCGACATCATGCGCGCGGCCAAGGACCCGGCCATCGTCGCCGCGGACGCCAAGTTCAAGGCGGCGCTCGGCTACGGCATGAATTCCTACGGCTCGCAGGGCATGTCCAATGTCTACATCGTCAAGGACGCG
This sequence comes from Cupriavidus sp. FW216-B1, assembly GCF_058789195.1. Taxonomy (NCBI): domain Bacteria; kingdom Pseudomonadati; phylum Pseudomonadota; class Betaproteobacteria; order Burkholderiales; family Burkholderiaceae; genus Cupriavidus; species Cupriavidus sp. FW216-B1. The sequence goes on along the minus strand of NZ_JBYTEL010000001.1, from coordinate 1,302,695 downwards.
CTCGAGCGCGCCGCCTCCGCCGACCGCGAGAAGCTGCGCGCCGCGCTGGCCGCCACCGACATCACCAGCGGCCCCGCGCTGGTGACGGGCTACCAGCGCATCAAGTTCGACGACCAGGGTCAGAACACCTACGCCCACGGCGTGATCTCGCAGAACCTCAACGGCGAGCGCCGCACCATCTGGCCGATGGAGAACCGGCTGGCCGGCGTCAAGCCGGTGTGGCCGCTGCCGGCGCCGGCGGCGCGCTGAGGCGGGCACGCAGTCGCACGGTCCGGCGTGGCTGCCGGACCGTCACATCCCGCACGGCGGCCGCGGCCGGCCGTGCCCAATCGAGGTAGGTATATGGACCCAATCATTCTGGCCTACGCCGTGGTCAACGGCGTATTGCTCGGCGGGATCTACGGGGGCATCGCGCTGGGCCTGAGCCTCATCTTCGGCGTGCTGAGGGTGATCAATTTCGCGCATGGCTCCTTCCTGATGCTCGCCATGTATCTCAGTTACCTGATCTGGTCGGTGTTCGGCATCCATCCGTATGCCACGGCGCTGGTGACGGTGCCGGTGCTGTTCCTGCTCGGCTATTTCACCCAGGCCGTGGTCATCGCGCCGCTGTTCCGGCGCGAGACCACGATGGTGGTCGAGCCGCTCGGCGCCTTGCTGCTCACCACCGGCATCTTCCTGGTGATCGACAACGCCATCCTGATGAGCTTCGGCCCCGACGTGCGCACGGTGACCACCGACACCCTGAGCGGCTCGGTCGACATCGGCGGGCTGCCGGTCAACGTGCCGCGCCTGATCGCGTGCGCGGCGGCGGTGGCCGTGTCGGCCGGGCTGGCCTACTGGCTGCGCTGCACCGACACCGGGCGCAAGATCCGCGCCACCGCGCAGAACCGCGAGGCGGCGGCGCTGTCGGGCATCAACGTCGGGCGGGTCTACAACGTGACCTTCGGCATCGGCGCCGGCATCCTCGGGCTGTTCGGCGCGCTGCTGGTGCCGTTCCTGTCGGTGTCGCCGTCCACCGGCCTGGGCTTCGGCATCAAGTCCTTCCTGGTGGTGGTGCTGGGCGGCATCGGCTCGATCCCCGGCTCGCTGCTCGGCGGCCTCGTGCTGGGCATCTTCGAATCGTTCGCTTCGCAGTTCGTGACCGCGACCTCCGCGTCGGTGTTCTCGTTCTGCCTGTTCATCGTCGTCCTGCTGGTCCGGCCCAACGGCCTGCTCGGCCGCAAATGAAGGAGGCCACCGCATGAAGTCGTCAAGGACCAATATCAACCTGGTGCTGGGCATGCCGCTGCTGTGCGCCGCGCTGGTGCTGCCGCTGTTCGTCAAGGACAGCTACGTGCTGCACTCGCTGGTCATGGTGCTGTACTTCGCCTACATGGCGTCGGCGTGGAATTTCGTGTGCGGCTACGTCGGCCAGCTCTCGCTCGGGCATTCGGTGTTCGCCGGCAGCGCGGGCTACGTCACGGTGCTGCTGTTTACCGGGCTGGGCCTGTCGCCGTGGCTCGGCATGTGCGCCGGCGGGCTGGCCGCGGCGCTGCTGGCGGTGTGCATCGGCTACCCCACGTTCAAGCTCAAGGGGCCGTATTTCACGCTGACCACCATCGCCTTCGCCGAGATCGTGCGGATCTGGGTGGAGAACACCGACGAGTTCCTCGGCATCCCGCTCAAGGGCGCGCAGGGGCTGGTGATCCCGCCGTCGGCCGGCGGCTGGGCGGCGTTCCAGTTCGACGGCAAGGTGCCGTACTACTACATCATCCTGGCCATGCTGGTGGCGATGCTGCTGGCCACGCTGGCGCTGGAGCGCTCGCGCCTGGGCTATTACCTCAAGGCCATCCGCGGCGACGAGGCCGCCGCGCAGGCGGTGGGCGTGAGCACCACGCGGTATCCGCTCATCGCGCTGGCGATCAGCGCCTTCATGACCGGCCTGGGCGGCGCCTTCTACGCGCAGTTCTTCCGCTACATCAACCCGGAGCGGAACATGGGCCTGGACCTGTCGATCGACGCCGCCGTGATGGCCATCGTCGGCGGGCAGGGCACCATCATCGGCCCGGTGCTCGGCGCGTTCGTGCTGCATCCGGTCTCGGAGCTCGCGCGGACCTACTTCGCGGGGCGCTTCCTCGGGCTGGACCTGGTGATCTACGGCCTGGTGCTGATCGGCGCGGTGCTGTATTTCCCCAAGGGCATCGTCGGCGCGCTCGAGCGCCTGCTGCGGCCGCGCGCGCGGCGCGCCGCCACGGTGGACGCGCCCGCGGCGCGCAAGGCCTAGGGAGGACCAAGAGATGAGCAACCTGCTGGAAGTGAAATCCATCTCCAAGCGCTTCGGCGGCCTGCAGGCGGTGGACCGCCTGTCGTTCTCCGTGCGCGGCGGCGAGATCCTGGGCCTGCTGGGCCCCAACGGCGCCGGCAAGACCACCGCCTTCAACCTGATCGCCGGCTTCATCAAGGCCGACGAGGGCGAGATCCTGTTCGGCGGCAAGCAGATCCGCGGCTGCGAGCCGTACCAGATCTGCGCCAGCGGCATCGCCCGCACGTTCCAGCTGTCCAAGCCGTTCGGCGGGCTGAGCGCGCTGGAGAACGTCATGGTCGGCGGCTTCGCGCGCGGCGCCCGGCGCGCGCGCGTGCGCGACGAAGCCTATGCCTGCCTGGAGTTCCTCGGCCTGGCCCAGCGCGCCGACACCGACGCCAACGACCTCACCGCGTTCGACAAGCGCAAGCTCGAACTGGGCCGCGCGCTGGCCACCCAGCCGCGCCTGCTGCTGATGGACGAAGTGGTGGCCGGGGCCACGCCGAGCGAGGCGGGCGAGATGGTGGAGCTGGTGCGCAAGGTGCGCGACCGCGGCATCACGGTGCTGATCGTCGAGCACGTGATGAAGGTGATCATGGGTTTGTCGGACCGCGTGATCGTGATGGAGCAGGGCCGGCTGATCGCCGACGGCGTGCCGGCCGAGGTGGTGAAGATGCCCGAGGTGCTCAAGGCTTATTTCGGAGACGGTTATGTCGGCGCCAGTGCTTGAAGTCAGCGATATCTGGTCGGGCTACGGCGAGCAGCAGATCCTGCGCGGCGTGAGCCTGTCGCTCGCGCCGCGCTCGATCACGGCGCTGATCGGCGCCAACGGCGCGGGCAAGACCACCTTCCTGCGCACGGTCTCGGGCCTGCTGCGCCGCAAGCGCGGCACCGTGCGCCTGAATGGCAAGGACCTCGGCGGCCTCGCGCCGCACGAGGTGGTGCTGGAAGGCTTCGTGCAGTCGCCCGAGGGCAAGCAGCTGTTCCTCGGCATGTCGATCCTGGAGAACCTGCTGGTCGGCGCCAGCAACCCGCGCGCGCGCTCGCGCCGCGCGCGGACCCTGCGCGAGGTGTTCGAGCTGTTCCCGATCCTGGAGGAGCGCCAGAAGCTGGCCGCCTCCACGCTGTCGGGCGGGCAGCAGCAGATGCTCGCGGTCGGGCGCGCGCTGATGGCGATGCCGCGCGTGCTGGCGCTCGACGAGCCGTCGCTCGGGCTGGCGCCGATCATGGTCGACCGGCTGTTCGACAGCATCCGCCGCCTCAAGCAGCGCGACCTCGCCATCCTGGTCATCGAGCAGAACGTCAACCAGGTGCTGGACATGGCGGACTACGGCTACGTGATCGAGAGCGGCGCGATCGCGCTGGCGGGCACCGGCAGGGAACTGCTGGCCAATCCGCATCTGCGGGCAACCTATCTCGGCGTCTAGCGCATGGACGGCCGCACCGGGAACCAGCACAAGAACCAGCACAAGAACCAGCACAAAAACCAGCACGAGAACCAAGAGGAGTCAGGAAAGATGGAACAAGCTGTAGCAGTGGTGACGGGCGGCGGCACCGGCATTGGCCGCGCCATCGCCGAGGAACTGCACGCGGCGGGCATGCGCGTGGTCTGCCTCGGCATGGACGCCGACGCGGACCTGCCGCACGGGCTGGCCTTCCGCCAGCTCGACGTGACCTCGGCCGAGGCCGCGCGCGCCGCCACGGCGGACCTGGACGCGGTGGCGGTGCTGGTGAACGCCGCCGGCATCATCCGCCACGAGGGCCGGGAGTTCACGCCCGAGGGCTTCCGCGCGGTGGTCGACGTGAACCTGAACGGCTCGCAGATCCTGACCAGCGTGCTGCAGGAGCGGCTGGTGCGCGCGCGCGGCGCGGTGGTCAACATCGCCTCGATGTGGAGCTACTTCGGCTCGGCCAACAACCCGGCCTATGCCGCCAGCAAGGCCGGCATCCTCGGCCTGACACGCTCCTATGCCGCGGCGCTGGCGCCGCAGGGCGTGCGCGTCAACGCGGTGGCGCCGGGCTGGATCCGCACGCGCCTGTCGGCCGGCGCGCTCGACAACCCCGAGCGCAGCGCCGCCATCATGGCGCGCCTGCCGATGCGCCGCTGGGGCCTGCCGCGCGACGTGGCGCGCGTGGTGCGCTTCCTGTGCTCGGAGGACGCCGGCTACGTGACCGGGGTGATCCTGCCGGTGGACGGGGGCTTCGGCATCGCCTGATGCCGCCCGGCGCCGCGACGGGCCGCGGGATGCCGCTTTCCCGCTGCCCCGCCACGTCAGCCCCGGCCTGAGCGCCGCGCGGCGCGCCGTCCGGGCAGTTCACCGATACCGAAGCCGGATCACGGCGGCGCGGCCGCGTGCGAGTGGGGCGCGTGGCCGGGCGCGGCCTCGTGCACGTGCATGGCCGCCGCCTGCCGGGGATCGAAATCGCAGCTCGGGTTGGCCTCGTCGTGCGAGTGCGGCGTCAGCGCGCCGGGGATGTGGCGGCTGTTGAGGCCGTCCGCGTTGAGCCACGCCCGCGTGGCCGCCGCGGCGCGGTCGATCAGCGTGCCGCACTGGGTGTAGTCGTAGGGCGAGACGTCGAGCGGGCACAGCGGCGGCACCACCGAGATGTGCGCGTGCCCGGCCCAGCGCTCCAGGTCCTGCACCAGCTGGCGCGCCACCAGCAGCGACAGCGCGTTGAAGGCGTGGTCGATGGGGCCGCGCGGCTCGCGCCGGGCCGCGCAGGCGAAGCCGGCCGGCAGCACCACCACGCGCGTGGCGCCCAGCCGGATGGCGGTGGAGACCGGCGTGTTGTTGGCCACGCCGCCGTCGATCAGCGTGCGCCCGCCCAGCCGCACCGGCGGAAACACGCCGGGGATGGCGGCGCTGGCCAGCACCGCCTGCACCAGGCTGCCCGAGGACAGCACCACCTCCGCGCCGTCCTGCATGTCGGTGGCGACCACGTACAGCGGCAGCTCGGCCTGCTCCAGCGGCATGTCGCCGAAATGGCGCGACAGCAGGCGCTGCAGCGCGTGCGACTCCACCAGATGGCCGCGCTGGCCGCGCAGCATGCCGAACAGGCTGCGCCACGACCACGGCATCACCTCCGCGCGGCGCAGGCCGCGCCACAGCGATTCGAGCCTGGTGGTGCCCGCCGCGTGCGGGTTGCAGGCGTAATAGGCGCCGTTGATGGCGCCGGCCGAGGCGCCGATGACCATGTCGGGCTTGATGCCCCAGGCCACCAGCTCGCGCAGCATGCCGGCCTCGATGGCGCCGAGGCTGCCGCCGCCGGCAAAGACGAATGCGGTTTTTTCCATGTCTCGTGGTGCAGAGCAACAACGTCGGGAATCGGGAAGAGGCAACCGGGAATCGGGAATCAGGCCGGGACCGGCCCGGCACGCCTGCAATGGACAGCATAGGCGACATCGGGCCGGCTGGACAGCCGTCGCGCGCGGCGGGCGGCAGCGATGGCACATAATGTGCGTACCGTGCCGGAAAAAGCACGGGCGCGCCTGCTTTTCCGGCCGCCAGGAGAGGAGACGATGAGCAGTTCGACCGACAAATTCTCGGCCACCATGCGCGATGGCCTGGCCAATCTCGCCCGCCGCCTGCGCTTCGCGATGGAGGAGGGCTCCATCTGGCTGGACGAGCAGCGCATGATCCTGCTGCACACCGCGTCGCTGGGCGCGCTGCGCAAGGAGTTGGTGGATACGCTGGGCATGGAGCGCGCGCGCGGCCTGTTCATGCGCATGGGCTTCCATTCCGGCCTGCGCGACGCCGAGCTGGCCAAGAAGCTGCGGCCCAACCAGAGCGACTTCGGGCTGCTGGAGATCGGGCCCTGCCTGCACACCATCGAAGGCGTGGTGCGGGTGACGCCGGTCAAGGTGGACATCGACATCGCCGCCGGCATCTACGACGGCGAGTTCCTGTGGGAAGACTCGTTCGAGGGCGACGTGCACCGGCAGCTGTTCGGCATCGTCGACGCGCCCGCGTGCTGGATGCAGATCGGCTACGCCACCGGCTACACCTCGGCGCTGATGGGCCGCACCATCCTCTACCGCGAGGTGGAGTGCGTGGCCTGCGGCCATGCGCACTGCCGCATCGTCGGCAAGCCGCTGGAAGCGTGGGAGGACGGCGCCGCGGTGCTGGCGCTGTACCAGCCCGACCCGGTGATCGAGACCATCCTGGAGCTGCAGAGCGAGGTCGAGCACCTGCGCGCGCTCCAGCGCGGCGACGGCAAGCCCGCCGACCTGGTGGGCTGCTCGCCCGGGTTCGGCGCCGCCTGGGGCCTGCTGCAGCGCGCCGCGGCCAGCAACGTGACGGTGCTGCTGCTGGGCGAGACCGGGGTCGGCAAGGAGCGCTTCGCGCAGGCGCTGCACAGCGTGAGCGCGCGCGCCGACAAGCCCTTCGTGGCGGTCAACTGCGCGGCGATTCCCGACGAGCTGGTCGAGTCCGAGCTGTTCGGCGTGGACAAGGGCGCCTTCACCGGCGCGCACCAGTCGCGCCCGGGCCGCTTCGAGCGCGCGCACGGCGGCACCTTGTTCCTCGACGAGCTGGGCGAGCTGTCGCTGCCGGCGCAGTCCAAGCTGCTGCGCGTGCTGCAGGAAGGCGAGGTGGAGCGCGTGGGCGGCGCCGCGCCGCGCCGCGTGGACGTGCGGCTGGTGGCCGCCACCAACGTGGACCTGGCCGAGGCGGTCAAGGCCGGCACCTTCCGCAAGGACCTGTACTACCGCCTCAACGTCTATCCCGTCACCATCCCGCCGCTGCGCGAGCGGCTCGACGACATCCGCCTGCTGGCGGAGCGCTTCGTGGCCCGCTGCGGCGCGCGCCACGGCAAGAAGATCGTCGGCATCACCGACCGCGCGCTGGCCGAGCTGCGCCGCCACGACTGGCCCGGCAACGTGCGCGAGCTGGAGAACGTGATCGAGCGCGGCGTGATCCTGGCCGGCAACGGCGGCCTGATCTCCGCCGACCACCTGTTCCTGCCCGCGGGCGCGCAGGCCGGCATGGACACCGCGCCGCGCCTGGGCGCCGGCGGCACGCTGCCGGCCCTGCGCGAAGCGGCGGTGCACGGCCTGCTCGACCACATGGCCGAGCAGCAGCTCGCGCTGGGCGACGTGGAGACCGTGCTGATGGAGGCCGCGATGGCGCGCGCCGACGGCAACCTGAGCCAGGCCGCGCGCCTGCTCGGCATCACCCGGCCGCAACTGGCCTACCGCTGGAAGAACCGCGGCGGCCGCGGCAACTGAGGCGGGCCGGTCCGCATGGCCGGCGCGTGCCTTGCCACGTGCCCGGCCGCGCTTTCACCATTTGATCCATCCCCCGCGGCGCGCCGCGCGGCCGCCCGGCGCGGCTTGCTGCGGCGCATGCCGCGTTCCTCCCTGTTCGCGCCACCGTTCGCGCCGCCCCGCGCGGCGCCGCCTGTTGCGGCGCACAGCCCGCGCGCGCCGCCCGCAAACGCCCGCCCCGCGCGGCTTTTCACCATTTGATCAAGCCCAGCCGCGGGCTTGATCAATTCATCGATGCGCCGCCGCCGCTCCCGTGCGGGTAAACGCGCGGGCAACGCCGCGCTCCGGGCCGCCGGCCCTTGCGCCGCCGTGCTTCGCGCCGGCTGGCACGCTCTTCGCAATGGAGCTGCGTGCCAGCCAACCCGAGGAGCGCGCCATGATCAACCAGTCGGTCCCCCTGTTCGAAGCCGTGCCGCGCTACGTGCGCGTGGACGGCCGCACGCCGGCGGGCTTCGTGCAGTTCGCCTTCTGCGTGGCGGACCCCGAGCTCAACGTCGAGCTGATCATGCCCGAGCCGATGTTCGAGGCGTTCTGCAGCGTCAACCGCGTGCGCTTCCTCCCACCTGAACCGGACGCCTGAGCGCCCGCCCGAAACCGGAACACCAGGAACATCGAGAACAGCAGGACCCAGGAGACCCAGCCATGCAAGTCGACATCAAGACCCGGCAGATCGAGCCGCTGCGCCAGACCTACGGCCACGTGGCGCGCCGCTTCGGCGACAAGCCCGCGTCGCGCTACCAGGAGGCCACCTACGACGTGCAGTCGGAGGTCAACTTCCACTACCGCCCCACCTGGGACCCGGGCCACGCGCTCTACGACAAGAGCCGCACCGCCATCGTCATGGCGGACTGGTACGCGCTCAAGGACCCGCGCCAGTACTACTACGGCGCCTACGTCGGCGCGCGCGGCCGCCAGCAGGACGCCACCGAGAAAAGCTTCGCCTTCGTGGAGAAGCGCGGCCTGCTGCAGGCGCTGCCGGCCGAGTGGCGGGAGCGCCTGGCCGACGGCCTGCTGCCGCTGCGCCACGTGGAGTGGGGCGCCAACATGAACAATTTCTATTGCGCCGACTACGGCTGGGGCACCGCCATCACGCAGGCCTGCACCTATTGCGCGATGGACCGGCTCGGCATCGCGCAGTACCTGTCGCGCATCGGCATGCTGCTCGACGGCAATACCGGCGTGGCGCTGGAGCGCGCCAAGGCGGCCTGGCTGGACAGCCCGGCGTGGCAGCCGCTGCGCCGCATGGTCGAGCACAGCTTCGTGATCGAGGACTGGTTCGAGACCTTCGTCACCCAGAACCTGGTGCTCGACGGCCTGCTCTATCCGCTGGTGTACCAGCACGCCGACGCCGCCATCGCGCGCGCCTGCGGCACCGGGCTGGCGGTGCTGACCGAGTTCATGAACGACTGGCGCGAGGAACACGCGCGCTGGGTCGACGCCGTGGTGCAGACCGCGGCGGCCGAGTCGGAGGCCAACCGCGCGCTGCTGGCGGGCTGGGCGCGCGGCGCGCGCGCGCAGGCCGGCGCCGCGCTGGTGCCGGTGGCGGACACGCTGCTGGGCGCCGGCGGCGAGCAGGCCGTGGCGCTGTGCCTGGAGCAGTTCGACGTGCGCCTGCGCAAGCTCGGCCTGGACTGAGGAGCGCGCCATGACCGCCAACACTGCCGACGTCTCGAACGTCTCGAACGTCTCCAACGTCTACATCGCGCTGCAGAGCAACGACGACACCCGCCCCATCATCGACGCCATCACCGAGGCCAACCCGCACGCCGTGGTGTCGCGCTTTCCCGCGATGGTGAAGATCGACGCGCCGGGGCACCTCACCATCGTGCGCGCGCTGGTCTCGGACAAGCTCGGCCGCGACTGGGACCTGCAGGAGATCCACCTCAACCTGATCTCGCTGTGCGGCAACATCGACGAGGACGACGACGCCTTCACGCTGCGCTGGAACGACTGAATTCACCGCCGCGCCGGCGGCGGGCAAGCATAACGGAGACATCATGGACGCACGCAAGAAACTCAACCTGCGCGAGAAATACGCGACGATGACGCGCGACCTCGGCTGGGAGACCACCTACGAGCCGATGGACAAGGTCTTTCCCTACGACAAGTACGAGGGCATCAAGATCCACGACTGGGACCAGTGGGAAGACCCGTTCCGCATGACGATGGACGCCTACTGGAAATACCAGTCGGAGAAGGAGCGCAAGCTGTACGCGATCATCGACTCCTTCGTGCAGAACAACGGCCACCTCAACGTCTCCGACCCGCGCTACCTGAACGCGCTGCGTCTGTTCCTGACCGGCGTGACGCCGCTGGAGTACGCCGCGCACCGCGGCTACGCCCATCTCGGGCGCCATTTCCGCGGCGCCGGCGCGCGCGTGGCGGCGCAGATGCAGTCCGTCGACGAGCTGCGCCACGCGCAGACGCAACTGCACACGATGTCGGTCTACAACAAGTATTTCCACGGCTTCGGCGAATGGCGCCACATGCACGACCGGGTCTGGTACCTGTCGGTGCCCAAGTCGTATTTCGAGGACGCCATGAGCGCGGGGCCGTTCGAGTTCATCACCGCGATCTCGTTCTCGTTCGAGTACGTGCTGACCAACCTGCTGTTCATGCCCTTCATGTCGGGCGCGGCCTACAACGGCGACATGGCCACGGTGACGTTCGGCTTCTCGGCGCAGTCGGACGAGTCGCGCCACATGACGCTGGGCCTGGAGGTGGTGAAGTTCCTGTGCCAGCAGGACCCCGGCAACATCCCCATCCTGCAGAAGTGGCTGGACAAATGGTTCTGGCGCGGCTTCCGCCTGCTCACGCTGGTCGGCATGATGATGGACTACATGCTGCCGCGCCGCGTGATGTCGTGGGCCGAGGCCTGGGAGATGTACTTCGAGCAGGCCGGCGGCGCGCTGTTCCGCGATCTGGAACGCTACGGCCTGCGCATGCCGAAGCACCACGAGGCCGCCACCCGCACCAAGGACCGCATCACGCACGAAGCGTGGGGCACCTTCTACAACTACGCCGCCGCCGCCGGTTTTCACACCTGGATCCCCAAGCCCGACGAGATGGCGTGGCTGGCGCAGAAATACCCCGACACCTTCGAGCGCTACTACAAGCCGCGCCTGGACCACTGGCACGCGCGCCAGCAGGCCGGCGAGCGCTTCTACAACGGCACGCTGCCGATGCTGTGCCAGACCTGCCAGATCCCGATGGTGTTCTCCGAGCCGGACGACCCCACCCAGACCTGCTACCGCGAGAGCAGCTACCACGGCATGAAGTTCCACTTCTGCTCGGACGGCTGCAAGGACATCTTCGACGGCGAGCCGGAGAAATACGCGCAGGCCTGGCTGCCGGTGCACCAGATCTACCAGGGCAACTGCGGCGGCGCCGCGCTCGAGGACGTGCTCAAGTGGTACCGCCTCGACGCCGGCGCGGACAACCTCGACTTCGAGGGCTCGCAGGACCAGCGGAACTGGAACGCCTGGAAGGGCGTGCCGGGCGCGGCCGCCTGAGCGCGCCGCCGGCAAGAACGAACACAGCGAGGAGACCACCATGCCCGTCGTATCCATCGGCCCCTACGAATTCGAGCCCGCCGACCGCGCCGCCGCCTTCCACGGCAACCGGCTGCTCTATGTCGGCTGGGACCGCCACCTGCTGTTCTGCGCGCCGCACTGCCTGCCGTTCCCGCCCGCCACGCGCCTGCGCGACGTGGTGGAGAACGTGCTGCCGGGCATCTACGGCTACCACCCCGACTTCGCCCGCATCGACTGGCGCCGCGTGGAGTGGCTGCGCGGCAGCGTGCCGTGGGAGCCGGACCTGGACCGCACGCTGGAAGAGAACGGCCTCGGCCACAAGGACGTGATCCGCTTCCGCACGCCGGGGCTGGACGGCATCGGCGGCAGCGGCAGTTGAGCGGCGCGGGCCGCGAGGAGAACCGACATGTATGCACTGACCATCGAGCCGATCGGCCAGACCATCCCCATCGCGCCCGGGCAGACCGTGCTCGACGCCTGCCTGCGCGGCGGCGTGTGGCTGCCGCATGCGTGCTGCCACGGCCTATGCGCCACCTGCAAGGTGCAGGTGGTGGACGGCGAGTTCGAGCACGGCGCGGCCTCTGGCTTCGCGCTGATGGATTTCGAGCGCGACAACGGCCAGTGCCTGGCGTGCTGCGCCACCGCGCAGTCCGACCTGGTGATCGAGGCCGACATCGAGGAAGACGCCGATTCGCTCGGCCTGCCGCTGGCCGACTACCGCGCCGAGGTGGTGGCGACACGCGCGCTCACGCCCACCATCCGCGGCATCTGGCTGCGCGTGAAGGACGGTGGCGCCGCCGCCTTCCAGGCCGGGCAATACCTCAACCTGCACGTGCCCGGCTGCGACCAGCCGCGCGCGTTCTCGCTGGCCAGCCGGCCCGGCGACGAGCTGGTCGAGCTGCACGTGCGGCGCGTGCCGGGCGGGCAGGCCACCGGCTACCTGCACGAGCGGCTGGCGGTGGGCGACGAGCTGCGCTTCTCCGCGCCCTACGGCCGCTTCTTCGTGCGCGGCTCGGCGCGCGCGCCGATGATCTTCCTGGCCGGCGGCTCCGGCCTGTCCAGCCCGCGCGCCATGATCCTCGACCTGCTGGCCGCCGGCGAGACGCTGCCGCTCACGCTGGTGCAGGGCGCGCGCAACCGGGCCGAGCTGTACTACCACGACGAGTTCCACGCACTGGCGCGGGCGCATCCCAACTTCCGCTACGTGCCGGCGCTGTCCGACGAGCCGGCCGGCAGCGGCTGGGGCGGCGCGCGCGGCTACGTGCACGAGGTGCTGCGCGGCCTGTACGCCGGTTCCGCGGAGCACGCCGACTTCCGCGGCCACAAGGCCTACCTGTGCGGCCCGCCGCCGATGATCGAAGCCTGCATCCGCACGCTGATGCAGGGGCGGCTGTTCGAGGCGGACATCCACACCGAGACATTCCTCTCGGCGGGCGACGCGCGGGACAGCGCGCGCAGCCCGCTGTTCAGGATCTAATGAAAGGCGCGGCCATGCACAACGTGGAGATCGCCGGCAGCGGGCAGTGCTACCCGTGCGCGCCGGAACAGAACCTGCTGCGCGCGATGGAGGCGCTGGGCCGGCGCGGCATCCCGTCCGGCTGCCGCGGCGGCGGCTGCGGGGTGTGCAAGGTGCGCATCGAGTCGGGCCGCTACCGCACCGGCAAGATGAGCCGCGCCTGCCTGTCGGAAGCGGAGCAGGGCAGCGGGCTGGTGCTGGCCTGCAAGACCTACCCGGACAGCGACATCCGCCTGCGGCCGGTGGCGCTGCTGGCGCGCTGCCTGGCGCGGCGCGGCTGAAGACGCAGCCGCGGCGGTCAAACGCGGCAGGACGAAGACGGACCCATCATCAAGGAGACAGACATGGCATTGACAGGCGTATTGCGCCCGGGGCACGTGGCATTGCGCGTGCTGGAGCTGGAGCCGGCGCTCAGGCACTACATCGATGTACTCGGGCTGATCGAAACCGCGCGCGACGACCAGGGGCGCGTTTTCCTCAAGGCGTGGGACGAGCACGACCACCACAGCGTGGTGCTGCGCGAGGCCGACAGCCCGGGCATGGACTACATGGGCTTCCGCGTCGACAGCGGCCACTCGCTGGAGCGCCTGGCGCGGGACGTCGAGCGCTCGGGGCTGGCCACCGGCTGCGAGTGGATCGCCGCCGGCGAGCATCCGCGCACCGGCGCGCGCTTTCGCTTCACCATTCCCACCGGCCACGCGATCGAGCTGTTCGCCGACAAGGACAAGCTCGGCTGCCTGACCGGCGACCGCAACCCCGACCCGTGGCCCGACGACCTGCGCGGCATGGCGCCGAGCCGCTTCGACCACTGCCTGCTGTACGGCGACGACCTCGACGGCACCGTGCGCCTGTTCCGCGACGTGCTCGGCTTCGCGCTGGCCGAGGAAGTGGTGGCGGGGCCGGACCGGACCATGATCGGCGCGTTCCTGACCTGCTCCAACAAGGCGCACGACATCGCCTTCATCCGCCACCCGGAGAAGAACAAGTTCCACCACGCGTCGTTTACCCTCGACAACTGGGGCGAGGTGCTCAAGGCCGCCGACATCATCTCCAAGAAAGACGTCTCGCTCGACATCGGCCCCACGCGCCACGGCATCACGCGCGGCGCCACCATCTACTTCTTCGACCCCTCCGGCAACCGCAACGAAGTGTTCTCGGGCGGCTACATCCACTACCCGGACAAGCCCACGATCACCTGGACCGACAACGAGCTCGGGCGCGCGATCTTCTACCACGACCGCAAGCTGAACGATGCGTTCCTGAACGTGCTGACCTGAGCGGAGCGGCTGCCCGCCCACGCATCCGAGGCCACAACCATCGAGACCAACATGAAAGAATTCAAGAACTTCATCAACGGCGAGTGGGTCGGCACCGCGCGCCGGTTCGAGGACCGCAACCCGGTCGACAACAGCCTGATCGGCCACGTGCACGAGGCCGGACAGGCGGAGGTGGATGCCGCCGTGGCGGCGGCGCGGCAGGCGCTGCGCGGGCCTTGGGGCCGCATGGACGCGGCGCGGCGCGTGGCGCTGCTGCACGCCGTGGCCGACGGCATCGAGCGCCGCTTCGACGATTTCCTGCAGGCCGAGATCGCCGACACCGGCAAGCCGCTCGCGCTGGCCAGCCACGTGGACATCCCGCGCGGCGCGGCCAACTTCAAGGTGTTCGCCGACCTCATCCGGAACGTGCCCACGGAGAGCTTCGCCATGTCCACGCCGGACGGCGGCGAGGCCGTCAACTACGCGGTGCGCGCGCCGCGCGGCGTGATCGGCGTGGTGTGCCCGTGGAACCTGCCGCTGCTGCTGATGACGTGGAAGGTCGGCCCGGCGCTGGCCTGCGGCAACACCGTGGTGGTCAAGCCGTCGGAGGAGACGCCCGCCACCGCCACGCTGCTCGGCGAGGTGATGAACGAGGCCGGCGTGCCGCCGGGCGTCTACAACGTGGTGCACGGCTTCGGACCCGATTCGGCGGGCGCCTTCCTGACCGCGCACCCGCACGTCGACGGCATCACCTTCACCGGCGAGACGCGCACCGGCGAGGCCATCATGAAGGCGGCGGCCAGCGGCGTGCGCCCGGTCTCGTTCGAGCTGGGCGGCAAGAACGCCGGCATCGTGTTCGCCGACGCGGACTTCGACAAGGCGGTGGCCGGCATTGCGCGCGCGGCCTTCGAGAACAGCGGCCAGGTCTGCCTGGGCACCGAGCGGGTCTACGTGCAGCGGCCGGTCTTCGCGCGCTTCGTCGGCGCGCTCAAGGCCCGCGCGGAGGCGCTCCGGCTGGGCCGGCCCGCCGACGAGGGCGTGGGCATGGGCCCGCTGGTATCGAAGGAGCACCAGGCCAAGGTGCTGTCGTACTACCGCAAGGCGGCCGAGGCCGGCGCCACCGTGGTGACCGGCGGCGGCGTGCCGCCGATGCCGGGCGCGCTGGCCGAGGGCGCCTGGGTGCAGCCCACCATCTGGACCGGCCTGCCCGAGGACGCCGCCGTGATCCGCGAGGAGATCTTCGGGCCGTGCTGCCATGTCGCGCCGTTCGACACGGAGGAAGAGGTGGTGCGCCTGGCCAACGACACGCCCTACGGGCTGGCCGCCACCGTGTGGACGTCCGACCTCGGCACCGCGCACCGCATGGGCCGCGCGCTCGACGTGGGCATCTGCTGGATCAACGCATGGTTCCTGCGCGACCTGCGCACCGCCTTCGGCGGCGCCAAGCAATCCGGCATCGGCCGCGAGGGCGGGGTGCATTCGCTGGAGTTCTACACCGAACTGCGCAATATCTGCGTGAAGCTGTGAGGCCGGCCATGCGCAACGACAAACCAGACGAGACGATGAAGGACAAGCTCACCGAGGCGCAGATCCGCGAGACCGGCGCCAGCCTGCACCGGGCGCTGCGCGCGCGCGCGCCGCTGGCGCCGCTGACCGAAACCTGGCCGGGCTTGTCCATCGACGACGCCTACCGCATCCAGCTCGCGATGGTGCGGCATCGCATCGACGCCGGCGAGCGCGTGGTGGGCAAGAAGATCGGCGTGACCAGCCGCGTGGTGATGGACATGCTCGACGTGCGCCAGCCGGACTTCGGCCACCTGCTGTCGGGCATGGTCCACGGCGACGGCGCGGCGATCGCCGCCGATACGCTGATCGCGCCCAAGGCCGAGGGCGAGATCGCCTTCGTGCTCAAGGCGGACCTGGAAGGGCCGGGCGTGACCAATGCCGACGTGCTGCGCGCCACCGCCTGCGTGCTGCCGTGCTTCGAGATCGTCGACTCGCGCATCCGCGACTGGAAGATCCGCATCCAGGACACCGTGGCGGACAACGCGTCGTCCGGGGTGTTCGTGCTCGGCGACGCGGCGGTGGACCCGTGCGGGCTGGACCTGGGCACCGTGGGCATGACGCTGGAGAAGAACGGCGAGATCGTCGCCACCGGCGCCGGCGCGGCCGCGCTGGGCCATCCGGCCAACGCGGTGGCGTGGCTGGCCAACACGCTCGGGCGCCTGGGCCTGGGCCTGAAGCAGGGCGAGGTGATCCTGTCCGGCTCGCTGGCCGCGATGGTGCCGGTCAAGGCCGGCGACCAGCTTCGCATCAGCCTGGGCGGCATCGGCTCGGCCGGTGTGCGCTTCGTGTGAACCCCGTTTGCCTGCCGTTCCGGAATCCGCCATGAACCTGACCCAAGACACCATCGCGCAGCTCGCCGGGCTGCTGGAAGACGCCGAGCTCAAGCGCGAGCCGGTACGCAAGATCACCGATGCCCATCCCGGCATGGACTGGGACGACGCCTACGCCATCCAGGACGCGATCCGCGCGCGCAAGGAGGCGCGCGGCACCCGCGTGGCCGGGCTCAAGATGGGCCTGACCTCGTTCGCCAAGATGCGCCAGATGGGCGTGACCGAGCCGGTCTACGGCTTTCTCACCGACTATGGCGCGTGCATGGACGGCGGCGTCATCGATACCGCCGCGCTGATCCACCCCAAGGTGGAGGCGGAGATCGCCTTCGTGCTGCGGCGGCCGCTGCGCGGGCCCGGCTGCCATATCGGCGACGTGCTGGCCGCCACCGACTTCGTGCTGCCGGCGGTGGAGGTGATCGATTCGCGCTACGAGCAGTTCCGCTTCGACCTCAAGAGCGTGATCGCCGACAACACCTCGTCGGCGCGCTTCGTCGCCGGCGGCACGCACCGCCGCGCCGGGGGGCTGGACCTGAAGAACCTCGGCGTGGTGCTGGAGAAGAACGGCGAGGTGGTGGCCACCGCCGCCGGCGCGGCGGTGCTGGGGCATCCGGCCAGCAGCGTGGCGATGCTGGCCAACATGCTGGGCGCGCGCGGGCGCACGCTGCCGGCCGGCACCTTTATCATGACCGGCGGCGTGACCGAGGCCATCGCGGTGGCGCCGGGGGACTGCATCACGGCGCGCTACCAGCATCTGGGCACGGTATCGATGCGCTTCGCCTGAGCACGGCGGGGCGCGCGGCCATGCCCGGCCGCGGGCGGCGCCCGCGTCCCGCACCCGACGTACGACACACGACATTCAATATCCAACATCCAACCGGAGCCAAGCACCATGCCCATCATGCAAGTCTTCCTGATCGAAGGCCGGACCGAAGAACAGAAGGCGCGCCTCATCCGCGCGCTCACCGATGCCGCGGTGGAATCGATCGGCGCGCCCGTCGAAAGCGTGCGCGTGATGATCACCGAGGTGCCGAACACGCAGTTCGGCATCGCCGGCAAGACCGCGAAGGAACTGGGCCGCTGAGGCGGCGAAGGAGAACCGGCATGGACACGAAAGCCAGCGGCAGGCACAAGGTTGCCATCCTCGGCTCGGGCAACATCGGCACCGACCTCATGATCAAGGTGATGCGCCAGGCCAGGCACCTGGAGATGGGCGCGATGGCCGGCATCGACGCGGCCTCGGACGGGCTGGCGCGGGCCGCCCGCCTGGGCGTGCCCACCACCGCCGAGGGCATCGAGGGGCTGGTGGGGATGGCGGGCTTCGGCGACATCCGCATCGTCTTCGACGCCACCTCGGCCGGCGCCCACGCGCGCCACGACGCGGTCCTGCGCGCGCACGGCGTGCAGGTGATCGACCTCACGCCGGCCGCGCTCGGGCCCTACGTGGTGCCGGTGGTCAACCTCGACCAGCAGCTGGGGGCGCGCAACATCAACATGGTGACGTGCGGCGGGCAGGCCACCATCCCGATGGTGGCGGCGGTGTCGCGCGTGGCGCGCGTGCACTACGCGGAGATCGTGGCGTCGATCTCCAGCCGCTCGGCCGGGCCGGGCACGCGCGCCAACATCGACGAGTTCACCGAGACCACCAGCCGGGCGATCTGCTCGGTGGGCGGCGCCGCGCGCGGCAAGGCCATCATCGTGCTGAACCCGGCCGAGCCGCCGCTGATGATGCGCGACACGGTATTCACGCTGTCGGAGGACGGCGACCCGGCGGCGATCGAGGCCAGCATCGAGGCGATGGCCGCCGCCGTGCGGGCCTACGTGCCGGGCTACCGCCTCAAGCAGCGCGTGCAGTTCGAGCGCATCGACCCCGCCGCGCCGCTCAACATCCCGGGCCTGGGCCCGACGAGCGGGCTCAAGACCTCGATCTTCCTCGAGGTGGAGGGCGCCGCGCACTACCTGCCGGCCTATGCCGGCAATCTCGACATCATGACCAGCGCCGCGCTTGCCTGCGCCGAGCGCCTGGCGCAGACGCGGCTGGCGGCATGAGCGCCGCGCCCACGGAGACAGACATGGACCAGCAAGCCACGCCATCCACGCCGGCCGGCGGGAAGAAGCTCTACATCTCGGACGTCACGCTGCGCGACGGCAGCCACGCCATCCGCCACCAGTACGGCCTCGGCGACGTGCGCCGCATCGCCGCCGCGCTGGACGCCGCGCGGGTGGACTCGATCGAGGTCGCGCACGGCGACGGCCTGGCCGGCTCCAGCTTCAACTACGGCTTCGGCGCGCATACCGACCTCGAATGGATCGCCGCGGCGGCCGAGACCGTGCGCCACGCGAAGATCGCCACCCTGCTGCTGCCCGGCGTGGGCACCGTGCACGACCTGCGCGCGGCCTTCGACGCCGGCGCGCGCGTGGTGCGCGTGGCCACCCACTGCACCGAGGCGGATGTCTCGCGCCAGCACATCGAGTACGCGCGCGGGCTCGGCATGGACACCGTGGGCTTCCTGATGATGAGCCACATGACCACGCCCGCCGCGCTGGCGCAGCAGGCCCGGCTGATGGAAAGCTACGGCGCGCAGACCGTGTACGTGGTCGATTCGGGCGGCGCGCTCGGCATGAACGACGTGCGCGAGCGCTTCCGCGCGTTCAAGGACGTGCTCAGGCCCGAGACGCGGACCGGCATGCACGCGCACCACAACCTGGGCCTGGGCGTGGCCAACTCCATCGTCGCGGTGGAGGAGGGCTGCGACCGCGTCGACGCCAGCCTCGCCGGCATGGGCGCCGGCGCCGGCAACGCGCCGCTGGAAGTGTTCATCGCCGCGGCCAGCCGGCTCGGCTGGGACCACGGCTGCGACCTGTACACGCTGATGGATGCCGCCGACGACATCGTGCGGCCGCTGCAGGACCGGCCGGTGCGGGTGGACCGCGAGACGCTGGCGCTGGGCTACGCGGGGGTGTATTCGAGCTTCCTGCGCCACGCCGAGGCCGCCGCCGCGCGCTATGCGCTGAAGACCGTCGACATCCTGGTGGAGCTGGGCCGGCGCCGCATGGTGGGCGGCCAGGAAGACATGATCGTCGACGTGGCGCTGGACCTGGCGGCGCGCCGCGACGGGCGGGGCGCGCGCGCGGCGGCCTGACCCCGGAGGGCCGGAGGGCGGAGGGTGGGGCGGCGGTCTACAATCTCGCGCAGGCAACCTTTGAACCTCGACGGACCCGACATGACCGCACTGCGCACGCTCTACCCGCCGATCGAACCCTACGCGAGCGGCACGCTCGACGTCGGCGACGGCCACGTCATCTACTACGAGCGGGTCGGCACGCCGGGCGGCAAGCCCGCGGTGTTCCTGCACGGCGGGCCCGGCGGCGGCATCTCGGCCGAGCACCGGCGGCTGTTCGACCCCGCGCGCTACGACGTGCTGCTGTTCGACCAGCGCGGCTGCGGCCGCTCCACGCCGCACGCGGGCCTGGAGGCCAACACCACCTGGCACCTGGTCGAGGACATCGAGCGGCTGCGCCGGCTGGCCGGCGCCGAGCGCTGGCTGGTGTTCGGCGGCTCGTGGGGCTCGACGCTGGCGCTGGCCTACGCGCAGCGCCACCCGGAGCGGGTCAGCGAGCTGGTGCTGCGCGGGATCTACACGCTCAGCAAGGCGGAGCTGAACTGGTATTACCAGTTCGGCGTGTCGGAGATGTTCCCGGAGAAGTGGGAGCGCTTCCAGGCGCTGGTGCCGGAGGCCGCGCGCGGCGACATGCTGGGCGCCTACCGCAAGCTGCTGACCGGCAGCGACCGCGACAAGCAGATCGAGGCCGCCAAGGCGTGGAGTCTGTGGGAGGGCGAGACCATCACGCTGCTGCCCGATCCGGCGTTCTCCGCCACGCATGGCGACGGGCATTTCGCGCTGGCCTTCGCCCGCATCGAGACGCACTACTTCGTGCACGGCGGCTGGCTGGAAGAAGGGCAGCTGCTGCGCGACGCGCACCGGCTGGCCGGCATTCCCGGCGTGATCGTGCATGGCCGCTACGACATGCCGTGCCCGGCGCGCCATGCCTACGCGCTGCACCGGGCCTGGCCCGGCGCCGATTTCCATCTGGTCGAAGGCGCCGGCCACGCGTGGTCGGAGCCGGGCATCCTCGACCAGCTGGTGGCGGCCACGGACCGGTTCGCCGCCAGCCGCGGATAGCGCCGGCGGCGAACCGGTCAGGCGGCTTGCGCTTCGGTTTGCGCCTCGGCCTCCGCGCGGTTCATGCGCCGGATCGCCTGCGGCGGCTGGCCGAACGCGCGCAGGAACGCGCGCCGCATGCGCTCGCGGTCGCCGAAGCCGGTGTCGCGCGCCACCACGTCGATCGGGTGGCGCCCGGACTCCATCATCAGCCGCGCGGCCTCCACGCGCAGGTGTTCCACCGCCTTGGCCGGGGTCTGGCCGGTTTCCTCGCGGAAGGCCCGGCTGAACTGGCGCGGGCTGAGATGCGCGGCCTGCGCCAGCTGCTCCACCGACAGTTCCTCGTGCAGGTGCTGGCGCGCGTAGTCCAGCGCGGACTGGATGCGGTCGGACCTGGGCTCCAGCTCGAGCAGCGCGGAGAACTGCGACTGGCCGCCCGCGCGGCGGTGGTAGACCACCAGCTTGCGCGCCACCTGGCGCGCGATCTCGGCGCCCGCGTCCTTTTCCACCAGCGCCAGCGCGAGGTCGATGCAGGCGCTCATGCCGGCCGAGGTCCAGACCGGGCCGTCGATGATGAAGATGCGGTCTTCCTCCATCTTGACGCGGGGGTAGGCGCGGCGGAAGCGCGCGGCGTAGAACCAGTGGGTGGTGGCGCGGCGGCCGTCGAGCAGGCCGGCCTCGGCGAGGTTGAAGGCGCCCGTGCAGGTGGCGCCGATGCGGCGCGCGGCCGGCGCGGCCCGCCGCAGGAACGCGGTCAGCGCTGGCGGCGTGGGCTGGACGTCGTTGTCGCCGACCACCAGCACGGTATCGAACGGCTGGTCGTCGAGCGGCATCGTGGTGACGGAAAAGCCGCCCGAGGTGGGCACCGGGCCGCCGTGCTCGGACAGCAGCACGACCTCGTAGAGCGCGCGGCCGGCGGTGATGTTGGCGAATTCCAGCACCGTGGTGACGGCCAGGTTCATGGCCTGGAAGCCGGGATAGACGACGATGCCGGTGCGCAGCGGGGCGCGGCCGGCCAGCAAGGTGGGTGATGGCATGAAAGGTGGCATCTATGACATTGGCGCCATCGGACTATACGCCTAATCTTGCTTCCGTGATGACCGGCAATCGGGCCGGCAGCGACAACGGAGAGCCCTCATGGCAACCACCCAATCCACCGCAGACCAATCCCACCGGGGCACGGCCCTCATCACCGGCGCCTCTTCCGGCATCGGCGCGATCTACGCGGACCGGCTCGCCCGGCGCGGCTACGACCTGATCCTGGTGGCGCGCAACCGCGAGCGGCTCGACACGCTGGCCGGGCGCCTGACCAGCGAGACCGGCCGCTCGGTCGAAGTGGTCGCGGCGGACCTGGCCCGCGACGCCGACGTGCGCCGGCTGGAAACGCTGCTGCGCGAGGACGCCAGCATCACCCTGCTGGTCAACAACGCCGGCATCGGCGCGGCGGCTCCGCTGCTGCAGTCGGACGTCGACAAGATGGAAGCCATGATCGCGCTCAACGTGACCGCGCTCACGCGCCTGACCTACGCCGTGGCGCCGGCCTTCGTGGCGCGCGGCACCGGCGCCATCATCAACATCGCCTCCATCGTGGCGGTGGCGCCCGAACTGCTCAACGGCGTGTACGGCGGCTCGAAGGCGTTCGTGCTGGCCTTCACGCAGTCGCTCCAGCATGAGCTGGCCGCCAGCGGCGTGCGCGTGCAGGCGGTGCTGCCCGGCGCCACCCGCACCGACTTCTGGGAAGTCGCGGGCCAGTCGGTGGACAACCTGCCGCAAGCGTGGGTGATGAGCGCCGCGGACATGGTCGACGCATCGCTGTCCGGCTTCGACCAGGGCGAAGTGGTCACGATACCGTCGCTGCCGGAGGCGGCCGACTGGCAGGCCTTCGAGGCGGCGCGCGCGGCGCTGGGGCCGAACCTGTCGCGCAGCGAGCCGGCGGCGCGCTTCAAGGCCGCGGCGGCCTGAGGTGGCGCCGTTCAGGCGCCGTGCGACGCCGACAGGAACTGCCTGAGCTCGGGCGTGCGGGGCTCGCCGAAGATCGCCTGCGGCGGGCCCATCTCGTGCACCTTGCCGTCGTGCATGAAGACCACGCGGTCGCTGACCTTGCGCGCGAACTGCATTTCATGCGTGACCATGACCAGGGTCATGCCGTCGGCGGCCAGCGCCTCGACCACGCCGAGCACTTCGCCGACCAGCTCCGGGTCGAGCGCGGAGGTGATTTCGTCGCACAGCAGGACCTCGGGCTCCATCGCCAGCGCGCGCGCGATCGCCACGCGCTGCTGCTGGCCGCCGGAGAGCCGGTCCGGATGGCTGTCGAACTTCTCGCCCAGCCCGACGCGCTCGAGCAGGGCCCGGGCGCGCCGGCGGGCTTCGGTCTTCGGCACATTGGCGACCAGCGTGGGCGCCAGCATCACGTTCTGCCCGGCGCTCAGGTGCGGGAACAGGTTGAAGCCCTGGAAGATCATGCCCACGTTCTGCCGCAGCTCGCGCATGGCCCTGGGGTCGCCCTGGCGCAGCGGCTGGCCGTCCACGCTGACGGTGCCGTCCTGGAAGCTCTCCAGGCCGTTGATGCAGCGTAGCAGCGTGCTCTTGCCCGAGCCGCTGCGGCCGATGATGCAGATCACCTCGCGGCGGCCGATCTGCAGGTCGATGCCCTTGAGGACTTCGTGCTCGCCGAAGCGCTTGCGCAGGCCGCGGATGTCGACCAGGGCGAACGGTGCGGAAGGGACGGAAGGGACGGAAGGGGCGGAAGGGGGCGCGGCGGTGGTGGATTCGTCAGGTGTTGGCATCGTGTGCGCTCGGCTCATGCGTTGGTTTTCAGGCGCTGCTCCAGGTGCCGGCTCCAGGCCGACAGCGGAAAGCACAGCGCGAAGTAGAGCAGCGCCACGCCGCCGTAGGCCACGAACGGCTGGAAGGTGGCGTTGGCGATCATCTGCCCGGCCTTGGTGACTTCGACGAAGCCGATCACCGAGGCCAGCGCGGTGCCTTTCACCACCTGCACCAGCATGCCCACGGTCGGCGCCACGGCGATGCGCGCGGCCTGCGGCAGGATCACGTGGCGCAGCTGCTGCCACGGCGTCATGGCGAGGCTGGCCGAGGCTTCCCATTGCCCGCGCGGGATGGCCTCGACGCAGCCGCGCCAGATCTCGGTCAGGTAGGCGCTGGTGTACAGCGTCAGGCACAGCGCGGCGGCCAGCAGCGCCGAGGTGTCGATGCCCAGCAGCGCGAGCCCGAAGTAGGTCAGGAACAGCTGCATCAGCAGCGGCACGCCCTGGAACACCTGCACGTAGCCGGCGATGCCGGTGGCCGCGCCCGGCAGCCGGGTGAAGCGCGCGACCAGCAACAGCAGCCCGACCACGCCGCCGCCGGCGAACGCGATCAGCGACAGGCCCGCGGTCCAGCGCAGCGCCAGCAGCAGGTTGCGCAGCACGTCCCACAAGGAAAATTCAACCATGCGTGTCTCCGGGGCTCAGCGGCCAAAGATCAGGCGCGCGCCGATGCGGTTGAGCGCCTCGCGCACCAGCACGGCGAGCGCGAAGTAGGCCGCCGCCGCGACGATGTACGCCTCGAAGCTGCGGTAGGTGCGGCTGGCGATCAGGTTGGCGGCGTAGGAGAGCTCCTCGGCGGAGATCTGGCTGCATACCGACGACCCCAGCATGACGATGACCACCTGGCTCACCAGCGCCGGCCACACCCGCGCCAGCGAGGGCGGCAGCACCACGCGCGTGAAGGTCTGCCAGCGGTCCAGCGCGAGGCTCTGCGCCGCCTCGATCTGGCCGCGCGGCGTGGCCTCGAGGCCGGCGCGGATGATCTCGCAGGCGTAGGCGCCGAGGTTGAGCGTCATCGACAGCACGCAGGCCAGCTCGACGGGCAGCCGCACGCCGGCCGCGGGCAGGCCGAAGAAGATGAAGAACAGCTGGACGATGTAAGGCGTGTTGCGCACGGACTCCACGTAGGCGGCCACCAGCAGGCGCGGCGCGCGCGTGCCGTGGATGCGGGTCCACGCGCAGCCGATGCCCAGCACCGTGCCGCAGGCCGCGGAGAAGGCCGTGAGGAGCAGCGTGAGCCAGAGCCCGTGCAGCAGCATCGGCCACTGGGCGAGGACGGTGGCGAAGTCGAGGGAGATCATGCGGTCGGGCGGCAAGGGTTGGCGATGCCCGCGCGGCGGTGGCGGCGCGCGGGCGGGGCGGCGGCTGGCGGAAGGCTTATTCCGGCAGCTCGCCGGTGCCGCGGCCGAGCCAGCGCTGGGCGTAGGCGTTCAGCGTGCCGTCGGTCTTGGCGGCGCTCAGGATCTGGTTGACCTTCTCGCGCAGCGCGGTCTCGCCCTTGCGCACGCCGACGAAGTTCGGCGAGTCCTTGAGCAGCAGCTTGTATTCCGCGTCCGCCTTCGGGTTCTTGGCGATGGCGGCGGCCGCCACGGCCGCGCCGGTGGCCAGCAGCTGGGTCTGCTGCGTCACGAAGGCGGTCACCGTGGCGTTGTCGTCGTCGAAGCGCTGGATCTTCAGCGTCGGCGGCGCGACCTGCTGCAGCACGTCGTCCTGGATGGTGCCGCGCGTGACCGCGATGGTCTTGCCGCCGAGGTCGGCGAAGCTCTTGATGCTCAGCGACTTCGGCCCGAACACGGCCTGGTAGAAGGGCGCGTAGGCGACCGTGAAGTCGATCACCTTGGCGCGCTCGGCGTTCTTGCCGAGCGCCGACACGATCAGGTCGATCTTCCTGGTCTGCAGATAGGGGATGCGGTTGGGCGTGCTCACCGGCACCAGCTCCGCCTTGACGCCGAGCTTGTCGGCGATCAGCTGCGCCACCGCGACGTCGAGGCCCTGCGGCTTGAGATCCGGGCCGACGAAGCCGTAGGGCGCGAAGTCGGTGGGGATGCCGATGGCGATCGACTTCTTGCCGAGCACGGCGTTCAGGGAATCGTCGGCGCGCGCCGGCATGGATGCCACGAGGACCGCGCCTGCGATCAGGCCGGCAACGGCGGTGAACTGTCTGCGTTTCATTACGACACCTTTCATCAGTCGGTGGGAGGGATGGCAGGCTCTGTAGGCAAAGAGCGTGCCACGCGCGCCCGGCGCGGCGGCCGGGACCGCGCGGGCGGCCGCGCGGCCGCGCCGGGCGGCGCTTCCGGGGCATCGGTCCGCGCCCGGCCCGGCCCTGGCATCGCATTTGCTCAAGGCTCTGGCATCGAAGAAACTACGGTTTCATATGCACCACAACATGAAATTCGTGTTTCATAACAGTGCGCTCGCGGCCAGTTTGGTGCGCGGCGCGGCACCAGGCAGCCAACAGACATGAGCGACGCCCTCGAAACCCAGATCCGGCAGTGCTACGGCGACTTGTCCGCCGCCGAGAAGAAACTCGCCGACGTGCTGGTGGCGCGGCGCAAGGACCTGCTGAGCTATTCCGCCACCGAGCTGGCCGAGCTGGCCGGCGTGTCCAAGGCCAGCGCGGCGCGTTTTTTCCGGCGCCTTGGCCATGCGGACTTCAACGCGTTCCGGCGCTCGCTGCGCGAGCAGGTGTCCGAGCAGTCGCCGCTGTTCCTGCTGGAGCACGCCGGGCTGCCGCGCGCGGCGAAGGGCGGCAGCACGGCGCTGGCCGCGCTGCAGGCGCACGTGGCGCTCGACAGCAGCCGGCTCGCGGCGCTGCCGGAACAACTCAGCGCGCGCGCGCTCGAGGTGGCGATGACCGAGCTGGCCGGCGCGCGGCGCGTGTGGGTGGTGGGCTACCGCAACAGCTTCATGCTGGCCTTCTACGCCAACGCGCTGCTCTCGCAGGTGCGCCCCGAGGTCTACCTGCTCAACGAGCAGGCCGGCAAGGATGCCGAACTGATCGCCGAGATCGACGGCAAGGACGTGCTGCTGGCGGTGGATTTCCGCCGGCGCACGCGGCGCCTCAAGGGCGTGGTGACGCTCGCGCGCGAAGCCGGCGCGAAGCTGATCCTGCTCAGCGACGCGCCGGTGTCGGCGCTGGCGCCGGACGCCGACGCGCTGCTGCGCTGCTCGCACCACGGCGGCCAGGTGTTCGATTCCTACGTGGCGGCGGTCAGCCTGGTGAACTACCTGGCCGGCGCGATGGCCGGGCGCGCGCGCAAGTCCTCGCGGGCGCGCATGGCGCGCGTGGAGCGCGCGCACGAGGTGCTGGCCGACCTCGAAGCCTGACGTCGCTCCCTCTTTGCTCCCTTTATTGCTCCTTTTATCGTCTCTTTTCGTCCCTCTTTTCCCCGCGCGACGCGCCGCATCCGTCGGCGCGGACCGCCATCCCGACCGGAACCTCAGACGCATGAACGCACTTCCTTCCCTCTCGCTTGCCCTGCTTCCCAACCCGGCCCTGCGCCGCGACGAGCCCTACGGCGCGCGCCGCGCGGCCATCCTCGGCGCGCCGGCGCTGGCCGACGCGCGCCGCGAGATCGGCGCCTGGGCTGGCTACGCGCCCACGCCGCTGGCGGCGCTGCCGGCGCTGGCGGCCGCGCTGGGCGTGGCCGAGGTGCGCTACAAGGACGAGGGCTCGCGCTTCGGCCTGGGCAGCTTCAAGGCGCTCGGCGGCGCCTACGCGGTGGGCCGGCTGCTGTGCCGCGAGCTGGGCCGGCGCCTGGGGCGCGCGCTGTCCATCGCCGAGCTCGCCGATCCGGCCGTGCGCGGGCTCTGCGCGGAACTGACCGTGACCTGCGCCACCGACGGCAACCACGGGCGCTCGGTGGCGTGGGGCGCGCAATTGTTCGGCTGCCAGTGCGTGATCTATATCCACGCGACCGTCAGCGCGGGCCGCAAGGCCGCCATCGAGGCCTTCGGCGCCGAGGTGGTGCGCACCGGCGGCAACTACGACCAGGCCGTGCAGCAGGCGGACCGCGACGCCCGCGCGCGGGGCTGGCACGTGATTTCCGACACCTCCTACCCCGGCTACATGGACGTGCCGCGCGACGTCATGCAGGGCTACCAGGTGATGGTGGCGGAAGCGGTCGAGGCGCTGCCGCAATGGCCCACGCATGTGTTCATCCAGGCCGGCGTGGGCGGCTTCGCCGCGGCGGTGTGCGCGTATTTCTGGGAGCGCGAGCAGGGCAGCGGGAAGGGCAGCGGCGCGGGTCCGCGGCCGGTGTTCGTGGTGGTGGAGCCGGCCCGCGCCGACTGCCTGATGCGCAGCGCGTGCGCCGGCGCCGTCACCGCGGTGACGGGCGAGCTCGACACGCTGATGGCCGGGCTGGCCTGCGGCGAGGTCTCGCTGCTGGCGTGGGAGATCCTGGCCAATGGCGCCGACGCCTTCTGCACCATCGAGGACGAGGCCGCGGTGGCGGTCATGCGCCTGCTGGCCAGCCCGGCCGGCGGCGATCCGGCCATCGTCGCCGGCGAGTCCGCCGTGGCGGGGCTGGCGGCGGCCATCGCGGCGATGCAGGACCCGGCCGCGCGCGCGGCGCTGGGCCTCGACGCGCGCAGCCGCCTGCTGCTGATCGGCAGCGAGGCGGACACCGATCCCGAGCTGTACGCGCGGCTGGTCGGGCGCAGCGCGGACAGCGTGCGCGCCGGCCGTGCCCAGGGCGCGGATGGCATGGACAACGCGGAGGATGCGGCATGAGCGCGCCCGCCTGTCCCCGCATCGACGGCGAGCGGCTGCTGGCCAGCCTCGATGCGCTCGCCCGGCACGGCGCCATCGACGGCGGCGGCGTGTGCCGGCTGGCCCTGACCGATGCCGACCGGCACGGCCGCGACTGGACCGTGGCCCGCATGCGCGAGCTCGGCATGACCGTCACCATCGACGCGATCGGCAACGGCGTCGCGGTGTATCCGGGCAGCGCCGACCTGCCGCCGGTGATGATCGGCTCGCACATCGACACCGTGCGCACCGGCGGGCGCTATGACGGCAACTACGGCGTGCTGGCCGGGCTGGAGGTCGTGGCGACCCTGCGCGATGCCGGCCTGCGCCCGCGCCGCCCGCTCGCGGTGGCCTTCTTCACCAACGAGGAAGGCGCGCGCTTCCAGCCCGACATGATGGGCTCGCTGGTCTACGTGGGCGGCCTGCCGCTGCCGGAGGCGCTGGCCACGGCCGGCATCGACGGCAGCACGGTGGGCGAGGAGCTGCGCCGCATCGGCTACGCCGGCACCGCGCCGGTCGGGCGGCCCGCCGTCGACAGCTTCGTCGAGCTGCATATCGAGCAGGGGCCGGTGCTGGACCAGCGCGGCGTGCAGATCGGCGTGGTGGAGGGCGTGCAGGGCATCTCGTGGACCGAGTACCGCATCGAGGGCGTGTCCAACCACGCCGGCACCACGCCGATGGAGATGCGGCACGACGCCGGCCACGCCGCGGCGTGCGTCGCCGTGTTCGTGCGCGAGCTGGCGCTGCGCTACGGCGGCCGGCAGATCGGCACGGTGGGCGCGATCCGTTTCGAGCCCAATCTGATCAACGTCATTCCCAACCGCGCGGTGTTCACGGTGGACCTGCGCAACACCGACGAGGCAATGCTCGCGCGCGCGGAAGCCGAGGTGCAGGCCTTTGCCGAGCAGGTATGCGAGGCGCAGGGTTTATCGCTGCTGCATACGCGGCTGGCGCGGTTCGCGCCGGTCGCGTTCGACCCGATGGTGACCGGGCTGGTGCAGCAGGAGGGCGAGGCGCTGGGCCTGTCCATGCTGCGCATGCCCAGCGGCGCCGGCCACGACGCCCAGATGCTGGCGCGGGTGTGCCCGGCCGGCATGATCTTCGTGCCCAGCGTCAAGGGGTTGAGCCACAACGTGCGCGAGTTCACCGAGCCGGCGGACCTGGTCAACGGCGCGCAACTGCTGCTGCAGGTGGTGCTGAAGCTGGCGGACCGGCCGTGACCTGTCCGTGACCTGTCCATGAATCGACCATGAACCGTCCATGAATCGACCGCAAGGCCGCCGCCGCGCGGCCGACCGGTTTCCTTTTTCCGCTGTTCCTTTTTCCCGGAGCCTTTCCTTGTCCAGAATCCTGAATGTGGCCCTCGGCCAGCTTGGGCCGATCGCGCGCGCGGACAGCCGCCAGCGCGTGGTCGGGCGCCTGTGCGAACTGATGCGCGACGCGCATGCCTGCGGCGCGCACCTGATCGTCTACCCGGAACTCGCGCTCACCACGTTTTTCCCGCGCTGGTACATCGAGGACCAGGACGAGATCGACAGCTTCTTCGAGCGCGAGATGCCCAACGCGGCGACGCAGCCGCTGTTCGATCTCGCGCGGGCGCTGGGCGTGGGTTTCTACCTCGGGTACGCGGAGCTGGCGACCGAGGCCGGCAAGCCGGCGCGCTACAACACCTCGATCCTGGTCGACCGCCAGGGCCGCATCGTCGGCAAGTACCGCAAGGTCCACCTGCCGGGGCATCGCGAACACGAGCCGTGGCGCCGCTTCCAGCATCTGGAAAAACGCTATTTCGTGCCGGGCGGCGGGTTCGGCGTGAGCGAGGCGTTCGGCGGCAAGATCGGCATGGCCATCTGCAACGACCGGCGCTGGGCCGAGACCTACCGCGTCATGGGGCTGCAGGGCGCGGAGATGGTGCTGATCGGCTACAACACGCCGGTGCACAACGCGCCCGCGCCCGAGCACGACGACCTGTCGCTGTTCCACAACCAGCTGTCGATGCAGGCCGGGGCCTACCAGAACGGGTCGTGGGTGGTGGGCGTGGCCAAGGCCGGCGTGGAGGAGGGCGTGGACAGCATCGGCGGCAGCTGCGTGATCGCGCCGTCGGGCGAGGTGGTCGGCGCCTGCCTGACCAAGGGCGACGAGGTGGCCATCGCGCGCTGCGACCTGGATTTCTGCGCGGTCTACAAGCGCACCACCTTCAACTTCGACGCGCATCGGCAGCCGCACGCCTACCGCATGCTGGTGGAGCGGCGCGGCGAGACGCTGATGGCCGACGGCAGCCCGGTGGCGGCGGCCGGGTGCGATTGAGGCGTGGTTCCAGGTTTCAGGATGCGGCTGGCGCGGGACTGACGCGCCGCCGCGGCGCGGTGCTCAGGCCCGCTTCCACACCGGGGAGTCCGCCACCACCACCTTCTTCGGCAGGATCTTCTGGCTGGTGAAGGCATCGGCGATGCGCTGCTGCTCTTCCAGCGAGGCCGCGTCCACGGTCTGCACCTGATAGGTGCGGCGGCGGTTGGCCGCCTCCACCGTGGGCGCGTCCAGCCCGATCAGCGGCGCGTGCCACTGCGCGGCGGCGGCGGGGTTCTGCTTGATCCACTCGCCGGCGCGGCGCAGCTCGTCGTAGACCACCGCGAGCACGTCGGCGTGCTTCTGCGCGTAGGGCGTGGCGGCGAGGTAGAAGCGCCGGTAGCTCGACAGGCCCTTGCCGTCGCGCAGGATGCGCGCGTTGGCCTGGCGCTGCACGGCGGCCAGGAACGGGTCCCAGATCACCCAGGCGGCCACGCTGCCGCGCTCGAACGCGGCGCGCGCGTCGGCCGGGTTCAGGTAGGCCGGCTCGATGTCGCGGATGCTCAGGCCCGCGCCGGCGAGCGCCTCGAGCAGCAGGTAGTGCGCGCCGGCGCCCTTGGCGAAGGCCACGCGCTGGCCCTTCAGCTGGGCGATCTCCCGGATCGGCGAGTCCTGGCGCACCACGATGGCCTGCGCCTCGGGCGAGGGCGTCTCGATCGCGTAGTAGGTGAGGTTGGCGCCGGCGGCGAGCGCGAACGGCGGCACCGCGTCGGCCACGTCGGCGCTCAGGTCGAGGTTGCCGATGTTGAGCGACTCCAGCAGCGGCAGGCCGGAGGTGAACTCGTACCACTGGACCGACGCGCCGAGCGGCGCCAGCGCCTTTTCCAGCGTCTCGCGCGACTTCAGCAGGATCATCAGCGTGGACGATTTCTGGTAGCCGATGCGCAGCGTGTGCTTCTGCGCCTGCGCGCGCGCCGGCCCCGCCACGCCGAGCGCGGCGGCGGCGCCCGCCGCCAGCACCGCGTTCACCACCGTGCGCCGCCCCTTGTCGAATGCTTGCGTCATTGCCGTTCCTGCCTTATCCGTGCACAAGCGCAGCAGGGTAGGCGAGCGCGGGCCGGCAGGGAACGAAGAATGCCGCACAAGCTTATGCGTTCGGCCGGCATCCGGCCGCCGCGGCGCGGCAAATGTCCATGCATTCTGGGTGCGGATAAATGTCTGCGTGAATGTATTTGCACCGCGCGCAACACCTTGGCATGCCGCTTGCCGGGGATTGCCGGGGCAGTCCACGCGATACGAAATGGCGTGCTATATTCCTTCACCGTCGACAGTACGGCGCATGTCAGTGCGCGGCAAAAGTCTCGCCGCGGGCATGCCGCCGGCGCGCCTTGGTCAGGTGCCGGGTCGACGTCCTGCAGGAATCCCGCTGTCCTTTCCACAAGAGACCCGCCCCGTGTCCATGGTCCAGCTGGCGCTGCGTCGCCCGTACACTTTTATCGTGATGGCGATGCTGATCGTGCTCGCCACACCCTTCGCGCTGCTGAAGATGCCGACCGACATCTTCCCCGAGATCAACATCCCGGTCATCAGCATCATCTGGAACTACAACGGCCTGTCGCCGCAGGAGATGGGCCAGCGCATCTCGGCGCAGAACGAGCGCAGCCTGACCACCACCGTCTCCGACATCGAGCACATCGAGTCGACGTCGCTCAACGGCGTGGCGATCATCAAGATCTTCTTCCAGCCCACCGCCAACATCCAGACCGCGATCGCGCAGGTGGTGGCGGTGGAGCAGTCGCAGCTGCGCCAGCTGCCGCCCGGCATCACGCCGCCGCTGGTGATCAAGTACTCGGCCTCCAGCATCCCGGTGGTGCAGCTCGGGCTGTCCAGCCCGACGCTGTCCGAGCAGTCGCTGTTCGACGCGGCCGTGAACCTGCTGCGCCCGCAGCTCATCACCATCCCCGGCGTGGCGGTGCCGTTCCCCTACGGCGGCAAGAACCGGCTGGTGTCGGTCGACCTGGACATGCAGGCGCTGCAGGCGCGCGGCCTCGCGCCGGCCGACGTGGTCAACGCCGTCAACCTGCAGAACCTGATCCTGCCGTCGGGCACGGCCAAGCTCGGCGAGACCGAGTTCAACGTCCGGATGAACGGCTCGCCCGACGCGATCGCCGGGCTCAACGACCTGCCGGTGCGCACCATCGGCGGCAACACCACGTACCTGCGCGACGTGGCCTACGTGCGCGACGGCTTCTCGCCGCAGACCAACATCGTGCGCCAGGACGGCCAGCGCGGCGTGCTGCTGTCGCTGCTCAAGAACGGCGCGGCCTCCACGCTCGACATCGTCAGCAACCTGCGCGCGATGCTGCCGCGCGCGCAGCAGATCATGCCGTCCGACGTGAAGATCACGCCGCTGTTCGACCAGTCGGTGTTCGTCAAGGCCGCGGTCAAGGGCGTGGTGTTCGAGGCGCTGATCGCCGCCGGCCTGACCGCCGCGATGGTGCTGCTGTTCCTCGGCAACTGGCGCAGCACGCTGATCATCGGGCTGACCATCCCGCTCTCGATCCTGGCCTCGGTGCTGATGCTGCACGCGCTCGGCGAGACCCTGAACCTGATGACGCTGGGGGGCCTGGCGCTCTCGGTCGGCATCCTGGTGGACCAGGCCATCGTCACCATCGAGAACATCGAGCGGCACATGCACCTGGGCAAGCCGCTGCTGGAGGCGATCGACGCCGGCGCCGGCGAGATCGGCGTGGCCGCGTTCGTCTCCACGCTGTGCATCTGCATCGTGTTCGTGCCGATGTTCTTCCTCGAGGGCGTGGCGCGCTTCCTGTTCGTGCCGCTGGCCGAGGCGGTGGTGTTCGCGATGGTGGCCTCCTACATCCTGTCGCGCACGCTGGTGCCGACGCTGGTGATGCTGCTGATGGGCGGCGCCCACGCGCACGCCGACGGCGGCAAGCCCAGCCTGCTGCAGCGGCTGTACCGCGGCTTCGACCGCCGCTTCGAGCACGTGCGGCGCGTCTACACGCTGGCGCTGTCGGCGCAGCTGGGCAACCGCAAGCGCTTCGCCACGGTGTTCCTCGGCTTCTGCGTGCTGTCGTGCGCGCTGATCCCGTTCCTCGGGCGCGACTTCTTCCCCACCGTGGACGCCGGCCAGATCCGCCTGCACATGCGCACGCCGACCGGCACCCGCATCGAGGAAACCGCGCGCGTGGCCGACCAGGTGGAGGCGGCCATCCGCGAAATGATCCCGCCCGACCAGCTCGAGACCATCCTCGACAACCTGGGCGTGCCCAACAGCGGCATCAACCTCTCCTATAGCAACGCCGGCACCATCGGCACGCTCGACGGCGAGATCCTGATGTCGCTGCGCGAAGGCCACCGGCCCACCGAGGAGTTCATCTCGCGGCTGCGCGCCGAGCTGCCCAAGCGCTTCCCCGGCGTGGAGTTCTTCTTCCAGCCGGCCGACATCGTCACGCAGATCCTGAACTTCGGCCTGCCGGCGGCGATCGACGTGCAGTTCACCGGCAACGACCTGCAGGGCAACGCGCGGCTCGCCGGCGAGCTGGTCAAGCAGATCCGCGAGATCCCCGGTGCGGTCGACGCGCACGTGCACCAGCGCAACGACTATCCCGCCATCAACCTCGACATGGACCGCACGCGGCTGCAGCAGCTCGGGCTGTCGGCGCAGAACGTCGGGCAGAACGTGCTGATCTCGCTGTCGGGCAGCGCGCAGACCGCCCCGGCGTTCTGGCTCAACCCGACCAACGGCATCGTCTACAGCGTGGCGGTGCAGACGCCGCAGTACAAGATCGACTCGCTCGACACGCTGCTCAACCTGCCGGTGGCCGGCGCCGGCAGCGCCGCGAACGCCGCGGCGCCCGCGGCCGGGGCCAGCCCGGGCAGCTCGCAGCTGCTGGGCAACCTGGTGCAGGCCTCGACCGCGCGCCAGCCGGCGGTGGCGTCGCGCTACAACATCCTGCCCGCCATCGACATCTACGTCAGCGTGCAGGGCACCGACCTCGCCAGCGTGGCGGGCAAGGTGCAGAAGCTGGTGGACCAGATGACGGGCAAGCTGCCGCGCGGCTCGCAGCTCGTGGTGCGCGGGCAGGTGCAGACCATGCAGTCGTCGTTCATCGGCCTGGGTGTCGGGCTGGCGATGGCGATCGTGCTGGTGTACCTGCTGGTGGTGGTGAACTTCCAGTCGTGGATCGACGCGGCGGTCATCATCGCCGCGCTGCCCGCGGCGCTGGCCGGCATCGCGTGGATGCTGTTCATCACCGGCACCACCTTGAGCGTGCCGGCGCTGACCGGGGCGATCATGACGATGGGCGTGGCCACCGCCAACAGTATTCTGCTGGTGTCGTTCGCGCGGCAGCGCCTGGAAGAAGGCGTGCCGCCGCTGTCGGCCGCGCTGGAGGCGGGCGCGACCCGCATCCGCCCGGTGCTGATGACCGCGCTGGCCATGATCATCGGCATGATCCCGATGGCGCTGGGCCTGGGCGAAGGCGCCGAGCAGAACGCGCCGCTGGGCCGCGCGGTGATCGGCGGGCTGCTGTTCGCCACCGTGTCGACGCTGTTCTTCGTGCCGGTGGTGTTCGCCGCCGTGCATCGCTGGCTGGCCGGGCGCAAGCCGCACGGCGGCACGGCCCATCCGCCGCTGGCTCCCACACATCAAGAGGGTTGAAGCAATGACCGAACAACGCCATGCAGAGCTGGGTCTGCACCTGGCTGACGACGAGGCCGGCGGGCAGGACCCGCACGAGCAGCTCAAGCGGCGCGAGGTGGCGCGGCGCACGCGCATCGCCGCGCTGGTGGTGCTGGCGCTGCTGGTGGTGGGCGCCGGGCGCACCATGATCAGCCGCTACGCCAACGCCAAGGCGCTCAAGACCGGCACCGAGGAGCGCGCCATGCAGTACGTGCAGACGGCGCTGCCGCAGACCGGCAGCAGCCAGTCGCTGGCGCTGCCGGGCACGCTGCAGGGTTACGTGCAGGCGCCCATCGCCGCGCGCGCCAACGGCTACGTGAAGCGCTGGACCAAGGATATCGGCGCGCGCGTGGAGAAGGGCGAGCTGCTGGCCGAGATCGAGACCCCGGAAATCGACCAGCAGTTGAGCCAGGCCATCGCCGCGCGCGAGCAGGCCGCCTCCAGCCTCGCGCTGGCGCGCAGCACGGTGGAGCGCTGGGAAGGGCTGCGCAAGAAAGACGTGGTGTCGCAGCAGGAACTGGACGAGCGCCGCAGCGCGGTGACGCAGGGCGTGGCCAACGTGGCCGCGGCCGACGCCAACGTGCAGCGCCTGCGCCAGCTCGAAGGCTTCAAGCGCGTGGTGGCGCCGTTCTCCGGCATCATCACGCGCCGCAGCGTCGACGTGGGCGACCTGATCGACGGCAACCGGCAGCTGTTCCTGCTCTCGCAGACCGATCCGCTACGCGTCTACGTCAACGTGCCGCAGAGCTACGCCAACCTCGTCAAGCCCGGCCAGGAAGTGGTGGTGACGCAGGTCGAACTGCGCGGCCAGGCCTTCAAGGGCGAGGTGGCGCGCACCGCCGCCTCGATCGACACCACCACCCGCACCATGCAGGTGGAAGTCAACCTGCCCAACCGCGAAGGCGCGCTGCTGCCCGGCGCCTACGTCACCGTCTCGCTGCCGCTCAAGAACAGCCAGGCGCTGCTGGCGCCGAGCAACGCGCTGCTGTTCCGCGGCGAAGGCACGCGCGTGGCCGTGGTGGACGCGCAGGGCAAGGTGACGCTGCGCCCGGTCAACCTCGGGCGCTACTACGGCACCACGGTGGAAGTGCTGGACGGGCTCGGCCTGCAGGACCGGCTGGTGCTCAACCCCTCCGACTCGATCGCCAACGGCGACCGCGTGGTGCTGGCGCCGGTGGCGCAGAACGGCGCGAAGAACGGCGCGGAGGGTGCCGGGCAGGGCGCAGGACAACAAAGCGCGGGACAAAGCGCCGCGCCGGCGGCGGAGGCCAAGCGATGAGGCTGCGGCGCCCGTCGCCGGTCCTCGCGCCGGCGCTTGCCGCGGCCCTCGCCGCGGCGATCCTGCTCGGCGGCTGCGCGGCCGGCCCCGACTACCGCAAGCCCGATTCCGAGCTGCCCGCGGCATGGAAGATCGAGCCGCCGTGGCGCGAAAGCACGCCCGGCGACAGCGTGGCCAAGGGCACCTGGTGGGAACGCTTCGGCGATGCCCGCCTCGATGCGCTCGAGCAGCAGGCGCTGGCGGCCAACCCCACGCTGGCCGTGGCCAATGCCCGCCTGGCGCAGGCCCGCGCGCAGGCCAACGCGGCCAATGCCGGGCTGTTCCCGCAGATCGGCATCAATGCGCGCGCGCAGCGCGCGGCCATCTCCGCCAACCGCCCGCTGACCAACTATGTGGCGCCGAATTTCGGCACCGTGCAGAACGACCTCACGCCCTCGTTCACGGTGGGCTACGAGCTCGACCTGGCCGGCCGCGTGCGGCGCACCATCGAAAGCGCCGAGGCCTCGGCGCAGCAGTCGCAGGCCGATTTCGAGAACGTGCGGCTGCTGCTGACCACCGACCTCGCCGCCAACTACTACAACCTGCGCGCGCTCGACATCGAGATCGATGTGCTGCAGCGCTCCATCGCGCTGCAGCGCCGCGCGCTCGATCTGGTCAGTGCGCGCCACGACCTCGGCGCCGCGTCCGGGCTGGATCTGGCGCAGCAGCAGGCGCTGCTCGACGCGACGCTCACCCAGGTGGACGTGCTGGCCAAGCAGCGCAGCCAGTTCGAGCACGCCATCGCCACGCTCACCGGCACCGCCGCGCCGCTGTTCGCGCTGGCGCCCGAGGTGGCGGAGCTGGTGCCGCCCGCGGTGCCGCTCGGCGTGCCGTCCGACGTGCTGGAGCGCCGGCCCGACGTGGCCTCGGCCGAACGCGCGATGGCCGCGGCCAACGCGCAGATCGGCGTGGCCAAGTCCGCGTTCTATCCGAGCGTGATACTCGGCTCGGCGATCGGCGGCGAGAGCGGCGCGTTCGGCTCGCTGTTCAACCTGCCCAGCCTGGTGTGGTCGGTCGGCGCCACGGCGGCGGTGACGCTGTTCGACGGCGGCAAGCTGCGCGCCAACCTGTCGTTCGCGCAGGCCGGTTACGACGGCACCGTGGCCAACTACCGCCGCGTGGTGCTGACCGCGATGCAGGAAGTGGAAGACGGCATCACCGGCCTGTCCGCGCTGTCGCGCGCCAACGACCAGCAGCGGCGCGCCGTGGGCAGCGCGCGCCAGGTGCTCGACATGGCCACCGCGCGCTACGAAGGCGGCGCCACCGGCTACCTCGACGTGATCACGGCCCAGCAGGGCCTGCTCGGCGCCGAGCGCACGGCGGCGCAACTGCGCGGCCAGCAGATGCTGACCGCGGTGTTCCTGGTCAAGGCGCTGGGCGGCGACTGGGGCGGCGCCTCGACGCTGGCCGATGGCGGGGCGAAGGCGATGAAGGGGATGAAGCAGGTGGCGGCGAAGTAGCGGATGGGTCCGGCGGCGTGGCTGGCCATGCCGAAGGTTTGCACGCAAGCAGATTGCTCGCGTCATCAGCCCTGGCGCGAACCTCGACATACCGCTGGTTCGCTCCCCTCTCCCGCGTGCGGGAGCGGGAGAACACCTTGCCTGGGCTAGCTCTGGCGGCTTGGGCGTATCTGGCGGCTTCGGTCATTGCCCTGGCACGTTGCCCCGGAAAAAAAAGCGCCCGGACCAAGCCGGGCGCTTTTTACTTCCAAGGCCCCGAAGGGCCGCGCTGCTTTAGCGCTGCTTCAGCGCTGGTACGCCGGCGGCAGGAAGCCCGCGAAGCGCTGCTGCGTGGTCGCCTTGAATTCCGGCGACTGGTAGGCGTCGCGGATGTCCTTGACGAACGGCTTGCCGAGGTCGGCGGTGCGCACGGCCACCAGGTTCATGTAGTAGTCGGGAATCTTCTCCAGCGACAGCGCCTCGGTCAGCTTCAGGCCGGAGGACAGCGCGAAGTTGCCGTTGACGAAGGCGTAGTCCACGTCGTCGAGTGAGCGCGGCAGCTGCGCGGCTTCGAGCTGGATCAGCTTGAGCTTGTTCGGGTTGGTCTCGATGTCGCGCTCGCTGGCGCGGATCGTGTCGGTGCCGGGCTTGAGCGTGACCCAGCCGATCTGCTGCAGGATCGCGATGGCGCGCGCCAGGTTGGACGGATCGTTGGGCAGCGAGACGGTGGCGCCCGGCTTCACTTCGGCCAGGGTCTTGTGCTTGTGGCTGTAGATGCCGATCGGCGCGGTCGGCACCTGCAGCACCTCGGACAGTTGCAGCTTGCGGTCGCCGGCGAACTTCTTCAGGTAGGCCACGTGCTGGAAGGCGTTGGCGTCGATGGCGCCATCGGCCAGCGCCAGGTTGGGCTGCACGTAGTCGCTGAATTCGACGATGGTGACCTTGTAGCCCTTCTTCTCCAGCAGCGGCTTGATGCCGTAGCGGATCTGGTCGGAGTACGGGCCGGCGGTGGCGCCGAAGCGGATTTCCTTCTTGTCCGGATCGGCCGCGCCGGCCGTCTGGATCACGCCGAGGGCAAGCACCGCGGCAATCAGTCGAATCCCGAAACCCATTTTCATCAAAGCTCCCCGTGTCGTTGGTGTGTATACCGTGCCCGCGCGCGCTTTCAGCGGCGGGCGAGGGAGCCATTGTAGGGGGCTACCTATGCGCAAGGAACGAGTAAATATGCATGGGCATATAACTCGGGCGAATAAGGCGGATGGGTCTGGCGGGGTGGTGTGCGATGCGCCTGCCCTTTCCCCCGGTGCCTCTCCCGCGGGCGGGAGAGGGGAGAAAACCGGCGGGAAACGACAGGCACGGCGGGCAGCGCGCCGGCTTCAGGCCGCCGCCAGCGCCCGGTCGAGGTCTTCGAGCAGGTCGTCGATATGCTCGATGCCGATCGACAGGCGCACCATGTCCTCGCTCACGCCGGCGGCCTTCAGTTCGGCGGCGTCGAGCTGGCGGTGGGTGGTGGAGGCCGGGTGCGTGGCCAGCGACTTGGCGTCGCCGATGTTGACCAGGCGCGTGAACAGCTGCAGCGCGTCGAGGAAGCGCGCGCCGGCCTCGCGGCCGCCGCTCTTGAGGCCGAACGACAGGATGCCGGGGCCGCGGCCGCCGAGGTAGCGCTGCACCAGCGCGTGGTCCGGGTGCTCGGGCAGGCCGGCGAAGTTGACCCACTCGACCTTGGGGCTGGCCTTGAGGTGGCGCGCCACGGCCAGCGCGTTCTCGGTGATGCGGTCCAGGCGCAGGGCCAGGGTCTCGATGCCTTGCAGGATCAGGAAGGCGTTGAACGGCGACAGCGCCGCGCCGGTATTGCGCAGCGGCACCACGCGCGCGCGGCCGATGTAGGCGGCCGGGCCCAGCGCTTCGGTGTAGACCACGCCGTGGTAGGACACGTCGGGTTCGTTCAGGCGCCTGAAGCGGGCCTTGTGCTCGGCCCACGGGAACTTGCCGCTGTCGACGATGGCGCCGCCCACGCTGTTGCCGTGGCCGCCCAGGTACTTGGTCAGCGAGTGCACCACGATGTCCGCGCCGTGCTCGAACGGCCGGCACAGGTAGGGCGAGGGCACGGTGTTGTCGACGATCAGCGGGATGCCGTGGCTGTGCGCGACCTTGGCGATGGCGGCGATGTCGACGATGTTGCCGAGCGGGTTGCCGACCGACTCGACGAAGATGGCCTTGGTACGCTCGTCGATCAGGTCGCCGAAGGCGGCCGGGTTGCGGCCGTCGGCGAAGCGCGTCTCGATGCCGGACAGCGGCAGCGTGTGCGCGAACAGGTTGTAGGTGCCGCCGTAGAGCTGGCTGGCCGAGACGATGTTGTCGCCGGCCTCGGCGATGGTCTGGATCGCGTAGGTGATGGCCGCCATGCCGGACGCCAGCGCCAGCGCGCCCACGCCGCCCTCGAGCGCGGCCAGGCGCTGCTCGAGCACGTCGTTGGTCGGGTTCATGATGCGGCTGTAGATATTGCCGGGCACCTTGAGGTCGAACAGGTCGGCGCCGTGCTGCGCGTTGTCGAAGGCGTAGGCCACGGTCTGGTAGATCGGCACCGCCACCGCGCGGGTGGTGGGATCGGGGGAGTAGCCGCCGTGGACTGCAATCGTCTCGAGTTTCATGTTGTGGTTGCTGGATCTATGGTGATGGGAAGCCTGCTGGGAGCGGGCATGGTAGCAGCGCGGGCCGGCGCCCGCCAAGGCGGTGGCCGGTGATCGCACCGGGCCGCGCGCGGCCCGTGCCGGCGCTGCCCGGCGATGTCCGTCGACGCCCGCCGCCCGGTCACTGGCTGGCGAGCGGGAAACTGGCCTGCCAGACGTTGTCCTTGACCTGGATCGGGGCCGGGATCAGCTTCTGCTGGTAAAACAGGTCGGCCACCTGCTGCTGGGCGGCCACCACGTCCGGCGTGACCGGGGTGGCGCCGTAGGGCACGCGCCGGAGCCAGGCTTCCACCACCTGCACTTCGAGGCCGACCGCGGGCGCGAGCAGGGCGGCGGTCTCGCCGGGGTTCTTCACCACCCACAGGCCGCTGGCGCGCAGTTGCTCGAGGATGGCGTTGACCGCCTGCGGGTGCGCCTTGACGAAGGCGCCGGCGGCTTCGTAGAAGTTGAACGGCGAGGGCACGTTTTCGTAGTCGGCGATGGTGCGCACCTTGAGGGCCTTCTGCGCCAGCGCGTAGTAGGGGTCCCACACCACCCAGGCGTCCACGTTGCCGCTCTCGAAGGCGGCGCGGGCGTCGGCCGGCGGCAGGTAGATCGGCTGGATGTCCTGCAGGCTCAGGCCGTTCTTCTTGAGCAGCTGCACCAGCAGGTAGTTGGAGCTGGAGCCCTTTTGCAGCGCGACGCGCCTGCCCTTGAGGTCGGCCACCGCGCGCACCGGGGACTTGTCGAGCACGAACAGGGCCTCGTTGGTCTTGCCACCGGGCTCGGCGCCGACGTAGACGAAGCTGGCGCGCGCGGCCTGGGCGAACACGGCCGGCGGCGCGCCGGTGTAGCCGAAGTCGATGCTGCCGGCGTTGAGCGCCTCCAGCAGCTGCGGGCCGGCCGGGAATTCCTTCCACTCGACCTTGAAGCCCAGCGGCGCGAGCTTCTTCTCGAGCGAGCCCTGGGCCTTGAGCACGGCGAGCAGGCCGGCCTTCTGGTAGCCCACGCGCACGGCCTGGTCGGCGGCGGCGGCGCTGGCGGACCAGGCCAGCACGGCGAAGGACAGGGCAAGGCCGAGGCGGCGGGGCCAGTTGCGCAACAGGGTCATGCGATTTCTCCGGAAGGGTGGCGGGGATCGGGAAGATCCGGCTGGGCCCTATGGTTGCGAAATCGCGGTGGCAGGGGAAGGAAGCTTATTGCATTTGGATAGAACCGGGCGGGCCGCCCGAGGTCAGACCGGAGGCCGCCGGCGCGGCGCGCAGGCGATGCGCGGACGGCGGAAGACCGCCGCGCGGGCCGCGCCCGCGCGTTGCAATTTGTGCAACTGCTTTCAAGGGTGCGCACCCTGCGACACCTTGCCGCAGTCAGGATGTTTCTGAACAAGCGCACCGTTCACCGCACGATCGCGCGAGATGTCGTATTGTCCTGTTTGGCGGACAGTGTGTTCCTGTTCCAGGGTTTACCCTCGTTGTTGCGATGCGGTAGATTCGCGCCACGATGTCTGACGGCCCCCGATTCTCATCAATAAACCACGTTTGCCGCACCGGCAGGCGTGTCGAGCATCGTCACCGCAACATCCTCCTGTGTGGACCACCGCAGTCCCGCAACGCTCTGTCCAGCAAGGACCGGGCCATCCTGCCCAACCCGTCCCACAAGGACCAGGCCAGTCCGCCGCTGATTGGCGCTTCTCCGGGCCGGCAGGCCGCCTGAACCGAGTTTCCCCCAAGCCTTAAGTCGTCTGCCTCTTGCTTGCGCATCGGGCGGCAAAACCACGCCGCGCCGTCGTTCCGTGGCTTACTCAACCAGTCGTGACATGAAGATACCCGAACTTCCGCGTTGGACGCGGTTCCTGCCCGGTGGCGCCCTGCTGCTGCTGGCCGGCTGCAACATGACCGTGCTAGATCCGAAGGGCCAGATCGGCGCCGACGAAAAGAACATCATCCTGATCGCGACCTGGCTGATGCTGCTGGTGGTGGTGCCGGTGATCATCCTGGTGTTCACCTTTGCCTGGAAGTACCGCGCAAGCAACAAGAACGCCCGCTACGAGCCGGACTGGTCGCACTCGACCGGGATCGAGGTGGTGGTGTGGCTGATCCCGTGCCTGATCATCCTGGTGCTGGGCATCATCACCTGGAAGTCCTCGCACGACCTGGACCCGTACAAGCCCATCGAGTCGGACGTCAAGCCGATCACGATCGAGGCCGTGGCGCTGAACTGGAAGTGGCTGTTCATCTATCCCGAACTGCACATCGCCACCGTCAACGAGATCGCGTTCCCGGTCAACACGCCGGTGAACTTCAAGATCACGTCCGATTCGATCATGAACTCCTTCTTCATCCCGCAGCTGGGCAGCCAGATCTACGCGATGGCGGGGATGGAGACCAAGCTGCACCTGATCGCCAACGAAGCCGGCAGCTATGACGGCATGTCCGCGAACTACAGCGGCGGCGGCTTCTCGGGCATGAAGTTCAAGGCCAAGGCCGTGTCGAACTTCGACTTCGAACAGTGGGTCAAGCAGGTCCGCGCCTCGTCGCGCGAGCTGAACCTGGCCGACTACGAACAACTGGCCAAGCCCAGCGAGAAGGAACCCGTGACGCTGTTCGCCAAGGTCGATCCGCAGCTGTACCACGGCATCCTGCACAAGTACATGGACGGCGCCGGCGGCGCGATCGCCGGCAACGGCACCTCGTTCGGTCCTGTCTGCACCTCGCGCAACACCCTCGGCGAGAGCCAGGTGTCCCTGGCCGCGCCCGCTAAGTCGGCGCCGGGCTCGAATTCCTAGGAGTAATGATGTTTGGCAAATTGAGTTTGGATGCCATCCCGTTCCACGAGCCCATCGTCATGGGCACGTTGTCGGTGGTGGCCCTGGGCGCGCTGGCGGTGTTCGCGCTGATCACCTACACCCGCAAGTGGGGCTGGCTGTGGAATGAGTGGTTCACCTCGGTCGACCACAAGAAGATCGGCATCATGTATTCGGCCGTGGCGATGGTCATGCTGCTGCGCGGCTTCGCCGACGCGATCATGATGCGCACGCAGCTGGCGCTGTCCACCAACGGCTCGCCGGGCATCCTGCCGCCCGAGCACTACGACCAGATCTTCACCGCCCACGGCGTGATCATGATCTTCTTCGTGGCGATGCCGCTGATGACGGGCCTGATGAACCTGGTCGTGCCGCTGCAGATCGGCGCGCGCGACGTGGCCTTCCCGTTCCTCAACACGCTGAGCTTCTGGCTGTTCGTGGCCGGCGCGATGCTGGTCAACGTCTCGCTGGGCGTCGGCGAGTTCGCGCGCA
Source organism: Cupriavidus sp. FW216-B1 (assembly GCF_058789195.1). Lineage (NCBI taxonomy): Bacteria > Pseudomonadati > Pseudomonadota > Betaproteobacteria > Burkholderiales > Burkholderiaceae > Cupriavidus > Cupriavidus sp. FW216-B1. The sequence goes on along the minus strand of NZ_JBYTEL010000001.1, from coordinate 1,258,997 downwards.
CCGGCTGGCTGGCCTACCCGCCGCTGTCGGGCCTGCAGTTCAGCCCCGGCGTGGGCGTGGACTACTACCTGTGGAGCCTGCAGATCTCCGGCCTGGGCACCTTGCTCACCGGCGTGAACTTCCTGGTCACCATCCTCAAGATGCGCGCCCCGGGCATGACCCTGATGCGCATGCCGGTGTTTACCTGGACCGCGCTGTGCACCAACGTGCTGATCATCGCCTCGTTCCCGGTGCTGACGGTCTCGCTGGCGCTGCTGGGCCTGGACCGCTACTTCGACATGCACTTCTTCACGAACGAAATGGGCGGCAACGCCATGATGTACGTGAACCTGATCTGGATCTGGGGCCACCCCGAGGTGTACATCCTGGTGCTGCCGGCATTCGGCATCTTCTCCGAAGTCATCTCGACCTTCTCGGGCAAGAAGCTGTTCGGCTACAAGGGCATGGTCTACGCGACCTGCGCCATCATGGTGCTGTCGTTCCTGGTCTGGCTGCACCACTTCTTCACGATGGGCTCCGGCGCCAGCGTGAACGCGTTCTTTGGCATCACCACCATGATCATCTCCATCCCGACCGGGGTGAAGATCTTCAACTGGCTGTTCACCATGTACCGCGGCCGCGTGCGCATGACCACGCCGGTGATGTGGACGCTGGGCTTCATGGTCACGTTCGTGATCGGCGGCATGACCGGCGTGCTGATGGCCGTGCCCGCCGCTGACTTCGTGCTGCACAACAGCCTGTTCCTGATCGCCCACTTCCACAACGTGATCATCGGCGGCGTGCTGTTCGGCTACCTGGCCGGCATCACCTACTGGTTCCCGAAGGCGTTCGGCTTCAAGCTCGACGAGCGCCTGGGCAAGTGCGCCTTCTGGTGCTGGCTGGTCGGCTTCTACCTGGCCTTCATGCCGCTGTACGTGCTCGGCTTCATGGGCATGACCCGCCGCCTGAACCACACCGACAACCCGGCCTGGAACCCGTTCCTGTACGTGGCCGTGTGCGGCGCCGCGCTGATCGGCCTGGGCGTGGTGTTCCAGGTGCTGCAGATCGTAGTGAGCGTGCGCAACCGCAAGGCGCTGGCCGACGTCACGGGCGATCCGTGGAACGGCCGCACGCTGGAGTGGTCCACCTCGTCGCCGCCGCCGTTCTACAACTTCGCGCACACCCCGGTGGTGCGTGACCTGGACGCCTTCGCCGACATGAAGGCCCGCGGCGAAGCGCCCAAGCAGGAAGCGCACTACGAGCAGATCCACATGCCGAAGAACACCGGCGCCGGCTTCTACATGGGCGCGTTCAGCTTCGTGCTGGGCTTCGCCGCGACCTGGCACATCTGGTGGCTGGCGATCGTGGGCCTGGTGGGCATGATCGTGTCCTTCATCTTCCGCAGCAACGACGACCACATCGACTACTACGTGCCCGCACGCGAAGTCGAGGCAGTCGAAAAGACCCACTTCCAGCGCGTCGCGTCGCAGGCCTGAAACCTATGTCCACACAAGTCCTAGACCGTCATTCCGCGCATGCCGCAGGGCATGCCCATGACCATTCGCACGACCACGCCCATCACGACACCAGCGCCAACACCGTGTTCGGCTTCTGGGTCTACCTGATGAGCGACTGCATCATCTTCGCCGGTCTGTTCGCCGCTTTCGCGGTGCTGCGCGGCGAAGTGGCGGGCGGCCCCTCGGGCAAGGAACTGTTCGAACTGAACTACGTCCTGGTCGAGACCTTCCTGCTGCTGTTCTCGAGCCTGACCTCGGGCATGGCGATGGTGGCCCTGCACAACGGCCAGAAGTCCCGCCTGCAGTTCTGGCTGGCCATCACCTTCCTGTTCGGCGTGGCCTTCATCGGCATGGAAATCAACGAGTTCCATCACATGATCGCCGAAGGCGCGGGCCCGAACCGCAGCGCCTTCCTGTCGTCGTTCTTCACGCTGGTCGGCACCCACGGCCTGCACGTGGCCAGCGGCCTGCTGTGGATGGCCGTGCTGATCTGGCAGATCGCCCGCAAGGGCCTGACGCCGACGGTGGGCAAGCGCCTGGCGTGCTTCGCGCTGTTCTGGCACTTTCTGGACATCGTCTGGATCGGCGTGTTCACCGTGGTCTACCTGATGGGAGCGATGTAATGGAACACAGCAACGTCTCGACCGCCGGCCACGGCGCGCACGGCACCAGCGCCGGCGGCGCCAGCCACAGCAGCGTCAAGAACTACGTGATCGGCTTCGTGCTGGCGGTCATCCTGACCGTCATCCCGTTCCGCCTGGTGATGGGCGGCGGCGGCACGGTCGCCGCCGGCACCACGCTGGCCGTCATCCTCGGCCTGGCCGTGGTGCAGATCGTGGTGCACCTGGTGTACTTCCTGCACATGGACCGTTCCTCGGAGCAGCGCTGGAACGTGATGGCGCTGGCCTTCACCGCGCTGATCCTGCTGATCGTGATCGCAGGTTCGCTGTGGATCATGCACAACATGAACCAGAACATGATGGTGCACTGAGGATCTTCCTCCGGCGTAACGACAAAGGCGGCCCGCGGGCCGCCTTTGTCGTTTCCGGAGTCCGGCTGCCTATGCCGCCGCGCGCGCGTGCGCCGCGTGGTTGGCCGGCTCGCCCGCCTTGGGCGCGCCGGACTTGACCGCGACGCTGCGCCGGCCGTCCACGCCGACCGGCACGTCGCCGGCGATGGTCACGCGCCGCACCACGCGCTTGGCGTCGCCGTAGTCGTTGATGGCGTAGTGCTGGGTGGCGCGGTTGTCCCAGATCGCCACGTCGCCGGCGCGCCAGCGCCAGCGCACGGTGTTCTCCAGGCGGTGCACGTGGTCCTGCAGCACGGCCACGAGGTGCTGCGAGTCCGAGCCCGAATAGCCGAGCAGCTTCTTGACGAAATGCCCGAGCACCAGCGTGCGCTCGCCGGTTTCCGGGTGCACGCGCACCACCGGGTGCTCGGTCTCGTAGATGGCCGAGGTGAAGACCTCGCGGTAGCGCTTGATGGCATCGGTGCTGACCGTGGCGCGCGTGGCGGCGTAGTCGTAGTCGTTGGTGTGCAGCGCCCACAGGCGGTCGGCCAGCTCGCGCAGGCCCTCGGGCAGGTCCTGGTAGGCGGTGGCGGTGTTGGCCCACACGGTGTCGCCGCCGGCGGCCGGGATGATCACGCCGCGCAGCACCGAGACCTGCGGGTAGGCCAGGTCGAAGGTGACGTCGGTATGCCAGGAGTTGGCGCGCCCGCCGTGCTCGGAGTCGAGCTCCAGCAGGAAGCGCGTGCCGTCGCGCGAGGGCACGGTGGGGTGGGGCACCGGCGTGCCGAACAGGCTGGCGAAGCCTTCCTGCGCGGCGTCGTCGAGATGGTCCTGGCCGCGGAAGAACAGCACCTTGTGGCGCAGCAGCGCCGCGCGCACGGCGGCAAAGGTGGCGGCGTCGAGCTGCGGCGAGAGCCGCACGCCGCGGATCTCCGCGCCGATGCGCCCGGCTACCGGGTGGATGTCGAGTTCGACTTGCGATGCGGCGTGCTGCTGGGTCATGGCGTTCTCCCGTGGGTCTATGTCCTGCGTTGGTGTCCGGCGCCTGCCGGCGCGCTTCAGATTTCAGATGGCGAAGCGGATATTGGGCGGCAGCCGCGTGGCGTCCGCGTCCGGCTCGCGCTTGACCGGCGCCTCGGCCAGCTCGGCCAGGCGCCCGGTGAATTCCCGCAGCACGTCGTCCTTGACGCGCGCGAAGGCGGCCGAGGCGCGCTCGCGCGGGTGCGGCAGCGGCACCGGCAGGATGCGGCGGATGCGGCCCGGGCGCGGCTCCATCACCACCACGCGGTCGCCCAGGTAGACGGCTTCCTCCACGTCGTGCGTGACCAGGATCATGGTGATGCCTTCGGCCTGCCAGATGCGGTGCAGCTCCTGCTGCAGGTAGGCACGCGTGAGCGCGTCGAGCGCGCCGAACGGCTCGTCGAGCAGCAGGATTTCCGGGCGCGTGACCAGCGCGCGCGCGATCGCCACGCGCTGCGACATGCCGCCGGACAACTGGTGCGGAAACGCGGTCTCGAAGCCGGCCAGCCCGACCAGCTCGATGTGCTCGCGCACCGTGCGGCGCTTGTCGGTCTCGGTGATGTTGGCGTTGAGCAGCGCCATGCGGATGTTCTGCTCCACCGTCAGCCACGGGAACAGCCGGTGCTCCTGGAACACGATGCCGCGGTCCAGGCTGGTGCCCGCCACGCGCTTGCCGTCGAGCAGGATCTCGCCCTTGTAGTCTTCTTCCAGCCCGACCACCAGCCGCAGCAGGGTGGACTTGCCGCAGCCGCTGGCGCCGACGATGCTGACGAACTCGCCCGGGGCGATCGACAGCGTGATGTCCTCCAGCACAGGCAGGGCCGCGCCCTTGACCTGGTATTGCTTGCGCAGGTGCTCGATGCTGAGCGTGCCGGCGTGCGCCATGTGGTTCTCCGGAAAAGATGAGGCAGTGCGAAGAAAAGGGAAAGGGAGGTGCGGTCAAAGAGAAGCGAAGCGGTCCTGGCCAGGCGCGCGGCGCAGACAGTACAAGCGGTACGGCAGGGCCGCGCGACGACGCCAGGATCTCTTTGATCGTGCCTCCTAGAAGGCGGCGACCGAGCGGCCGCGCCAGGCCAGCAGGCGGCCTTCGATGCGGCTGGCGATCCAGTTCAGCGTGAAGCCGACCAGCCCGACCACGATCACGCCGAAGATCACCAGGTCCATCCAGAAATTCTCGCGGCCGTCGATCATGGTGTTGCCGATGCCCTTGCCGGCCACCAGCAGGTATTCGGCGCCGAGCGTGGCCAGCCACGCATAGATCAGCGCCAGGTGGATGCCGGCGAAGATCGACGGCGAGGCCGCCGGCAGTACCACGCGCAGCAGCACCTGCCAGCGCGAATACTTCAGCACGCGCGCGACCTCCAGCAGGTCGGCCGGCACGCCGCGGATGCCCTCGAAGGTGTTGAGCACCACCGGGAAGAACGCCGCCAGCGAGAGGAACACCACCTTGGCGGTGTCGCCGAGGCCGAACCACACCGAGATCAGCGGGATCCACGCGAACAGCGAGATCTGCTTGATGGTGTGGAAAGTGGGCCCGGCCAGCTGCTCGAACAGGCGCGACAGCCCCAGCGCCGCGCCGAACGCCAGCCCCACGCTGGCGCCCAGCGCGAAGCCGGCCAGGTCGCGCCACAGGCTGGCGCGCAGCGCCTCGAACAGGGCGCCGCTGCGCACCTGCTGCACCGCCGTGTCCCACACCTTGGAGACCGGCACCAGCAGCGGCGAGGTGCTCCAGCCGAAGCGCACCGCGGCCCACCACAGCACCACCAGGGCGATCGGCAGGACCCAGCCGCGCAGCGGCCGGGGAATGCGCAGGGCGCGTTTGGATGATTCCGCCATCTTGGTTCCTTCGCTATCGGTTCGTCGTGCGGCCAGGAAGGGCGATCACAGGCCGGGCTTGCGCCAGCGCAGCACCGCCGCCTCGGCCAGCGCCAGCGCCTTGTCCAGCGCGAAGCCGACCGCGCCGACCACGATCACCGCGGCGATCACCATGTCGAGCTGGAACAGCTGGCGGCCGTACACGATCATGTAGCCCAGCCCCTCCGACGAGGCCAGCAGCTCCACCACCACCAGCGCCAGCCACGCATGCGTGAGGCCGTAGCGGATGCCGTTCCAGATCGGGGCGGCGGCGGCCGGGAACACCACGCGCGACAGCATCTGCCAGCGCGTGAAGCGCAGCACGCGCGCCACCTCGATGTAGCGCGTGGGCACGTTCTGGATGCCCTTGTAGGTGTTGAGCGCGATCGGCACCAGCGAGGCCTTGGCGATCAGGATGATCTTGAGCGCCTCGTCGATGCCCACCAGCAGCATCAGCAGCGGCAGCCAGCCCAGCACCGGCACCTGGCTGAAGGCCTTGAAGGTGGGGTAGACGTAGTCGCGGAAATTCGGCGACAGGCCCATGCCCACGCCGAGCGCGAGGCCGCCGGCCAGGCCCACGGCAAAACCGCCGGCCACGCGCATCGCGCTGACGGCGAGGTTGGCCTGCAGTTCGCCGCTCTGGTAGAGGTCGGAGAGCGTGTGCCACACCGCGTCGGGCGCGGGCAGCACCTGCGGCGGGATCCACTCGAAGCGCGCCGCCACGTACCAGCCCAGCAGCAGCGCCAGCGGCACCGGCCACGCCAGCAGCCACGCCAGGTGCTGGCGGCCGGGGCGCCAGCGGCGCGGGGGCGCGGCGCTTTCCGTGGCGGCGGGTCCCGCCGGCGGCAGCGCCAGGGTTTCGTTGGCCGCCATCGCGTCAGGCTCCGAGGATCTTGCCGTTGGCCTGGTAGACCGGCCAGTAGCTCTGCAGGCTCAGGTCGTCCAGCGCCGCCTTGAGGAAGCGCGTGTCGATCCACTGGTCCACGTCGAAGCGCGCGCGCGACAGGCGCAGGCGGTAGGCCTGCTCGGTGGCGTCCTTGTAGCGCGCCACCAGGAACGGGTCGAAGTTCGGGTTCACGCGCACGCGCAGCGGCTCGCCTTCGTAGTCTTCCTTCCAGTGCTCGTAGGGCGTGCCGGCGCGCGCCCAGGTGTGCAGCACGTCGTCGCGGTTCTTTTCGTCCGAGGCCCAGCGCGCGGCCTGCACCGAGGTCTTGACGAACTGCTGGGTGGCTTCGGGGTACTTGCTGGCGAACTCGTCGGTCACCAGCACGTGGCTCTGGCGCGTGTAGATCGGCGACTGGTTCTTGCTCGAATAGAGGATGCGCACCGCGCCCTTGTCGCGCAGGCGCAGGATGTCCATCGCGCCGATGGCGGCGTCGAGGTCGCGCGTGGTGAGCGCGGCCAGGTAGCTCGCGGTGTCGAGGTTGAGCAGGCGCAGGTCCTTCTCGGCGAGGCCGTTGGCTTCGAGCAGGCGCAGCGCCGGCAGATGCATGTTGGTGCCCTTGAACAGCGACACACGCTTGCCGCGCAGGTCCGCCACGGTCTTGAGCGGCGAATCGGGCGGCACGCCGATATAGATATTGGTGCGCACGCTGGTGGCCAGCACCAGCCGCGTCTTCAGGCCGGCGGCGCGCGCCACGATGGCGGGCAGGTCGCCCTGCAGCGCGAAATCCAGTTGCTTCGTGCTGAGCGCTTCGTTGACGGCCGGGCCCGCGCCCTTGAAGAAGTACCACTCGACGCGCGTGCCGGCCGGCTTGAAGGCTTCCTCCAGCCAGCCGCGCGCGTGGGCGATCGACAGCGAGCTGCCGCCGAAGCTGGGCGGCGTGCCGGTGGCCGGCTGCGCCACGCCGATGCGGATGACGTCCGGGCGCGCCGCGCCGGTGGCGCTGAACACGCTCAGCGGGGTGGACGCGGCGGCGACGCCAAGGCCGGACCAGGCAAGGTGTTTGAGCAGGCTGCGGCGCGTGAGGGGCATTGTGTTCTTGTTCCTGTGCGGGGCGGTGGTCGGGGAATCGACGGCTCCCAAGATACGCGGCGCCCGCGGCGCGGCAGAAGGAATGTTTTTGGCTTTGGTTATCGGCTACGCGCATATGCGGCGGCGCATATGGGCATGCGTTTTCCTTCCTTCCGCGAGGCCGCGCGCAGGCATAGAGTGCGCGGTTTCCGGCGGTCGTTTCTTACGTGCCGCACGGACGGGCGCGCGCCCCCGCGCGCAAGAGCAAGAACAATGACCGACGATAACGACAAGACAGCGCGCACGCCCGCGCGGCCTGCCCGGCGCCGCTTCCTGCGCCACGGCGCGGGCCTTGGCGCGGCCGGCGCGCTGGGTGCCGGCGCGCTTGCCGCCGCGCCGGCGGCGGGCGCGGAGACGCTGGCGGTGCCGCCGTGGACGCGCGCGCCCGGCGAGCCGGTGCTGTGGCGCGCCTGCGGCCAGCCCGCCGAATTCGAGAAGAACGTGATCCGCCGCAACCGCGGCGCGGCGCCGATGCCCGGTGCCAACTCGTCGATGACGCCGCTGCAGGACCTGCACGGCATCGTGCCGGACGACGCGGTGCTCGACGCGCGCACGCTGCCGCGCGTGCGCATGCCGAACCGCGGCGGCTTCGTGGTGGACGGCAGGATTGGCGGCTCCTGAGCGCGCCGGAACGCGGGATGCCGGGGATGAGGCGGTGGACAAGCGCCATGCGGACACCATATGCGATAAACGAATAAGACTCACCGTTAACCTTCGTTGACCGCACTAGCTCGTGGTCACTACAGTGCAAGGCTTGAAACCAAGCAGTGCGGGGCCCTCCTTTGCCGGAGCGCGGCGCCGCGCCGGCCGGTCCACATAGATCAGTCCGCACTTTCGTTCCCCGAGCCCGTCATGACGATTGGTACCCAAACGGCAGCCGCAGCGCCTGCCCGCGCACCGCATTCCGGCCAGGCCGGCACTTTCGAGATCCACCCGCTGGACGCCCCGCTGGGCGCCGAGATCGTCGGCCTGGACCTGTCCGAGCCGCTGTCCGCCGAGGACTTCGCCCGCATCCACCGCGCGCATCTCGACTATCACGTGGTGGTGTTCCGCGACCAGCGCATCACGCCCGCGCAGCAGATCGCGTTCAGCCGCCGCTTCGGGCCGCTGCAGATCCACGTGCTCAACCAGTTCCAGCTGGCCGGGCACCCGGAAATCCTGATCGTCTCCAACGTGCTCAAGGACGGCAAGCCGATCGGCCTGGGCGACGCCGGCCATTTCTGGCACTCCGACCTGTCGTACAAGGAAAAGCCCAGCCTCGGCTCGCTGCTGCACGCGCAGGAACTGCCGGCCGAAGGCGGCGACACCCTGTTCGCCAACATGCACACGGCGTGGGACACGCTGCCCGCGCACCTCAAGGCCGCGGTGGAAGGGCGCAAGGCCGAGCACACCTACCTGGCCAAGTACGCCGAGCTGCAGCAGCGCAGCCCGTGGCGTCCGAACCTGACGCCCGAGCAGATCGCGCAGGTGGCGCCGGTGCTGCAGCCGGTGGTGCGCACGCATCCGGAAACGGGCCGCCGCGCGCTGTTCGTCAGCGAGCATTTCACCACGCGCATCGCCGGCCTGCCCGAGGACGAGAGCCGCGACCTGCTGGCGCAGCTGTTCGCCCACAGCGTCAGGCCCGAGCACGTGTACCGCCACCAGTGGCAGCCGCACGACCTGGTGTTCTGGGACAACCGCTCGCTGCTGCACCTGGCCGCCGGCACGCCGGACCACCTGCGCCGCGTGATGTACCGCACCACCATCGAGGGCGACCTGCCCCTCTGAGCCTTCCCGGATGGCGGCGCCGGCCGGCGCCGCCGCCTCCCGTCTTCCTGTCTCGCATCCAACGGAGTGTTCCGCATGTCCCTGTTTCGTTCCCGCCTCTTCTCCGCCCGCTGGCAGCGCGGCGCCGTCGCGCTGACGCTGGCCGCCGGCATGGCGGTCACGGGCGCGGCCCATGCCGAAGGCAAGATCCGCGTCGCCGAGCAGTTCGGCGTGGTCTACCTGCTGCTCAACGTGGCGCGCGACCAGCAACTGATCGAGAAGCACGGCAAGCAGCAGGGCCTGGACATCAAGGTGGAGTGGACCCAGCTTTCGGGCGGCGCGGCCATCAACGACGCGCTGCTGTCGGGCGCCATCGACATCGCCGGCGCCGGCGTGGGCCCGCTGCTGACGGTGTGGGACCGCACGCACGGCAAGCAGAACGTCAAGGGCGTGGCGTCGCTGGGCAACTTCCCGTACTACCTGGTCAGCAACAATCCCAAGGTCAAGACCATCGCGGACTTCACCGACAAGGACCGCATCGCGCTGCCGGCGGTGTCGGTCTCGGTGCAGTCGCGCGTGCTGCAGCTGGCCGCGGCCAAGCAGTGGGGCGACAAGGAATACAACCGCCTGGACAAATGGACGGTGGCAGTGCCGCATCCCGACGCGGCGGCGGCCATCATTTCCGGCGGCACCGAGATCAGCGGCCACTTCGGCAACCCGCCGTTCCAGGAGCAGGAGCTGGCCGGCAACCCCAATGCGCGCATCGTGCTGAATTCGTATGACGTGCTGGGCGGGCCGAGCTCGGCCACGGTGCTGTACGCCACCGAGAAATTCCGCAACGACAACCCCAAGACCTACCGCGCCTTCGTCGACGCGCTGGCCGAGGCGGCCAAGTTCGCCAGCAGCAACCCGGAAGCGGCAGCCGACCTGTACATCCGCGTCAACAAGGCCAAGATCGACCGCGCGCTGCTGGTCAAGATCCTGAAGAACCCGCAGGTGCAGTTCAAGGTCACGCCGCAGAACACCTTCACGCTGGCCGAGTTCATGTACCGTGTGGGCGCCATCCGCAACCAGCCGAAGTCCTGGCAGGATTATTTCTTCCAGGACCCGGCCACCGCACAAGGTAGCTGACATGTCCGTGCAGCCTCTGCGCGTGGTTTCCGCGCGTCCCGCCACCCCTGCCGCGCCGCTGCTGCAGGTGGATGGCGTGTCGCTGGAATACCGCACCCCCGAACGCGTGGTGCGCGCCACCCACCAGGTCAGCTTCGACGTGCACGCGGCTGACCGCTTCGTGCTGCTGGGCCCGTCGGGCTGCGGCAAGTCCACCCTGCTCAAGGCGGTGGCCGGCTTCGTGCCGCCGTGCGAGGGCGAGATCCGGCTCGACGGCGTGCCGGTGCGCGCGCCGGGCCCGGACCGCATCGTGGTGTTCCAGGAGTTCGACCAGTTGCCGCCGTGGAAGACCGTGCGGCAGAACGTGATGTTTCCGCTGGTGCATTCGCGCGGCATGTCGCGCGGCGAGGCCGGCGAATGCGCGCTGCACTTCCTCGACAAGGTGGGGCTGGCGCAGTTCGCCGACGCCTATCCGCATACCTTGTCCGGCGGCATGAAGCAGCGCGTGGCGATCGCGCGCGCGCTGGCCATGCGGCCCAAGGTGCTGCTGATGGACGAGCCGTTCGCCGCGCTCGACGCGCTCACGCGCCGGCGCATGCAGGAGGAATTGCTGGCGCTGTGGCAGGACGCGGCCTTCACGCTGCTGTTCGTGACCCACTCGATCGAGGAAGCGCTGGTGGTGGGCAGCCGCATCCTGCTGCTGTCGCCGCATCCGGGCCGGGTGCGCGCCGAGCTCAACAGCCACCAGTACGACCTCGCCAGCCAGGGTGGCGCCGAGTTCCAGGCCACCGCCCAGCGCATCCATCACCTGCTGTTCGACGAGGCGCCGCACACGGCCGCCGCGCCGGCCCGCGCCGCGCAGGCGCGCTGAGCGCCCGCCAGGACCGACCATGAGCCAAGCCCCCTCATCCCTCGCCGCCACCCCGGCGGTGCGCCCCGAATACGAGCTGCCGCTGGAGCCGTTTACCGCGTTGCCCGTGACGCGCGCCCTGCCGTGGCCGCAGCGCCTGTGGCAGCAGGGCTGGCTGCGCAAGACGCTGATCCTGGTGGTGCTGGCCTGCCTGTGGGAAGTCATTGCCCGCGTGCAGGACAACGACCTGCTGCTGCCGACCTTCCTCGCCACCGCGCGCGCGTTCGCCGAAGGCATCGCCAGCGGCGAGCTGCTGGACAAGGCCGGCGTGTCGCTGTCGGTGCTGCTGCAAGGTTACGTGGGCGGCATCGTGCTGGCCTTCGTGCTGACCACGCTGGCGGTGTCCACCGAGATCGGGCGCGACGTGCTCGATACCCTCACGTCGATGTTCAACCCGCTGCCGGCCATCGCGCTGCTGCCGCTGGCGCTGCTGTGGTTCGGCCTGGGCAGCAAGAGCCTGGTGTTTGTGCTGATCCACTCGGTGCTGTGGCCGCTCGCGCTCAACACCTACGCGGGTTTCCGCGGCGTGCCGGCCACGCTGCGCATGGCCGGGCGCAACTACGGCCTGCGCGGGCTGCGCTACGTGCTGCTGATCCTGGTGCCAGCCGCGCTGCCGGCCATCCTGTCCGGCCTGAAGATCGGCTGGGCCTTCGCGTGGCGCACGCTGATCGCGGCCGAGCTGGTGTTCGGCGCGTCGTCGGGCAAGGGCGGGCTGGGCTGGTACATCTTCCAGAACCGCAACGAGCTGTACACCGACCGCGTGTTCGCCGGCCTGGCGATGGTGATCCTGATCGGCCTGCTGGTCGAGAACCTCGTGTTCCGCACGCTCGAACGCGTGACCGTGCGCCGCTGGGGCATGCAGCACTGACCGCGCGTGGCAGCCGGCGCATGACAGTTTGAAGGCACGGCGGCGGCGGGCCTTGCGCGCGCCGCGCCGAAGGCGTACCGTTGCGGCTTGCCGCCGCCGCGACGGCAAGACTCCCCGGGTTTTGACCGCGCGCCGCCCGGCGCTGCCGCTTCCCGGGCCGCGCGGCATCCCGCGCGCCCTGGAGCGATCCTTCCCGCATCCAGAGACCGCGCCTCATGACCGACATCCACCACGCCGCCGCCCAGGGTTTTTCCACCCAGGCCGACACCTATGCCCGCGGCCGTCCCGACTATCCGCCCGCGCTGGCGCAATGGCTGCAGGACACGCTCGGCCTGCGCGCCGGCAAGACCGTGCTGGACCTCGGCGCCGGCACTGGCAAGTTCAGCAAGCTGCTGCAGGCCACCGGCGCCACCGTGATCGCGGTCGAGCCGGTCGCCGCCATGCGCGCGCAACTCAGCGCCGCGCTGCCCGCCGTGCAGGCGCTCGAAGGCACCGCCGAAGCGATTCCGCTGCCCGACGCCGGCGTCGACGCCGTGGTCTGCGCGCAGGCCTTCCACTGGTTTGCCAACCACGCCGCCATGACCGAGATCGCGCGCGTGCTGCGCCCGGGCGGCAGGCTCGGGCTGGTGTGGAACGTGCGCGACGAATCGGTGGACTGGGTCGCGCAGCTGACCGCCATCATGACGCCCTACGAGGGCGACGCGCCGCGCTTCTACAAGGGCGACTGGAAGGCGGTGTTCCCGGCCGACGGCTTCGGTTCGCTCGAACTGGCCAGCCTGCCCTACGAGCACGTGGGGCCGGCGCAGCAGGTCATCGTCGACCGCGTGATGTCGGTCAGCTTCATCGCCTCGCTGCCGGCGGCCGAGCAGGACAAGGTGCGGGCGCAGTTGCAGGCCGTGATCGACGGCAGCCCGGCGCTTGCCGGGAGGGCCGCGCTGGCGTTTCCGTACCGCACGGAAGCCTACAGCTGCCGGCGCCTCTGACGTTTCCGGCGTTCCCGGCGTTCCTTCAAGGCGATCCCGCCGGCGAATCCGCCCGCGCCTGCGCCCCATAATCCGCCGGCGCATCGGCCGGCCGCGGCGTGTCGCCGGCGCGCTCGATCCAGCCGCCGCCGAGGAACTGGTACAGGTCGACGAGGTTGGTCAGCCGCTGCAGCCGCGCGGTGATCAGCAACTGCTGCGCGTTGTAGAGATCGGTCTGCGCGGTCAGCACGCTCAGGTAGCTGTCCACGCCGTTGCGGTAGCGCAGGTCGGACAGCGTCAGGCGGCGTTCCTGCGAGCCGGTGAAGCGCTCCAGCGACTGGATCTGCTTGTCGTAGGTGCCGCGCGCGGCCAGGCCGTCGGAGACTTCGCGGAAGGCGGTCTGGATGGCCTTTTCGTAGTTGGCGATCTCGATGCGCTTCTGCACGTGCGCGAGGTCGAGGTTGGCGACGTTGGCGCCGCCTTCGAAGATCGGCAGCGTGATCTGTGGGCTGAACGACCACGCGCCGGAGCCGGGCTTGAACAGCCCGCCGAGCGTGGGCGAGAGCGTGCCGGCGCTGCCGGTCAGTACCACGCGCGGGAAGAAGGCCGCGCGCGCCGCGCCGATGTTGGCGTTGGCGGCCAGCAGCGACTGCTCGGCCGCGGCGATGTCCGGGCGGCGCGCGAGCAGGTCCGACGGCAGCCCCGCCGGGATGTCCGTCAGCAGCGCCTGGCCGTTGAGCGGCAGCCCGCCGGGCAGGTCCTCGGGCAGCGGCTCGCCCACCAGCAGCACCAGCGCGTTTTCCGCCTGCGCGCGCAGGCGGCTTTGCGATTCGAGGTTGGCGTTGGCCTGCTCGACCACGCCTTCGGCCTGGCGCAGGTCGAGTTCGGAGCCGGTGCCGGTCTCGAACTGCAGCTTGGTGATGCGGAACGATTCCTGCGCGGTCACGAGCGTGTTGCGCGTCACGGCGAGCGCGTCGTCGTAGGCCAGCATGGTGAGGTACTGGTCGGCCACCGACGACACCAGCGCGATCTCCGCGGCCTTGCGGGTCTGCGCCAGCGCGAGGTATTGCGCCAGCGCCTGGTCCTTGAGGCTGCGGATGCGGCCGAAGAAGTCGATCTCCCAGGACGCGCTCGCGCCGACCGAGTATTCGCTGGCGATGGGCCGGCCGGTGGAGGACAGGTTCAGCGGCGTGCGCGTGCGGCTGCCGGAGGCCACCGCGTCGAGCGTCGGGAACAGGCCGGCGCGCGTGATCTGGTACTGGGCGCGCGCGGCTTCCATGTTGAGCACCGAGACGCGCAGGTCGCGGTTGTTCCTGAGCGCGATCTCGATGATGCGCTGCAGGCGCGCGTCGGCGAAGAAATCGCGCCAGCCGATGTCGGTGGCCGCCGCGCCGCCGGCGCTGGCGGCGCCCGGCGCGGCGCCGGGCTGCTGGTCGTAGACGCCGCCGGCGGGGAAGGCCGGCGCCACCGGCGCCGCCGGGCGTTCGTAGTTCGGCGCGAGCGTGCAGCCGGCGGCCAGGATCGCGGCGGCGGTCATCAGGGCATGTCTGCGCATGTCAGTGTCCCTCCCTGAGCGTGCCGTCGCCGCCGGCGGGGTCGTCCGGCGGCGGGGCCGCGGGATGCGGGTCGTGGTGGGGCTTGGCCTTGCTGAACTTGCCGATCACCACGAAGAACATCGGGATCATGAAGATGGCCAGGAAGGTGGCGGTCAGCATGCCGCCGATCACGCCGGTGCCGATGGCGTGCTGGCTGCCGGAGCCGGCGCCGTTGCTCAGCGCGAGCGGCATCACGCCGAGGATGAAGGCCAGCGAGGTCATCAGGATCGGGCGCAGCCGCAGGCGCGCGGCTTCCACCGCGGCGTCCAGCGTGCTCATGCCCTGGTCGCGCAGCTCGCGCGCGAATTCCACGATCAGGATGGCGTTCTTGGCCGACAGGCCCACCGTGGTCAGCAGCCCGACCTGGAAGAACACGTCGTTCTCCAGCCCGCGCAGGGTGGTGGCCAGCAGCGCGCCGAGCACGCCCAGCGGCACCACCATGATGACCGAGAACGGGATCGACCAGCTCTCGTACAGCGCGGCCAGGCACAGGAACACGAACAGGATCGAGATGCCGTACAGGATCGGCGCCTGCGAGCCGGACTGGATTTCCTGGTACGACAGGCCGGTCCATTCGTAGCCGATGCCGGCCGGCAGCTTGGCGGCGATGGCTTCGATGGCCTGCATGGCTTGCCCGGTCGACTTGCCGTGCGCGGCCGCGCCCTGGATCTCGACCGCCGAGATGCCGTTGTAGCGCTCCAGCTTGGGCGAGCCGTAGATCCACTTGCCGGTGGCGAAGGCGCTGAACGGGACCATCGTGCCGGCGGCATTGCGCACGTACCACGCGTTGAGGTCCTCGGGGTTCATGCGAAAGCGCGCCTCGCCCTGCACGTAGACCTTCTTGATGCGGTTGTCGATGTCGAGGAAGTTGTTGATGTACTGCGAGGCCCACGCCGTGGAGAAGGTCTGGTCGATGCTGGTCGCGGTCACGCCGAGCGCGTTGGCCTTCTCGCGGTCGATGCTGACCTTGAACTGCGGCGTGTCGTTCAGGCCGTTGGGCCGCACCTGCGACAGCGTCGGGTCCTTGGCGGCCATGCCCAGCAGCATGTTGCGCGCCTCCATCAGCTTCTCGTGGCCGAGGCCGGCGCGGTCCTGCAGCTCGAAGTCGAAGCCGGCGGCGGTGCCGAGTTCCGGGATCGAGGGCGGGTTGAGCGGGAAGATCTGCGCGTCCTTGTACGAGGCGAAATGCCCGAAGATGCGGCCCACCAGCGCCGGCGCCTTCAGGTTGTCGGTCTCGCGCAGCTTGAAGTCCTTCATGCGCACGAACACCAGGCCGGAGTTCTGGCCGCGCCCGGCGAAGCTGAAGCCGTTGACGGTCAGCACCGCCTCGACCACGTCCTTCTCCTGGTTGAGCAGGTAGTCCTGCACGTCGGCCAGCACCTTGGCGGTGCGCTCCTGCGTGGAGCCCACCGGCGCCTGCACCAGCACGAACATGGTGCCCTGGTCTTCCTCGGGCAGGAAGGACTTGGGCAGCCGCAGGAACAGGAAGCCCACCGCCACGATCACCATCAGGTAGATGATCAGCCAGCGCCCCGAGCGGCGGATCACGTGCAGCACGCCGCCGTGGTACTTCTGCTGGCTCTTGGCGAAGTTGCGGTTGAACCAGCCGAAGAAGCCGGTCTTCTCGTCGTGGTGCCCCTGAGGAATGGGCTTGAGCATGGTGGCGCACAGCGCCGGCGTCAGGATCAGCGCCACCATCACCGACAGCAGCATGGCCGCCACGATGGTCAGCGAGAACTGCCGGTAGATGGCGCCCACCGAGCCGCCCGAGAACGCCACCGGCACGAACACCGCCGACAGCACCAGCGCCACGCCCACCAGCGCGCCGGTGATCTGCTCCATCGCCTTGCGGGTGGCGTCGCGCGGCGACAAGCCCTCCTCGGCCATGACCCGCTCGACGTTCTCCACCACCACGATGGCATCGTCCACCAGCAGGCCGATGGCGAGCACCAGCCCGAACATGGACAGCGTGTTGATCGAGAAGCCCACCACCGCCATTACCGCGAACGTGCCCAGCAGCACCACCGGCACGGCGATGGTCGGGATCAGCGTGGCGCGCAGGTTCTGCAGGAACAGGTACATCACCAGGAACACCAGCACGATGCCCTCGATCAGCGTCTTGACCACTTCCTCGATGGACAGCGTGACGAACGGCGTGGTGTCGTAGGGATATTCCACCACCAGGCCCTGCGGCGAGTAGCGCTGCAGGTCGGCGATCTTGGCGCGCACCGCCTTGGCGGTGTTCAGCGCGTTGGCGCCGGTGGCGAGCTGGATGCCGAAGGCCGCGGTCGGCTGGCCGTTGTACTTGGTGTCGTAGTTGTAGGTCTCGCCGCCGAGCTCGATGCGGGCCACGTCCTTGAGGCGCACCTGCGAGCCGTCGGTGTTCACCTTGAGCAGGATGTTGCCGAACTGCTCCGGCGTCTGCAGCAGCGTGGCCTCGGTGATGGTGGCCTGCAGCATCTGGCCGGGCACCGACGGCGTGCCGCCCAGGCTGCCGCCGGCGACCTGCACGTTCTGCGCGAGCACCGCGTTGTTGACGTCGATCGGCGTCAGGTTGTAGTTGTTGAGCTTGGTGGCGTCGAGCCAGATCCGCATGGCGAACTGCGAGCCGAACAGCGTCACCGTGCCCACGCCGTCGATGCGGCTGATCGGGTCGAGGATCTTGGAGGCGACGTAGTTGGTCAGGTCGTAGCGGTTCATGCTGCCGTCGCGCGAGACGAAGGCCAGGATCAGCAGGAAGCTGCTGCTGGACTTGGTCACCTTGGCGCCGAGCTGCTGCACCACCTGCGGCAGCAGCGGCGTGGCGAGCTGCAGCTTGTTCTGGACCTGCACCTGGGCGATGTCGGGGTTGGTGCCGGCGGCGAAGGTCAGCGTGATGGTGGCGGTGCCGGAGTCGTCGCTGGTCGACGACAGGTAGAGCAGGTGGTCGAGGCCGCTCATCTGCTGCTCGATCACCTGGGTGACGGTGTCTTCCACCGTCTTGGCCGAAGCGCCCGGGTAGGTGGCGCTGATCTGGATGGCCGGCGGGGCGATCGTCGGGTACTGCGCGATCGGCAGCGTCACCGTCGCCGCCACGCCCGCCAGCATCAGGATGATGGCGATGACCCAGGCGAAGATCGGCCGGTCGATGAAGAACTTTGCCATGAGGCAGGCTCCCTGTTATTGCGCGGCGGACGCGGGCGCCGCAGCGGGCGCCGGAGCGGAGGCGGGGGCGGACGGAGCCGGGGACGGGGCCGGCGGCGCGGAGGCCGGCTGCGCCTGCGCGCCCGAGGCGGGCTGCGCCGGCACCTGGGTCTCGACCGGCTTGACGGTCATGCCGGGCTTGGCCTTCTCCACGCCGTTGACGATCACGCGCTCGCCGGGCTGCAGCCCGCTTTCCACCACCCAGCCGTTGCCGTAGGTGGCGCTGGTGACGAGCTGGCGCTGCGACACCTTGTTGTCGGGGCCGACCACCAGCGCCACCGGCTGGCCTTTCTGGTCGTGCGTGATGCCGATCTGCGGCACCACCATCGCCTTGTCGTTGACGCCTTCGTCGATGCGCGCGCGCACGAACATGCCGGGCAGCAGCACGCGGTCCTTGTTGGGGAAGATCGCGCGCACCGTGACCGAGCCCGTGGTCTGGTCCACGCTCACGTCGGAGAACTGCAGCCGGCCCTGCTCGGCGTAGGTGCGGCCGTCCTCGAGCAGCAGCGTGACCTTGGCGGCGTGGATGCCGCTGGTCTGCAGCTTGCCTTCCTGGACCTGGCGGCGCAGCCGCAGGCCTTCCACGCTCGATTGCGTCAGGTTGACGTAGACCGGGTCGAGCTGCTGCACGGTGGTCAGCAGCGTGGCCTGGCTGGCCTGCACGTAGGCGCCCGGCGTGACCTGCGACAGGCCGCTGCGCCCGGTGATGGGCGAGATCACGTCGGTATAGCCGAGGTTGATCTGCGCGGTCTCCACGCTGGCCTTGCCGGCGGCCACGTCGGCCTGGGCCTGGCCCAGCGCGGCCACGGCGTTGTCGTAGTCCTGCTTGCTGACGGCGTTGGCGGCCACCAGCACCTTGTAGCGGCTGACCAGCGCGTTCTGCGTGGTGACGTTGGCCTGGGCCTTGGCCAGCGCGGCGCGGGCGTTGTTCAGCGCGGCGATGTAGGGCGCCGGGTCGATCTTGTAGAGCCGCTCGCCGGCCTTGACGTCATCGCCCTCGGTGAACTCGCGGCGCAGCACGATGCCGTCCACCCGCGCGCGCACCTGCGCCACCAGGAAGGCGCTGGTGCGCCCGGGCAGCTCCACCGTCACCGGCACGGTGCTGGTCCTGACCGTGACCACGCCCACTTCGAGCGGGGGCGGCGGCGGCGCGGCCGGCTTCTCTCCGCATGCGGCAAGGAGGGCGGCGATCGCCGCGGCGCCGAGATGGCGAAGTGGAATCCGCTCGATGCGCATGGAAGAACCTCGGAGTCGATAGGGGTGGCTGGGGCCGGCGGGCAACACAGGAACGCGCGTGCGCTGGAGTCTGGGCATGGACAGGCTTGGGGCCGCGGGGCGGCAGGAAGGTTGAAGCAGCGTGGCCGCGCCCGGCAGGCACACGGACAGGAGAGCGGGCGGGCAGGCATGAGGCCGGCATGGCCTGGCACTGGCTGCAAGGCGATGGTCGGATGGCGTCGTCGGAAATGGGCGCTGGGCTATCGGTCCTGGTCCAGTGCCGGGCGCGGCGCGCGGCGCGCGCCGTCGGGAAAGGGGTGTCGGCTGCCGCCGCTGGCCCTGGCAGGGCAGGCGCGACCGGCAAGGCGGAAGGGGTGGAGGAACGTGTTTTGCGCAAGCTGAAGGCGGGCCCGGGTCAGTGCGTTCAATCCAACCATTGCTGGATTACTCCATCGTGACGTGAAGCGTGACGAAAGTCGTGACATGCGCGCGGCGTGAGTCGTGCCGCGCGTCGTGCCGTGCGTCGTGACATGAAGCGCGCCACGTCGCGGTGCCCTGCCGGGCATGGCCGCAGCCGGGCGAAATGGTGCATCACATCACTCTAGATCACTTCCGGGACAATTCAAGGACAGCCCGGCCGGCGGGCGGCGCGGGACGGCTTCCGGCGCGGGCGCGGCAAAGGCCGGCGCGGCGGTGCGGCATGGCCGGCCGGGCCGCGTTGACAATGCCGGTGGCGTTCTGTACCGTGGAACCGCCATGCCAAGAAATGCCTGAAACTGCCGCATGCCGGCTTACCGGTCCGTTGATCCATTGGTCCGGCCTCCACGGCGTTTCCCCGCTTCCTTCCATTCCTTCCATTGAGCAAGCCGATCGATGCCCCGTAAAGCCGCGCAACTTTCCGAAGCCGACAAGCACGTCGCCGAGGGCGGCGCCATCGCCGTGGACCGCGCCCTGTTCGTGCTCTCCACCTTCCGGCAGGGCGACACCACGCTGGGGCTGGTCGAGCTGGCGCAGCGCTCGGGGCTGTACAAGAGCACGCTGCTGCGGCTGCTGGCCTCGCTCGAGCATGCCCGCCTGGTCCTGCGCCAGCCCGACGGCCGCTACGGGCTGGGCCCCGAGGTGGCGCGCCTGCACGCGGTGTACGCCGCTTCGTTCTCGCTGGAGCTGGTGGTGATGCCGGTGCTGCGCCAGCTGGTGCAGGCCACGCGCGAGAGCGCCGCGTTCCACATCGACCAGGGCGAGCACCGCCTGTGCCTGTACCGCGTCGATTCGCCGCAGCCGGTGCGCGACCACGCCAAGGCCGGCGACCTGCTGCCGCGCAACCGCGGCGCCGGCGGCCGCGTGCTGCGCGCGTTCAGCGGCGCGCGCGGCGAGATTTACCAGAAGATCCGCGACGAAGGCGTGGCCGAGATGGTCGGCGACCGCGTGCCGGACATCGCGGGCGTGTCGTCGCCGGTGTTCGGGCCGGACGGCGAGCTCAAGGGCGCGCTGACGCTGACCTGCCCGACGCCGCGGTTCGACCCGGCGTTTCGCCATGATGTGGTGAATGCGGCACGCGAACTGACGGTGGCGCTGGGCGGCCGCTTTCCCTATCCGGCCTGAATTACCGCCCGAATTGCCACCTGACGCGCCACCCGACGCGCCACCCGGACCACCGCCAGCCTCGCCGCCGGCGCCGCGCCGCGCCAGGCCCGCAAGCGCCGGTTCCTGCCTCCCGCCCGCTGCCGCCGGGGCCCGGTAGCGGGGCGCCGGGCTTGCGGCCGGTCAATGTTCCTGCCGAAAGTGGTCTCCGCCCGGCTTGTCGGGGGTGTCAGGCGCAGGCCGGGGACGTTATCATTCGCGTTTGCGAAAATTCTGTCCGCGCGGCGGCAACTACACCATCGCGCCGGCATCGCCGCCGACCTTCCTTCTTTCCCTCTCCTCAACGCCAACAGCAACGCGGCATCTTCAAAGGACTCCCGTGCAGTTAGACCAGCAAGCGGTAGTTGTCGTCATGTTGGTGGTGTATGCCAGCACGCTGGCCATCTCGCTGGGGCTGCTGGCCGCGCTGCGGCTCAGCCCGGCCGGGCGGCTGTGGGCGGTGGGGCACCTGCTGCTGTCGGCGGCCGGGCTGGCGCTGGCCTTCAATGTCTCGTCCCGGCACGTATACGTGAGCGCCGTGGCGGCCGCGGTCTATATCGGCGGGCGCCTGCTGGTCTATCGCGGCGTGCGGGTCTATTACGGGCTGGCGCCCTGGGACCGCTCGCTGGCGCTGGGCGTGTCGCTGGCCGGGCTGGCGCTGCTCGGCGCCGCCGGCATGGCCGACAGCTACGCGCGCCTGCACGTGGTCGGCTACGGTTGCCTGGTGATGGTGGCGTCGCTGACGCTGCTCACCTTGCTCCACGCGCACGGCGCGCGGCGCAGCATCGGCGCGCCGCTGGTGGTGCTGGCCACGCTGGTGCATCTGGCGAACCAGCTCGCCGGCGTGGCCGCCGGCCTGGCGGGAACGGTGTTCTCGGGCCCGTTCTACGCCAGCAACGCCAGCGCCGTGCTGACGCTGGCGCCGCTGGCGGCGACCCTGCTGGGTTTGTTCGGCTTCACGCTGATGGCCACCGAGCAGGTCATCGCCGCCAACGAAAGCGGCGCCCGCTTCGACGCGCTGACGCGCCTGCTCAACCGCGGCGCGCTCGACAAGGCCGCCACCAGCCTGGTCGCGGCCTGGGAGCGGCACGGCCAGCCCTTGTCCTGCCTGGTGATCGACGTGGACCACTTCAAGCAGGTCAACGACCGCAACGGCCACCATGCCGGCGACACCGTGCTCAAGCTGATCGCCGAGGCCATCGACAACTCGCGGCGCGCCTCCGACGTGGCCGGCCGCTATGGCGGCGAGGAATTCTGCATTCTCTGCCCGCATACCGACGAAGGCCAGGCCACCGCGCTGGCCAACCGCATCCTCAAGAAAGTCCGCGCGATCCCGCTGCCCGGCGCGCCGGCCGCGTTCGCCAGCGTCAGCATCGGCGTGGCGGAACTGCGCGGCGGCGTGGCCGGCCCGGAGGGGCTGTGGCGCTCGCTGTTCGCGGCGGCCGACCGCGCGCTTTACGCGGCCAAGGAGTTCGGCCGCGACCGCTACGCGCTGGCGTCGTGGATGGCGCCGGCCACGCGGCCGGTGCCGGGCGACGTGGGCGATTCCGCCCACGTGCCGAGCCGCTAGCTTTACGCCAGCGCCGCGCCGGTGCCGGTCAGTCCCGCGCCGGCGGCACGTCGCGCTGCGGCGGGCCGTCGTAGGTCCAGATGTACTGGCGCGGGATCGGCCCCTTGTTGCGGCCGCCCTGCTGCGTCTGCTCCCACGCATGCGCGAGGATGCCGACCGAGCGCGACAGGCAGAACAGCCCGCGCGCCAGCGGCGCCGGAAAGCCCAGCTCGGCGTAGATCACCGCGGTGGCGCCGTCGATGTTCATCGGGATGGGCTTGCTGCGGCCCGCGCCCAGCTCCGCCTCCACCGCGCGCGCGATGGCCGCGAAGCGCCCGGAGACCACGCCGTCCCGCGCCGCCTGCTCCACCAGCGCCAGCAGGCGCGGCGCGCGCGGGTCGAGCGGGTGGAAGCGGTGGCCGAAGCCCGAGACGAACTTGCCGTGCGCGTCGCGGTAGT
The DNA here is from genome assembly GCF_058789195.1 of Cupriavidus sp. FW216-B1. Lineage (NCBI taxonomy): Bacteria > Pseudomonadati > Pseudomonadota > Betaproteobacteria > Burkholderiales > Burkholderiaceae > Cupriavidus > Cupriavidus sp. FW216-B1. Next base: position 1,236,387 of record NZ_JBYTEL010000001.1, on the reverse strand, counting down.
CCGCCAGCGCGGCCCTGACCGCGTCGGCCTGCGCCAGGCCGCCGTCGATGCGGCGCGCCACGTCCTGGTACAGCTCCACCGCCTGCTCGCCGGCGCCGCCGTGCACGTCGCCGAGCACGTTCACGGCCGACGCCATCGCGTTGTTCAGGCCCACGCCGCAGGTCGCGGCCATGCGCGCGATGGCGATGCTGGGCGCCTGCGGGCCGTGGTCCACCGCCGACATCAGCGCGGCGTCGAGCAGCTCGCCCTGCTTGCGGCCCGGCAATTCGCCGCGCAGCATCAGCCAGATCATCTGCGCGAACGAGACCTGCCCGATCAGCTGCTCGATCGGATAGCCGCGGTAGCGGATCTCGCCGGGCTGCATGTCGATGATCCCGGTGCGCCACCAGTCCTGGGACAGGCGCTGGCCCGCGTCGATGCCGGGTTGGTTGCCGGCCTGGGTGGATTCGCTCATACGGCGTGCTCCTGTTGCAAGGTTTCGATGTCGGCCTCGCCATAACCGAGCTGGGCGAGGATGTCGCGGGTGTGCTGGCCGAGTTCGGGCGGCGGCGTATCCACCGAGGGCGCCTCGCCGTTGAGCTTGAAGCCGGTGCGCACCAGGCGGATGTCGCGGCCCACGCCGGGCACGTCGGCGAAGTCGCCGATCATGCCGCGCCCGCTGATCTGCGGGTGGTCCAGCGTCTGCGGCACGCTGTAGACCGGGCCGGCGGGCACGCCCGCCTCGTTGAGCAGCGCCCACCACTGGTCGGCGGATTTCTTCGCCAGCTCGGCTTCGAGCGCGCGCGTGAGTTCGGCGCGGTTGGCCAGGCGCGCCTGGCGCTCGGCGAAGCGTGCGTCGGCGGCCAGTTCCGGGCGGCCCACCACGCGGCACACCGCCTCGAACTGTTCCTGCTTGTTGGCGGCGATGTTGAGCAGGCCGTCGCCGGTGTGGAAGGTGCCGGACGGGCTGGCCGTCATGTTCTCGTTGCCCATCGGCGCCGGGGTCTTGCCGGCGATCAGGTAGTTGGAGACCACCCAGCCCATCGTGGCGAGCGTGGCTTCGAGCATGGATACGTCGATGAAATAGCCGTCGGTGCGCTGGTGGTCCGCCAGCGCGGCGGCCACCGCGAACGCCGCGGTGATGCCGCCGATGGTGTCGGAGACGGGATAGCCCACGCGGTAGGGCGCGGTCTGCGCGTCGCCGGTGATGCTCATCACGCCGGACATGCCCTGGATGATCTGGTCGTAGGCCGGCAGGTCGGACAGCGGGCCGTCCTGGCCGAAGCCGGAGATGCCGCAGTAGATCAGCTTCGGGTTGACCTGCTTGAGCGCCTCGAAACCCAGGCCCAGGCGCGCCATCACGCCGGGACGGAAGTTCTCGACCAGCACGTCGGCGCTGGCCACCAGCTTGCGGAACACTTCCTTGCCGCGCGCATGCTTGAGGTTGACGGTGATGGAGCGCTTGCCCGGGTTCTGCGCCAGGAAGGACACGCCCATCAGGCGGCGGTTGAGTTCGGCGTCGGCGCCGAGCTGGCGCGCCAGGTCGCCGGTGCCCGGCGTTTCCACCTTGATGACCTCGGCGCCCATGTGGGCGAGCTGGTGGCAGCAGAACGGCCCGGCCAGCACATTGGTGAGGTCGAGCACGCGGATATGGCGTAGCGGTTTTTGCATGTTGCTTGATTCGTCGGGGGCGGGCCGCGCGGCGGCGGCGGCTTGGAAGTTGTTGCAAGATGAAGCGAAGCGGTCCTGGCCAGGCGCGCGGACGCGGACAGTACCAGCGTACTTGCCGTGCCGCGCAACCACGCCAGGATCTTCTTGAAACGGCTTCTTACTCGACCTTGGCGCCGGACTGGCGCACGATGGTGCCCCAGCGGGCGTTCTCGGCCTTGATGAAGGCGCCCAGCTCGGCCGGCGTGCCGCCGCGCGGCTCGCTGCCTTCCTCGCGCATCCTGGTGATGGTCTCGGGCTCGGCGATGGCCTTGTTGACGGCTTCGTTGACGCGCCTGACCACTTCGGCCGGGGTGCCGGCCGGCGCCACCAGCGCCTTCCAGTCCTCGGCCTGGAAGCCGGCGTAGCCGCCTTCGATCACGGTCGGCACGTCGGCCAGCAGCGGCAGGCGCCTGGCGGAAGTCACCGCCAGCGCGCGCAGCTTGCCGCCCTTGAGCATCGGCAGCGCGATCGGCGGCGTGGCGAAGTAGAAATCGGTCTGGCCGCCGAGCAGGTCGGTCAGCGCGGGCGAGGCGCCCTTGTACGGCACGTGCAGCATCTTGATGCCGGTGCGGCGCGCGAACAGCTCGCCGGTCAGGTGGCCCACGGTGCCGGTGCCGGCCGAGGCCATCGACAGTTGCCTGGCCTTGCCGGCGGCAACGAGGTCGGCCAGGTTCTTGTACGGCGCGTCGCCGCGCACGATCAGCACCAGCGGCTGCGCCGACACCAGCGCCACCGGGGTGAAATCCTTGACCGCGTCATACGGCATCTTCGGGTAGAGCGTGGGATTGATCGCGAGGTTGGCGGTCTGGCCCATGCCCAGCGTGTAGCCGTCCGGGCGCGCCTTGGCCACCGCGTCCATGCCGATGTTGCCGCCCGCGCCCGCGCGGTTCTCCACCACCACGTTCCAGTGCGTGCTCGCGCCCACCTTGTTGAAGACCAGGCGCGCCATCACGTCGGTGCCGCCGGCCGGCGGGAACGGCACCACCAGCCGCACCGGCTGGCTGGGATAGCTGTCGGCGGCGGCGGGCAGGGCGGCCGTGGCCAGCAGCGCGGCGGGCATGGCGAGCATCAGCGCGGCGCGGATGCGGGAGGTGAAGCGCTTCATTGGGTCTCCGTCTGTGGAATGGTCGAGCCGGTGCCGCGGCGCCGCCGCCGGGGGCGGAGGCGTCCTGCGATGCCGGCGAATGCGGTTGGAAAGGTGTCTCGACTGGCCTGTGGGCGCGGCGCGCGGCAGCGGCGCGGGGCCGTCGCCCAAGTCTTGTCTCCGATTCTTGTGTTCTGTAGAACAGAACAATGATCTTACTTAAGGAATTTAAGCGAGAGAATAGGAGGGCCGGCCAGGGTTGTCAAGGCACCGCGCGACGCGGTACGCGGGAGCGCTCGCGGAGGAAACGGAAGGGGAAATGAAAAACGGCCTGCGCGAGCAGGCCGTTGAAGGAAAGGGCCGTGAGGGCCGGATCAGTCGAGCGAGATCTTCGCCGCCTTGATGATTTCGGCGTAGCGCGCCGAGTCGCGCTCGATCAGCTTGCGGAACGCATCCGGCGTGCTGCCCACGCCGATGAAGCCGAGGTTCTCCAGCTTCTTCTGCACCTCCGCCGAGCGCACCGCCTCGGCGATCTCCTTCGACATGCGGTCGATGACCGGCTGCGGCGTGCCGGCCGGCGCCACCAGCCCGGCCCACGAGCTCATCACGAAGCCGGGAAAGCCGGCCTCTTCCATCGTCGGGATATTCGGCTCGCCCGGCCAGCGCTTGGCCGAGGCCACCGCCAGCACGTTGATCTTGCCGGCCTTGGCCTGCGGCATCGGCACCAGCAGCGGGTCGAACACCATCGACACGTTGCCCGACATCAGGTCCGTCAGGATCGGCGCGCTGCCGTTGTAGGGGATGTGGGTCATCTCGATCTTGCTGACCATGCCGAAGCGCGTGCCCACCAGATGCGCGCTGGAGCCCGTGCCGCTGGAGCCGAAGTTCAGCTTGCCCGGGTTCTTGCGGCCGTAGTCCACCAGCTGCGCCACCGTGGTGGCGGGCACGGACTTGCTGGTGAACAGGAACAGCGGCAGGTCCGCCATCAGCGAGACGGGCGTCAGGTCGCCCGGCTTGTACTGCAGGTGCGAGTACAGGCTGGGGTTGGCCGAGTACGCTGCCAGCACCGACAGGAAGGTGTAGCCGTCGGGCTTGGCGCGCGCCGCGATCGAGGTGCCCAGCGTGGAATTGCCGCCGGGCTTGTTCTCGATCACGACGGGCTGGCCGAGCCGCTCGGCGACCTTTTCGAAGACGATGCGCGAGACGGTGTCGGTGGACCCGCCCGGCGTGTAGGGCACGATCACCTTGATCGGTTTGGACGGCCATGCCTCGGTGGCGGTGGCGGCGGTGGCGGGAATGGCCGCGGCGGCGGCCTGGCATGCGATGGCGGCGGCCAGGATGCGGCGCGCAAGGCGCGGCGCCCGGGCGGCGGACGGCTTCGATACTTTCATTGGCTCCTCGTCTTGTCTGTCATGGACCGCGCCGGGATCTCCGTCCACGGTCGCCGGCAAGGATGCCATGCCATGCGCGCATTGCAACCGGACCCGCTCCGATTGTGTGCGTTGATCGCCTGCCCCTCCGCCTGCCCCTCCGCCCGCCCGAGCGCCGCCGGGCCGCGGCTTCAGTCCGTCGTGCTGGGGCTCCAGAAGGCCTGGTGGATATGCTCGGATTCGGCCAGCTGCGCCATCAGGCGGTCCAGCACGTCGCCGTCGACCGAGGTGGACGTCAGCACCGCCTCGATCTCCACGTCGGCATCGCCGAAGGCGTGCACCTCCAGGTCGCGCGTGGGGTAGTTGCCGGTCTCCAGCGTGCGCTCCAGCAACTGCAGCGCCTGCTTCTGCGAGGCGCGCGGCGCGATCACGTAGACGGTGTTGGTGACTTCCACCGCGGTGGTGTCCATCGGCTGCTGGTTGATGCGGTCCACCACGGGCCGCAGCAGCGTGTTGGCGGCCAGCACGAACAGGCAGCCGAGCGTGGCCTCGAGGATCAGGTCCGCGCCCGCGCTCGCGCCGATGGCCGCCGAGCCCCACAGCGTGGCGGCGGTATTGAGCCCGCGCACATTGCCTTCCTCGCGCATGATCACGCCCGCGCCGAGGAAGCCGATGCCGGACACCACGTAGGCCACCACGCGCACCGCGCCCTCGTGCCCGGCCATGCGGTTGGCCATGTCGACGAAGATGGCCGCGCCCACCGCCACCAGCACGTTGGTGCGCAGCCCGGCGGTGCGCTGCCGGATCTGCCGCTCGTAGCCGATCATCGCGCCCAGCACGAAGGCGGTGGTGAGGCTGACGAGGGTATCCATCAGCGAAGTGAGGTTGATATTCTGGAACGCTTGGAGGGATTGCATGGCAGGTGTTCCCCGGCTGTGAGCCAAGAGTGCGTTTTCGTCATTGTTTCCCAGGTCCCGGCCCTGGCGCTACCGCCTTTGTATGGCGCGCAGGTGTCAGGCCCGTGTCGCCGGCGTGGCGCTGCGTGCCGCGCGCCGACACTGTACTGCGGCAACGGCCCGCGCGGGCGAACGCTTTCGCGCGGCGCGGTGGCCGCGGGTCTCGCAAGGAACGGGAAGGAGGGGCAACGCGCGGAGAATCCGCTCGATGCACTGCGCTCGCTGCATTGCCGCCGGTCGCCGCCTGCCGGCCAGGGCAGCGGCGAGTGGCAGCACGCAGGTGCCTGCATGGGCCTGCATGCGCCTGGACTTGCCCGGCCGTTCAGGATGCGGCCGCGGGGGCTGCGGGCCAGTCGGAACGGCTGCTCATGGAGATGGCCGCGCAGCGACGACGGGGCGAGCGTATCAAAGCCACCACGCGCTTGGCAACCGCTTTTTGGGGGGGTGTTTGCGCCATGCAGGAAAGCCGCGCGGGCGCAGTGGCGCCACCTTACAAGCTTTGTCAGAATAGCGGGTCTCGATCGCCGCCGGCGTCCGGGCATCGCCGGCTGCGCAGCGGCAAACCGTGTGCGGGACCGTTCCCGCGACCACTGCGCAGTTTCCCCGTTCCGACCCGCCAGAGGCCTATGACGATTGAGCTCCCGAGTGAAACGCAGGACGCCATGCGCGAGTTGATCCTGCTGGTGTGCCTGCATGACCGCGACGCGGCGCAGCATTGCTGGACCGCGTTCCGGCAAGCGCTGGCGCAGGCCGGGCCGGGATGCGAAGGCCATCAGTTGCTGTGGCCGCTGAGCGAAGCCGCCGGCACCGCCGGCGCCGGCTTCTACGTCGAGTGGAACGATGCCGCGGCGCTGGTGCGCAGCGTGCAGGAACTGGCCGCGCGGGCCGGCGTGCGCGTGGACTGGGGCGTGGCCGACCCCCATGCGCCGGCCTTTCTCGCGGCCCACGGCGTGCCCGCGCTGATGACGATCGCGCAGGCCTCCCTGCGCGCGGCCGGCCATGTCCTGTGGTGCTGGGACACGCAGGCCGACGCCTTCGCCGGCTGGCTGGTGCGCAGCGGCGACGAGGCGCGGCTGGCCGGCGTGGCCGCCCGCCTGCAACTGATGATCGATCCCGCCGACGAAACCTGCTGACAGGCGCTGACGGGCGCTTGCAGGACGCCGCCCTATCGTCGACTTGCCGTTGACTTGCTGCCATCTCGCCGCCGCCCGCCCGGCATGTTCCCCTTGGCGTTCACATTTAGTGACAATTGCCGCGCATGGCTGCGCTAGGCTAGCGGGGTCTGATGCTGGCCCGGCAGCATGCCTGTGAGCGTTTTCGCATTGCAGTCGCCTTTCTCTTTCGCCGAATCCTTTGGCGCTATGGCTGGACACGGTAACGATACCGGGGATGGTCAAGAGAGAGCCATGAGAATTGCTTCGGTAGAAGACGACGACAGCCAGGCCGGACTCATCCGGCAGATCGTGGAAGACGCGGGCTATGCGTGCGCCACCTATGGCAGCGGCAGCGCCTTCGTGCGCGCGCTGCGCGAAGACACCTTCGACCTCGTGATTCTCGACTGGCAGCTGCCCGACATCAGCGGGCTCGACCTGGTGCCGTGGATACGCCAGCGCGTGGGCCGCGTCCTGCCGATCCTGTTCCTCACCAGCCGCCCGCTCGAAGAAAGCGTGGTGGCCGCGCTGGGCGCCGGCGCCGACGACTACATGACCAAGCCGATCCGCCGCGCCGAACTGGTGGCGCGCATGCGCGCGCTGCTGCGCCGCGCCTATCCGCAGGCGATGGTGCAGAGCGAGATGATCGAGGTCGGCGGCTACGCGCTGGACCCCGTGGGGCGCACCATCTCGCTGAACGGCACGCGGCTGGACGTCTCGCCGCGCGAGTTCGACGTGGCGCTGTTCCTGTTCCGCAACGTGGGCCGGCTGCTGCCGCGCGAGATGATGGAGAAGGCGGTGTGGGGCCGCGTGATCGGCCCCGATTCGCGCACGCTCGACACCCACGTGTCGCGCCTGCGGATCAAGCTCGCGCTGCGTCCGCAGAACGGCGTGCGCCTGACCTCGGTGTACTCGCACGGCTATCGCTTCGACGCGGTGTCCGAGCCCGGCCGGCTCGAATGAGCCGCGGCGCCCGCGCGCGGGGCCGCCGACACAGTTGTTCACCTTGGCCGTCCGGCCAGCCGCTAACCTGAATGAAGGGAAGCCTTCGCCAGCTTCCCGAACCCGCAGGCAGCGCCCGCATCGCTGCCGCTTTATCACCAGGCCACCCGCATGTGGCCTGGTTTTTTTTGCCGGCGGTGCCGCCGCCGGACGCTATGGCACAATGCCGCGTCGTGTCCGGGCGAGGCCCGGCCGCCGCTGCGGCGCCTCGCGCACCCGCGCAGGGCGTGCCCGGCCGGACACCTGATCCTTGCCTGAAATTTCATGACGGCTGGCCGGCACAGCGCACGCAGTGGCGCGCCGCGCACAGCCGCGTCCCCCAACGCATGCGTTTTTTCCGTTCCTGTTTCCTGGCCGCCGCGATGCTGGCCGGCGGCTTGTGCGCCGCGGCACCCGGCACCGCCGATCCGCCGCCGGCCGCGCCGTCGATCCGGCTGGCGACGCTGCGCGCCGCGCGGCCGCTGCCGCCGATCCGCTTCCTGCTCACCTTCGACGACGGCCCCGACGCCGGCGAGGACGGCAGCACGCCGCTGATCCTGCGCCAGCTTGCCGACAATCCCGTCACGCCCGGCATCAAGGCGCTGTTCTTCGTGCAGACCGCCCATCCGCGCCGCGGCGGCGGCGAGGCGGGCAAGGAGCAGATGCACGCCACCTGCAAGGCCGGCCACCGCCTCGCGGTGCACAGCGGCCTGCCGGACGGGCACGTATCGCACACGCGCCTGGCGCCCGAGGAGCTGGAAGCATCGCTGCTGTCCGGCGAGGCCGACATCATCGAGCAGTGCCGCGGCGCGGCGCAACTGGTGCGCCCGCCCAACTGGGCCTACGACGACGCGGTCCAGGCGGTCTACCGCAAGCTCGGCCTCGCCATGCTGATGTCGGATGTCAACGCGCGCGACGGCAAGATCTACGGCTGGCACATCAGCCTGCGCCGCCGCTCGCACATCAACAGCGAGCTGGCGCAGGTCAAGGTGGCGCTGTCCGAGCAGCGGCTGGCGCCGGCCGGCGGCGTGGTGCCCGTGGTGGTGAGCTTCCACGACACCAACGACTACACCGCCTCGCACATGACGGAGTACCTGCAGATCCTGGTCGAGGAAGCCCGCGACAACGGCCTGGCGCTGGCCGACCCGCCGTTCTACACCGACGGCCGGCAGGCCGAGCGCGCCGCGCGGGTGCGGGCGCTGTCGGGCGTCTACGCGCGCGAAAGCTGGCCCTGAGGCCGGGCGGCGGCGCCCGCGCGCGCCGCGTACAATGCTGCGCTTGCGGCCCGCGCGCGACCCTGCGCGCGGCCTGCCGGCACCCGCGCGCGGCTGCCGCGGGCCTTGCCGCCTCATCTCATTTCCCCGCTGACAATCACGATGGAAAGCGCCGTCACCGAGATCTTCTATCGCCTTTCCGCGGCGTTCTTCTGGCCCGTCGCGCTGGCCCTGCTGGTGCTGTTCGTGCTGTCGCTGGCGGACCTCGGCAGCCTGCTGGTGCAGTCGCGCCGGCGCGCCGCCGCGCCGCGCACCGACCTGCCGGCGCTGGCCAACGCGCTCGCCGCCGGCCTGCGCCACGGCGCGCAGGCGCAATGGCGCGCGCTGCCGATGTCGCCCGCGCTGGCGCGCTTCTGGGGTTTGCTCGAAGGCCGCCTGGCGCGCCTCGATTCGCACGAGCACCTCGACCTGTGGCTCGACGAGACGCTGCAGCGCGAGGAAATGCGCGTGGCCAACCGCCTCGACCTGACCCGCACGCTGGTGCGCATCGCGCCCATGCTGGGGCTGGCCGGCACCATCATCCCGCTCGGGCCGGCGCTGCAGGCGCTGCTGGCCGGCGACATGGCCGGCATGGTCAATCACCTCGTGATCGGCTTCGGCGCGGTGGTGTGCGGGCTGGTGCTGGGCGGCATCGCCTACGTGCTCACGCTCACGCGCGAGCGCTGGGCGCGCGCCGACCTCAAGGAGATGGAGAACCTGTGCGAGCTGGTGCTGCGCGCGCTGCCGGCGGCGGGGGCGCGAGCCTGATGGAGGCCGGCCACGGACACCGTTTCCGGCGCCGCCGCTTCGTGCGCCGCCGCCATGCGCAGGGCGAGCTGGCCTCGGTGCACCGCGAAGACCCGCTGGCCGGCGTGGCCAACCTGTTCGATGCCTCGATCGTCTTCGCCGTGGGCCTGATGGTGGCGCTCACGCAGGCCTTCGGCCTGACCCAGCTGCTCGATCCCGATGCGCGCTTCACGCTGGTCCAGCGCGACCCGCGCACGGGCGAGCTGCAACTGATCGAGAAGAACCGCAAGGAAGTGAAGGTCAGCAAGCTGTCCGCGCAGCAGAAGGCGGGCGAGGGCACGCGCCTCGGCGTGGCCTACCGGCTGCCGGACGGCAGCGTGGTCTACGTGCCCGAAGGCGCGCAGCCGGCCCCGGCGGGCGCGGGCAAATGAGGCTGGCGCGGCAACGCTGGCTGCCGGCCGCGTTTGTCCTGCTCGGCTGGCTGCTGCTGGCCTGCGCGCAGGCGCGGGCCGCGGCGCCGGTGCGCGTGCTGGTGGTCACCACCAACACCCATCTGCTGCCCGCCGCCGAAGCGCGCCTGCGCGAACTGGCCGGCCCGGGCCGCGTCGAGCTGCGGGCGGTCACCGCCGCGCCCGACGCGGCGCAGATCGCCGCCGCCGATGCCATCTACGCCTACTTCGCGCCCACTGCCGTATTGAAGCAGATGGCCCCGGCCGTGCGCCAGGCCAGGCAGCGCGGCGCGCTGGTGCTGGCCGCGCCGGCCGCCGCCGCCGAAGCCGCCTGGGGCATCGGCCTCGACGCCGCGCGCGGCCCGGCGGCCGAGGCCTACTGGAGCGCCGGCGGCGCCGACAACCTGGCCGGCTGGCTGGCGTGGACCGTGGCGCAGTTGCGCGGCACGGACGCCATCGCCGTGCCGGCGCCGCGCCCGCTGCCGGCGGCCGGCATCTACCACCCGCGCGCCGCGCAGGTGTTCGCCACGCTGCCGGCATACCTGGACTGGTATCGCGCCAACGGCGGCCTGCCCGCAGGCGCGCCGCTGGCCGGCATCGCCTTCTACGCCAGCAACTACCGCCAGCAGGACCTGGCCCACATCGACGCGCTGGTGGCCGCGCTCGAACGGCAGGGCATCGGCGCCGTGCCCGTGTTCGGCTGGCCGCTGTCCAGCCTGGACGCCGCGCTGACCATCGATGGCCGCAGCCCGCTGCGCGCGCTGTTCACGCTCAACCTCACCATCAGCCGCGCCGAGGACAAGGCCTGGCTGGAGCGCCACGGCGTGCACGCCATCAACCTGATCGCCACGCGCGACAGTCAGGCCGCGTGGCGCGCCGATGCGCGCGGCATCGCCGGCGAGCGCCTGCCGCTGCTGCTCAACACGCCCGAGCGCGCCGGCGCCAGCGAGCCGATCCTGTTCGCCACGCTGGAGGACGAAAACGGCGCCAAGGCCAGCCGCGCGGTGCCCGAGCGCGCCGACGCCGCGGTGGCGCGCGCGCGGCGCTGGATCGCGCTGCAGGACAAGCCGGCGGCGGACAAGCGCGTCGCCATCCTCTACTACAACAACCCGCCCGGCAGCGGCAACATCGGCGCCAGCTACCTGGCCACGCTGCCGTCGCTGGCGCGGATCATGGCGCGCCTGCGCGCGGCCGGCTACCAGACCGGTCAGGCCGGCACCGCCTTGCCGGACGAGGCCGGGCTGACCGCGCTGCTGGAGCGCAACGGCCGCAACATGGAGGCATGGTCGCCGGGCGAGCTGCGCGAGATGGTCGCGCGCGGGCGCGTCACGCTGCTGCCGATGGCGCAGTACAAGCGCTGGTTCGACGCGCTGCCCGCGGCCTTCCGCCAGTCCGTGCTGGCCGCGTGGGGCCCGCCCGAGCGCAATCCGCTGATGCTGGTGGACGACGGCCGCGGCGGGCAGGATTTCGTGATCCCGGGCCTGCGCTTCGGCAACCTGTTCGTCGGGCCGCAGCCGTTGCGCTCCACCTTCGCGCGCGCGCTGGACACGTCGCACGACACCGTCACGCCGCCGCCGCATTCGTATATCGCCGCCTACCTGTGGTACCGCCATGCGTTCGGCGCCGACGCGGTGGTCCACGTGGGCCGCCACGGCACGCTCGAATGGCTGCCCGGCAAGCAGGCCGGGCAGGCCGGCGACGACAGCGCGGAAGTGCTGCTGGGCGACCTGCCCAACGCCTACTACTACATTCAGGACGGCGGCGGCGAGGCAATCCAGGCCAAGCGCCGCAGCGCCGCCGTGCTGGTCAGCCACCTGACCCCGCTGCTGACCCGCGCCGGCATGCCGGCCGCGCTGGCGAAGCTCGACGAGGTGATCGAGCAGCAGGAAGCCACCGCCGACGGCGCGCCCGCGCTGGCCGAACAATACCGCCTGCAGGCGCAGGCGCAGATCCGCGCGCTGGGCCTGGACCGCCAGCTCGGCGTGGACCTTGCCGCGCCGTGGGAGCAGGTCGGGCCGGTGGTCCACCGCTTCCTGCACAAGGTGGAAGCCGAGCCGATACCGCAGGGCATCCATGTGCTGGGCGAACTGCCGCCGCCGGATTTCCAGCGGCAGGCGCTGGCCACCGTGCTGGACAGCGCGTTCGGCGCCGACGAGCGCAAACGCCTGGGCCATGACACGCTGGCCGGCTGGGCCGGCGCGCTGCTCGACGGGCGCGAGCCGGATCCGGCGGACCTGCCGCCGCCGCTGGCGGACAAGGCCGGGGCCGCGCTGGCCGCCGCGCGCGAATGGCTGGCCGGGCTGCGCGCCTCGCCGCGGAGCGAGCTCGACGGACTGGTCACGGTGCTCGCGGGCCGCTACCTGCCGACCGCGCCGCTCGGCGATCCGGTGCGCACGCCGCAGGGCCTGCCGACCGGGCGCAACCTGCATGCCTTCGACGGCGCGTTCATCCCCACGCCGGCCGCGTGGGAAGTCGGCAAGGCGCTGGCGCGGCAGACGCTGGCGCGCTACCGCGCCGAGACCGGCGCCGTGCCCGAACAGGTCTCGATGGTGCTGTTCTACGGCGAGACCGAGCGCCACCAGGGCGCGATGGAAAGCGAGGCGCTTTACCTGATGGGCGTGGAGCCGGTCTGGAATGCGCGCGGCGTGGTCGAGGACGTGCGGCTGATTCCCGAGGCGCAACTGGGGCGCCCGCGCGTCAACGTGCTGTTCACCATCTCCGGCATCTACCGCGACGGCTTCGGCGACAAGGTGGCGCTGCTGGACAAGGCCGCGCGCCTGGCCGCCGCGGCCGGCGACAACGCCGTCAGCCGCCACGACCGGGAAGCGGAGGCCGCGCTGCTGGCCGCCGGCGTGGCGCCGCCGCTGGCCGGGCGCCTGGCGCGCGCGCGCGTGTTCGCCGCCAGGCCCGGCAACTACGGCATCGGCGTGCAGCAGATGGTGGAGCAGAGCCTCGATGTGGCCCGACCCGTGGCCCGGCCCGGCGAGCCGGCCGGGCAGGCGCTAGCGCAGCAATACCTGCGCTACATGAACTTCGCGTTCTCCGCCGAAGGCTGGGGCGAGACCGCGCCGCAGGCGCTCGCCAGCCATCTCAAGTCGAACCAGGCCGTGCTGTTCTCGCGCGCCAGCACGCTCTACGGCGCGCTCGACAACGACGATACCTACCAGTACGCCGGCGGCCTCAACCTCGCCACGCGCGCGGTCAGCGGGCAGGCGCCGCGCTTCTGGCTGCACAACCTGCGCCGCCCGGCCGAGGCCGAGACCGTGGACGCGCGCACGTGGCTGGCCACCGAGCTCAACGCGCGCAACTGGAACCCGCGCTGGATCGCTGGCATGCAGCGCTCCGGCTACGCCGGCGCGCGCGAGATGGCCCGCGAGATCGAGCATCTCTACGGCTTCCAGGCCACCAGCCCGGAGCAGATGAGCGGCGACTTCTGGCAGCAGACCTACGACGTCTACGTGGCCGACAAGCTCGGCATGGACATGGACCGCTTCTTCGCGCGCAGCAATCCGCATGCGCGGCAAGGCATCCTGGCGCGCCTGCTGGAAGTGGACCGGCAGGGCAGCTACCGCTTCACGGCGGCCGAGCGCGCGGACATGGCGCGGCGCTACGTGGCCTCGGTCAACCGCGACGGGTTGTCGTGCACGGCCAATAGCTGCGGCAATCCGGCGCTGATGCAGTACATCGCCGGGCTGGGCCAGCAGGCGCGCGTGCCGGTGGACGCGCTGCGCGCGTTCGGCGAGCGGCTGGCGCGGGCCATGCCGGGGCGCGAGCCGTCGGCGGGACCGGGCGCCGCGCCCGCGCGGCACGGCGTGGCGAAGGCCCCGGCCGTGCCGGCGGCGAAGCCGGCGCAGGCACCATCCGCGCCGCCGGCACCCGCCACCGAACACGTGGCCGGTCGGGTGCTCGAGTCGCGCGTCATCCAGCTCGCGCCTTCGGCACCACTTTCCGGCGTGCGGGCGCGCGAAGCGTGGGAGGTGGCCGCGCTGATGGCGCTGCTGGTCGCCGCCGGGGCCGGCGCGGAATGGCGCCGCGGCCGGCGCCCGCGGCGATCGCGCTGATTTCGCATTAATGCCGCGCTGATGCCGCATTGATGCCGCGGCGGTGGACAGCCCCGCGCGATGTCTTTATGCTGTCCGCCTCGCTTCCGCCGCGCGCCGCAGCCCGGCCGCGGCCTCTCCAGACGCCCGATTTCCCGAGCCCGCCACCATCATGCAGACCAGCAAGATCCCCGCCACCATCGTCACCGGCTTCCTCGGCAGCGGCAAGACCACGCTGCTGCGCCACATCCTCGAGAACGCCGGCGGGCGCCGCATCGCGGTGATCGTCAACGAGTTCGGCGAGCTCGGCATCGACGGCGAGATTCTCAAGGGCTGCGGCATCGGCTGCGACGAGACGGGCGAGAGCAACGGCCAGCTCTATGAGCTGGCCAACGGCTGCCTGTGCTGCACCGTGCAGGAAGAGTTCTTCCCGGTGATGGAGCAACTGCTGGAGCGCCGCGCCGACATCGACCACGTGCTGATCGAGACCTCCGGCCTCGCGCTGCCCAGGCCGCTGGTGCAGGCCTTCAACTGGCCCAGCATCAAGAACGCGTTCACCGTGGACGCGGTGGTCACGGTGGTCGACGGCGCCGCCGCGGCGGCCGGCCAGTTCGCCGCCGACCCCGACGCGGTGGACGCGCAGCGCAAGGCCGATCCCAACCTCGACCACGAATCGCCGCTGCACGAACTGTTCGAGGACCAGCTCGGCTCGGCCGATCTCGTGATCCTCAACAAGACCGACCTGATCGACGCCGCGCAGCGCGCCGAGGTGGAAGCGCTGATCCGCCCCGAGATTCCCGCCGAGGTCAAGATCGTCGGCGCGCAGGGCGGCAAGCTCGACGTGGCGCTGCTGCTCGGGCTGAACCGCGCCTCCGAGGACACCATCCACCTGCGCCCGGACCACCACGGCTCGGCGGACGACCCGGACCATCACCACGACGAATTCGATTCGGTGGTGGTGGAGCTCGGCGAGGTGGAGCGCGAGCATCTGGTCGGCGCCCTGCAGCAACTGGTGGAGCAGCACACCATCTACCGCGTCAAGGGCTTTGCCCGGCTGCCCGGCAAGCCCATGCGCCTCGTGCTGCATGGCGTGGGCCGCCGCTTCGACGGCTACTTCGACCGCCGCTGGCAGCCGGGCGAGGCGCAGGCCACGCGCATCGTGCTGATCGGCCAGGACCTCGAGCGGGCCACGCTGCAGGCGGCCCTCGAAGCCGCGCTCGCCACGGCGCAGGGCTGACGCGCCGCCACGCGCATGCACCTGCTTTCCACCCGCCCGGGCGGCTTCGTCGATGACAATGCCGGCGTGGTGCGCATCGCGCAGAGCCCGGCGCGCATCGTGGTGCTGAGCGCGGCGGACACCACGCTGTCGCTGCTGGCCGGCGTGTTCCCGCGCCTGGGCGAAGACTTCCCCACGGTGCGGCTGGCCAACCAGATGTACCTGCGCCAGCCGGCCTCGCTCGACCTGTACGTGGACGACGTGTTGCAGCATGCCAGCGTGGTGGTGGTGGATCACCTCGGTGGCGACAGCGACTGGGCCTACGGCCTGGAGCGGCTGACCGAGCTCGCCCGCGCGCGCGGCCAGTTGCTGGTGATGTTCTCGGGCGACCTCGCCGAGGACGCCAACCTGCTCGCGCGCGGCAACGCGCCGGCGGCGCTGGCCAATACGCTGTGGCGTTACCTGCGCGAAGGTGGCGCCGACAACGCCGAGCAGTTCTTCCGCTGCCTCGCGCACCATGCGTTCGGCTGGGGCGAGCCGGCCTTGCAGCCGCGCGTGCTGCCGCAGGCCGCGCTCTACCATCCGGCGCACGGCGTCGCCACGATGGCGGACTGGCAGCGCGACTGGCGCGCCGGCGCGCCGGTGGCGGCGCTGGTGTTCTACCGCGCGCACCTGCAGGCCGGCAACACCGCGGTGTTCGACGCGCTGATCGCCGCGCTGCGCGCCGAGGGCCTCAACCCGCTGCCGCTGGCGGTGAACTCGCTCAAGGACACGCTGTGCCGCGAGGTCCTGCAGCAGCTTTGCGCCGAGCATGGCGCGGCGCTGGTGCTCAACACCACGGCCTTCGCCGTGTCCTCGCTCGACGCGCCCGGGACGATGGCGCTGGCCGGCGACGCGCCGGTGCTGCAGGTGGTGCTCAGCGGCGGCAACCGCGAGGACTGGCTGCGCGACAACCAGGGCCTGGGCGCGCGCGACGTGGCCATGCACATCGCCATGCCCGAGGTGGACGGCCGCATCATCACGCGCGCGGTCAGCTTCAAGGGCCTGGCCTATCGCTGCCCGCACACCGAGGTGGACGTGGTGCGCTACCAGCCCGACGCCGGGCGCATCGCCTTCGTGGCCGAGCTGGCGCGGCGCTGGTGCCGCCTGCGCGAGCTGCCCGACGCGGACAAGCGCGTGGCGCTGGTGCTGGCCAACTATCCGTCCAGCGAAGGGCGCATCGGCAATGGCGTGGGCCTCGACACGCCGGCCTCGGTGGTCGGCATCCTCGCCATGCTGCGCGAGCAGGGCTATCACTGCGAAGGCCTGCCCGCCGACGGCGACGCGCTGATGCGCGGGCTCACGCAGGGCATCACCAACGACCTCGCCCAGCACGGCTGGCGCGCGGCCTTCCAGAGCCTGGCGATGGCGGACTACCTGCGCCACCTGCGCGGCCTGCCCGAAGAGAACCAGCGCGCCATCGCCGCGCAATGGGGCAGTCCGGAGCAGGACCCGATGGTGCGGCAGGGCCGCTTCATGATCGCCGGCGTGCGCAGCGGCCACCTGTTCGTCGGCCTGCAGCCGGCGCGCGCCCACGCGCTGCCCGGCGAGGCCGGCGAGGCCGGCACGCGCGGCTACGCCAGCTACCACGACGCGGAACTGGTGCCGCCGCACGGCTACCTGGCTTTCTATTTCTGGCTGCGCCATGCGTTCGGCGCCGATGCCATCGTCCACGTCGGCAAGCACGGCAACCTGGAATGGCTGCCCGGCAAGAGCGTGGCGCTGGCCGACACCTGCTGGCCCGACGCCATCCTCGGCCCGCTGCCGCATCTCTACCCGTTCATCGTCAACGATCCCGGCGAGGGCGCGCAGGCCAAACGGCGCGCGCAGGCGGTCATCATCGACCACCTGATGCCGCCGCTCACGCGCGCCGAGAACTACGGCCCGCTGCAGGACCTGGAGCGCCAGGTCGACGAATACTACGAGGCACTGGCGGTGGACCCGCGCCGCGCGCGGCTGCTGCGCAAGTCCATCCTCAAGCTGATCGTCGACCAGCAGCTGCACCGCGAGCTGGGACTCGACGCGCCGGCCGACAGCGACGGCGAGGACGCGCTGCTCAACCGCACCGACGCCTACCTGTGCGAGCTCAAGGAATCGCAGATCCGCGACGGCCTGCACGTGTTCGGCGTGTCGCCGCAAGGGCGCCAGCGGCGCGACACGCTGCTCGCGCTGGGCCGCTTCCCGAGCGGCGACGGCCGCGGCGCGCAAGCGGGCCTGCTGACGGCGCTGGCCGCCGACCTCGGCCTGGGCGAGGGCTTCGATCCGCTCGACGCGGACTGGGGCGCGCCGTGGCAGGGCCCGCGCCCGGCGCCGCTGGCGGCCGTCGACGCCGGCGCGTGGCGCCACCACGGCGACACGCGCGAGCGGCTCGAATTGCTGGCGACGCGCCTGCTCGACGAGGACGCCGCGCCCGCCGGCCTGCCGCGCGCCGCCGCCGTGCTGGCGCGCCTGCGCGCCGAGGTAGCGCCCAGGCTGGACGCCTGCGGCGAGCAGGAAATGCGGCAGCTCGCGCGCGGGCTGGCGGGGCGCTTCGTGCCGCCCGGCCCGAGCGGCGCACCGTCGCGCGGCCGGCCCGACGTGCTGCCCACGGGCCGCAATTTCTATTCGGTCGACACGCGCGCGGTGCCCACGCGCACGGCGTGGACGCTCGGCCTCAAGTCCGCCAACCAGTTGATCGAGCGCCATCTTCAGGAGCACGGCGACTACCCGCGCGCGGTGGGCCTGTCGGTGTGGGGCACCGCCACCATGCGCAGCGGCGGCGACGACATCGCGCAGGCCTTCGCGCTGATGGGCGTGCGGCCCAGGTGGGCCGCGGGCAGCTTCCGCGTGACGGATTTCGAGATCCTGCCGATGGCCATCTTCGACCGCCCGCGCGTGGACGTGACGCTGCGTGTGTCGGGCTTCTTCCGCGATGCCTTCGCCAACGTCATGCGGCTGTTCGACGCCGCCGTGCAGGCCGTGGCCGAGCTGGACGAGCCGCCCGAGCTCAACCCGCTGCGCGCGCGCGTGCTGGCCGAGCGCGCCCGCCTCGAAGCACAGGGCCTGCCCGCGGCCGAGGCGCGCCGCCGCGCCGGCTGGCGCGTGTTCGGCGCGCGCCCGGGCGGCTACGGCACGGGTTTGCAGGACCTGATCGACAGCCGCGCCTGGCAGGACGACAACGACCTCGCCCAGGCCTACCTGCACGCCGGCGGTCATGCCTACGGGCAGGGCACCGACGGCGTGGAGGCGCGCGCCAGCTTTGCCGCGCGGCTGTCCGGCCTGGACGCCGTGGTGCAGAACCAGGACAACCGCGAGCACGACCTGCTCGACGCCAACGACTATTACCAGTTCCAGGGCGGCATGGCCGCCGCCGCGCGCACCTTCGGCGGCGCGCAGCCGGCCATCTACCACGGCGACCACAGCAACCCGGCCGCGCCGCGCATCCGCACCTTGCAGGAAGAAATCAGCCGCGTGATCCGCGCGCGCGTGGTCAATCCCAAGTGGATCGACGGCGTCAAGCGCCACGGCTACAAGGGCGCCTTCGAGATGGCCGCCACCGTGGACTACCTGTTCGGCTTCGATGCCACCACGCGCGTGGTGTCCGACCATCAATACGCGCTGGTGGCCGATGCCTACGTCAACGACACCGACACGCGCGCGTTCCTGTGCCGCCACAACCCGCGCGCGCTGCACGCCATCTGCGAGCGCCTGCTCGAAGCCGCGCAGCGCGGCCTGTGGCAGGCCCCCGGCGAGCGCCGCGCCCAACTCGAACGACACCTGCTCGACAGCGAGCAGGCGCTGGAAGGAGCTTCCCGATGACTGCCGCCGCACAGCGCCCGCGCTTGCCGTTTCCGTTCAGCGCGCTGGTGGGCCAGCCGCGCCTGCAGCAGGCGCTGCTGCTGGCCGCGGTCGACCCCGGCATCGGCGGCGTGCTGGTGAGCGGGCCGCGCGGCACCGCCAAGTCCACCGCCGCGCGCGCGCTGGCCGAGCTGCTGCCCGAAGGGCAGTTCGTCACGCTGCCGCTGGGCGCCAGCGAGGAACAGCTCATCGGCACGCTGGACCTCGGCCACGTGCTGCGCCAGAGCGAGGTGCGTTTCGCGCCGGGGCTGCTGGCGCGCGCGCACCAGGGCGTGCTCTACGTGGACGAGGTCAACCTGCTGCCCGACCACCTCGTCGACCAGTTGCTCGACGTGGCCGCCAGCGGCGTCAACGTGGTGGAGCGCGACGGCGTCTCGCACCAGCACGAGGCGCGCTTCGTGCTGGTCGGCACCATGAACCCCGAGGAAGGCGAGCTGCGCCCGCAACTGCTGGACCGCTTCGGCCTCGCGCTGACGCTGGAGAACTGCACCGACGCGGCGCAGCGCCAGGCCATCGTGCGCACCCGGCTGGCCTTCGACACCGATCCCGAGGCGCTGCGCGCGCGCCACGCCGGCGCGCAGGAAGCGTTGACGCGGCAGGTGCGAGTCGCGCGGGCCGCGCTGGCGGCGCTGCCGCTCGGCGATGCCGTGCACGAGCGCGTCAGCCGCCTGTGCCTCGATGCCGCCGTGGACGGCGTGCGCGCCGACCTCGTGATGCTGCGCGCGGCGCGCGCGCTGGCCGCGCTGCAAGGCGACGCCGCCATCGCGCCGGCGCATGTGGATGCCGTGGCGGAACTGGTGCTGCATCATCGCCGGCAGGCGCCGCCCGATGCCGGCCGCGCGCCGGACGGCGCGGAGGCTGACGCGTCGGCTGACGCGCAAGCGGGCGAGCGCGGCGACGCCGGCAGCGCGGCCAATCCCTGGGGCGCATTGCCGCCGCCCGCGGACAGCCGCGCGGCCGGCATCGCTCCGGTCAAATCCGTGAGGCCGCTGCCCGCAAAAAAAGCCTGAGCCACCGGCAGGCCGCCGCCGATTCCGGGCAGGGCGGCAACCGGTGGCAAGCCCCTCGTTTCGCCGCGCCACGGCCGCAGCAAGGCCGTCTTGCCGGCACCCGCATCCACTGGCCGCGCACGCTCGCGGCCAAGGGCGCCGCGCCGCTCGCGCCCGCGCATCTGCGCCGGCGCGCGCAGCACGCCCACGCCGGCGTGCTGCATTGCTTCGTGCTGGACTGCTCCGCCTCCATGCTGCACGGCCGCCAGCTCGCGCTGGCCAAGGGCGTGCTGCTGCGCCTGCTCCAGCGCGCCTACCAGGCCCGCGCCGAGGTCGCGCTGGTGTGCTTTGCCGGCAGCCACGCCGAAGTCCGCCTCCAGCCGGCCCGCGCGCGGCCGTGGAGCGAAGCCTGGGTACGCCCGATCGCCGGCGGCGGCGGCACGCCGCTCGCGCTCGGCATGCAGCGCGCGGGCGAGGTGCTGGCCAGCGTCGCCCGCCGCCGCCCGGCGCAGCAGCGCTGGCTGTGGCTGCTCAGCGACGGCCGCAGCGCGGAGCAGCCCGCGCGGCCGCGCGGGGCGGATGCCGTGATGGTGGTGGATTTCGAACAGCAGGCGGTGGCGCTGGGGCGCTGCCGCGAACTGGCGGCGGCGTGGGACGGGGAGTGGGTGGCGGTGGAAGCACTCCTAAAATGAGAATCCGGGACTTCCTGGCGATGGTCGCGGGTGCCCAGAATCGGATGGCGGCTGAAAATACCCCGCATCCTGCATGCATCCGAAGCCATTTGTGCCATCCGACGTCATCGTGAAAGGAGCTCATGTGACCGCACAACAACGCAACGCAAGCGTTGCCCGTACCACCTCCATCAAATTTGCTAGACTAGACCAGTTCATAGACCAGATGGAGACTAGCATGTTCGTCGAGGTGGGTTCCTACGATGCCAAGACCAGGCTGCCCGAATTGCTGCGCAAGGTGGAGCAGGGCGAGCGTTTCACCATCACCCAGCGTGGCCGTCCCATTGCGGACCTCGTGCCGAGCGCGGACAACAGCCGGCTCGGCGCGGAAGCCGCGGTCGCGGCGATGCGCGCCACTACCCGGGTGCAGGGTGTGGCGGCCGACGAACTCGGCCGCTGGATCGCGGAGGGGCGCCGGTGACGTCGGCGGTGCCGGTGGTGTCCGCGGTGCCGGCGACGCTGGTGCTGGATGCCTCCGTGGCGCTGGCCTGGCTGTTCGAGCGGACGGAGCCGGCGCAGGCCGATTGCGCTGGGCGGGTGCTCGCGGCGCTGCCGTCATGCCGCGTGCTGGTGCCGCCGCTGTGGCACGTGGAGACCGCCAACGCGCTGCTGGTGGCCGAGCGCAGGCAGGTCGTGAGCGAGGCCCAGGTGGCGGATTTCGTCGCCAAGCTCGGCCGCCTGCCGATCGAGACCGACGTGGCGGCGCCCGCGGAGCGCAGCGAGGTCGTCATGGGGCTGGCCCGCGAGCACGCGCTGACCGCCTATGACGCCAGTTACCTGGATCTCGCGCTGCGCAGCGGCGCGGCGCTGGCGACCTTCGACGTGGCGCTGGCGGATGCGATGCGGCGGGCCGGCGGCATCGTGTTCGCCTGAGTCCGCCGCCGCGCGGGCCGTTCCGCGCGCATGCGCAGGCGGCTTCGTGCCGTTTTCATCGCTGCTGCACCGCGTTCACATCGCATTTGCAGCGGCGCGCCGTCACCCCATCCGCACCTCGATCTCGTCGTACCGCCGCACGCGGTACACCACCATCGACACCAGCCAGCTCAGCACGAACACGCCGATGATGACGTAGCCGAGCATGCCGAAGTGCGCGTTGAGCTCGCCGACCACGTCCCACAGGCCGCCCGCCAGGCCGAGCTTGTCGGCGATCAGGCCGAGCGCCTCGATGCCGCCGATCACCACCGCCACCACCACCGAGACCAGCGTGATGGTCATGTTGTAGTAGAGCTTGCGGATCGGCTTGGTGAAGGCCCAGCCGTAGGCGCCCAGCATCAGGATGCCGTCGGTGGTGTCCACCAGCGACATGCCCGCGGTGAACAGCGCCGGGAACACCATGATGGTCCAGAACGGCACGCCCTTGGCGGCCTCGGCCGCGGACAGGCCGAACAGCGCCACCTCGGTGGCGGTGTCGAAGCCCAGGCCGAACAGCAGGCCCATCGGGAACAGGTGCCAGCTGCGGCTGGCGAGGCGGAACAGCGGGCGGAAGAGGCGCGCGAGGAAGCCACGGTTGTTGAGCAGCAGGTCCAGGTCCTGCTCCCTGAGCGGCTCGCCGCGCCTAACCGCGCGGAACGCGCGCCACACCGAGATCAGGATCAGCAGGTTGAAGAAGGCCAGCAGGAACAGGAACAGCGCCGAGACGCTGGTGCCGATCATGCCGCCCACGGCCTTCATGTCGGCGAAGCGCGTCTGCAGCGCCGCCGCGGCGATGGCGATGCCGACCGACATCAGCGTGACCACGGTGGAGTGCCCGAGCGAGAAGAAGAAGCCGACCGTGACCGGGCGCTTGCCTTCCTGCATCAGCTTGCGCGTGACGTTGTCGATGGCGGCGATGTGGTCGGCGTCCACCGCGTGGCGCAGGCCGAGCGTGTAGGCCAGCACGGCCGAGGCCAGCAGCATGGGATGGTCGCGGAACGCGGCCAGCGCCCAGATCCAGGCGCCCACGTTGGCGGCGATCAGCAAGGCGTACAAGGCGATGGTCTTGCGGCGCACGTTGTCGTGCTGGTCGTTGAAGATGCTGGCGAGGAAGCGGAGCATGGGGCGGTGGACGTATCGGGTGGACGGCGGTTTTCAGGAGCGGCGCGGGCGCAGGCGCGGGCGGAACAGGCGCCGCCAGCCTATCACCACGCCGCTGACGGAGATGACGAGCCCGGCGATGGACAGTGCCCACATGGCAATGTCCCACGCCGGGCGGTGTTGCAGCAGCCAGCCGAGGTCCCAGCTATGCGCGGCGTTGAACAGCCAGCGGTAGGCGCGCCGGCTGCGGTCGCTGCGGCCGAGCAGGCTGCCGCTGGCCGGGTCGAGGTAGGCCCAGGTGGCGGCGGCATCGTCGAAGCGCACGCGCAGCACCGGCAGCCGGCGCGGCTGGTGATGGCCATACCAGTAGGCATCGGGCTGCGTGAGCCGTTCGCTGCCGGCGACGCGGGCACCGGGCACGAGGCTGGTCGCGGCGGCGGTCAGCGCCGCGTCGTCCGGCGCGGGCGTATGGCCGCCGTCGGCGCGCACGGCGCGGCTGTCTCCGCTCGCGCCCGCCGCCAGCAGCAGCGGCAGTCCCGCCTGCCAGACCATGCGGATCTCGCGCGGCGCGGCCATGCCGTCCAGCCGCGCCGCCAGCGCATCGCCGTCGAGCTCGGGGAAGCGCGGCAGCGTCTGTCCCGCGTAGCGCTCCAGCGCGGCCTGGTCGAAGTTGCGCGCGGGGAACCACTGGTTGGGATTGACCGAGAGCCAGCCGCTCGCCAGCCACGCCAGCAGGAACAGCGCGCCGCCGAGCCCGGCGACGTGGTGCCAGGCCATCCAGCCGTGGTAGGGCGAGGTGCCGCCCGCGCTGCCGTGCGCGAAGCGGCGGCGCACGCGCAGCCGCAGCCAGCCGATCCAGATGCCGCTCGCCGCCACGGCGACGCACACGCCGGAGGTCCACAGCACCACCTGGCGCCACAGCGGCGGGTCGGCGCGCACCGGTGTGAAATACAGCCAGTGCGGCACGGCGCCCAGCCAGTTCCAGAAACGCTCGGCGCGGTTCGTGTCGCGCATGACTTCGCCGGTGCGCGCGGACACGTACAGCTCGGTGCCGGCGGCGTCGCCGAGCGCGATGCGGTGCAGCGGGCGCCAGGCGTTCAGGCCGTTGGGCACGGTCCACTGGTCGCGCGCGGCGGTCTCGGCCCAGCGCGCGCCGGGCGCGCCGGCGAAGCGCGCGGCGATGTCGCGCGCGGCGGCGGCGTCCACCTGTTCGATGCGCGTGCCGTCGCGCGCCGAGACCGTATGCGGCTGGCCGCGCCAGTCGACCATGCGGTAGACCGGCAGCGCGCCCATCATCTCCAGGCGCAGGCTGCGCGGGAAGCGGTCCAGCCCCGCGCCGGCCAGGGCCGCGGCGGGCGTGACGCGCACCGCCGGCAGGTCCAGCGGCGGCAGGCCGGCGTGGCGCTCGCTGTCGGTCAGCGCGGGGAACGCCACATACATCATGACCAGCCCGGACAGGAACCACATGGCGATCAGCAGGCAGCCGGCGATCCCGGCCCAGCGGTGCACCAGGTAGAGCCAGCGGCGCGCGCAGCGCCAGCAGCGTTCCGGCCAGGACAGGGAAGGGCGCGCCACGGCCGGGCTAGAAATAGAAGTTGGCCGACAGCTCGGCCGCGCGCGGGCGGCCCAGCAGCCACTGTCCGCCGCTGTTGCCGGAGGTCTCGGCGTAGTCGCGGTTGAACAGGTTGTAGACGCGCAGCGCCAGCGCGGTCTGGCGCGACACACGCCACTGCAGCGCGGCATCCACCACCGTGTACGAAGGCATGGCCGCGGTGTTGGCGTTGTCGGTATAGCGCCGGCCCACGTAGCGCAGGCCGCCGCCCGCCTGCCACTGCGGCGCGAAGGCCCAGGTCAGCCACAGGTTGGCGGCCTGCTGCGGCACGCCGGTCGGCACGTTGCCGTTGCGCGAGACCAGCGCGCCGTTGACGCTTTCGGCGAAGTCGTCGTAGCGGGCGCGCAGCACGGTGCCGTTGGCATCCACGCGCAGGCCGCGCGTCAGCTCGATGCTGAGCGACGCTTCCAGCCCGCGCGAGGACTGCTCGCCCACCTGCACCGACAGCGCCGGGTTGCTGGCGTCGCGCGTGAGCAGGTTCTTCTTGACGATCTGGTAGGCGGCGAAGGTCCATTCGCCGCGCCTGTTCCAGAACGCCTGCTTGACGCCGGCCTCGATCTGCCGGCCGGTGGCGAGCCGGAAGTCCTTCTGCGCGTCCGAGGTGGTGATCAGCGCGCCGAGCGGATCGGTGGCGGTGGCGTACTGCGCGTAGACCGACAGCGATGGCGTGAACTCGTAGACCGTGCCCGCGCGCCAGGTGGCGTTGTTGAAGGTGCGGGTCCAGTCGTCGCCGGTCAGCAGGTTGCCGCGCTCGAGCTGGGCATGGTCGAAGCGCACGCCGCCGATCACCGACCATTGCCGCGTGAGCTTGAGGCGGTCCTCGCCGAACAGGGCGGCCTGGGTGGTGTGGGTGCGGTAGCGCGGCGAAGTGACCACGCCCGGCGGGCTGAAGAACTGGCCCGGGTCGAACTGGTACGCGCCGACGGTGGAGGCGCCGCCATAGGGCGAGTTGTTGCTGTGGGTGAAGTTGATGCGGTTGACGTCGAAGCCCGCCGTGACCGTGTTGGCCAGGCCGAACAGCTGGCCGTCGACCTTCAGGTCGGCGCGGTCGCCGATCTGCTCCTGGTCGTGCAGGATCTCCAGGTAGTCGGTGCGGCGCACCTGCCCGGTGGCGGGCAGGTAGGTGTAGGACTCCGAGTCGCGCCAGTGGCGCTGGCTGGTGAGGTAATAGAACTGGTTGCGCACGGCCACGCGCTCGTTGGGCTGCCATTCGGCGGCCAGCCGGGTCCAGCGGTCGCGGTAGGTGATGGTGCTGTCGCCCACGTTGTAGTTCTTCGTGCGCAGCGCGGTATCCAGGCTGCCGTTGACCAGCGGCGTGCCCAGGTAGCGCATCGGGTGCTGGTCGCCGTCGTCGTAGGACAGCGTGAGGTTGAATGCCGGCGAGACGTCGAGCCGCACCGCGGCGGACACGTCCACGTCGCGCGATTCGCCGCGGTCCACCCAGCCGGCGGAGCGGCCGTAGTTGACGTTGAAGCGGTAGGACAGGTTCTCGTTGACCGCGCCGCCGCTGTCGAAGGCCGCGCGCGCGGTGCGCTGCGTGCCGCCGGTGAGCTGCAGCTCGTTGGTGATGGGGCCGCGCAGCGGCTTTTTCGGGATCACGTTGACCACGCCGCCGATGGCGCCCTCGCCGTACATCACGGAGGCCGCGCCGCGCAGCACCTCGATGCGGTCCACCGACCACGTATCAAACGGGAAGGTGACGGTGCCGGCCGCCACGTACAGGCGCGTGCCGTCGTACAGCTGCATGACCGAGCCCTGGCCCGAGAAGCCGCGCGCGGCAAGCGCCGTGCCGCCGTTGCCGGGCGCGCCGGCGGCGGTGATGCCGGTGGCGCGCGACACCGCGTCGCTCACGCGCTGGTCGCCGCGCTCGCGGATGGTCTCGCCGGACAGCACCTCGATGCTGGCCGGGGTCTCGAGCGGCGTCAGCCCCAGGCGGCTGCCGGTGCTGGCGGGTTCCGACAGCGACAGGCCCGGCGGCAGCGCGGCGCCGCTGACCACCACCGGCGGCAGCGCCGCGGCCTCTTTCTGCGCCGGGCGCGCCGGCGGGCGGCCGGCCTCGGTGTCGTCGGCGGCGCGTGCGGCGTCCGCGCCGGCACCGGCAAAGGCGCCCAGCGACAGGGCCAGCGCGCACTGGCGCGCCAGCGTGCGGCGGATGGGGATGAAGCGGAGCCGGCCGGAGGCGGGCAGCAGGCGGCGGGCAAGGCGGTGGCGCGCGGACATGGACTTTCCATCGTTGGCCGCGGGCGACCCCGCCCGCGGCAATGAACGAACCAGCCACGGACGCGCGCGCGCCGGCGCCGGGCGCATGCCCGGCGGCCTCACGCGCGGTGCCCGTCCGCAGCCGCTGTGATGGGTCGCAAGGCCGGTATCCGGGCTCGCAGGGGGATGCGCTGCCGGGTGGGCGCGTCCGGGGTGCCGCCTTCCCGCGCGTGGTTGCGCGCAGTGGCTGCCGCTGCTTGTGGGGCGCGGCGTGGCACCTTTCTACCTGCTGACCGTTGCGGGGGCAGCACAGGACTTGCCGCGGCGGGGCGGCGCACCTGTTTCCCGTTTAACCCCTGACCGCGCAACGCGGGCGGGGCACCTTCGATCCTTTTGCAACCCGGTTGCAAAAGCAGCGCGGGTGCGAGGCGGATTGTAACGGGATTTAAGTGATCCGGGGCGGTAGTTTTTACCCGGCGTGGCTGCGCCGCGAAGCCGGCGCATTGCGCCGACATGATGAATCGTGTCGTCATCGCGAGGCATCGTCCGGCATCTTTTTGGTGTTTCCGGCACCGCGCGCGGGAATACCGCATGCGGCGCTAAAGAAGGCAGGGCGTGCTCCGATATCCGGGGGAACACCGCCTGCCTTTTGCATGGCCGGTGCCCGTCCCGATAACGCGAACCTCGTCATGAACCACCTGACCCTGCGAAAAAAGCTGTGGATTCCCCTTGTGCTGGCCTGGCTCGGCCTGCTGCTGCTGACCGTGATGCACGCCTTCCAGACCCGGCAGCTGCAGATGGCCGACCGCCGCGGCGAGCTGGCCAACGTGGTCGACATGTCGCTCTCGCTGGTGCGCGACTACGCGGAGCTGGCGCGCCAGGGCAAGATGAGCGAAGCCGAGGCCAAGGCCCAGGCCACCGCCCGCATCGCCGCGCAGCGCTACGGCAAGGATGGCTACATCACCATCGTGGGCGCCGATTCGGTGCTGGTGATGCACCCGATCAACGCCAAGCTCAACGGCAAGAACATGATCGATTTCAAGGACGCGAAGGGCAAGGCGCTCTACGTCGAGATCGCCGCGCGCGGCGCCTCGCCCGAGGGCGCCGGGCACCTGGACTACTGGTGGCCCAAGCCGGGCAGCGACCAGCCCAGCCCCAAGATCGGCTACGTGGCGCGCTACAAGCCGTGGAACTGGGATCTGGTGGCGGGCACCTACATGGATGACGTGGAGGCCCAGTTCCGCTCGTCGCTGTATCAGTCGGTCGGCCTGCTGGTGCTGCTCGGCATCGTGATCTCCGGCGTGGCCACGCTGGTGATCCGCAGCATCCAGAAATCGGTGGGCGGCGAGCCCGCCGACGCGGCCGCGCTGGCCCTGCGCATGGCCTCCGGCGACCTGACCGTGCGCGCCGGCACCGCGCCGGACGACCGCGCCAGCCTGATGTACGCGATCGGCCATATGCGCGACCAGCTCGCCGGCACCGTGGGGGGCATCCAGCAGGCGGCCGATTCCATCAGCGCCGCGGCGCAGCAGATCGCCGCCGGCAACTCCGACCTGTCGGGCCGCACCGAGCAGCAGGCCGCCTCGCTGCAACAGACCGCCGCCAGCATGGAGCAGCTCACCGCCACCGTGCGCCAGAACGCCGACAACGCCGCCGAGGCCAGCCAGTACGTGGCCGACGCCGCGCAGATCGCGCAGCAGGGCGGCAGCGTGGTGAGCGAGGTGGTGGACAAGATGCGCGGCATCACCGCCAGCTCGCGCAAGATCAACGACATCATCGGCGTGATCGACGGCATCGCCTTCCAGACCAATATCCTGGCGCTCAACGCCGCGGTGGAAGCCGCGCGCGCCGGCGAGCAGGGCCGCGGCTTCGCCGTGGTGGCCGGCGAGGTGCGCAACCTCGCGCAGCGCAGCGCGAGCGCGGCCAAGGAGATCAAGACCCTGATCGTGGAATCGACGGGGCAGGTCGACAGCGGCTCGGCGCTGGTCGAGCAGGCCGGCCAGACGATGGCCGAGATCGTCAGCGCGGTGGGCCGCGTGACCGCCATCATGGACGGCATCGCCTCGGCCACGGCCGAGCAGCGCACCGGCATCGAGGAGGTCAACCGCGCGGTCTCGCAGATGGACCAGATGACGCAGCAGAACGCGGCGCTGGTGGAGCAGGCCAGCGCGGCCGCGGCCTCGCTGGAAGACCAGGCCGGCGCGCTGCACCAGGCGGTGTCCGCCTTCCGCCTGGCGGCCTGAAGCGCGCCGCGATGGCGGCGGCGGTGGCTAGAGCAGCGACTTGCCCTGTGCCAGGATCTTGTCGCAGACCTGCCTGGTGATCTGCTCCTTGAGGCCGCCGCCGCTGAGGTCGAGCTTGCCGCCCTCGGCGCTGCTGAGGATGCCCTTGGCGCCTTCGCTGTAGCCGGGGTCGGACGCCGGCGCGCCGCCGAGCTTGCCCAGCAGCTTGTCCTTGACCGAGGCGGCGCCGCTGCCGCCGCCCAGGTAGTTGTTCTTGACGCAGAACTCCAGCACGCCGGCCACGTTGCCGGTGCTGCCCGAGCTCAGCGATTGCAGCGAGGGCATGCCGCCGCCCCCGCCGCCCAGGCTGCCGGCCAGCCCTCCCAGGCCGCCGCTGCCGCCGCCCGAGCCGTTGCCTTGCGTGGCGCCCTTGAGCAGGTCGCCGAGTTGCGCGTGGGCCGCCGCCGGCAACAGGGCGGCGGTCAGGATCGATACGGCGGCGAGGCGGCTAAAGCTGGCTTTCATGCGATGCTCCTTTCTGGTGGATCAAAAGCGAGCTTCCAATATAGCGCCTCGCCGGGTTCAGGGTGTGACGCGCCACGCGGAAGGCGTCATCGGCTCTTCGAGCCGCCACGCCGCGCGGAATGCGTGCGGGCTGGCGAAGCCGCACCGCGCGGCCACCTGTTCCACCGGCCAGTCGCTTTCCCTGAGCAGCCGCCGCGCCAGCGCGATGCGCAACTGCTGCTGGTACTGCTTGAGCGTCACGCCGCATTGCTGCCGGAACAGCCGCGCGAGTTGACGGTAGCTCAGCGCGAAGCGGGCGGCCAGCGCCTCGTAGGGCAGCGCGTAGTCCGGCCGGGCCGTGAGGAAATCCTGCACCGCGTGGATCACCGCGTGGTCGTGGCCGCGGTAGCGCAACTGCGCGTCGAGCGCCGGGTCCTGGCTCAGGCGCCGGAACGGCACCACGTTGTCGCGCGCCACGCGGATCGCCGCGGGCGCGCCGAAGTCCCGCGCGATCAGGTGCAGCGCGAGATCGATGCCGGCGGTGACGCCGGCCGATGTGACCAGCCCGCCGTCGTCGACCAGCAGGCGGTTGGCCAGCACGCGCGCGGCGGGGTAGCGCTGCTGCAGCCGCTCCAGGTAGTCGTGGTGCGTGGTGCAGTGGCGCCCGTCGAGCAGCCCGGCGGCGGCCAGCAGCCACGCGCCGGTGCAGACGCTGGCCAGCGTGATGTCGCCCAGGCGCGGGCGCGCCACCTCTTGCAGCCAGCGCACGAGCACGCGGTTGCCGGGCGCGAGCGGGGCGTCGGGCGCGAGCTTGCAGCCGGCCACGATCACGGTGTCGCCGCGCGCCAGCTTCGCCGGCAGGGGCCGCAGCGCGTTCAGCGCCAGCCCCTGGAAGCTGCGCAGCTCGCGCTCCGGCCCCGCGCAGATGCACTCGACCGTGCCCAGTCCCAGTTCGCCGAGCGCGCCGAACAGTTGCAGCGGCCCGGCCAGGTCCAGCACGTGCACGCTGGGCGGCACCACGAAGTAGATCCGTTTCATCGGGTTTCGGAGGAAGGTCGCCTGGCATGGCAGGTTTTTTACGCAGCGTGGCAGATTGCCGGCTTTCCGGCGGGCAGCCTTGTTCCTACCATGTCATGTAAATTACCTGGCCACGTCGATACGGGAGACATGATGCTACAACTGCGACCCACTTGCGAACATTGCGACAAGGCGCTGCCGCCGTCGGCGACGGACGCGCGCATCTGCAGCTACGAATGCACGTTCTGCGCCGCGTGCGTGGACGGCCTCCTGCGGAACGTATGCCCCAACTGCGGCGGCGGCTTCACGGCGCGGCCGGTGCGGCCGGCGCGCAACTGGCGCAACAACAACTGCCTGGACAACGACCCGGCCAGCACGCAGAAGAGGCACAAGCCGGTCGACCCGCAGGCGCACGCGCGCTTCGCGGCGGCCATCGCGGGCATCGCGCCGGAGCGGCGCTGAAAAGCGGTTAGCGCGGGGCGCGCCTATGCGTCGCGGTGATGCAGCAGCGTCACCAGCAGCGACGCATCCTCGATGCCGCGCAGCGCGTGCGGCGCGCCCGCCGCCACGAACATCAGGTCGCCGGCCTCCATGCGCTGGGTGCTGC
Source organism: Cupriavidus sp. FW216-B1 (assembly GCF_058789195.1). Lineage (NCBI taxonomy): Bacteria > Pseudomonadati > Pseudomonadota > Betaproteobacteria > Burkholderiales > Burkholderiaceae > Cupriavidus > Cupriavidus sp. FW216-B1. Next base: position 1,205,681 of record NZ_JBYTEL010000001.1, on the reverse strand, counting down.
CGTGCGCTTCCATCTCGATCGCGCCTTCGAGGCAGTGCACGGTCAGCGCGCCGGGCACGCTGTGTGCCGGCAGCGACTTGCCGGCCAGCAGCACCAGCCGCATGACCTGCAGGTCCGGCGCGCGGACCAGGGTCAGGTTCTGGGTTTGCCGCAGCGCCGCGCCCTGCGGGCGGAGCTTGACGATTTCACCGGGTGCCGCGTGATGTTGTGCCATGACCGTTCTCCAGGCGGGCCGGATGCGCCGCGCATGCTAACGGAATAGCGCAAGGCCGGCCCGGCCGCAAGGCGTGCTTGCCCGGGCCGGCGGCATTCAGCGCGCGCCGCCCGCCTGCCGGCGGCGCAGCGCGAAGTCGGCCAGCAGCGCCAGCGCGAGCGCCACGCCGCCGCAGGCGAAGATGAGCGCGTAGTTGTTGTGGGTGGCGCCGAACAGGTAGGAGTAGCCGTAGCCGCCGAGCGCCTGGAACAGCGCGAACGCGGTGGTCGCGCGGCTCCACGCCGCGCGCTGTTTCGCGTGGTCGTGCGGCACCATCTCGTGGATGCGGCCGAGCACCAGCGGCACGATGCCCGGCGTGAAGACGCCGAGGATGACCGTGGCCACGCCGATCAGCACGCCGTTGCCGGACAGCGCCAGCAGGCCCGCGGCCAGCGCCTGCAGCGCCAGCGCGATGCGGTAGGCCGCGCGGAAGCCGATGCGGTCCGCCACGTTGCCGCACAGCACCGGGCCGGCGATGGCCGCGACGCCGTACAGCACCCAGTAGCCGGAGCCGGCCGCCGCGCCGCGGCCCAGCCCGCGCGCCACGTAGTCGACCAGCAGCACCATCGCCGGCACCAGCCCCAGCGCGTTGGCGGCATATTGGGCGTACAGCACCCGCATGGCCGGGCCTTCGCGGCGGGCCGGCGGCGCGGCGGGCTGCCCCGGCGCGGCGGCCGGGGTTGCCGGCTGCGGCGCGTTGCCGGCGGGCCAGCCGAACCAGCTCACCGCGGTCAGCACCAGCGCGACCGTGCCGAGCCCGATCCAGGTGTCCCGCAGGCCAAAGCGCAGCAACTGCGGAATCAGGGTGCCCGAGGCCGCGATGCCCAGCCCGAGCCCGAGGAAGATCATGCCGCCGGCAAAACCGCGGCGCGCCGGCGGGATGTGCGGCAGGATGGTCGTCGCCACCAGCACCATGATGGCGCCGCCCGACAGGCCCGAGGCAAAGCGCCACACGAAGAACCAGCCCACCGACAGCGGGAACGCGCAGGCGAAGAACGCCAGCGCGGCGACCAGCATCAGCAGGCGCAGCGCGGTGCGGTTGGACAGCGCGGCCGCGATGGGGCGGCCCAGCAGGGCGCCGGCGAGGTAGCCGGCGAAATTGGCCGCGCCGAGCGTGACCGCCTGCGACGACGTGAACCAGTGCGCCTGGATCAGCGGCGGGATCAGCGGCGTATAGGCGAAGCGCGCCAGGCCGATGGCGACCAGACTGGCGCAAAGGCCGGCCAGCATGGCGAACATGGCCTCGATGTCCAGCGGGGGCGCGCCGCGCACCGGGGTGGCGATGGTGTCTTGTGACATGAACTTCTCCGGCGACGGGCCTGGCCGCGCGGCGGCGGCGGTTCCCGAGGTGCGTCTTGTTATGTATCAAGTGATATAGAACGAAATACTATATCAATCGATATAGAACGCAAGAGAATTCTTTGTGGCGAATGAGGTATTTGGCATGCCTCGATTCCCGCGCCCGCCCGCTGCCGTCGCGCGGGCGGACGCCGGCGTGGCGCCAGCCCGGCGCAAGGGTGGCGGGGCGAAGCCCGCGAAGGGATTCCGGCGGAACGAGGGCGGGACCGCCTTGGCGTTGCCCTGAACGCCGCCCTCAATGTCGTCTCTGATGCCGCCCTTATCGCCGCCCCGCGCGCAGGGCCTCGATGGCCGGCAGCAGCGCGCCGATATTGCCGTCCTTGAACAGGAAGCCGTCGGCCCCGGCCGCCAGCGCGGCGTCGGCGGTGCCGGGCGCGGTATTGCCGGTCAGCACGAGGATGCGCAGCGCCGCATGGCGCCCGCGCAGCTCGCGCAGCGCGCGGAAGGCGTCGGGGCCGAGCAGGCCGAGGTCCACCACCAGCAGGTCGGCCGCCGCGCGCGCGAGCAGCGCCGTGAGTTCGCCGGCATGGGTGGCTTCTCCGACCACCGTGATGCCGTCCACGGTCGAGAACAGCATCTGCAGGCCGGCGAGGACCAGGGGGTGGTCGTCGGCCAGCACGGCGCGCAGCGGGGCGGGGAGGGCGTGCATCGTGGCGGTGGGCAGGGCCGGCGGCGAGGAAGTGTTGTTTGTCGGGCGCGGACGCGCGCGGACGAACGCGATATTATCAGGCTCCGGTTTCTGCAGAACCGGCCAGCCCGCGCCCACCCATCACCGGATCGCCAATGCCCGCCCCAGCATCTTCCCCAGACCCGACGGCACGGACCGGCGGCCCCGCCGCCGCGCCGCGGCCCTGCGCGGAGGGACAGGTCGAGGCGGCGATGGTGGGGCTGCTCTACCGGCAGTCCAACGCGGTGATGTTCGCCAACTTCATCATTCCGCTGCCGGCGCTCTACGTGCTGCAGCGGGGCGCCCCGCTGACGCTGCTGCTGGGCTGGCTGGCCGTGGTCTACCTGCTCACCGCGGTGCGCATCTTCAACTCGGTGCAGTACTTCCGCCATGCGCGGGCCGAGGGCACGGCGCCGCTCACGCCGGCCTCGCTGGCCGCGCCGCGCAGCCTGTCGCCGCGCGCGTGGGCGCAGCGCTTCACGGTCATGTCGTGGCTGTCCGGGCTGTTGTGGGGATGGCTCGGGTCGGCCGTCTTCCTGCCACCCGACCCGACCCTGGTGGCGTTCTGCATCATCATCATCGCCGGCATGACGTGCGGCGCGATTCCCTCGCTGTCGGCGCGCCCGCTGACCTACGTCGGGACCATGACGGCGATGGTGCTGCCGTTCATGCTCAACTGCCTGTGGCAGGGCGGCCCGCTCTACAACGTGTTCTTCGCCTTCGCGCTGTGCCTGGCCTGCGTCAACCTCTACTACTGCCGCGTGACCTACCGCAGCGTGCTCGAGGGCGTGCGCCTGCGCTTCGAGAACGTGGCGCTGATCGGCCAGCTCGAGCGCGAGCGCGACCGGGCCACCGCCGCGGACAACGCCAAGACCCGTTTCCTGGCCGCCGCCAGCCACGACCTGCGCCAGCCGGTGCACGCGCTGGGCCTGTTCACCGCCACGCTGTCCAGCGTGGCGCGGCGCGGCGACGTGCCCGCGGCCCAGGCCATCCAGGTGGCGGCGCGCATCGACGGCACGCTGGCCCACATGGGCGACCTGCTCGACGGCCTGCTCAACGTGTCGCGGCTGGACGCCGGACTGATGCCGGTGGCGCGGCGCCCGGTGGCGCTGGGCGCGTTGCTGCGCGAGCTGGGCGGCGAGTATGCCGGGCAGGCGCGCCAGCGCGGCGGCGAGCTGCGCGTGGTGGCCACCGAGGCATGGATCGACACCGACCCGGCGCTGCTGCGGCGCATTCTCGACAACCTGCTGTCCAACGCGCTGCGCTACGCGCCCGGCGGCAAGATCCTGCTCGGCGCGCGGCGCCGGCCGCACGGCATGGAGATCCAGGTGGTCGACCAGGGGCCCGGCATCGCCTGCGCGCAGCAGGCCAGGGTGTTCGAGGAATTCGCGCAACTGCCCGAGACCCAGCGCCATCCCGAGGAAGGGCTGGGCCTGGGCCTGGCCATCGTGCGGCGGCTGGCCGCCCTGCTCGGCCACGAGATCGGGCTGCGCTCGGTGCCGGGGCGCGGCGCCCGCTTCTCGGTGCTGGTGGCGTATGCGGCCGCGCCGGCGGCGTCCGCTCCCGTGCCCGCGCCCGCCGGCGAGGACGGCGCGCCGGCCGCGCAGCACCGCCTCGGCATCATGCTGGTGGACGACGACGCGCGCGTGCTGGCGGCGCTGAGCGAGCTGCTGGCGCTATGGGGCCACGCCGTTTATGCCGGCGCCACCGCGCCGCAGGCGTGCGCGGCCCATGCCGCCGCCGCGGCGCAGGGGCCGGCGCCGGTGGATCTGCTGATCGTGGACTACCGCCTGGCGGGCGGCGTCACCGGCTTTGCCGCGATTGCCGCGCTGCGCGGCTGCCTGGGCGCCGAGGTGCCGGCGCTGGTGGTCACGGGCGACACCGCGCCCGACCGCCTGCGCGAACTGGACGCCAGCGGTTTCCGCATTCTGCACAAGCCGCTCGCCGCGCACGCGCTGCGCGAGGCGATCCACGCGGCGGTGCTGCCCGAGCGCGGCCGGCAGGCGGCCTGAGGCGCCGGCGCGCCGCGCTGCCGCGTCGGTGACGGCGATGGCGGCGATGGCGACGGCAGGCGTGGCGCTTCAGCGCCCGGCGCGGCGCGCCGCCACCTGGCCCAGCACGGCCAGGTCCATGCCGCCTTCGTCGTGGGCCACGGCGTCGAGCAGGCTGTCGCGCACCGCGCTGCCCACCGGCAGCGGCACCGCGACCGCGTCGGCCGCGGCCAGCGCCAGGCGCAGGTCCTTGAGGCCCAGCGCCGCCTTGAAGCCGGCCGGCGCGTAGCGCTGCTGCGCGATTAGCGTGCCGTAGCCCTGGTACACCGGGCCCGGGAAGATGCTGCCGGTGAGCAGGTCCAGCAACTGCTGCGGCGCGATGCCGTGGGCGCCGGCCAGCACCGTGGCCTCGCCCAGCGTCTCCACCGCGGCGGCCAGCATGAAGTTCACCGTCAGCTTCACCGCGTTGGCCTGCTGCGCCTGCGCGCCGAAGCGCCAGGTCTTCTGGCCGATCAGCGCGAACAGCGGCTGCACGGCGTCGATGGCGGCGTCCGGGCCGGCGGCCAGGATATTGAGCTTGGCCGCCGCCGCCGCGTCCGGGCGGCCCAGCACGGGCGCGGCCACGTAGGCGATGCCGCGTGCCTGCGCGCGCTGCGCCAGCTCCGCGGCGAACGCCACCGAGATGGTGGCCATGTTGACCAGGATCACCGTCGGCGGCAGGCGCGCGAGCAGGCCGCTGTCGAGCAGCACCTCGCGCAGCGCCTGGTCGTCGGCCAGCATGGCGAACACCACGTCCGCCTCGCAGGCCTCGGCCGGCGTGGCCGCTGCCTGCGCGCCCGCGCCGGCCAGCGCGGCGGCCGGGCCAGGCGAGCGGTTCCAGACCCGCAGCGGGTGGCCGCCCTTGAGCAGGTTGGCGGCGATGGCGCTGCCCATGTTGCCGAGGCCGAGAAAACCGATATGCATTTGCCGACTCCTGAAATGGCGCCGGATCGCCCGCTGGCGGGGTTCGCGCCAGGCTCCGCGCGGCGCGCGGCGGCTTCCGGTGCGCGCATTATGCGTCCGCCGGCGCCGCGGCGCAGCGCGGCGCCATCGCTACGGCACCTGCCGCTCCAGCACGTCCCACAGTTCCAGCAGCGTGGGATTGCCGGCGTGCGCCGCGCGATAGGCGCAGATGTCCAGCGCCGACTGCCAGGTAGCGTCGCCGGCCGGCACCAGCGTGCCGGCGGCCAGCGCGTCGGCCGCGGTGGTGCGCGGCAGCCAGGCCACGCCGTGCCCCTCGATGGCCATCTTCATCAGCAGGATCGCCATGTCGGCCTCGTAGCAGCGCTCCAGCGGGCGGCGCGGCGGCGCGGTTTCCAGGATCACGTCGACCACGCGGCCGAGCGTGGTGCCGGCGGTGTAGGCCAGGTAGGGGATCGGCTTGCTGCTGGCGCCGCCCAGCGAGAACAGCGGCCCGCCGCGCACGTTGGGCGCGCTCAGCGGCATCAGCAGGTCGTGGCCCACGGTCAGGCTGCGGAACTTGTCCGCGTCGAGCGAGACCGGCACGCGCGCATGGTTGTAGCCGAGCATCAGGTCGCAGTTGCCTTCCGACAGCGCCACCACGGCTTCGAGCACGTTGGCCGCCACCACGCGCGCGTTGAACTGGCCGTAGCGCGCCTGGCAGGCCTTGAGCCAGGCCGGCAGGAAGGTCAGCGACAAGGTATGCCCGGCGGCGATCTGGATGGCCTTGCCCGGCATGCGGCTTTCCTGGCGCAGGGTGGCGCGCGCGTCCATCAGCAGCGTCAGCGCCTCGCGGCCGCTGGCGCAGAAGGTCTTGCCGGCGGGGGTGAGGTCGAGCGGGAAGGTGTTGCGGTCGACCAGCACCGCGCCGGCCCAGTCCTCCAGCGAGCGGATGCGCCGCGAGAGGGCCGACTGGGTGATGTGCCGCAGCTCGGCGGCACGCGAGAAACTGCGGGTCTTTTCCAGCACCAGCAGGTCATCGATCCATTTCAGTTGCATGGCTTGGCGCCTTGGCGGCGGGGCAGGGAAGCGGGACGGCGGGCTGCCGCGGGTATTCCATTTTCGCATAAGCCTATGGGCGATCCGCATCCCGGTGCCGGCGGGACCGGCCTAGAATCGTTGCTTCCCATCAGCCGACATATCGCCGCAGGCGAAGCAGATCCAGCATGACAGGGGCGCGCAGACAAGCCGGCTGGCAAAGCGGCCGCGCGCCGGAACGTTCCGACCCCAACTCGGCCGTCAATGTGTTTCGACGCTTTCGGGAGTTACCCTGATCATGTTCATGCAGTCGCTTTTCCGTCACCGCGCGCAGCAGGGCGCCCTGCTGCTGGCGCTGGCCCTTGGCGCGGCCGCCGCGCCGGCCGCCGCCGCGGACTATCCGGACCGCCCGGTGCAACTGGTGCTGTCCTTCCCGCCTTCGGGCGCCACCGACGTGCTGGCGCGCGCGGTGGGGCAACGCCTGTCCACCGTGCTCAAGCAGCCGGTGGTGGTGGACAACCGGCCCGGCGCGGGCGGTGCCATCGGCATGAGCTATGCCGCCAAGGCCACGCCGGACGGCTACACGCTGTACCTGGCCGCCGTGAGCAACGCCGCCATCGCCGCGGCCACCTACAACAGCCAGCCGGCCAGCCTGAGCCGTGATTTCGTGCCGATCGCGGGCATCGGCACCGTGCCGCACATCCTGGTGGTGCCGGCCTCGCTGCCGGTGCACTCGGTGCCGGAGCTGGTGAGCTACCTCAAGGCGGCGCCCGGCAAGTACAACTTCGCCTCGCAGGGCGCCGGCACGCTGTCGCACCTGGAGTCGGAACTGTTCAAGCTGCGCACCGGCGTGGACGTGGTGCACGTGCCGTACAAGGGCAGCTCGTTCGCGCTGCCGGACCTGATGGCCGGGCGCTCGAGCATGATGTTCGACAGCATCCCGGCGGCGCTGCCGCACGTGAAGTCGGGCAAGCTGCGGCTGCTGGCGGTGGCTTCCGAGCGCCGCGTGAGCTCGCTGCCGGACGCGCCCACCGTGGCCGAGTCGGGCATCCCCGATTTCCGCGCCGACAACCTGTTCGGCCTGGTGGCGCCCAAGGGCACGCCGCCGCAGGTGGTCAAGCAGCTCGCCGCCGCGATGAAGGACGTGCTGGCCTCGCCCGAGCTGGGCGCGGCGATGGAAGCGCAGGGCGTGCAGATCAAGTACACCCCGCCCGAGCAGTTCGGCCGCATGATCGGCGACGAGATGCGCGCCTGGGAGAAGGTGGCGCGCGCCGCCAACGTGCGGATAGACTAGCGCGGCCATGCAGTGACGGGCTGGCGGGCTTGCCCGCGGGCCCGGGTTTGCCGGCAAGGCAGCTTGCCGCAGGTTGTTTCCCTCTGCCGCGCGCGGAAGAGGGGCAGGGGGAGCGGGCCGGCGCCGCCACGCAGCGGACGCCTTCGGCGTTCGCCGGCGCGGCGCCCGCTCCCGACCCTTCTCCCGCCGCATCGGGGAAGGGCGCAGGTCGCGGGCGGCGCGGGCCTTGCCGGTATGGGCCTGCCCGCCCGATTTTCTCAATTCCCACGCGCCGCCCAGCGGACGCGAAGCATTCCTCGCCATGAACAATTTCTGGAATTTCCCCTATCCCTCGCAGCGCGTGCCGGTCCTGGCCGACAACGTGGTGGCCACCTCGCAGCCGCTGGCGGCCGCGGCCGGCTTGCGCATGCTGGCGCGCGGCGGCAACGCCGTGGACGCGGCGCTGGCCACGGCCATCGCGCTGACCGTGGTCGAGCCGTGCATGAACGGGATCGGCGGCGATGCCTTCGCGCTGATCTGGGACGGCAAGGAACTGCACGGCCTGAACGCCAGCGGCCGCGCGCCCGCGGCGTGGACGCCGGAATATTTCTCGCGCTACGACAGCATGCCGCCCAACGGCTGGGACGCCGTGACCGTGCCGGGTGCCGTCTCGGGCTGGCGCGCCACCTGGGAAAAGTTCGGCAGCCTGCCGTTCGCCGACCTGTTCGAGCCGGCGCTGGAATACGCGCGCAACGGCTTCCTGGTGTCGCACACGGTGCACCGCCAGTGGCAGGCGCAGGTGCCGGTGCTGATCGACAAGCCGGGCTTCGCCGAGGCCTTCGCCCCCAACGGCCGCGCGCCGCTGCCGGGCGAGCGCTTCATCTGCGAGGGCCAGGCGCGCACGCTGGCGCGCATTGCCGAGAGCAAGGGCGACGACTTCTATCACGGCGAGCTCGCGGCCAGCATCGCCGCGCACGCGCGCGCCACCGGCGGGCTGATCACCGAGGCCGACCTGGCCGCGCACCGCGCCGACTGGGTGCAGCCGATCAGCACGGCCTACCGCGACCTGGAGCTGTTCGAGATCGGCCCGAACGGGCAGGGCATCGGCGCGCTGATGGCGCTGGGCATGCTGGAGCAGTTCGACGTGGCCGGCGCGGGCGTGGACTCGGCCGAGGCCATCCACCTGCAGGTCGAGGCCATGAAGCTGGCCTTCGCCGACCTGCACGCCTACGTGGGCGATCCCGCGGCGATGCACGAGGTGCAGGCCGCGCACCTGCTGGACCGCGGCTACCTGGCCAGCCGCGCCAAAGCCATCGACCCGGAGCGCGCCGGCAACCCCGGCCCGGGCAAGCCGCACAGCGGCGGCACGGTCTACCTGACCGTGGCGGACCGCAACGGCATGATGGTTTCGTACATCCAGTCCAACTTCAAGGGCTTCGGCTCCGGCGTGGTGGTGCCCGGCACCGGCATCGCCCTGCACAACCGCGGCTGGGGCTTCAACCTCAAGCCGGGCCACCCCAACCAGGTCAGCCCGGGCAAGCGGCCGTTCCACACCATCATCCCCGGCTTCCTGATGCGCCAGGGCAAGCCGCTGGCCGGCTTCGGCGTGATGGGCGGCTCCATGCAGGCCCAGGGCCACGTGCAGATGACCAGCCGGCTGGCCGACTTCGGCCAGAACCCGCAGGCCGCGTGCGACGGCCCGCGCTGGCGCGTGCTGGACGACAACAGCACCGTCGCGGTGGAATGGAACTGCCCGGAAGCCACCGTGGCCGGGCTGCGCGCGCGCGGCCACAAGGTGGAGGTGGCCCCGCGCGGCAACCTGGAGTTCGGCGGCGCGCAGATCGCCATGCGGCTCGACAGCGGCTACGCGGCCGCGTCGGATCACCGCAAGGACGGCTACCCGGTCGGTTTCTGATACCGGCCTGCCGTTTGCGCGGTGGCGGAAAAATAGCCGGGTGTGTGGGTTGGGACACATCAAACAGCCGGAACCGGGGCATAGACTGAAGGCGTCCTTTTTGCCAGCCAAGGAGAGGTCGCCATGGAAACGCTCCGGTCCCGCCGCCTGCTCGATCGTGTTTCGCCGGCCGTGCTGGCCGACCTGCGCCGGATGCAGGCGGCCACCGAATGGGCCCGGGCGCTGGCTGCCGCCGGCCGCGCGCCGGTGGACGCGGCAGGCGAGGGCTTCGAGTTCGCCCGCTACGATCCGGGATTGCGCGGCTTCGTGCTGCTCAGGCTGCGCGGCGGGGTGCGCGGCGCCTGACACGGACAGGCATGGCGTCCCGCCCGCCGGCACGGCGGCGGGCGTCCCCGGAGTCTCTCCATTCCTGTGCCTTCCCGGCCGCATTTCCGGCTCCGCCACGGCGGGCCGGCCTTCAGGCGCCAGGCGCCCGCGCCACCTCGGGTTCACCCGGCTGCGCCTCGCCCGGCCCTGTGCGGCGCGCCTTGCTATAATCCCGAATTACCCAAAAAATCATGCCGCCCCGGCTGCGCGCATGCCTTTGCCCGCGCTTTGCCGGCAACGGCGGCGGCGAGGGTGGTTCAATGCGTGACGGGGAGTTACGTGGCCGGAACCGATATCGCAGTGCAAGACGTCCCACCCAGCGCGGGCAATCCCGTTTCGACCGGCAGCTCGTTCCATGCCGCCATGAAGATCCTGCCTGCCGCGCAGCGGGAGGCGATGTTCGAGATCTACGCCTTCTGCCGGCAGGTGGACGATATTGCCGACGGCGACGGCCCGCGCCCGCAGCGCCTGGCCGGGCTGGACGCCTGGCGCGCCGACCTGGCCGCCTGCTATGCGGGCACGCCGCCGCCGGCGCTGCGCCGGCTGCACGCGCAGATCGTGCGCTACGGCCTGCTGCAGGAGGATTTCCTGGCGGTGGTCGACGGCATGGCGATGGACGTGCTGGCCGACATCTGCGCGCCGGACGCGGCCACGCTGGACCTGTACTGCGACCGCGTGGCGAGCGCCGTGGGGCGGCTTGCCGTGCGCGTGTTCGGCATGGAGCGCGAGGCCGGCGTGGCGCTGGCGCATCACCTGGGCCGCGCGCTGCAGCTGACCAATATCCTGCGCGACATCGACGAGGATGCCGGGCTGGGCCGCGTCTACCTGCCGACCGAGGCGCTGGCCGGGGCCGGCGTGCCGCCGGGCGCGCCCGAGGCCATCGTCGGCCATCCCGCGGTGGGCCGTGCCTGCCTGGAAGTGGCGGGGCAGGCCCAGGCGCACTATGACAAGGCGTTTGCCATCATGGCGGACGCCCCGCGCCGCGTGGTGCGCTCGCCGCGCATCATGGGCGAGGTCTACCACGTGGTGCTGCAGCGCCTGCTGGCGCGCGGCTGGGCCAACCCGCGCGAGCGGGTGCGGGTGCCGCGCGCGCGGGCGCTCTGGATCCTGTTGCGGCACGGCTTCGTCTGAAGCCATTTCGCTGATTTGCCGCTGCGCGCCGTCGCCACCCCGCGGGCCTGGCGAGCGCGCAGCATTGCTGTAATCGCGTTGTTGAAGAGAGGACATCGAGACCGATGAGCCAAGTAGCAATATCTCCCGATCCGGCCGCTGCCGCGGCATCCGTGCAAGGCATGGCGGAGACGGGCGCGCTGGAAGGCGCGATCGGCCGCGCGCAGGACGCGCTGCTGGCGGCCCAGCGGCCGGACGGCCACTGGGTGTTCGAGCTGGAAGCCGACGCCACCATCCCGGCCGAGTACGTCCTGCTGGTGCACTACCTCGGCGAGAGCGCCGACACCGTGCTGGAAGCCCGCATCGCGCGCTACCTGCGCCGCATCCAGAATGCCGACGGCGGCTGGCCGCTGTTCCACCAGGGCGCCTCGGACATCAGCGCGAGCGTGAAGGCGTATTTCGCGCTGAAGATGATCGGCGACGATCCCGAGTCCGAGCACATGCGGCGCGCGCGCGCGTCCATCCACGCGCAGGGCGGCGCCGAGGGCAGCAACGTCTTCACCCGCACGCTGCTGGCGCTGTACGGCGTGATGCCGTGGCAGGCGGTGCCGATGATGCCGGTGGAGATCATGCTGCTGCCGCTGTGGTTCCCGTTCCACCTGTCCAAGGTGGCGTACTGGGCGCGCACGGTGGTGGTGCCGCTGCTGGTGCTCAACAGCCTGCGCCCGCAGGCGCGCAACCTGCGCGGCGTGGGCATCGACGAGCTGTTCGCGCGCCCGTGCCAGGCCGCGCGCCTGCCGCCCAAGGCGCCGCACCAGAGCCGCGCCTGGTTCAGCTTCTTCCGCGTGGTCGATGCCGGCCTGCGCGTGGCCGAGCCGCTGTTCCCGCGCGGCCTGCGCAAGCGCGCGATCGCCCGCGCCGAGCGCTTCGTGCGCGAGCGCCTGAACGGCGAGGACGGCCTGGGCGCCATCTTCCCGGCGATGGCCAATGCCGTGATGATGTTCGACGTGCTCGGCGTGCCGAAGACCGACCCGGACGTGGCGGTGGCGCGCGCCTCGGTCGAGAAGCTGCTGGTGGTGCATGGCGACGAAGCCTATTGCCAGCCATGCCTGTCGCCAGTGTGGGACACCTCGCTGGCCAGCCACGCGCTGCTCGAGGCCGGCGGCGCGCGCGCCGAGGCGGCCGCCGAGCGCGGCCTGCAATGGCTGCTGCCGCTGCAGGTGCTGGACGTGCGCGGCGACTGGATCGTGCGGCGCCCGCAGGTGCGTCCCGGCGGCTGGGCCTTCCAGTACGCCAACCCGCATTACCCGGACGTGGACGACACCGCCGTGGTGGCGATGGCGATGGACCGCGCCGCGCGCGTGGGCGCCGGCGCGCCGGCCGTGACCGCGGCCAGCCATCGCGAGCGCTATGGCCAGGCCGTGGCGCGCGCGCGCGAGTGGGTCGAGGGCATGCAGAGCAGCAACGGCGGCTGGGGCGCCTTCGAGCCCGAGAACACGCACGAGTACCTCAACAACATCCCGTTCGCCGACCACGGCGCGCTGCTCGACCCGCCCACCGCCGACGTCTCGGCGCGCTGCCTGTCGATGCTGGCGCAGCTCGGCGAGTCCGCCTCCAGCAGCGACGCCTTCCGGCGCGCGCTGCGCTACCTGCTCGACGAGCAGATGCCGGACGGCAGCTGGTACGGCCGCTGGGGCATGAACTACATCTACGGCACGTGGAGCGCGCTGTGCGCGCTGAACGCCGCCGGCATGGGCCCGGAAGCGCCGGAAATGCGCCGCGCCGCCGAATGGCTGGTCTCGATCCAGAACGCCGACGGCGGCTGGGGCGAGGACGGCAGCAGCTATCGCCTCGACTACCAGGGCTACGAGCCCGCGCCGAGCGTGGCCTCGCAGACCGCGTGGGCGGTGCTGGCGCTGATGGCGGCCGGCGCGGTCGAGCATCCGGCGGTGGCGCGCGGCATCGACTACCTGGTGGGCACGCAGCAGGCCGACGGCCTGTGGCATGAAGCGCGTTTCACCGCGGTGGGCTTCCCGCGCGTGTTCTACCTGCGCTACCACGGCTACGCGCGCTTCTTCCCGCTGTGGGCGCTGGCGCGTTTCCGCAATCTGCGCCGCGCCGGCACGCAGGCGGTGGCGTGGGGGATGTAGGCAGGGCAGCGGGCGCGGCCGCGCCGGCGCCGCGCCGCGCCGGCCCCACGCTGGTGGTGGCCGGCATGCGCTTCGAGGCCCGCATCGCCGCGGGCCCCGGCATCGAGACCCTCTACGGCCTGCGCGCCGAAGCGCTCGCGCAGGCCCTGCGCGAGCGCCTGGCGCGGCCCTGCGCCGGCGTCATCAGCTTCGGCGTGGCGGGCGGGCTGGCGCCCGCGCTGCTGCCCGGCAAGGTGATCGTCGCCACCGGCATCCACGATGGCGCCAGCTTTTGGCCGGCCGATGCCGGCTGGCTGCGCGCGCTCTCCCGCGCGCTTCCCGACGCGGCCACCGGCACGCTGGCCGGCGGCGACGACCCCGTCACCGCCGTGGCCGCCAAGGCCGCGCTGCACGCCGCCACCGGCGCGCTGGCGGCCGACATGGAATCCCATATCGCGGCACGCATCGCGCACGCGCATGGCGTGCCTTTCGCCGCCTGCCGCGTGGTGGTGGACCCGGCCGCGCGCGAAGTCCCGCCCGCCGCCGTCGCCGGCATGGGCGCGGACGGCGGCACCGACATCGTTGCCGTGCTGAAGTCGCTGCTGGCCGCGCCCGGCCAGTTGCCGGACCTGCTCAGGCTGGCGCGCGACGCGAAACTGGCCCGGCTCGGGCTGGAGGCCGCGCGCCGCCGGGCGGGCGCGGGATTCGGGCTGATCTGATTCGGGGCTGGCCTGGGCCTGCCTGGCGTTTCGCCGGGCCGCGCCCGGCGCCTGATCCGGACCCGAACGGGTGCCGGCACGCGCATGCCGCCTGCGGGGCGCTCGCGGCGCCCCGCCGGCGTCCTTCCTATTCCTATTCCTTCTTGCTGTCCCCTTCGGGGGCTTTCTCCGCGCCGCCGGCCGGCGGCGGCACCGGCTCGGCCGTGGCGTCGGCAGGCGCGGCGGATGCGGCGGGCGCGGTAGCCGGCGTGCCGGGCGCGGCCGGAGCGGCGTCCGCCGGCGCCTCGTCGTCGTCATACTGCGGCAGCTTGCCGCCACCGCCGTCGATCAGGTACTGGCGCCGCTGCAGGTAGGCATCGCGCACGAAGCTGTAGCGGTCCAGCGCCGCCAGCGCCAGCAGGTCGGTCGCGCCCAGCGCGTTGGTGCGGGCATCGAGGAAGCCCAGGAAATACATGCCGTAGCGATAGTCCTGGTCGATCCAGGTGGTCGGCGAGATCTGGAGATTCACGTACAGGCCGACGCCGTCGCGGATCGAGCTCGGGCCGAACAGCGGCAGCACCAGGTAGGGGCCCGACGGGATGCCCCACACGCCCAGGGTCAGGCCGAAATCCTGCGAATGCTTGCCCAGGCCGGCCGGCGTGGCGATGTCGATCAGGCCGCCGATGCCCAGCGTCGAATTGATGGCGATGCGCATGAAGCTCTCGGCCGCGTCCACGCCCTTGCCCTGCAGCAGGTTGTTGACGAAATTGCCGACGTCGCCGATGTTCGAGTAGAAATTGGTCACCGCCGTGCGCACCGGCTGTGGCGTGACGGCGCGGTAGCCCTTGGCCAGCGGCGTCGCCACGTATTCGTCGAGCTTGTCGTTGACCGTGAACACGGCGCGGTTGAACGGCTCGATGGGGTCGGCCGGGCTGGCCTGCGGGCCGCTGGCGCAGGCCGTGGCCAGCAGCGCGAGGGACAGCGCGGACAGGAGCCGCGCCAGGCGGCTGGATCGGGAATCGGGGCGGTGGGTCATGGTTGGCGGAGGTTCATTGGGCCAGTTTCTTGGCTGACTTGGCGCGTTCGCGCGGCTTGCCCATCAGGATCGGCTGGAAGAAGACGGCGCCGGCCAGCGTGCACACCAGCGCCAGCGCCAGCAGCTTGCCCATGCTGGCGGTGCCGGGATGCTGGGACAGCCACAGGCTGCCGAAGGCGGTGGCGGTGGTGGCCGCGCTGAACAGCACGGCGTGGGTCAGCGGCGACTGCAGCAGGTGCGTCTTGCCCTGGCGCCACGCCAGCACGTAGTAGATCTTGAACGCCACGCCGATGCCGAACAGCAGCGGCAGGGCGATCACGTTGGCGAAATTGAGCGGGATGCCGAACACCGCGCACAGCTCCAGCGTCAGCAGCGCGGACACCAGTAGCGGCACCAGCGTGCGCAGCACGTCGCCCACGCGGCGCAGCGTGATCCACAGCAGCAGCGTGATCGACAGCACGGCCCACACGCCGGCGTGGGCGAAGGCGGTCATGATGGTGTCGGCCGAGCCGCGGATCGAGATCGGGCCGCCCACGGCGCCCGGCGCGACGCGCTGCACGGCGTCGATGAAGC
This sequence comes from Cupriavidus sp. FW216-B1, assembly GCF_058789195.1. Taxonomy (NCBI): domain Bacteria; kingdom Pseudomonadati; phylum Pseudomonadota; class Betaproteobacteria; order Burkholderiales; family Burkholderiaceae; genus Cupriavidus; species Cupriavidus sp. FW216-B1. The sequence goes on along the minus strand of NZ_JBYTEL010000001.1, from coordinate 1,190,334 downwards.
GCTTGAGCGCGGCGTCGCGCAGTTCGCTGTCGCGGCTGGAGGCGTCGGCGTCGCCGGGCTTGGCCGCGGCGGGCAGCCTGGGGCTGACGCTGATCAGCGCCTGGCCGTCCGGGGCCACCCAGTCGCGCACCAGTGCCGGCGGCAGCGCGGCCTGCGTGATCGGCTGCGGCGACAGCATGCGCTGCAGGCGCGCCAGCGCCAGGCGCAGCGGCAGCGCGATGGCCTGCTCGGCGCGGTCGCGCGTGGCGGCATCGGCGGCGGCGAGCTTGCGCAGCGAGGCGGCCAGGTGCGCCGCTTCCGCCGCGCCCGGGCCGGGATGGTCCTCGGCGGCCAGCGCGAGCTGGCGCGCGGCGTTCTTGAGCGAGTTGACGCGGCGCTCGTCGTTGGCCGGCGTGGCCACGGCCTGCGTCAGCACCGGCAGCAGGCTGGTGGCGGCGTCGGCGATCAGTTCGAGCCTGGCCGGCTGGTCGTCGGGGATGAAGGTCTGCAGCGTGACCACGCGCGCCACTTCCGGCAGCGCGGCGAGGCGGTCGGCGGTGGCCCGCGCGGCGTCCAGCGACGGCGCCAGCACGTTGACGTTGTCGGTGCCGGCCTGGGGCGCGTCCTTGAGCGAGAGCAGCGTGGCCATCGATTCGGAATGCGGGTCCTTCAGGTGCAGCGGATCGAAGTCGAAGCGCAGGTGCAGCAGCAGCGGCAGGCCGGCGAGGATCACGCCGAGCGTGGCGATCAGCACCTGGGTGCGGTAGCGCTCGAAGAAGGCATCGGCCGGCGCCAGCCACTTGAAGCCCGGCACGTCGACGCGGCCGGTCTCGTCCTTCGGGCGCATCACGGTGATCAGCGCCGGCAGCAGCGTGATGGTGGTGCTGAATGCCACCAGCATGCCCACGCCGGCGATCTTGCCCAGCTCCGCCACGCCGCGGTAGTCGGTCGGCAGGAAGCAGAAGAAGGCGGCCGCGGTGGCCGTGGAGGCCAGCGCGAGCGGCACGCCGACCGCCTTGGCGGTGCTGGCGAGCGCGTCGGGAATGTGCGGGTACGTGTGGCGCTCGGCACGGTAGCGCACGCCGAACTGGATGCCGAAGTCCACCCCCAGGCCGACGAACAGCACGGCGAAGGCGACCGAGATCATGTTGAGCGCGCCCACCATCGCCAGGCCCAGCGCGGCGGTGATGGCCAGGCCCACCAGCAGGCTGGCCAGCACGGCCAGGATCAGCCGCTTGGAGCGCAGCGCCAGCCACAGGATCAGGATCACGACCACCAGCGTGAGCATGCCGTTTACCGCCGCGCCCTGCTTGACCGAGGCGAACTCGTCGTCGGCCAGGGCCTGCGAGCCGGTCAGATGCACGCTGGCGCCGTAGCGCTCGTCGAGGCCGAGCTTGAGCGCGGCGGTGCGGATGGCCTCGGCGGCACCGGCGCCGGCCTGGAGGTCGGCGTAGTCCAGCACCGGGCTGAGGGCGACGAAGGACATCGCCTCCGCGCCGGGCGCCGGCTGCTGGCTGGCGTCCACCAGCCCGGTCCAGGACAGCGCGCCCGGCTTGCCGGCCAGCACCTGGTCGACGGCGGCCGCGCTGCTGCCGAGCAGCCTGGTCATGTCGGCGAGCTTGACCTGGCCCAGTTGCAGCGGCAGCGACAGCGTGGTGGTGAGGGTGTCGGACAGGCCGCGCAGGGTCGGGTCGTGCGCCAGCGCGTTGAGCAGCGGGCGCGCCTGCTTGAGCTGCGAGGTCACGTCGCGCAGCTTGGCGGTGTCGACGAAGAGCAGGCCGTTGCGTTCGAAGAAATCGCCGCCGCCGGGCTGGCTGACGGCGCGAAAGCGCGCGGTGTCCTGCGCCAGCGCGCCGGCCAGCTCGTCGGCGGCGGCATCGGCCAGCTCGGGCGCCGGCGCGCGCACCACCGCCAGGATCATCTGGTCGCGCTGCGGGAAGGCGGCGCTGACCGCGGCATCGCGCTTGGCCCACGGCTGGTCCGACTCCAGCAGGCGGCTGATGTCGGTGTTGATGGCGAAATGCAGGGCGACATAGATGCCGCTGGCGATGGTCAGCAACAGCGCAAGCGCGATCACGGGCCACGCGCGGCGGGTGGAGAACTTGACGATGCGAATGACCGACGACGTCATCATGGGCGTTTTGGGGGCCTGTGTGGGGGCCTGAGTGATGCGCCGGGGAGGGCGCGGTAAAAAAAGGTGCGGCCGCTGGCATGACCGCGGCCGCGGCCGGCGCGGCTCGCGCTGCGGCGCGCGGCGCCGGGCAGCGCGCAAGGTAGCGCGCAAAGCAGCGCCGCGGCACAAAGCGGCAGCCGCGAGTATAACGGGCCGGCGCGGCAAGGCGCTCCGGCGGCGGGCCGCGCGGCGACACGATGGCGGCCGCGGCGGGGCGCGGCACGCCTGCGCATGGGTACGCTATACTGCCCCGTCACGCGCGCGCCGGCGGGGGGCGGCCTGTTTCCGGCCGCCGCCGGGTGCGCCGCGGCGCGCTTTTCATCCTGCTTTCCATCCGGCTTTCCCGGCGGCTCCGCCGGCGAGTGCCGGCAGCGGCCCGGCAGCGGCCCGGCTGGCTTTTTCAGGTCTAAATTCGCATGAAGACACACGGTATTGCTTTCCAGGTCCTGGTCCCGCTCGCGGCGGTGGCGATGGTGTCCGCCGCGCAGGCGCAGTCGGTGGACCGGTCCTCGCCGGACCGCCTGGTGCGCGCGGCGGTCGAGGGCGTGATCGGCACGATCCAGTCCACCCCCGACACGCGCAACGGCGACCTGGCCAAGATCACGGCCGTGGTCGAGCGCCAGTTCCTGCCCTATGCCGATTTCGAGCGCACCACCCGGCTGGCGGTGGGCAGCGCCTGGCGCAATGCCTCGCCCGAGCAGCAGAAGCAGCTCTACGAACAGTTCCAGACCCTGCTGGTGCGCAGCTACGCGGTGTCGCTGTCGCAATTGCGCGAGCAGAAGGTGAAGTTCACCTACAAGCCGGTTCTCGCGGCGGCCGGGGCCAACGACGTGGTGGTGGAGACGCGCGTGCTGAACAACGGCGACGAGATGCAGATCGACTACCGCCTGCAGCGCAGCGGCAATGGCTGGAAGATCTATGACATCAACATGATGGGGGCGTGGCTGATCGAGGTGTACCGCCGCCAGTTCGCCGACATCGTCGCGCGCAACGGCATCGACGGCCTGCTCAAGTACCTGGCCAGCCACAACGCGCGCCAGACCGCGGACGCCTGAGCGCCGCGCGGCAGGCGCACGGAGGTACGCAAGGTACCTCCGGCATGGCGCCCCCATCGGCAGGGGCGCCCGTCGCTCAGTGTCCCGCCGCCGCGGCCTTGCGGGCGGCAGCGTCGTTGGCGGCCTTGGCCTTGGAACGGCCGATTTCCTCGAGCTTGATCTCGACGTGCTTCGAGAACACGTAGTCGGCCGGGCGCTGCTTGTCCAGCGGGATGTCCGGCGCCATCGGGCCCGAGGTGCGCACGCCGCGCAGGGACACGCCCAGCGCCTTGAGCGGATGGGCGATGGTATCGGCCACGGCGGTGGCTTCGAAGCCGCTGTGCACCATGCAGTCGGCGCACTTTTCGTAGTTGCCGGTGCCGTAGGCGTCCCAGTCGGTGGTGTCCATCAGTTCCTTGAAGGTCTTCACGTAGCCTTCGCCGACCAGGTAGCACGGGCGCTGCCAGCCGAACACCGTGCGCGCCGGGTTGCCCCACGGCGTGCAGTGGTAGGTCTGGTTGCCGGCCAGGAAGTCCAGGAACAGCGTGGACTGGCTGAAGGCCCAGTTCTTGCCGTTGCGACCGCGCTGCAGGATGTCGCGGAACAGTTGCTTGGTCTTGTTGCGGTTCAGGAAGTGCTGCTGATCCGGCGCGCGCTCGTAGGCATAGCCCGGCGACACGGTGATGCCGTCCACGCCGATGTCCTTGACCGAGTCGAAGAACTTCGCGACCTTTTCCGGCTCGGCGTTGTTGAACAGCGTGCAGTTGATGTTGACGCGGAAGCCGCGCGCCTTGGCCGCGCGGATGGCCGCCACGGCGCGGTCGTAGACGCCTTCCTGGCTGACCGCGTGGTCGTGCATCTCCTGATCGCCGTCGAGGTGGACCGACCACACGAAGTACGGGTTGGGCTCGTACTGGTCCAGCTTCTTTTCCATCAGCAGCGCGTTGGTGCACAGGTAGACGAAGCGCTTGCGGGCGATGATGCCCTTGACGATCTCCGGCATGTCCCTGTGCAGCAGCGGCTCGCCACCGGCGATGGACACCACCGGCGCGCCGCATTCGTCGACGGCGCCCAGGCATTCCGCCACGGACAGGCGCTGGTTCAGGATCTCGTCCGGATAGTCGATCTTGCCGCAGCCGTTGCAGGCCAGGTTGCAGCGGAACAGCGGTTCGAGCATCAGCGCCAGGGGATAGCGCTTGTTGCCGGAGAGATGTTGCTTGACGACGTAGGCGCCCACGCGGGCGACCTGCAGAAAGGGAATAGCCATTGACTTCCTTCTTGTATTGGGGGCGGCCGGATGATTATCCGGCGGCGGTTTGCGGGTCCGGCTGCGGCACGGCCTCGGGGGTGGCCTTGCCGGCGGCGGTGCGCGGGCGCGCGGGCGGGTCGGCCAGCTCGGCCGGCAGCCGGAATTCGGCGTGCTCCTCGCGGCCGTCCATGGTGGAGACTTCCACCGGACCCAGGCGGCGCAGCGTGGCGATCACGTCCATGACCATCTCCTCGGGAGCGGAGGCGCCGGCGGTGATGCCGACCACTTCGACGCCGCGCACCCACTCCGGGTCCAGCTCGCTGCCGTCGGCGATCAGGTAGCTGGGCACGCCGCTCTCGGTGCCGATCTCGCGCAGCCGGTTGGAGTTGGAGCTGTTGGTGGCGCCGATCACGAGGATCAGCTCCACCTGTTTCGAAAGCTCGCGCACCGCGCTCTGGCGGTTTTGCGTGGCATAGCAGATGTCGCGCGTGTCCGGTCCCACCAGGTTGGGGAAGCGGCGGGTCAGCGCGGCAATGATGTTGCGCGTGTCGTCCACGCTCAGCGTGGTCTGCGTCACGTAGGCGACCGGGGTGTCGTCCGGCAGGTCCAGCTTGGCCACCTCGGCCTCGCTCTGCACCAGGATCACCTTGCCGGGGATCTGGCCCATCGTGCCTTCGACTTCCGGATGGCCGGCATGGCCGATCAGGATCACGGTGCGGCCGCTGGCCGCGTACTGGCGGCCCTGGGTATGGACCTTGATGACCAGCGGGCAGGTGGCATCGATCGAGTGCAGCTCGCGTGCGCGGGCATCGGCCTCGACGTCCTTGGACACGCCGTGCGCGCTGAAAATGGTGACGGCGCCGCTCGGCACTTCGTCCAGTTCTTCGACGAAGCGCGCGCCCTTGCGCCTCAGTCCTTCCACGACGTGCTTGTTGTGCACGATCTCATGTCGCACGAACACCGGGGCTCCGTGCTTGAGCAGGGCGCGGTCTACAATCTCGATCGCGCGCACTACGCCGGCACAGAAGCCACGGGGTTGAGCAAGAATCACCTGCATAAAAATAGGCCCCCCGACCCAGTCAACGGGTTCAGCATTGGTTGATATTCCGGAATCACTTTCCCGTCATACGGTGGTTACTATATACCCGTGCCGCAACCTTTGCCTGGCACCTGGCATTAGCCAGTAACAATTTGAGGTTTTTTCCGTGAGTAATATGACGTCAGGAGACTATGTCCTGGTAACCGGCGCCTCCGGCTTTCTCGGCTCGGCCGTGGCACGGCAGGCCCTGGCACGGGGTTTCCGGGTGCGCGCGATGGTACGCGCCCAAAGCCCGCGACGCAACCTGGACGGGTTGCCCGTGGAGATCGTGGAAGGCGACATGCGCGACGCGCGCGCGATGGAAGCGGCGCTGCAAGGCGTGCGCTACCTGTTCCACGTGGCGGCCGACTACCGCCTGTGGGCGCCCGATCCCGAGGAAATCGTGCGTACCAACGTGGCCGGCACCGAGGCCGTGATGGGCGCCGCGCAGGCCTGTCGCGTGGAGCGCATCGTCTACACCAGCAGCGTGGCGACCCTGCGTGTCGCCGGCGCAACGGCGCCGGTCAACGAAGACGCGCCGATGAGCGGCCACGAGGCGATCGGCGCCTACAAGCGCAGCAAGGTGCTGGCCGAGCGCGTGGTGGAGGGCATGGTGGCGCGCGACGGGCTGCCGGCGGTGATCGTCAACCCCTCCACGCCGATCGGCCCGCGCGACGTGCGCCCCACGCCGACCGGCCGCATCATCGTCGAGGCGGCCAGCGGCAAGATCCCCGCCTTCGTCGATACCGGCCTCAACCTGGTGCACGTGGACGACGTGGCCGAGGGCCACATGCTGGCGCTCGAGCGCGGCGCGACCGGCGAGCGCTACATCCTGGGCGGCCAGGACGTCACGCTGCAGCAGATGCTGGCCGATCTGGCCGCCATGACCGGGCGCCGCCCGCCCACCATCAAGCTGCCGCGCTGGCCGCTCTATCCGCTGGCCTACGCGGCCGAGGCGGTGGCCCGCGTGACCGGCAAGGAGCCGTTCCTGACCGCCGACGGCCTGTCCATGTCGAAATACCAGATGTTCTTCAGCTCGGACAAGGCGCGGCGCGTGCTCGGCTACCAGGCGCGGCCCTACCAGGAGGCGCTGCGCGAGGCGCTGGAGTGGTTCCGCGCCGCGGGCTACCTGCGTTGAGCCGCGCCGGGGCACGGCCCGGCGCTCGCTCAACCGTGCTTGGCTGCCCTCAGCCGCGCTGGGGCGCCTGCGAGCGGCCCTTCCACTGGCCGCCCTTGCGCAGCCAGTAGCGGCGCGCCGAATCGACCGTGGCGCCCAGGTAGAACAGCGCCGTCAGCGGCAGCAGCGGCGCCAGCCACAGCGGCTGGCGGTACTCGCGCAGCATCGGCGCGTAGGCCACCGACATGGCCGCCCACGCCGCCCAGGCCGGCCACAGGCGCAGCCCGCCGGCCAGCGCCAGCAGCGGCGGCGCGAGGTAGGTCAGCACCATGCCGGCCACCGCGCCGGCCAGCAGCAGCGGCGAATAGTGCAGTTGCGTGTAGGCGCTGCGCGCGATCATGTCCCACAGGCTGCGCCAGTCGTCGTAGGGGCGCACCGAGATGCTGTCGTCGGCCAGGTCCAGGCGGATCGAGCCGCCTTGCTTGATGCACGCGGCCAGGCTGCAGTCGTCGATCAGCTCGCCGCGGATCGCGTGGAAGCCGCCGATGCGCGCCAGCGCCGTGCGCCGCGCCAGCATGCAGCCGCCGGCCGCGGCCGCCACCCGGCTGCGCGGGTCGTTGACGCGCGAGAAGGGATACAGCTTGGCGAAATAGAACACGAAGGCCGGGACGATCATGCGCTCCCACCACGAGGCGCAGCGCAGCCGCACCATCAGCGAGACCAGGTCGCGCTGCTCGTGCTCGGCGCGCGCCACCAGTTGCTTCAGCACGCCGGCGCCGTGATGGATGTCGGCATCGGTCAGCCACACCCAGGCCGCGCCGGGCACCTGCGCGTTGGCCGCTTCCAGGCCCTGCGACTGCGCCCAGACCTTGCCGCTCCAGCCCGCCGGCAGCTCGCGCGCGGTGATGACGGTCAGCGCGTCCGCCTTGCCCAGCGCGGCGGCCGCGGCGCGCGCGTGCTCGGCGGTGCCGTCGGTGCTGTGGTCGTCCACCACCACCAGGTGCAGCCGCGCGGGGTAATTCTGGCCCAGCGCGCTGGCCACGGCGCCGCCGATCACCGCCGCCTCGTTGCGGGCGGGAATGATGGCGACGACTTCCGGCCAGCGCGCCGGCGCGGGCGACGGCGCGGGCTTGCGCACGCGCCAGAAGCCGCCGCGCGCAGCCAGCAGGACACACCAGATGGCGAGCGGGATCAGGGACAGCAGGAACATCTCAGGAGACTCCGGGGGACAGACAAGGTTGGGTGCGCTCAGCGCAACAGGTGCCGGGCGAGCCGGGCCAGCCTGGGCACGGTCTCGGGGCGCGCGAGGCGGGGATCATATCCCGCCATGCGCCTTTCGTTCTCGCTCAGGCACAGGTCGATCATCTCGCGCGCGGTCAGGGTGGTGCCCAGGCCGGCCGAGTTGTTCATGTTCATCGGGAAATTGGCGTCCTTGGCCGAGCCGTCCGCCTCGATGCCGCGCGCGATGCCGATGCGCTCCCGGATCAGGAACAGCCACACGCGCGCCACCTTGAGCAGGTACAGCGGGCGCCGCCACCACGGCAGGCTGCGGCGGTACCAGGCGGCCCAGTTGACGAAGAACAGGATATGCCGGCCTTCCTCCTGGATGACCGGCTCGAAGGTTTCCACCAGTTCGGCGGGGAAATAACCCGACTTCCTGGCCGCGGCGAACAGGCCGAAGGCGAAGAAGCTGTCGATGCACTCGCTGTAGCCGGTGGCCAGCCAGCCCCATTCCGGGTCGGCCGGCGGCAGGTACTCGGGCTCGGGCGCCAGCGCGATGCCGTAGGCCTCCACCAGCTTCGAGAGCACCACCTTGTGGCGCGCTTCCTCGGCACCGTCCATCTCCAGCGCGCTGCGCAGCAGCGGGTCGGCCACGGTATCGGCGAACGCCTGCACGCGCACCGACGCGCGGCCTTCGGTCTGCACGGCGATGTCCCAGATCGGCAGCGAGGTCACGCGGCGCAGGGCGTCCGGGTCGAGCCGGGGCCAGTCGATCACGGCGGGTTTGTAGGGGTTGTGCGTCTGCAGCAGCATGTCGCAGAACAGGCGCAGGTGCCGGGCCGAGCCCAGGCGGACCGGCCCGGGCTCGGGGTCGGTCCAGTTGCGCATGGCGTAGTCCGCCTGCTCCACGGCGGTCTTCGCCATGATGGCCGCGGCGGCGGTTGCCCGGGCCTCGGCGCCGGATTCTTCGGTTTTCTCGGTTCTGCTGGGTGCGGCAAGCGCGTCTGACATCCCGGCTCCCCCTGGCAATTGACGATCCGGAGCCATTCTAGCGTGGCCCGGCGGGCTGCGTGTGCGCGGCAGGTATCAGAAGCCCCGGCGCGCCAGCGCCCGCGCGGGCTGCCGGCGCGCCGGACCGGGCCGCGCGTCATCCCGTTTCATCCCGCGCGATGCGGGCGAGGCGCCGCCGCGCGGTAATCGCGGTAATCGCGCGGCGGCAATTACGGTAATCGAAACCGGTGTTTGGGATATTTCTCAAGCTGTTTTGCGAAATGGCCTAGTAACCAGCCGCCGCGACTGGTCTCAAATCGCCTTGGGTTTTAGCGGCGCCTTGAACAAAAGCCCAGTTGCGGCGTCGATTTTGATAATCGAAGGACAACGAGGTTGGAGGCAATATGAATCGACTGGACACGGAGGAAACGGGCCGGATCACCATCACGGACCTTGGCCGGCTCACCCAGGTGCTCAAATGCGAGTACGACGCGGTCGTCACCAGCCAGGGCGACGGCTTCTGGCGCGTGCAGTTCCTGCTAGCGGGACACACCTACATGCTCGGGACCGTGCGCGGCAGCATCCGGCGCTGGCGCCAGCTCGACGCCGTGATCGCCTTCCTGCAATCCAACTGCCCCGACAGCAGCCAGGTCCGCCTGCAGATCGGGCCGTGGATGTTCTGCCGGAACTAGCCCGCCGGACGTACCCGGCGGCGGGCGCGTTCCGGTCCGCGCGCGCCCGCCGCCGACAAGAAACACCCCTGCGATTTCTCCGCGGGGCGCGGCCGGATGCCTATGCGAATCTCCCCCACAGCGATCAAGCAGCACTTGTTGCGTGCGAACGGCGCGCTATGCGCGTGCGCCGGCATTGCGCCACGCGCCCGGCGGCATGCCGAAACGCTGCGCGAAGCGGCGCGTGAAGGTGGTCTGGTCGGGAAAGCCGAGCATCAGCGAGATGTCCGCCAGCGCGTGGCCGTGGTCGGCCAGCAGGCGCGTGGCCTGGTCCAGGCGCAGGCGCGTCTGGTAGCGGTGCGGGGTGTCGCCGAACGCTTCCTGGAACAAGGTGTGGAAGCGCCGCACGCTCCAGCCGAAGCGGCCGGCCAGGTCACCGGCGCGCAGCGGCGCGTCCAGGTGCTGGCGCAGGTAGGCGTCGATCTGCGCCACGGGGAACGGCGCGAGCCGGTCGCGCTCCGGCACGTCCAGGCCCAGCGCGAGGTCGCCCGCCAGCGCCGCGGCCAGCCGCCAGTGGTGCTGGCGCGAGCCGCCGCGCCCCGGCTCCGGCGGCATCGCCGCGATGCGGCGCACGCGCTCCGCCCAGCCCGCGGTGACGGCGAAGGCGCGGGGGCGCCCGGTCAGCGCCGCCGGCACGGCGAGCGAGCCGGGCGGCACGTCCAGCACCAGTTGCCGGTTGTCCGCGAGGCCGAGAAAGTCATGGCGCTCGCCGGCGGGCACGATCAGCCCGCTGCCGGGATCGAGCCGGTGCAGGTGGCCGCCGATCTCCAGCTCGCTGGCGCCGTCCAGGCCGAACAGGACCTGGGTGTAGCCGTGCCGGTGCCAGTCCGGCTCCGGCCGGTAGACGCGGGTCTCCACCAGCGGCGCCGGCGGGCCCGCGCGCGCGGCGGGATCATCGCGCGGCGGCATGGCCGGTACGTTGCGGCGGCCGGGCGGGCTGCCCGGTCTGGCAAAGCCACACGCCAAGCCCAGCCACGGCCAGGCCGAGCAGTTGCAGCAGCCCCAGCTTGTCGCCGAACAGCAGCCACGCCTGCAGCGCGGCCAGCGGCGGCGCCAGGAACATCAGCGAGGCGGCGGTGGCGGCCTGCCCGCGCCGGACGATGCGCAGCAGCAGGTAGGTGCCCGCGCCCGACAGCACCAGCGCCGCCCACGCCAGCGCCGACCACAAGGCCAGCCCCGGCTGCCAGTGCGTCTCGCCCAGCAGCCACGCCAGCGTGCCGGCCACCAGCGCGCCGCCGGTGTTCTGCCAGGCGGAACTGGCGCGCAGGTCGGCGGCGGCGATCGAGGTTTTCTGCAGGATGGTGCCCACGGTGATGGAAAGGATGGAAAGCAGGGCCACCAGCAGCACCCACGGCGAAACCGGGTGGGATACGCTGGCCAGCATGGCTGGAGCCACCACCAATATTACGCCCAGCGAGCCCAGCGCGAGGCCGCCCCAGCCCCGCCGCGACGGGAATTCGCCCAGCAGCGGGATGGCCAGCAGCGCCGTCAGCACGGGCTGCAGCGCGCCCAGCAAGGCCATCGCCGCGGGCGGCAGCCCGTGCGCCACGGCCCAGTAGCCGCCGCACAGGTAGCTGCCGTGCAGCAGCGCGCCCGCCAGCAGGTGCTTCGGCACCTCGCGCAGCGCCGGCCAGCGCGCGCCGCCGGCCACCGCCACCAGCGCGAACAGCAGCGCCGCCAGCGCGAAGCGGGCGAGCAGGAACAGGCTCGGCTGCGCCACCGGCACGATGGCGCGGCCGACGATGAAGCCGGTCGACCAGATCAGCACGAAGGCCAGGCTGGGCAGCCCGGCGCGCAGGGAAAGGCGGGAAGAAGACATGGCATCGGCGCGGCGGGGCGCGGCAAGGACGACGATGCGCGGCAGCATAGTGCGGCGCCGGCCGGCCGTCTTGGCAAATCCGGCAATGCCCGCCGGCTGCGCCGCCGCCGCGCGCGGTTTATAGTTGCCGCTGGATTCCCGCCGGCCATCCGCCTTGCCGTCCTTTTTCGTCCTTTCCCGTCCTCTCCTACCTTTTCCCGCCCATGTCCCATCCCCTGCTGGAACGCGTTCTCCTGACCAATGACGACGGCATCGACGCCCCCGGGCTGGCCGTGCTCGAAGCCGTGGCCGCCACGCTGGCGCGCGAAGTCTGGGTCGTCGCGCCCGAGCACGACCAGAGCGGCACCTCCCACTCGATCAGCCTGCACGCGCCGCTGCGCTTCAGCCGGCAGGGCGAGCGCCGCTTCGGCGTCGCCGGCACGCCGGGCGACTGCGTCGTCATGGCCGCCCGCCACCTGATGGCCGACGCGCCGCCCACGCTGGTCCTCTCGGGCATCAACCGCGGCGGCAACCTCGGCCTCGAAACCGTGTTCTCCGGCACCGTGGGCGCGGCCATGACCGGCATGCTGCTGGGCATCCCCTCCATCGCGCTGAGCCAGGCCTTCTCCGACCGCGACAACGTGCGCTGGGAAACCGCGCGCGCGCTGGCTCCAGACGTCATCCTCCGCCTGCTCGCCGCCGGCTGGAGCGAACAGGCCTGCCTCAACGTCAACTTCCCCGACGTCGCGCCCGCGGCCGCCGGCCCGCTCACCGTCACGCGCCAGGGCGCCGGCCTCGTCAAGGACATCGCCGTGCGCGCCCACGTCGACCCGCGCGGCATTCCCTACCACTGGCTGCAGTTCTCGCGCGGCCCGCGGCCCGACGCGCCGGACAGCGAGGCGATGGTGATCGGCCGGGGCGGGGTCTCGGTCACGCCGCTGCGCTTCGAGAGAACGAACGAGGAAGCGGCGCTGGGGCTGGCGGAGCGGTTGTAACAAAGCCCTGGCGGCGCACTCCGGATGATCCGGAAGGTTGCTTGGAGTAGCCGTCCGGATACTCGCCACTTCCGTGTCTCCATCACGCCGACACAGAAGTGGAAAAGCGATAAATGCGCCACTTCTGGCAATTGATGGGCGGGTGTTATGCGTGTCCTGCGTGGTGGCAATGCCCACGACGGGAGACACGGTATTGAGCCCAAGGAGCCGGGAGCCGCAAGCGGCTTTTGTCTTCTGTGGTGATTCCGCAAGGCCCTCCACGGCATATGCGCTCAATCGAGCGTGGCCTCGTGCAGATAATGCTGCATGCCATTCCTCTTTTTTCTGCTTCGATACCGGGATATGTCCTGGGATTGCTGCGGAGAATTCGGAATAACGTACTAGTCCTGATATTTGGGAGTTGGCTGATAGGCAGCGAAATTGCCGCCTGCTCTAATGCGTGCCTGACAAGTACGAGGGGGCGGCATTGACAGCAGATCAAGCTCAGCAGCTACTGGCGCAATTGCTCATGCAATGCGCGATCATCTGCGCGCCGCTTTTGTCCGCCACCCTGTTTGTGGGCCTTCTGGTGAGCTTGTTCCAGGTCATCACGCAGTTGCAGGAGATGAGCCTCAGCTACATACCGAAGCTTGTCGTGACGGTGGCGGTACTGGGCCTGCTTGGTCCTTGGATGATGGGGCGCGTGACGCGCTTCGCCAGCGGCCTTTTTCAACTGATTCCAGCGTTGGGCTGATGGCTGCCGCAGCCTCCCTCATGCCTGCACCCGCGATAGAGAGCCTTCTGGTTTCATTGCGGCTGGGGCCGATGTTCCTGTTTGCTCCCCCGTTTTCCTTGATGCGTATTCCGGCGCGCGTGCGCGTGGTCTGCGTGCTCGGGTGCGCCACCGCGCTGGCGGCGCTGGCCAGGCCCGTGGGTGCCCTATCCTCGGGGCAGTTGCTGTCGGCGATGGCGGGAGAGTTGCTACTCGGCGCAGTGATTGCGTTCTCATGGCAGGCGGCGTTTGCCGGGCTGCTGTTTGCGGGCCGGGTGCTGGATCTGCAGGCCGGATTCGGCATGGCATTGATCATCGATCCCGCTACCCGCGCGCAGACACCGCTGTTCGGCACGCTTCTGGCACTGGGTGGCGGCGTGGTATTTTTTGCCGGCAATGTTCACCACGAGGTCTTGCGGCTGCTGGCAGCACTCAATGAATGGCTGCCGCCCGGCAGCATGACATTGGCGCTGGATTCCTCGGTACTGGCCTCTTATCTGGGCAAGGTCATGTCAGTCGGGCTGGTCACGACGGCTGTCGCAATCGTGGTCCTGTTCCTGATCGACCTTGCGCTCGCCTTCCTTTCCCGCGTGTTGCCGCAGATGAACGTGCTCATGCTCGGTTTGCAGGTCAAGAGCATTGTCTCGGTGCTGGTGCTGGGTCTCAGCCTTGCTTTGCTTGGGCCGGTGATGGTACGGCTGTCGGCGCTGGCGGCATCGTTTGTTCCGCATTTGCTCGGAGCCTCGCGATGAGCGATGCGGAACAGAATCGCAGCGAACAGGCCACGCCGTACAAGCTGGAGCGCGCGCGCCAGAAGGGCACCGTTTCCCGCAGTGCCGAATGGAGCATGGTCACGGCATTCGCCGCAGTGGCAATGGCGTGCTATTGGCGTGGCGATGCCTGGGCACGGCAGTTTTCCCGGGAGGTCGCGCGGGCGTTGCTGGCGGCGGGTCAGGATGCCTGGCTTGCCAGTTCGATGCATTTGCTGGCTACCACGGCCTTCCTGATGGTGCCAGTGATCTCGGTCGCGATCCTGGGTGCGGCAGTGCCGGCGTTGCTGCAGACGCGCTTTCTGTTTGCTCCGCAAGCGCTGCGCGTCGACTGGACACGGGTGAACCCGGTCAAGGGATTCAGGCGCATTTTCTCGAAAGAAACCCTGGTGCAGGGCCTGAAGGGTATTGTCAAACTGCTGGTCTACGCGGCGATCACCGGCTGGGTTGCCCGCACCGCAATGCAGGGTGCGCTACAGGTGCCGGCAACCGCGGCGGATCTGTCTCGCCTGCTGGCGGGAGCGGCGACTCGGCTGGTGATGCTGCTGTTGTCGGCGGCACTGGTATTCGCCGTCGCTGACAGGCTCTGGGTCCGGCATAGCTTCATGCAATCGATGCGGATGAGCCGCCGAGAGCAACGCGAGGAAATGCGGCAGCGCGAAGGGGATCCCCGCATCCGGGCGCGCCGTCGCCAAGTGCAGCGAGAGTTGGTCAAGCATGCGCAGAGCTTGCGCAACGTGCGTGACGCTGATTTTCTCGTGACGAATCCAACGCATTTCGCAGTGGGCTTGCGCTATCGGCCGGAGCAGATGTCCGCGCCCAGGGTGGTGGCCAAAGGCGGAGGGGAGTTGGCTCGCCGGCTGCGGCGCCTGGCTTTCATCTACGGAGTGCCGGTCGTCGAATCTCGCGCTCTGGCGCGCACGTTGTTCTACCGGACGCCGCTGGATGGCGAGGTGCCGTCCGCACTGTATGCGGACACGGCAAATGTCTATCTGCAATCGCGGCGGATGAGGGGCGGGCGATGAACGCGCTGCGGATGACTTTAGGCAAGCAGGCAGATCTCGCGCTGGTCGCCTGTGTCGTGGCGATTCTGCTGCTGCTCTTCACTCCCATTCCCGCGGCGCTGCTCGATCTGCTGATCATCGTCAATCTCGCGTTCGCCCTGGCCATCCTGTTGCTGACGTTCTATGTGGCACAGCCGGTGGACTTCTCGACCTTTCCGTCACTGCTGCTGCTGGCCACTCTGTTCCGACTCTCCCTAAGCATTGCGGCGACGCGGCTGATTCTCTCGAAGGCACAGGCAGGACATGTGATTGCCGCCATCGGGAAATTCGTGGTGCAAGGTAATTTCGTCATCGGCTTCATCGTTTTCCTGATTCTGGTCGTCGTTCAATACATCGTGGTCACAGGCGGTGCGCAACGTGTATCGGAGGTGGCGGCCCGTTTCGCGCTCGATGGCATGCCCGGCCAGCAGATGAGTATCGATGCCGACCTGAACATGGGCCTGATTGACCAGGCAGAGGCACAGAGGCGACGCAAGTCGCTTGAAAAGGAGGCGGGCTTCTACGGCGCGATGGATGGAGCGAGCAAGTTCGTCAAGGGCGACGCGATCGCCGGGATACTGATCCTGCTGATCAATGTCCTGGCGGGCTGGATCGTCGGCATCGCGCAGATGGGGATGGGCTGGCAGCAGGCTCTGCAGACCTTCACCCTGCTCACCATCGGCGACGGCATCGTGACGCAGGTGCCGGCCCTGATCATCTCCGTGGCGACTGGCCTGATTGTCACGCGTTCATCGTCGGACCAGCAACTCGGCATCGTGGTCGGGCAGCAGTTGTTCCGGTTCCCCAAGGTCCAATGGCTGGTTTCGATCGCCATGCTGGCCTTGCTGCTGTTGCCAGGCATGCCGGGATGGCTGGCGCTGGTCATCGGGCCCGTCATGATCCTAGGCTGGCTGCTGAGGCGAACCAGCGCCGGCGCGCGGGAGGAAGCCGGGGGCGAAGGGGCAGCACAGGCCGCGCCGGAAACCGCCACGTTCTCGGCCCAGCCCGCGCCGATCGAGATCGGTTTCGGGAGCGTCCTGGGCGCGGCGCTGGCGTCGCAACGTCCCGCGCTTGCCGGGCGTGCGCTCGCATTGCGGCAGGACATCCAGCAAGAGCTGGGAGTGATGCTGCCCGAGATCGCATTCAAGGAGCAACTGACGCTGCCGCCCGATGACTATCGTATTTCGCTGTTTGGCAGTCGCTACGGACAAGCGGCGCTCTATCCGGAGCGGATGATGGCCATCCACGCTTCCGACAATGGCGAGTCGCTTCCGGGCGTGCGCACGCGGGATCCTGCGTTCGGCTTGCCCGCAGTCTGGATGGATGCCGAGGAGACAGCATCGGCCAAGCGAAAGGGATACACGATCGTCGATCCGGTCACGGTGTTGATGACCCATCTCACGGAGGTCATCAAGCTCAATCTCGTTCAGCTGGTTTCGCGGGCAGCCGTGGTGAATTTGCTGGATGAGGTTCGTGCCAGGCAGCCCGGCCTGGTCGAGGAAATGGTGCCGGCGTTGCTGAGCGTGACCGATATCCAGCAGGTGCTCTGCAATCTGCTGGCCGAACACGTCTCGATACGGAATATGGATCGCATCGCCGAGGTCCTGGTGGATACGGGGCGGCACGAGAAAGATACGGCGCGACTGGGCGAAGCGGTGCGGCAGCGCCTGGGCCACCAGATCTGCCAGGCCCTGCGCGGGGAAAACGACGCATTGTCCGTCCTGACACTGGACCCGGCGCTGGAGAGCCGGGTGCTGGACAACCTGCGGTCGGCCGAAGACGGCGCAGCAGGGCCGGTGCTGGAGCCGGCCCTGGCGGAGCAACTGCTGTCCCGCCTGCTGGCGCAGACCGAGGCAATGATGCGGCAGAGCCAGTCGCCGGTGTTGTTGTGCCGGCCGGAGATTCGCCGCGCTATCAAGCTGTTCACGCAGCGCGTGGTGCCCCGGCTTGCGGTGGTGGGAGTCAACGAGATCCCGCCCTCGATGAATCTCAGGGCGTTCGGTGTCGTCAACATCAACTAGTGTGGCCACAAGGCAAACAGGACGAGTGAATCCAATGACTGAATTGATGCGCATCTCGACTCAGCTATTGTCGATTGCTTCGCAGCGGCTCGAAAGCGCCGCCAGGAACATCGCCAATGCAACCACCGCAGGGTATAAGCGCGAGGTGTCCTTTGCCGAGCAACTCGGTATGGCCGGACGTGGCATGCCTGCGCTGCGCGTGGCAAGCGATTTCCTCCAGGGCAAATTGGTAAACAGCGGCAATCCACTTGACCTCGCGTTGGCCAGTTCCGGCTTTTTCGTACTTCGCAATGAATCAGGCGGGGCGGGCGTCGAGTATGCACGCGCGGGGCGCTTCGTCCTCGATGCGTCCGGTCGCGTGACCAGTGCGCAAGGCCAGGCGCTGCAGGGAACGGGAGGCGATATCGTGGTGCGTGGCGCCCAATGGCGCGTCACTCACGACGGTACCGTGCTGGACAACGGCATGCCGGTGGATCGTTTGCTCATCGTGGATTTCGCCGAACCCGCGAGGCTTGTGCGAAGCCATGCTGGCTTTACCGCCGGCGCGGACCCGCGGGAGGTCGAGCGGCCAACGGTCGTGCAGGGTAGCTATGAGGCATCCAATGTCTCCAGCGCGGACGACATGCTGCGCCTGATGGCAGCGCTGCGCGAAGCCGAAGGCGGCCAGAGAGTGGTGAGGGCATACGACGAGATGCTCGGCACCGTATTGCAGCGCATTGGGGAGATTTCCTGACCATGAACGGCGCGTTCTATATCGGTGCGACGGGGCTGCTCGCACAGCAGGGTGCGGTCGATATCGTCGGCCACAATATCGCCAATGTGAATACGGTGGCATTCAAGCGTGGCATTGCGGACTTCGTCACGCTGGTAGCCTCGGCGCCGTCTGCGGTGCGTGCCACTTCGTCTGCGCCGTCCGGCGACCCGGTGGACCAGGGCGTGATGCTTGTCTCCGGACTTCGGACATTTTCTCAAGGCGAGCTGCGGGAGACCGGCAATGCCATGGACCTGGCTATCCGCGGCGAGGGTTTTGTCGAGTTGCAGTCCGCAGGCGGGGAGCCGCTGCTGTGGCGCGGCGGTACCTTGCATGTTGACGACGACGGTCATCTGGCCGTCGCCTCCGGCGAGACCTTGAAGGCGACCATTGCAGTGCCCTCCGATGCGAGCGGAATCACGATCGACGCGGAAGGCCGGATTCGCGCCACGGTACCGGATCGGGCTGAGTCTGTGGAACTCGGTCAACTGGAACTCGTGCTTGCCGCCGATGTGCGCGCGCTGCGCCCACGTGGCGAAGGTATCTTCGAGGCCGACGAGAACGCCGCATTGACGCGGCTCAAACCTGGCGAGGAACGTGCGGGGGCGATGGTGCAGGGTTTTCTCGAACGCTCGAATGTTCAGTTGTCCGACGAGATGGTCAACCTGTTGATTTTTCAGCGTGCCTATGCCGCCAATGCCCGTGTCGTGCAGGCGGGCGACGAGTTGATGGGTATCGTCAACGGATTGCGTCGCTGATGGAGACACTGGCCCGCCGTGTGCCGCTGGTCCTTCTGGGCCTTCTTAGCCTGTTGTCGACCGGCTCCGAAGGCGCCGATGCCGCAGGCTTGGTGCATTTTCGCGATACGGCGGTGGTGTCGTCCTGCGATATCCGCTTCTCCGAGGTGGCCGATTTGTCGGCGTTACCGCCCGTCCTGCGTGAACCCGCCGAACGTTTGAGCCTGGGCACGCTGGCCGGCGCCGGCATGCGGTTGCCGGCGGATCGCCTTGCCACGCGTGCGCGGCGGCAGATTCCGGCGCTGGCGCCGTGGCTGAGCGCAGATGACGACAGCGAGGTGACGGTGCGATTTCCGCCTGGCGGTTGCACTGCAAGGCCCGATGCGACCGGCCCGCGTCGGCGTGCCGCGCCAACGGGGCTGATGCTCTCCCAGGCGGTGCCGCCGGGATTGGCACTGCGCACGGGCGATGTGCATACCGCCAATTGCCGTCCGGAGCGCGAGGCGGGTCGTTCGGTCAGATTTTCCGCCGGTCGCGGCATCGTGATCGCACGTGAAACACTGGCGGCTGGCAGTTGCCTGCCATCGTATCTGCATGGCTTCCTTGCCACGATACGCAAGGGCGATCCGGTCGAGATCGTGGCGCGTCAGGGGGCCGTGACCATCTCGCGTCGGGCGCTCTCGTTGCAGAGCGGCCGTAGTGGCCAGGTCACGGCATATGGCTTGGCAGATGGCAGGGTTATGCAACTGGCGGCAACGGAGGAAGGCAGATGATGTGCGCCATGGCTCGTCGCATAAGCGCATTCGGATTGGCCGCATTGACGCTCGGCCCGGCCGTGGCAGCCGATCTGTTTTCGGCGACGGAGCATCGCGCACTGGTGGGGGATCGGCGCGCAGCACGGCAGGGAGACATAGTCACGATCCTGGCCTACGAGAACTCCAGCGCATCCAATACCGCCGACACCTCCACCAGCACCAGTTTCAGCGTTCAGGCCAATGTGTCCGTGCTCGATGCGCGCCGCAATGGCGCTGCACTGGGTGCATCGGACAGTTATGGCGGCCGTGGCCGTATCCAGCGCACCGGGAGGCTACTGGCGCAACTGAGTGCAGCGGTGGTCGAGGTCATGCCCAACGGCGACCTGCGCGTAGCAGGCGAGCAGCGCATCGATGTCAATGGCGAGAAGACGGGAATTCGCCTGGATGGCCGAGTCCGCGCCACGGACATCGGACCCAACAACACGGTGATATCGAGCCGGCTTGCCGATGCGCATATCGATTACACCGGCGACGGCTTCATTACCGATCGAGCCAAGCCGGGCTTGATTCCACGCATTCTGGCATGGTTGGGACTATGGTGAGGCATCTTCGTCTCTGGTTCGCACTGATCATGGCGATCGGGTTGCCGCCATCCGCCTGGTGTGCCGATGCGGAAGTCCGCCTCAAGGATCTCGGCCGCTTTCTGGGCTGGCGCGACAATATGCTGGTTGGCTACGGCATCGTCACCGGCCTCGCCGGCTCAGGTGACAGCAGTCGTCATCAGGCGACCCGGCAGGCACTCGCGAATGTGCTGTCGAATTTCGATGCGGCGGTCGGTCCCGAGCAACTGCAGAGCCGCAACGTGGCGGCGGTGATGGTGTCGGGTACGCTGCCGCCATCGGCACACGTTGGCGACAAGCTGGACATCAATGTCACTTCCATCGGCGATGCCAGGAGCCTGAGCGGAGGCACGTTGATCATGACGCCGCTTCGCGGACCGGACCGGGAAGTCTACGCGCTGGCACAGGGGCCGGTATCGGTCGGTGGATTCCGTTATGACGCCAACGGCAACCTGCAGCAGAAGAATCATCCCACGGTCGGGCTGGTACCGGCGGGCGCTACCGTGGAACGTCAGGTCGTTTCGCCACTGACGCTGCAGGATGGGCAGATCGTCTTCTTGCTCAAGGATGCCGATGCGTCTACCGCCGATCGCGTCGCAGCGCGCATCAACGAAACGTTCGGCACAGGTATTGCCAGCCTGCGCGACGCGCAGTCGGTGGCGATTCGCGCGCAAGGCGGCGCCGCGGGTCTTGCCGCTTTCGTGGCCCGCGTGGAGCGGCTCATGGTCATGCCGGACTGGGCGGCAAGGGTGGTGATCAGCGAACGTACCGGCACGGTAGTGGCAGGCGGTAACGTTCGCATTGGCGCCATTGCCATTTCGCACGGTGACTTGCGCATTTCGGTGACTACCGAGTACAGCGCTTCCCAGCCTGGTCTGATCACCGTGGCGGGACCGCAGGTGCGCAGCCTGGTGATAGGCAACAGTGAACTGAAGGTCGCCGAATCGCCGAAAACGGTCGCAGCGACGTTTCCCAATACCACTGTCGGCGATCTCGTGCAGTCACTGGCCAGGCTTCAGGTCAGCACGCGCGACATCATTTCCATCCTGCAGGCGATCAAGGCTGCCGGCGCCTTGTATGCCGACATCATCGTGCAATAGCCGGCGCGACAGACCAAGAGCAGACCATCCAACATCATGCCAGATATCACTATCGCCACTGTCGCGCGCGCACTCGATGGGCTCGACGCGCGCGCATTCGCCACTGCCCACAACATTGCCAATCTTGGCAGTCCTGGTTTCTTGCCGGTGCGCGTGTCATTTGAGCGCTCTCTGCAGCAGGCCCTGATGATGGCCGAACCATCGAAGGTGCGCGCGGCCCCGATCGATGCCACGAGGGAACTCCCGGCAACCGTGGGAGGATTGCGCCCCGATCTCGAACTGAGCCTGGCCAGTGACACCGCGAGCCGTTTTGCCGTGCTGACGGCATTGGCGGACCGGCAGTTCCAATTGCACTCGCTGGCACTCAAGGGGGTGCTGTGACTGCGGCCGGCACGATTGCCGCCATCGCGCGCTCGGGCATGGAGGTCGAATGGCAGCGCATCGAAGTCATTGCGCGCAATCTCGCCAACGCCGGGACCACCCGCATGGCCAGCGGAGAGGCGTATGTGCCGCAGCGCCTGATTTCCGGTCCGGCGTTCATGACGCAGGCCGGCGTCGCGCCGTGGCCTGCCGACGCCAGGCCGGCGGGTGGTGTCCGGATCTATGGAATCGAAGCCATGGACACGCAGCCCCGGCTGATGCATGAGCCTGCCCATCCCCATGCAGATGCGAACGGCAATGTCGCCTATCCGGGAATCGACCATGCCGCGGAGATGACTTTGCTGATCCAGTCACAACGCATTTACGAAGCCAATGTCGCCGTATACAACCTCGCGCGCACCATGTATGCGCGTGCGCTCGAAATAGGGAGCCGCTCTTGAGTACCGCTGCGTTGGACTCCATTGGCTTGGCCGCGCACGCCACCGCCGCCAGTCTTCCCGGCGAGTTGGCCAACCAGCCTCTGTCATTGGTGTCTGGCGGGTTCGCCGGGCAGTTGCTGGATGGCGCCATGCGTGCCGATGCCGCCATGCTGACGGCACAAGACATGACCCGGCACTTTGCCGCTGGCGAAAACCTGCCGCCACACCAGGTCATGCTGGCGCTCGAGGAGGCCCGCCAGTCTTTTCAACTGGTGCTTCAGGTCCGAACGCGACTGGTCGAGGGGTACCAGGAATTGATGCGCATGCAACTTTAAGGAAATCCCCATGCCTGGAATATTCTCGCTGGTGACTTCGCTGTCGCCGTCACGACGGCTCGCTTTGGGGGCAGGCGCCGCGGCGATCCTGGCGGGCGCGGTCCTGGCGCTCGTGTGGGCTGTCCAGCCGCGCTACGAGGTACTGTTCCGCGACCTGAACCATCAGGACGCCGGCGCCGTCGTCGCGGAACTGGAAAAGTCCGGGGTGCCGTACCGCGTGTCGGACGACGGCACTTCCGTGCTGGTGCCGGAAGGGGAACAGCGTGCCATGCGCCTGAAGGTGATGAGTGGCAGCATTCATCTCCAGGGCGTAGCCGGGCTGGAGTTGTTCGAGCATGCTGATCTGGGCTTGACCGAATTCGCGCAGAAGGTCAATTTCCAGCGTGCCCTGCAGGGGGAACTGGCGCGCACCATCATGAGCCTTGACGAGGTCCGTCTGGCGCGCGTTCACCTGTCCTTGCCGGAGGCGACGCTGTATCGCCGCGATGACATCCGTCCGCGCGCGTCAGTGGCGATCTTCCTGAACGAAGGCGAGGTGCTTGCCGAGGCCACAGTCAACGGCATTCGCCGGCTGGTGGCCGCGGCGGTGCCGCAGCTCGATCTTGCCGATGTCGCCATCCTCGACCAGCACGGTACGCCGGCGGTGTCGGCAGAGCCAGAGGTGCGCAATCCGGTGCTGGCGCAGAAGCTGGCGTTGGAACAGTACTATGCGCGCAAGATCCGGGCGCAGATCGAGCCACTGGCTCGTCCTGCGCCGTTCGTAGTCGCCGTCAACGCGGAACTGGACCCAGACAGTCGTCGCCTGAGCCGCGACGAGCAGGTGAGGGTCCCGCAGGGCCGCTGGAGGGATGGCGAGGCGGACCGGCGCGAGCCGCTGCCTTTGCCAGCCGGCGTCGGCGAAGCTGCTGGCAGCGATATTGGGGGGGTACGGCGCGCACCTCTGCCGGTATTCCAATCCTCGCAGGAAGAGAAGACGGCACGCCGGTTGGAGGAAACGGTCAGCGCACCGGGAACGCTGCGGCGCTTGTCTGTCGGGATACTGGTGGAACGCGCGCTGGAGCCCGCGGAGCAGGAGCGCGTTCGCAACCTGGTGACAGTCGCTGCGGGGCTGGATTCACGGCGCGGCGATGTGGTTACTGTCGACGCGCATGAGCGACTGTCTGGCGAGCATGCGAGCGCATCGGATGACATCGCCGATATGCGGTATGGCGGCGCCGCACCGCGAACGCCTCCCCAAAAGGAGACGACGGACAGGAATATCGAAAACCTGATGGTCCATGCCTCCGGCTTGGCGGCGCTGGCTGTCCTGATCTGCGCAGGGCTCTATGCCGGCCTGCGGCATTTTCTCAGGCGCGCTCCGCGCCAGCCGCGGCTGACCATGCAGCAACGCGAGGAGCACGTGCGGCGTCTGCGTGAATTGCTTGCCAGCGGGAGCGACGATGCTGCCGCATGAAAAGGCGCGCTCCCTGCGCCGTGCGGTGGCCAGGCTCGCCGAACTGTCGGCCGAGGACAGCGAGGCCGTCTTGGGGGCGTTGACGGCAGAGGAACGCCACATCCTTGCACCGCTGCTGGTCAAGGTGCATGGCGACGACGCCGCGGAGACGGCAAGGAGGCGCGAGCCGGACGCCGCTGCCGCGCAAGACGCCATCGATCCGCGTGTGGCGGATCTGTCGCAGGTGCGTGCATTGGTGCAAGGCTTGCCGCCCTGGCTGCAGTCATGCGCCGCCATGGCGCTGTCGCATCCGGCAGAAGGCGATGGGGTCTGCCAGCATGCACCGTCTTCGGAGGTGGCGATGACGCGCGCCACACGTGCTGCATTGGCGCAACAACTGCGGGGTCTCGCGTTGCGTGAGCTTGTAGCGGAGCCAGCACGGTCGGATGGAACCGGCCGACCGCAAGATGGAACCTGGTGGCGCCGCCTTTTCCGCCGTCGCATGGGGCCATCGTGACACGCCTGCATAAAGCAATCGATGTGGCCATCGCGGAAGACCGCAAGCGCGTGACGCCGTCCGCGACGGAAAACTTACCGACGGGCGTAGCGCATGCCGGGGCGGTTGGCGGAGCCTTGGCGCGGCCCCGGGCCGGGCCGGATCCACGGCAAATCGAGTTGGCCACGCTGGCGGATGAACTGACGGCCTGCCGGGAAGAGGTTGCCGCTCGCGAAAAAGCGGCTTATGACGAGGGGTCGAAGGCGGGGCTTGCGGCGGGCATGCGCATTGGCCGGGAGCAGGCTGATCAGGATGAGGCCGTGCGCATCGCCTTGATTGGCAAAGGCGTAGCCGCGGCCCGCGAAACACTGGCGGCGAAATTGACCAGTCTGGATGCAATGGCGGTAGCCGTGGCGGTAGCGGCGCTCGAGCGCATGCTTGGATCGTCCGCCGAGCGTGCCTCGCTGGTGGCCGAGATTGTGCGGCACCGCCTGGCGTTGCTGGGACGCAAGGCGGTGCTGGAGGTCGACATTTCCGCAGCGGATTTCCACGACGAAGCATTGTTGCGCGCGAGTCTTCCCGACGGCCAGTACGTGACGCTGCGGATCGATCCCGATCTGCCCTCTGGCGCCTGTCTGCTGCACACGGAGTTCGAGCACATGGATGCCGGTATCGATTCGCAACTGGCCGCGTTGCGCAAGTGCATCGAGGTGTCGAATGACTGACTCGGTGCATCCCGTGCTGCGCGCGCTGAGGGACTTCGATCCCGTGCCGCGCTTCGGCCTGGTTACTCGCCTGCGTGCCACCGCGATCGAGGCGGATGGCCCGCCGTCGGCGTTGGGCGCGGTATGCGAGATTGGGGCCAAGGATGGCTGCATCCGTGCCGAGGTTATCGGCGTCGAGCGAGGGCGCATTGTGCTGGCACCCTATGGATCGGCTGCCGCAGTGCGTCTTGGCGACCGGGTGCACAAGAGCCTTGGCGGCCATGGCGTGCGCGTTGGCGAGGGTTTTCTGGGGCGTGTTCTCGATCCCTTCGGCGTGCCGATCGATGGTGCTGGTCCGGTGGGCGGCGCCACGCGGCTACAGCCCTTGGCGGGTTATCCACCTGGCCCTCTCGACCGTTTGCCGCCGAGCGCTCGGCTTGACACCGGCATTCGCGCGCTGGATACGCTGCTGCCGCTTGCCAAGGGGCAGCGGGTTGGGCTTTTCGCTGGTAGCGGGGTGGGAAAGACCTCGCTTCTGGGTGGGCTGGCGCGTCATGTCGAGGCCGATCATTGCGTGCTGTGCTTGATCGGAGAGCGTGGCCGGGAGGCCGAGGAACTGTGGCGCGAGGCATTGCCGGAAGCCACGCGGCGGCGCTCGGTAATGGTGCTGGCCACCTCCGATCTTTCCGCCGCGCTGCGTGCGCGAGCCATGTGGACGGCATTGGCTCACGCCGAAGCGCTGTCGCAGCAAGGTGCCCATGTGCTGTTCCTGGTGGACTCGATCACGCGCTTCGCCATGGCGCTGCGGGAGATCGGTTTGTCGGCTGGCGAGCCGCCTACGGTACGGGCTTACCCACCGAGTGTGTTCGGCTTGCTGCCCAAGGTGGTGGAGCGTTGCGGGGTGTTCCGTGCACGCGGCGCCATCACGGCGATCATGACGATCCTTGCGGAATCCGACGAGATCGACGACCCGATGGCGGAGACGATGCGCTCGCTGCTCGACGGCCATATCGTGTTGTCACGCGATCTGGCCGAGCGAGGCCACTATCCCGCCATCGAGATCACGCGCAGCGTCAGCCGGGCGGCACAGCGAGTGGAGACGCCGCAGGACACCGCTTTGCGGCTGGAAGCTGTCTCGTTGCTGGCGTGCTACGAGGGTGCGAAGCTGCTGGTCGAATCCGGTGCTTATGCGGCAGGCAGCGATTCCCTGACCGACCGTGCAATCGAGCTGTACCCGGCTTTGCTCGAGTTCCTGCGCCAGGATCTGGGTGAGGCGGTCCCGGCCAGCACCGCGAGCGCGACGTTGATGCGCGTGCTGAAGGGGGCGCGGTGAAGGCATGGAAGGCTTTGCCGGTACTCGCCGCCATCATGCGGCTGCGCGAACAGGAACGCGAGCGTGCCCAGGCTGTGGTACGAGGAGCGCGGTCGAATCTGGCGGGTGCCACGGTACGGAGGCTCGCATGCAGCGGCGAGCTGGCACGCCAGGGCACGGCCTGGCATGCAGGGGTGTTGCCGGGCGCAGAACTCGATCCGCTGGCGCTGGGCAACTGGAATGCTGTTCTGGACTGCTCACGCAGCCGTGAAGCCAGCGCGATCGCCGACGAGGCCGAGGCGCGCCGCTGTCTGCAGGTTGCGCTGACGGGACTGGCTGCCGCCCAGGCGCGGCTGCAGGCGGTTAGCGCGATGCAGAAGAAAGGCCGCAGGATATTGCGGCATCAGAACGACATGGCGCTTCAGCGGCGGCTTGAAGATCGATGGGCGTCACGGCAGGAGGAGGAATGAAAATCGCGTCGACGATGCAGGTGATACCCCTGGAAAGGCGCGTGGGGGATACATCCGCACATGGAAACTTCCAGCAATTGCTGCATAGCATGGAGCAGCGCATGTGGGATGCGCAGCGGGGAGCGAGACAACCCGGCAGTGGGGGGGGGAACCTTGCCGTTCCCACATGCTGTTGGTATTGCGCGGTTGCAGCGAGGCAGCCCGCCGCGCGTGCCTGACCAGCAGCAGGACATCCCGTTGCTCATGCCCGGGATACGCGTGTCCGCGCGCGACGCCGGGAAAGCGATGCCGTCCACGTCGGGCGGCACCATGCGCGCGGCGCGGGGCGATGCACTGAACGGCGTGTCCGGAGGTCTGCCTCTCGCGCTGCCATGTGCACTCCCGATCTTGCGTCGCGAGCCGGGCGGCGTCGGCTCCGATACTCAAGCCCGGCCCAGGGCATGCGGCGCGGCCTTGTCTATGTCGGCAGCGGAGCATCGAGCGCGAAGGCTTTTCGCGGCGCACGGCACTGCCGAGGCACAAGTCACCGTTGCTCGGCAGGGCGATTCCGTGCGGCTGCTGGTGCGGGTACCGCCACTGGCGCCGGCTGATGCGACGCGCTTGCGGGATCGTGTCCGCGCCGAGTGTGGGCGATATGGCGTGCACCTCGACGAAGCCTGCATCAATGGCAGCTTCATCGATTTTTCTTCAGGAGAATTTCCATGGCGATTGGCGCGATAAACAGCGGCATCGATACTCGCATCGATTCGCTTGGGCTGGATATGCAGTCGCTGCTCAGGATCATCCTGACGCAGTTGACGTATCAGGATCCGCTCAAGCCAGTCGACAATTTCGAGTTCATCTCGCAACTGGCTCAATTCACCAGCCTCGAGCAATCCCGTCAACTTAGCGAAAAGGTGGACAGCCTCCTGTCTCTGCAATCGGCCACCCAGACCATCGGACTGCTCGGCAAGGAAGTCGGTTTCCAGTCCGAGAGTGGCCTGATCGATGGGAAAGTCACCGCGGTCAGCTTTGCCGGCAACCAGCCCGCGCTTACCGTGCAGACGGCCGACGGCGCTTACTTGACCGACATCGGCTTGTCCCAGATCTCCCAGGTTCGCTAGATCCGGATCGGAAGACGGTCAATCATCAGGAGTACATCATGCTGGATGCGGTACAAATCGGACTGTCGGGCTTGCAGACGTACTCGCGTGGCTTGCAGACCATCAGCAACAACGTTGCCAATATGAATACGCCGGGTTTCAAGGGCGCGATTCCACGTTTTAGCGATCTCTATTACGGCACGCCATCGGATGCGACCGGCCGGTTCAGGGACGCGCAACCTCGCTTCGGCTCCGGGGTGAGCTATCTGCAGAGCTATCTGAATTTTGCCGCCGGCGATCTGCGCGACAGTGACAGTCCCCTGGATCTGGGCGTTTCCGGCGCCGGTTTTCTGACCATGCTGGGGGGCGAAGGTCCCCGCTATGCGCGGACCGGACAATTCCGTGTGGCTGACGATGGCCGTATCGTGGACAGCAATACCGGCATGCAATTGGGGATCCTGGCAGCGGACGGCACGGTGCAGGGCGCATCGGTGGCAGGCCGGCAGTGGAGCCCGCCGCGAACGACAACCACGTTGAAATTCACTGACAACTTGTCGAGTGGATCGGAAGATCACGTGCTGCAGAGCATCAGCGTGTTCGATGCCAACGGGAACGCTCGCGCCCTGACGATACGATTCACCCATGATGATGAAGCGGCGACGCAGTGGAAGGTCGCGGTGGAATCCGCGGAGGGAGGCAATCTCTATACCGGCATGCTGCCATTCGTCGGCGGCATGCCACAGCCGGGCCAGGAAAAGTTGCAGGCGATACTCGCTTTTGACGATGGCACGCGGATGCCGCTGGAACTCGATTTTTCCAGTGGCGTGACAGGATTTTCGGCAGGTACGGCGTCGACGCTGCGGGTGGCCGGCAATGACGGATACGCCGCCGGAACGATCTCTGCCTTCTCGGTGGATGATGCTGGCCAATTGACGCTGCAATATTCCAACGGCCAGGAAAGCAAGCTCGGCCTGGTGGCGCTGGCGCAGTTTTCGGATCGTCAGCGTTTGATCCAGCACGACAAAGGCCTGTTCGAGGCACCCTCGGGAATGCAGGCACGCTTTTCGTCGGGTGCTTCCAATGCCGCGGGCCACGTGAAGTCCGGTGTCATCGAGGCATCCAATGTGGATCTGTCCGCCGAGTTCGGACAATTGATCCTGGTGCAAAGAGGTTTCCAGGCATCGTCACAAGTCATCAGTACTGCCAACGAAATGCTGCTCCAGTTGTTCCAGCTCAGGGGCCAGACATGACCGCCGCGGCAAGACCGTGGAGATGGCTGGGCAGCCGCGAACTGGCAGCGGTCCATGCATGTGCCGAGACCGTCGTTCATGCTTGGGGAGAAAACTGGTTCGGCCTGCCGGCGACGCTCGGGGAAATAGCCAGGATGGATCCCACGGCCACACTCGGCGTCGAACTGGATGAATATTCGGCGCGCTGCGATGCCGCCATGCGGATCTGCGCCACGGCGGGACATGCCGTGGCGCGGCGGGCATTGCAGATGCCTGTGCCAGGCGAGCCAGCCGAAACGACTGGCGTGCGGCTGCTGGCTGGTCTGCAGTCCGTCGTCATGGATGACCTGGCCATGCGCCTTGCCGATGCTTTTTCTTTCGAGTCCAGAGGCATGGCGTCCGCAAGCGCGCTCACGGACTTGCCGCGGCGCGTGCCGGAGGGCGGGGTGAGGATGACCGTCGAGGTGGGCGAGATGCGTCTGCTCCGTGCGCAACTTGGTTTGACCATGTTTCCTGCCGCTCCGGAGGTGCCGTCGAAGCGTTCGGGAAGGACTGCGCTTGCCACGCCGGTGGAAGCGCTGGGGCGGACCACCGTCGCGCTCGATGCCGTGCTTGCTTGCGTCCGTCTGCCGCTGGCGCAGATCGCGGATATGGAGCCTGGCGATGTGATCGAGCTCGATTGCCTGCTCGATGCGCCGGCGGCGCTGCGCGTCGCGGGCACAAGTGAGTGCATTGCCCGCGGTCATCTTCGGCGCAACGCGAGGCACCTGGCGCTACAACTCGACGCAGCGGGCGGGAGTGCTGCCGACTTACTTCAGCAGGCCACATCATGAGCATTCAGAAAGCCACTATCACACCGCTGGAATTCGACGAGACGGCGGCTATCGCTCAGGCGCCGGAAGGGCGGGGCATGATCGATCTTCGACTTGTAAAGGATGTCGTCGTCGATCTCGAGGTCTACCTGGGCAGCGCTACGTTGACGGTGGAGGCGCTGCTTGCGCTGGAAAAGGGTATCGCACTCACATTGGACGCGGCGCTCGACGAGCCGGTAGCACTGCGCCTGAACGGTAAGACGGTTGCCCGCGGCCAATTGGTGGCAATCGGCGACCATTTCGGTATTCAGTTGACGGAACTTGTGGAGAAGCGCTGATGCCCGCCGCATCGACCCCGGCATCGGCTCGCGGCTGGCCTGATCTGGCGCCGCCTCCGCCCGTGCTTCCCGATCTGTCGCTGGTGGGCATTTCCCTCTTGCTCTGCCTGGCGCTTGCCGTGGCCGTTATTCTGTGGCTCCATCGGCGCAAGCAGGCGGGCTCGGCAGGTGCGCGCCTGCCTGCTCAATTGCAGTCGCTGGCGTCGTTGCCGCTGGGCAGGCACGGGACGCTCTACCTGGTTCGTTGCCAGGCGCACACATTGCTGATCGCGGCGGACGCAAGGGGGATCGTATCGGTCAGCACGTTGGCGCCGACCGACGTCGCCGCGGCGGAGCCGTTGGCATGAGGCGCACAGTTTGGCCTGCCTTCGGCGTGGTGTTGGTGCTGGCGCTGTTCGCCGGCTTGGCGCATGCCGGGACCGGCGCTTTGCTGCCCGCGCTCGGGAGCCGGACGGCTCAGATGTCGCAAAACGCCGGTGAGGCTGTGTCGGGGCCGATGCGCACGGCGATCCTGCTCACCTTCCTTAGCCTGGGACCGGCGGTCGTGGTGTCGATGACGGCCTTTACCCGCATTGTCATCGTCCTGTCGATGATTCGCCATGCCTTTGGCATGCCAGAGACACCCCCTACCGCGGTGCTGATCAGCCTGGGACTGTTCCTGACGCTCTTCACCATGATGCCTACGGTGGCCGCGGTGAATCAGGATGCGCTGCAGCCATTCCTCCAGGGTCAGATGGAAATGCCGGTCGCGCTCGAGCGTGCCGCCGCCCCGATGCGGGACTTCATGCTGCGCCAAGTGAGGCAGGAGGACCTTCGTCTGATGTACGAATTGTCGCATCAGCCGCCGCCGCCGTCGCCCGATGCCGTCAGCCTGGTGCAACTGACGCCGGCGTTCATCCTGAACGAATTGCGCGTGGCATTTCAGATCGGTTTCGTGGTGCTGTTGCCGTTCCTGCTGATCGACCTGGTGGTCTCGAGCATTCTGCTCGCGCTGGGTATGTTGATGGTTCCTCCGTCGACCATCGCTTTGCCGCTGAAGGTCCTGATGTTTGTGCTGATCGACGGCTGGGCCCTCGTATTGCGCGGTGTACTGGGTAGCTTCAAATGACTGAAGGGTATGAGTCGGCCGGCGCGGCAGACTCCGCCGCCATGCCCGCGGTTGATGCCGAAGAGGGAGTGCTCTGGCAGACGCTCCGCCAGGTGCCGGATGGCGCTCCTGGCAGGGCCGCGGCCCGCGAGGCGCTGCTGCAGCACTATCTTCCCTATGCCCGGGCGCTGAGCATGCAGCTCTACCGCAATCGATTCGGCAATGATGCGGAGTTCCGCGATTACTGCCAGTTTGCCATTGTTGGCCTGCTCGAATCGATCGACCGTTTCGATCCAGCGCGGGGAGCCTCGTTCAAGACGTTCAGCACGCCACGGATCCGGGGCGCCATGTTGAATGGCATCGAGACCGTCAGCGACAGGCACGAGCAGGCGATGCTAGGCGCACGGCTGCGAAGCGAGCGGCTGGCGTCGTTGACGGACGGGAGAGCCGTGCGCAGCAGGCTTCCGCAGGCGTTCGCCACCATTTGCGAGGTGGCGGTGGCGGCTGCGATTGGCTTCATGCTGGAAGATACGGGAATGTACGATGCGCAGGATGTCGCGCAGGACACTTCCTGTTACGGCTACCGCAAGGTGGCATGGCGGCAGGCTCGCGCCTCGATGCAGGCCGCGGTACGCAGTCTGGGCGAACGGGAACGCAAGGTGATTACCTATCACTACTTTCATGGCCTGGTTTTTGATCAGATCGCCGATATCATGGGCGTGACGAAAGGCCGGATCTCGCAACTGCATCGAAGTGCTCTGCTGTCGTTGCGCAAGCGGCTACACGGTGAAACGGACAAGGAGTGGCAAGAATGACGAACGACTCGGAAAATGCATGCTGCGATGACGCCGATCTGGATATCCTGGTGAATGCCCTGCGCACGGGGCAGGCTGACGACCTGACGCGCCTCGATGAGGCGTTGGCCGTGTGGCCCGGCGATCATCGCCTGTGGGTTCTCAAAGGAGCGGTGCTTGCCGCCGGGCGGTTGCACGACGGTGCGCGGCAGTCGTTCCGCACGGCGCTGGAGAGGGCCCCTGGCTTTGCGCCTGCTGCCTTCTTCCTTGGCTTGCTCGAAATGTTCGACTCGCAACCGGAAGCGGCTGCGGTGGCGTGGCGTGCGCTGGATCCGCTCCCAGCGGATAGCAGCATGCGGATCTTCCGCGATGGCATGCTGGCTCTTGCCGAGAATCGTTTCGACCAGGCTGCAGCGATGATCGAGCGTGGCCTGCGTGGCAATCGCGAGTTGCCGGAACTGAACGACTATTTTCGCGCGGTACTTGCTTCGCTGTCTTCGGATGCGGAGCGCGCCGGGCGGTCGGCGGAGGCCAAGGTGCCGGAGCCCGACCAGGATCAGGACGTACTTCGCCGTCTTATGCTGGCCCGCTATTCTGCGGATTCCACCCGCCACTAGCGACTGCCCCTCATGCAACCTGTTTCCATTCTGGACCAAGTGGTCATCCAGCTCCGCCGCCAACTGGAGGCGCGCGATCGAAGGCCCGCCGGCGCAGGCCCTGTGGCGTCTGCCTCTCCATCCAGCGCGGCTTCTTTGCCAGGTGCTGTCGGAGCGGCATCCGCCGCAGTGCATGAGGCTGGCGGAGATGCCTATGGAATCGGGCGCATTGCCGTGGAGCAGATGCTCGGCGCGGAGTTTGGGCCAGAAGTCGTCAACGATGCCGAATTCCAGCAGGTGGTCGATCAGGTGACTGGCATGCTGCGTACCGATTCCGCTCTCTGGGACGAATTCATGGCGGTGCTGGACACCCTCGCCAGGCGATGATGATCACCCTTGCGAATCCTGTGTGGCGAGGCGCTTGCGTGCTGCTTGTTTTTCTTGCTTGCGGTTGCGGCAGGGCCTTGGCGGAGGACGACTGTCTCGGCGAGGCGGCGCGCTACCACAAGGTCAATGACGTGGTGTTGCGAGCGATTGCCATGCAGGAGAGCGGCATGCGTCCGCGCACTCAGAGCAGAAACACCAATGGCACGGACGATATCGGCATGATGGGTATCAATTCGGTCCATCTCCCGATGCTGGCGCGCCATGGCATTTCGCGCGGCGCACTGCTCGATGCCTGCATCAATGCCTATGTGGCCGCCTGGTATCTGCGCGGCAAGATCCTCAAGCACGGCAACAGTTGGCAGGCCGTGGGCGCGTACCATTCGGAAACCCCGGCGTTGCGCGATGCCTATGCGCAACGCATCCGCAGCCGCATTGCCGGGACTCGGCCCTAAAAGTCATTTCAAGAAGATCCTGGCGTCGTTGCGGGGCACGGCAAGTACCTTTGTACAGTCTGCGGCCCCGCCCTTGCAGGGCGCATGCGCGCTGGCGGACGCGCATCGCTGCGCAGGCGGATCACTGCATGATCCTTCCTTGCATGCAACAACCTCGACGCTGCGGGAGGGCACGCAGATCACCGAAGCGGTTCGGCGTCCGCGGCGCTTCCGGCGACGACGGCCTGCATCCAGTATCAGTGCTTGTCGGCGCGCGCGGAGTACCGGGCCACTGCCTGCAGCACAGTGGGACCACCAGGCGCTGTGCGCTGGTCGAGCGCCTGGGCGATGATCTCTTCCGCCCGCGCGCGGTCGCCATCGGCCTGGAGCAGGAGGCTCTCGGCCAGCAGGACCGACAGGCTCGTCGGTCCCAGCCGCTTGCCGGCGCGCGTGTGGTGTTCGGCCCGTTCGCGCTGGCCGTCTTGCAACAGGCACACTGCCATGCTGCCGTGCGCCTCGGGGAAATTCCGATCGATGTCCAGTGCCTGCCCGAGGCGGTTCAGTGCGGTGGGGAGATTGCCGCCCAGCAAATGGGCCCATCCCGCCGCTACCCATGACCCGGCATGTCCGGGCAGCAGGTCCGCGGCGCGATCGAGCTGCTGTGCTGCCTCGGCATATCGCTTGCTGGCGAGCGAGACCAGTCCGGCGCCCAGCCAGGCGCGCCCATGGCGCGGTGTCATGTGTCTTGCCGCCTCGAATGCGGGCGTGGCCTGCTCGAGTTCACCTTGCTCGAGATTCAGCCAACCGCGCGCCACCATCGCATCATCGTTGTTTCCGGCAAGCGTGGCGAAACGGGCGGCATCGTTGCTGCGGTCCATGTCGAGACAAAGCAGGGCCAGTGCGCCAGCGCCCTCGACCGTCAGCGTCTGCTCGGCCAGCCATTGCTCCCCTTCCGCCAGAGCTGTCTCCAATTGGCCGGTGCGATGCAGGAGTCTGAGCCGCAATTGCTGGGCGTTGGGGGAATTGCCCACTAGATCAGCGGGCAAGGCTGCTAGCGCATCCTGATATTGCCGCTGACAGGCCAGGGCATAGGCAAGGTCATGGCGGACGGCGACGTCAGCCTGCCCGCCGGCAAGCAGGATGTGAAACAGCGCTGTGGCTTGTTGCAGTTCGCCAATTGCGAGCAGCGTTTGACCGAGCAGATGCGTCATGGCAGGTGCGGGTGGCCGTGGCGCGTCCTCGGCGACAAGCAGGGCGCGGCATAGTGAGTAGTCCTGTTCTGAAAATGCCATCTGTGCGGTGTCGAAGCGCAGATTGGGATTTGTTGGATCTTTCTCGAGAAAACCCAGAAGCCGCTGCAGACGTTGAGAGTGTTGCATGGTGTCCAGACGGTGAATAGGCAGGCAGTCAGCGTACCCAAGAACGGTGCCGGCGTCCACGGTTCCATATCCATCTTTAGCGCGAGAACGGCGTGGATGGGCGGGTCACTAAACAAGATCATCGAAGACTGGATAAGTAATGAAGAAGCGTGAGGCAAATTGCCCCGCGCTGCTTTCACGACCGAGCCGGTCGGCACGCTTACAGGATGCCGAGATGGTTGCGATTGTCACGGGAAACGGATTGGGAATTCGGACAGGGTCGAGTTTCGTGCTGGGGGGCCGCGGCCAGCTCGGCGAAGCCGCCCTTGGGCGCGGCGGCGACAAGATTTACGTCAATGCGAAGACCGGCAATCTGCACATCAAGCATCTCGATGCGACGTTGATGGGTGTCGGCTCAGGCGTGGAGCTGACGCGGGCGTACAACAGCCTGGGGCTGATGAATGACGACAACGGCGACAACTGGCAACCCGGCCAGTTCCGTGTGGCGGGACTGGTGTCCGGCGCGGTCGGCACGGCGGGCAGCGTTGCGCGCCGCGTCGATTGGGATGGCTCCGAGGTCCTGTATGGCTGGGATGCGGGCAAAGGCTGCTACGTGGCCAGCGAAATGGCGGGGGCGAGGGATACGCTGACGTTCGATGCCAGCACCAGGCAGTGGCGCTGGAAGGGCGGTGCCGATGGCGTGACGGAAGTCTACGACGGCGGCAATGGCGGCCGCGTGTTGTCGCGGGCCGACCTCAGCGGCAACACCGTGAGCTATGCCTATAACGCGGCTGGCTATCTTGGCAGCGTGCGTACCGCCAACGGCGAGAGCATCTACCTGGACTACACGGGCAAGCTGTTGACCCGCTTGCGCAGTGAGGCGAAGAGTTCCGACGGTGCGCAGGCCGTGCGCACCATCGTGCGCTATCAATACGATGCCAGCGGCCGGCTGAGCCGGGTTGGGGTGGACGTGAGCCCGGACGACGACAGCGTGGCGGATGGCAAGGAATACTGGACGACCTATGCCTATGACGGGGCCAGCAGCAGAGTCAACCGGACCGAGCAGTCCGACGGTACCCGGCTCGAAATCTCCTATGTCGAGATGGGTGGCATCTATCGGGTGGGATCGATCCGCGAAACCGTGGACGGCACGGCGCGTAGCACTACCTTTGCCTACGGAGCGGATGGCAAGGCCACCGAGGTCGTCGACAATCTGGGTCAGAAGACCACGCTGGCATATGATGCCCAGGGTCGCCTGACCCAGGTCCGGACAACTGGCGCCGGCGGTGTCCCGGATACCGTCAGCTACGCCTACGATGCGCGCGGCAACGTGACATCCGCTACCGATGCACTGGGCCGGACGGTCAGTTACCTGTATGGCAACAACGGCAATCTCGCCGTGCAGCGCGACCAAGCCGGCAATACGATTCGTCGTAGCTATGGCGAGGCAAACCTGCTGATGTCGGAGACCACGTACCTGGTGCCGGACCCGGATGGGGCGGGCGCGGGTCAACCCGGCAAGCCGCTGACGGTGCGCTACGTCTACGACAAGCAGTCGCGCCTGCGCTTTGCGCTGAGCGCGGAGGGGCGCGTCAGCGAATACCGGTACGACGGTTTCGGGCAGCGTGTCACCGCCATCCAGTATCAGGCACGCTGCTATGACGTCTCCACGCTGCCGGTCGATGCCGTTCTGAGCGAGAGCCAGTTGCAGGCATGGGCGCTCGCACAGCCGGGCAACCAGACTCGCCGCACCGATACGGCCTACGATTTTCGCGGCAACGTGGCGCGCGTCACTGAGTACGGCGCTGTCCGGCCGGACGGCGTGGGCATCGCGAGCGCGGGCAGCGCAACAGTGACCACGCTGTATGTCTATGACCCGGCGGGGCGCTTGCTTGAACGCCGTTCGCTCTCGTCGGCATCGGGACAATCCGAGCGCTTCGTCTACGATGGCCTGGGGAGGCTGCAGAATGTCACCAGCGCCACCGGCGCGTTGACGCTGTACCAGTATGACGACGCCGGCCGCAAGACCACGGTGACGCTGGCCAATGGGCTGGCCAGGACCTCGCTGTTCAACCAGGCGGGCGAACTCGTGTCGCTGACGGAATCCGGTGCAGGCGTCCAGACATCGGTCAGCAGGCGGTTCTACGATGGCCTGGGGCGACTTCGCATCGTGCTCGACGAACGCAAGGCTCGTTCCCAGGTACTGTATGACGAGGCGGGTCGCAAGGCGGCAGAGATCAATTCGGAGGGCGCGTTCACCGAGTATGTCTACGATCGCAGTGGCAATCTCGCCAGGACGATCCACTACGCTACGCGGCTGACAACTGCCCAGCGCGCGGTGCTGTTCGACGCCACCAGCGGGAAACCCATCGAGCGCAAGGACGGTGCGCTGCTGACGATCGAAAACGCCAGCATCAGGCCGGCGGCGTCGGCGCAGGACCGCGTGGACTATCGATTCTATGATGCTGCCGGCCGCCTGTACAGGACGGTCGACGGCGCCGGATCGGTGGTGGAATACCGCTACGACGGTGCTTCGCGTCTCGTGGCGACGCTTGCCTATGCGCGGCAAATCGATATGGCGGCATTTGCCGCGGATCCGGTTGTCACCCGGGCGACCCCCGTTGCGGATGCCGCTGACAGGCTTACCAGGCAGTTCTATGACGGCGACGGCAAGCTCACCGGCCAGCTCGATGCCGAAGGCTACCTCACCGAGTATCGCTACGATGCTGCGGGCAACAGGACACACAGCATAGCCTACGCAACGGCCATCGGCGGCGCCCAGCGCGCGGCGGAGACCCTGGCGGGACTGAAAGCCACGGCGAGCGCGATGGATATCCGGCAGTTCTTCTTCTACGATGCGCGAGGCAATCTCACGTCGGCCGTGGACGGCGAAGGCTATCTCACCAGTTATCGCTATGACGAGACTGGCAGGCTGGCGGGGAAGGTGGAAGGCGGCCGCGTCGATCCGGCCCAGTTCACCGCGCCGCAAACGGTACCGCTGACCTTTCAGGCGCGCGGCTCGGTTGCCAATGGCGAGTGGCCGACACTTGAGGTATGGGTGGACGGCAAGAAAATCACCACGCTCACCATTGATGTCATCGAGTCCGCGAACTACACGGTAAACGTGCCGGATGTCGTGCCGTTCGCCACGCACGAGATTGCGCT
Source organism: Cupriavidus sp. FW216-B1 (assembly GCF_058789195.1). Lineage (NCBI taxonomy): Bacteria > Pseudomonadati > Pseudomonadota > Betaproteobacteria > Burkholderiales > Burkholderiaceae > Cupriavidus > Cupriavidus sp. FW216-B1. Next base: position 1,152,593 of record NZ_JBYTEL010000001.1, on the reverse strand, counting down.
GGTGTTCGCCAACGACCTGTTGACTGCCACCGAGGATCGCAATGTCTGGGTGCGCAACGTCAAATTCGGCGCGCGTTCTCTGGAGGCCGGGGTCGATACCTCGGTTTTCGACCAGGGTGTGGGCGCTGCCGCATTCGATGGGCTGGCCGTCTCAGTCACCGCGGTTGGCGGGGCCAAGACGATAAGCCGTGGCGGCGCGGTGCGCTGGGCCGTGGATCCCGCCGCCACGCTGGCCGCCTTTGCGAAGATGCCAGCGAATCCGCGCCGGACAGCGTATAGCTACGACGCGGATGGTCGCTTGCTGACCACTACCCGCTATCTTGCCGGTGGGGCGACGGAGTCCGACACGGTGGCATACGATGCGGTCGGAAACAAGCTCGCGGAGACGGTCGCCGGGCAGACCGTGCGCTGGCGTCGCGACGCCCAGGGCCGCGTGGTCCAGGAACTCTTCGGCGAGGGTAGCGCGGCACTGGCCGCGCTTGGGAATGGCGCCACACAAGCAGAGCAGGATGCCATATGGTCCGCTTGGGCAACTTCCTATGCCTACGATATCGCGGGGCGCCGCATCTCGGCGACGAATGCCAACGGTATCCGTACCCTGTACTACTACAACAACATCGGACAATTGGCCTATACGGTCAACGGCGCGGGAGAACACGTCGGATATCTGTACGATGGCTTGTCTCGCTTGATCGAGACCCGTATCTATATCAACCGATTGGACGCCGCCGGACTGGCGGCTTTGACCGGTGGCGCGATAACCACCGGCTTTACCGATCTGATTCAGGCTGCCGGCGGAAAGTACACCAACAACAAGATCACCTACGGCAAGCAAGGTGCCGTCGAGCAGACCACCGATGCGCTTGCAAAGGCGACCAGATTCAGCTACAACGCCTTCGGCGAACTGGCCGGCACGATCTCGCCGGCAGTTGGAGGCCAATCCCGCCAGGCCACGCGCGCGTATGACCGGCGCGGCCTGCTGCTCGTCAGTACCGCGGACGCGGCGGAGGGTGGCCTGAAGCTCTCCACCCGGACCGTCTATGACGCCTTCGGCCGGGCCACCCAGATCACCTTGCCCAACGGCGCGGTGCGCAAGCAGGCCTACGATCGGAACGGCAGGGTGATTGCCGTCACCGATGCGCTCGGCCAGCAGACGGGCATGAGTTATGACGCATTCGGCAATGTGCTGACGCAGACCGACCGGCTCGGCAACATTACCCGCTACGCCTATTCGGCCTTCGAGCGCGAGCTGAAGATGACCACGCCGGAAGGGCTGGTCACCACTACCACGCGCAACGCGCGCGGGCAGACCATCGCGGTGCAGGACCCATTGGGCAACCGGACAGAGTATGGCTATGACGCCGACGGTCGGCTGCTGACCACCGGACAGGCCGCCGGCGCGCTCGATCTGGTCAGTAGCCAACGCTACGACCGGGCGGGCCAGTTGATCGAGAGCATCGATCCGAATGGCAACAAAGTGGCGCTTGCCTACGATGCGGCCAGCCGGCTGCTGACGCGCACTGTCGATCCTGGCGGCCTGGCGCTGGTTACGACCTACGCCTACGACAGCAGCGGCCGCGTGGTGAGGGCGACCGATCCGGGCGGCATGGTGACGGAAACCACCTACGACGCCAATGGCCGTTCGGTCAAGGTCGTGGTGGACCAGGGTACCGGCACGCTCGCCCTCACCACGGCGATGAGCTATGACGACGCCGGCAATGTGGTCAGGATCGTCGAGGGAAGCGGCAGCCCGGCGGCGCGCACGACGGTCCATGTCTACGATGGCGTGGGGCGGCGCATCGAGTCCGCGGTGGATCCGACCGGACTGAACCTGGTGACGCGATATGCCTACGATGCCGCGGGCAATGTGACCGCGCGCACCGATGCGGCCGGGAACGTGACCCGCTACGTTCATGACGGCGAAGGCCGCGTGATCTATGTGGTTGACGCCACCGGCGGCGTGTTACGGCAGGAATACGATGCCGAGGGTCGCCTCGCGACCCGCAGCGCTTATGCCAGGCGCATTTCGCTATCCGGATTCGGCTTGACGTTGAGTTCGACAGAAGTGGCGGGCCGCGTCGCGCCAGACACGAGTGCCGACCGCGTGGAGCGCTGGGTGTACGACAAGGATGGCCGGCTGCGCTACAGCATCGACGGCCGCGGCTACGTCGAACAGCGGATCTATGACAAGGGGGGCAACGTTGTCTGGCATGCGCGCTATGGCAGCGAACTCGTTTCCCCCGAGGTGTTGACGCCGGCAACCGTGGCGGCGGCAGTCACGGCGCAGGGGCTCTCCGCCCTGCTCACCAATAGAGTCACGCGCTATGTGTTCGATGCAGCGGGCCGGCAGACCTTCAAGATCACCGGCGGGCAGGTTACCGAATACCGCTATGACAAGGCGGGCAGTTTGCTCGCCACGGTGGCCTATGCGACTCGCTACGCCACTTCAGACAATCCGAGCGATGCCGCCATGCGTGCGTGGCTGGCAACCGGCAGCAATAGCGCCGATGCACGGGTCAGCCAGAGCCGTTACGATGCCGCCAACCGGCTGAAGTATGAGGTGGACGCTGCCGGATACGTCACGCAGTACGATCGCGACGAGGCTGGCCGGACGGTCCGTACAGTCTGCTACGCCAGCGCCGTCAAGGTGTCGGACGGCACGACCTCCGCTTCGTTGGCGGCGGCGCTGGCGTCGCAGCCACCGGCATCCGCCGCGGTAACCGAATCGCGCTACGATCGTGCCGGCAGGCTGTTCGAATCGGTCGATGCAGGCGGGGTGGTCACGCGCTTCGAACGGGATGCACTGGGGCAAGCGACAAAAACGTTCGAGGCCTTTGGCACGGTGGACGAGTCAGTGACGTTGCGGCGCTACGATCGCGCGGGCCGGCTCTACAATGAAACGCTCGGCTATGGCAGGCCGGAAGCCTCTTCGACCTTGTATGAGTATGACGCCTTGGGACGTCTGACCCGGCGCATCGATCCGCTCGGCCATGAGCTTAGCGAATCCAACAGCAACTGGGCGCTCGGCGAACGCAAGGCGATGGGCATGGTCGGTGCCGATGGCAATGTGCTCGTTGCCACCGCATTGAGCGCCCAACAGAAGGAACTGCTGCGTTCCCGTCATGCCAGCAGCTTCCAGTACGATGCGCTGGGCCATGTCGTGATGGAAACGGATGCGCTCGGCGGCACGCGCAGGACCGAATACAACGCCTTCGGCAACGCCGTCAAGGTGGTGGACCCATTGGGCAACGCCGGATATTTCTACTACGACCGGCAAGGCAATAATGTCCTCCAGGTGGATCCGGAGGGTTTTGTCACGGCCACCGCCTACACGGTATTCGGAGAGGTCGGCACAGTCACGCGCCATGTCAATCGTGTCGTGGGCAGCGTGAGCGCCGCTGTACCGCCAGAGATGCGCACCGCGCCGGCCGAGACGGCGACGACTCCCTATTTGCTTGTTGCCAGCGAGCAGGACGCTACCACCAGTTTCGTTCGAGACCAGTTCGGGCGGCTGACCCGGAGTACCGACGCGCTCGGGAAATACGAGAGCTTCGGCTATGACGGCTTCGGCAACCGCGTCAGCTATCGCAACAAGCTCGGTTGCGCCACCAGCTATCAATATGATGCGCGCGGGTTGTTGATCCGGGAAACCTTGCCCATTACCTCGCGCAACGCGGCCGGCGTCGCGGTTGCCGTTGTCAATAGCTACGGTTATGACGCGCGTGGTAATCGCACGCTTGTCGTTGAAGCCGATGGGCTGCCGGAGCAGCGCAAGACGACATATCAGTTCGACGCCATGAACCGCGAGATCAAGCGAACGTTCGGCGCGGTGCCGCTTTATTCGTTGAGTACACATGCGGAGACACCTGCCACGCCGTCGGAATCGCGTGCCTATGACGCGCGCGGCAACCTGATCCGGGTCACTGCCAAGGACGGCGGAGTCACCACCTCGTACTATGACGCGATCGGCAGAAAGAGCGCAGAGATCTCGGCATTGGGACAACTGACGCAGTGGAGCTACAACCGCAGCGGCGATGTGACCGTCGTGCGGACCTATGGCGACCCGGTGGCAGTGCCCGCGGATCGTGCCTTGCCGCAGCCCGTCAATACTGCGAACGCCAGGGCGACTCTCTATAGCTATGATGCCAACCACCGGCAGATCGAGACGCGTGTCAAAGGCATTACCTTCGGCAGGCGCGATCCCGCCAGTGGAAATTATCAGAAAGGCGTGACCGACGTCGTTACCCGCACGCAATACGATGCCAACGGCAACGCGGTGTTGGTCACAGACGCCAACGGCGGCGAGACTTACTCCTTCTACAACAGATCGGGTGAACTGATTCTCACGGTGGACCCGGAGCGCTATGGTGTGGCCTATGTGCGGGACGCGAACGGCAACGCCTTGCGGGAGACCCGCTTTGCCACGCAATTTGGCAATCCCGTCACTACCCAGAGCGATGGCGCGGCGCTCATTCAGCAGTGGACTGTCGCCGGGGCGGACCGTATCACGTTGTATACCTACGACAAGAATGGCCGCGTTCTCAGCGAAGGCCGCCAGAACGTGGAGTACTGGACGGTCGGCTCCAACGGCGCGCTCAGCGGTACCAACAAGGGAGCGGCAATCATCTGGTACAGCTATGACGGCCTCGGCAACGTCACCGGTCGGACCGATGGCAATGCCAGCCGCAGCAACTGGGCCTACGATGCGATTGGCCGTCGCGTGAAGGAAACGTTGCCGCTGTTCGACACCGAAGCGGCAGCCGGCGTGCGGATGGTCACCGACTATGAGTACGATGGCCTTGGCAACGTGGTGCGTGAGATTCGCCGGGGCGCGGACAACAGCTCGGAGGCCGACGACCAGATCACCCTGTATGCCTATGGCTCCCTGGGCCGCCTAGCCCGGCGTGTCGATCCTCAGGGCAACGTAGTGCGCTATGGCTACGATCGCGCGGGCAACGTCAATGCTGTCATCACCGAACGGCTGGACGCCGACGGCACCAAATGGCTCGAAGAAACCGGCATTGCCTACGATCTTGCCGGCCGCGAGACCAGCCGCCGTATGGCCGTGCTCAATGCCTCGGCCAACACATGGAGCACCAAGCTCGTCACGGAGACGCGCTACAACCTCTATGGCGAGATGACCGGCCAGCGCGTGGGCGGCGGCAACGCGGCCGGCGCGTGGCAGAAGGTCAGCGAATACGACCAGATGGGGCGCGTGTGGCGGACCAACGCCGGCGCGGGCGTGACCAAGGTCTATCTTTACGATGCCATGGGCAACGCCACGGCGGAGTTCGAGTCGCAGACCCTGGATCTGAACTCGCTGTCGCTGGACCAGATTCTGGCCAGTCCGCAAGTGATGCGTACCGTCGTGGTCTATGACAAGCGCAATCAGATACTGGAGCGGATCACGCCACAGATGAATGTGTCGGGAACCGGTGCCACGCTGCAGGCGCGCAACGTGAACATGGTCACCGGGAGTTTCGACAATATCACGGCGAAGATCGGGGCCTCGCAGGCAGGTTCGACCGGCAGCCTGCGGGAACTGAATAATCTCTCCGATATTGCGGCCAGCAGCAAGCCGCGTGTGACGACGTCGTTTGACGTTGGCTACACCATGTCGGAAAACAATGTCGTACAACGCGCTTGGGTAAATTCCATGCGCGTGACGGTTCCCGATCGGATCAAGGAGTTTCTTGGGGCGGACAAGCTGACGGTCAGGGTGAGTTATCGCTTCATGGGGAGCGGCTGGCGTTCCAATCCGATTTTTTCGGATACTCCCTTTTCCGATAGCCAGAACAAGCCGGAGTCGACTGTAAGTCAGATATACACCGGGGGATCGGCGATTAACATCCCGTTGAACTGGAGCAGCAATGGCGGAGGGACGACGCTGCTTTACGAGAAACTTTCACTTCAGTACACCATTTATTTCGATGTCGAGTCCAATGGAGTCTCGGATCCGGGCGTGATGAGCTTCCGCTCGGATAACATCAAATTCATCGAGACGGCGAACGGCCCCAACAATTCCCGTAGCACGACGTATTACCCCACTGACACGCCGGCGGTGACAGGTGACCGCGTGTCCAATCTGCTCCAGCTTCACACCAGCGACAATGCCCAGGCCACCGATGTCTACTATCGGCAAAAGGGCGCCACGGGTTCCTTCGCCAAGCTGTCCAAGGTATCTGTCAATGGCCACAGCTACGCCCAGCTGAACGGCCTGGCGACCGGCAACTACGAGATCCTCCTGGTCTCCACCAAGCCGGGCGGCGGCTTCGAGCGCTTTACACGCTATGACCTTTCGCGTGACGCAGGCAGCCAGACCAATACCTTGAGGAAAGTCAGTCATGGCAACAACGTGCGCGGTACTGGTTATCAGCTCACCGCGACCGGAGGCTTCGTATTCAATGCGGGGGTTCTGACATGCTATGACTTGCGCACGGCAGGTGGCGTCAAGCCGGCGAAGGTTGCCATCCGCTATCGGCCGCTCGGGTCGTCCGGCGCGTACAGCGCCACGACACTGGCAGTCCCGGACATCAATAGTGGATACAGCTGGAATGTATCGGGACTGGCGAGCGGTGACTACGAGGTGATCTTCGACCTCAAGAATGCCGACAACGCACTGCTCGACACCATGCGAGGCACGCTTACCGTTGGCGGCTCGCCGAACCTGGTGCTGAACTACGTCAAGAGCCTGCCCAGCAGCGTCGTCTTCAGCAACCTGAGTACGCAGACGAAGAGTCTCGAGATTCTCTATCGCCGCTCCGGATCGACTGGCGCGTTTTCACGGCAGACCCTCGCATCGTCCGGCAGTTCGTCGCTGGCTTGGGACGCGAGCGCTCTGGTGCCGGACAACTCGCTGCTGTACGACTACGAGATCGAATACGTGGCTCGAGACCAGGATGGCTTTGTCGTCAATCGCGGTGTGGGGCGCATGACGCTGGGTGCCACGGGGCAGGCCAACAGCATCACGATAGCGGGGAGCACGCGGCCGCCGGTGCTGGCCTTCACGCCACCCGCCGGCAGCACCCGGCTGGAACTCTATTATCGGGTCGCCGCCCCGGATGGCAAGCGCGACTTCACGAAGGTGCTCCTGAATGCGCTGCCATCGGGCGCATTCAAATGGGATGCCAGCCTGCTCGATCCCGCCCGGACCTATGAATACTATTACGACGCATTTTCCGGCGCCAGCAATCTCGGCCGCAGTACCGGCACGTTCAAGCCGGATGTCAGGGATGCCTCCAACGGAAAGAACCAATCGGTGCAATATGTCCTGGAGGGCTTGTACGAGAAGGGGGTGACGATCCATCGAAAGCAGACGCGGAATGCATATGGCGAAGTCATCAGTGAAGTCGATGGGCGCGGAAATACAACGCAGTTTGTCTACAACACGCAGGGCGCGCTGATCCGCAAGGTCGACGCCCGGACCTCGATCACCAACGAAGCCGGAGTCAAGCAGACCGTGGCACCCACCACGTACTACTACGTGGATCGCGCCGCGCAGACGGTGGGTACGCGCGATGCGAACGGGTATGTGAATACGCGGCGGCTCAGTTACGGCATGCCTGAACCGGTTGTGATCCAGCAATGGAACGCGGGTAGCCTCAACGAGAGCGCGCCCGGCGGTGGCACGCGGCTGATGCGTTACGACATCTTCGGCAATCGTGTCGCGGAGATCGATGAACTGGGTCGTCGCACAGACTATCGTTACGACAGCAATAATCGGCTGATTCGCGTCGAACGTCCAGCGCAGGCCGACGGCAGCCGCCTCGTCGATCAGTATCAGTACGATTCTCTCGGCAATCGCATTGTCACGACGGATGCTTCGGGCGGCCGCACGCGTACCTACTATGACGAAATCGGCCGTGTGATCAAGCAGGTCAGCGCGGCCGGGCGGGCTACGCAATATAGCTATGCCTACGACAAGACCGTTCTCGGCGCCGGCGGGGCGCAGGTTGGCGGTTGGAAGATCACCACGACCCAGGCGGACGGCAGGACGCTGGTGGATCAGCAGGACATCGACGGCCGCACAAGCTGGCACAGCGACCTCGGCGGCCGCAAGTTCGTCTACAACTACAACTGGGCGGGTCTGGTGTCAGGGCAGACATCCAGCAATGGGCAGAACATCGCCTTCGAATACTACGCCAACGGCCTGACGAAGACGGTCCGGGATCTCGCCATCAAGACTGTCTCCAGCTATGAGTATGACGAAGACGGCAACCGCACCTTCGAGGGTTACTACGACGCCGGCAGAAACCGGGTGTTCCAGCATGCCTACATCGAGTACGACGCGCTGAATCGCATCAAGCGGATCAAGGACAGTGGCCAGTCTGGCGACGCGCCCGAGAAGAGCCGCTACACGGTGGATTACGAGTATGACGCGGTAGGCAACCGCCGGCGCATGGTGGCAACGTACCGTGACACGGTGGCGGGCAAAGCCTCGGTGCAGAACTACTGGTATCGCTACGATGCGCAGAACCGCTTCGTAGTGACCATGGGCAAGCTGGAAGGCGGCAAGATCGTCGGCGGGGCAAGTGGTGACGGCGTGGAGCTCGGTTACAACGCGGCCGGGGAGCGCAAGTCGGCGTTCTACGCGAGCGACCAGCGCACAGAACGCTACGAGTACGACAGCAATGGCCGGCTGACGCAGGTGATGCTCAACGGAAAGCTGGTGAGCGAGCGCACGCTGGACGCGCTGGGCCGCGTGCGGGTGTATCAGACATGGAACACGGCCGGTGCGTGGACTTCGACGACCACGCGCGCGTGGGATGCGGACGGCGCGCAGACGAGCGAGGCGGTGCGGCACCTGAATGACAAGAGCCAGGAAGTCCGCAGCGATGCCACATACGTCAACAACGCCGATGGGAGCGTACAGTCGATTACCACCAGCACGACAGTGGCGGGCGGCAGCGCCAGCACGCAGACGCTGAACTACACCTACGAGCAATGGGACAGCGCAAAGCAGAAGACGATCAAGCTGGGTACCGGTTGGGCCGATAGCAGTTCGCTGTTCGAATACGACGTCAACGGTCACCTGAGGAGTGCGGTGGACGTCAACGGCGGACGCAAGTTCGACTACGACACGGACAGCGACGGGCGGGTGCTGAACCGGCAGGAATACCTTGGCGTCACGGTGAAGGATGGCAAGGTGGCCAGCGCGACGTCGAATCGCTACCGGCAGTATTACTACGCAAACGGCCACCGCGTCGGCAATGCGGGCACGGACGAATCGGAGCGTGCGGACTACGTGCAGGAACTGGCACGGATAACGGTGGCGCCGGAATCCAAGCTGGAGTCGTACAAGCGGTTCAAGCCGGTGATGTCGGCGGATTTTGATGAGAACTATCAGCCGATCACGGGCAATTACCCGGCGGTGACGCCGGGCAGCTACACGGTGCGCGGCGGGGACACGCTGCGCTCAGTGGCACAGGCGGTGTGGGGCGACGCGGCGCTGTGGTATGTGCTGGCGGATGCCAACGGACTGTCGGCGGATGAAGCGCTGAAGCCGAACACGACGCTGGTGATTCCGAACAAGGTCACCAACATCCACAACACGGCGCAGACCTTCAAGCCGTACCAGGCGGGTCAGGGCGTGGGGGACGCCTCGCCGACGATGCTGGATCCGCCGCCGCCGCCGCAACCGAAGGGAGGAGGCGGGTGTGGTGGCATAGCGAGTGTGATAGCGGTAGTCATCGCGGTCGTGGTGGTCGCGGTGGTGACGGTATACACGAGCGGCACGGGGACGGCGCCGACGATGCAAGCGCTGGGCGGGGCGGGCGCGGGCGTGACGGGAAGTGGGGCTGCGGCCGGCGGTGCAGTTGCTGGCGCGGCGGCGAGTGCTCCATTGTCGCTGGGTGCCTCGATCGGCTACGGAGCAGCAGCGGGAGCCGCGGCGTCGGCGCTGAGCCAGGGGGTGATGATCCTGGCGGGCGAGCAGCATGGATTCAACTGGAAGGGTGTGGCGCTGGGGGCGGTGGGAGGCGCGATCTCGGGCGGCTTGGCAGGTGCGGGCGTAGGTTCGTCGCTCAACCCGATTGGCGCCGGCATGGTACGCGGGGCGATCGGCTCAGCAGCGACGCAGGGCGTGGCGCTGGCGAGCGGGATGCAGCAGCGCTTTGACTGGCGTGGCGTGGCGGCATCGGCGATCGCCGGCGGGATAGGCGCAGGGATCGGCGAGGCGGCAGGCGCGGCGAAGTGGAGCCCGCTGGCGCGGCAGGTGAGCAGCGGGTTGGGAGCTGGGTTGGCGAGCGCGGGAGTGCGGGGGGATTTGTCGGCGCGGAGTCTGGGGTATATCGCGGCGGACTTGGTGGGGAATACGATCGGGAACCAGGTGGCGGAGCGGTTGGTGGAGGGGGTGGGGCGGGAGGGTGGGGTTGGCAATGCGCTGGGCAGCAGCCTCGCGGGAGGCAATTCCAGCGGTGGCAGCAGGACCAGCCAGGAGCAGGCGCTCGCGCAGGCACGGGGCAACGTGATGAGCTTCGGCAGCGTCTATGGCAATGCCGATGGTCCGAGTTACCTGAGCAATACGCCCACGACTGGCATGTTCGACGCACTGGCCGTTGCACATAACACGCCAGTGCCGGTTCTGTTGGCCAGCAACGGCGGCATTGTGAGCGATGTGATGCTGAGCCCAGAGGCGGAGGTTTTGCGGCGGGCGACGAATGGATTCGACCCCGCGTTCCCGCATGTCGGGCCGCGGGAGGAGAACGGGCAGATGCCGCAAATCACCGTGGGCGCTAAGGCGCTTCCGGTGAATGGAGGCTTTGGGCAAAGCGTGACCTATGACCAGTTTGGGCAGCCGCTGAATGGGCCGTCGAACTACGATGCTGGAACGCAGCTCGGAAAGATTTGGGGCTCAAACGACTCGCTGGGCACCAAGCTGGGCCAGACTTGGGATTGGGCGAACTACACGGTGCCCGACGCGAGACAGCGCGCCTCCCAACTGCAACCGCAATTGAGCACGGGTGCTGCCACGCTGAACAACATGCTGGGCAGCCCGATGGCAGCAATCGGGGCTGGTATTGCTTATGCGGTGGGTGCGTCGCCAGAGCGAGTCTACGCAGCCGCGCAGACCGGCTCCGTCCTTGAGGGGCTGGCGACGGGGCGGGCGGGCTTTCAGATGCCGCGTGCGCCGCAGCCTGGGCAGTTGGCTTCCGTCGGTAGGCCAAGGGCCCAGAATCCGAACGACTCCCTGGGCGAAGCGGCACAAGCTGCAGCAGCAAGCAGGCCAGTAAATGCGACCAGGCTGGGGGTGACAAGAACCAATACTGCGGATTGGCGCGCATTGCGGGACCATTGGGATGGCTTAGGCTACGGCGAAATCCTTAGTCCCGCCAACCGTGCTGCTATTAGCCGGGGCAGGACTCCCATGGTCGATGAGAGTTGGGTTAAGATTTTCCCTGAGGACGCTGGACTGGCCGGTGAGCGTATTACTATGCACCACATTCAAGGGTTGCCTGTGACAGTACCACTCCCTGCCACGCGCCATATGGATGCGCACATGCCAGGCGGATTCCGATACAACGCAGGCGGTCCGGGCTCGGCGCTGCCCTTCTATCCTGCCAAGCCGGATAACTGAAAATGAACAACGCTATTGCACCAGACCACCCTCGATTGAGCTTCTTGTTCTATCTGGCGGAAGATGCGACGCCCTTGGCCAGGGAGCAAGTGGCCACATTAGTGAGAAAACTTGCCGTTGCCCGGCCGTGGGTGCTTGGCCCACCGGCTCTAGTTGACCGCGTGGACGAAGCTTCTGGCTCGGATCCTGCCGTTGAAACTGTAGGAGGGGCACTTGAAATCTACTCAGCATTGCCGCCAGATGGATTGCCTGAGGACATAGATCGGAAGCATTTGGAAGAGGTCGAAACTATCATCTCTGCGGTTAGAGAACTGTCTCAGCGCGCAGGTCTTGCCTTCGAATTCGAGCTAGGAGGCACCTTTGTCGGTGCAATCGAGGATGGAGTCATCGACCGGACGCTGCAGCGCGGCTTGCTTGATGAGTGGCGAACGCAGCTAAGAGCCGCAGGATCCTAACTTCTTCCCCTTCGTTCAACGCCCGCTCTGCGGGCGTTGTTGCATTTGGCAATGCGTTGGGCAGCAGCCTCGCGGGAGGCAATTCCAGCGGTAGCAGCAGGACCAGCCAGGAGCCAGGCGCTCGCGCAGGCACGGGGCAACGTGATGAGTTTCGGCAGGCGTAGGTCAACCTGTCCAACTCAATCGCTGGCTGCGTGACCCCGCCGGCAGCGGGTCATACCGGATACCCGACGTTCGGATACCTGAAGCCAATCTGATTATGGACGGTACTATTGGACATAAGTGGGGAAGCACCCCGCAAGTGGCGGTCTTCTATCGCTACTCCAATGGGAACCGGGTGACTATTGTTCGGCCTGCGGAGCTTGGAGGCTCATATAGTCTTCTGCCTCAATGGTGAAAGGAGATAATATGGTTTGGGTGCGCAACTTCGGGGCTACGTCGACTTCATCTCATACGTTCTGATGAGTGCCCCCGATGACTTCCCCGAAGAAGACTATCTGCAGCAAGACGAGCAGATGAACCTTGAAAAAGCCTTCGACGAGTTGCGAAGTGGGATGCCCTTCGTTGAAGAGAGCGTGACGGATAGCGCCACGCTGACTCAGTTGCGCGCTTTGCTCGATGCATCGTTGTCTGCCTATCGACTCGGCAAGAGCGTGGAGGGGGCTCGTCTGTTGCAGGACTTTGAGAAATTGCTCCTGGCGAAGAATCCCTAACGTGGTTCGCCATCACAGTCAACAATGCCTGCCTTGTGCAGGCGTTGTCGTTTCTGGCCCTTCCTCAGCCTCCTGGCTGGCGGTATCTAAAACTCCCCGCCAAGCGTTGCCGGGACCTGCGCTGCTGCTGGGCAGCGAGGGCAGGGCGCTGAACCCGGTGTGGCTGCCCTCGAGGGTGGTGGCGCAGTACGTGGGGGTGATGATCCTGGCGGGCGAGCAGCATGGATTCAACTGGAAGGGTGTGGCGCTGGGGGCGGTGGGAGGCGCGATCTCGGGCGGCTTGGCAGGTGCGGGCATAGGTTCGTCGCTCAACCCGATTGGCGCAGGCATGGTACGCGGGGCGATCGGCTCAGCGGCGACGCAGGGTGTGGCGCTGGCGAGCGGGATGCAGCAGCGCTTTGACTGGCGTGGCGTGGGGGCATCGGCGATCGCCGGCGGGATAGGCGCAGGGATCGACAAGACGGCCGGCGCGGCGAAGTGGAGCCCGCTGGCGCGGCAGGTGAGCAGCGGGTTGGGAGCTGGGTTGGCGAGCGTGGGAGTGCGGGGGGATTTGTCGGCGCAGAGTCTGGAGTATGCCGCGGCGGATTCGGGGGAATACGAATGGGGAATCGGGGGGCACGGCGAACCCCGCCGCATTCTCATTCCCATTGCGCCATACTAAGGAAGAATGCCGGTGAATCAGCGATATAATCCAAATCCCGCTCCGATATCCCTAGTTTGCACAGTGAGCCGCTAGCAGCGACAGATGGGCGCGGCTCCGGCAGGGACTGATGCCACAGGGCGCTACTCGCGTTCCAGCCAAAGTATTCCTACCCGGGCTTCGCATCCAGACAACCAGATGGAACTCGATCCGAAACAGCGCACCCAGCAGTACGTCCAGTCCCGCCGCGAGCATCCGGCCTGGCAATTGCTGGCGGCGCGTAGCGCGCCGCTCGTTCTGAGTTGTCTTCAGGCGTTATTCGAAAAGAGCCACGACGGCATCGCGTTCGAGGAAGCCCAGCAAGCCTTGGCGGCAATTCTGGAGCAGCATGCGAACAGTGATGAGTTTGGCATCGATACGGACGATTTCGCGGCGGCCGCGCGCAAGGAACTGCGCTCGTGGATCCGGCGCACATTGGTGATCGAGCGGGAGGGGCGTCTCTATGCGACCGACGCGCTGGAAGAGGCGCTCAGGTTCGTGGCCGGCCTGGAAGGCCGGCTGATGACCTCCACCGCTTCGCGCTTGTCCATCGTCCAGCGCGAGATCGAGAATCTGGAGTCGAATCTGAATCCCGATCCGCGCAGCCGGGCCCGTTATCTGCAGCGGAAGATCGCGGATCTCGAAGCCGAGCTGGCGGCGGTCAACGCGGGCGAGGTGCGTGTGCTGAGCGATGCCGAGGCAGTCGAGGGCATTCGCGAGATATTCAATCTCGCCACCAGCCTGAGGGCGGATTTCCGGCGCGTGGAGGATTCATATCGCGAGGCGGACCGTCTGCTGCGGCAATCCATCGTCAGTGAGCGCAATCATCGTGGCGAGGTCGTGGACAAACTGCTTAACAGTCATGACGGCCTCTTGGAGACGCCGGAAGGGCAGGTGTTCCACGGCTTCCAGCAGCAATTGGTGCGCACGGCCGAGCTGGATGCGACGAAGCATCGCCTGCGCTCGATCATCCGGCATCCTGCCACCCGCTCCGCGCTTAGTTCCCTGCAGCAGAACGAGCTGCGCTGGCTGATCATCCGGCTGGTGGACGAGTCGGCGGCGGTGATCCGCGCACGTGCCCGCAGCGAGCGCGACGTCAAGGGTTTCCTCAAGACGGGGCTGGCCGCCGAACACCACCGGGTCGGAGAGCTGATCAACGACATCCTGCAGCAGGCGCTGTCGGTGGATTGGGGACGCGCGGCGGTACGCCGCGAGGGAGGCCCCCTGCCTCCGGTGGCGATCGCGGTATCGGGGCTACCGCTGGTGGAGCGGTTGCGTTTCAAGTCCAACGAGGACGACGAGCAGCAAGGGCTCGAGTTGGGCGCGCGCGCGATGGACCCTGCGCAGATCGAGCAGGATTTCTGGGATGCCTTCGATAGCCTGGACCGGCCCGCGCTGATCGACGAAACCATTGCCTTGCTCGAACAGAGCGGGCAGGCCATGGGTATCGCGGAGCTTGCCCGGCATCTGCCGCCCACGCATGACCTGGAGTCGATCGCCTTGTGGTTGAGCCTGGCGAGGCAGGCCGAGGCGCCCATCCATGCGGAGCGCGAGACGGTCGATGTGCAGGCACGCGACGGCGCCGCGCTGCGGTTTTCCGTGCCGCGGGTGGAACTGGATGCTGTCGTGCTCCGCGGCGTGGACAAGGAGATATGAGATGGCAAGCATTTTCGATGCGCTGACCGCTACCGACGCGTCTGGCGCAGTCGATGCGTCCGACGCGGACGATGAGGCAGCACCGGCGCTCGGGCAGGCCGGAAGCGGGCATCATCCCGGCCACGAGTTCGCTGTCACGGAGCGCCAGGTGAAGGATGCCTGCCAGGAACTGCTCAAGCTGGGTTTGCTGGAGGCGGCGCGCAAGCCCAACCTGTATCGGACCGCGCTGGCCCACGCGGCGCAGATCGATCGCATTCTCGAACCACTGGATCTTGCGTTGAAGATCGATGATGTGCGCGGCCTGGCCTTTCTGGTGGTGGCACAGTCCTTGTTTGCGCAAGACGAGGACGAGTGGTCGCACCCGCTGGTGCGCCGCCAGCGGCTGACGCTGGAACAATCGCTGCTGGTCGCGTTGCTGCGCCAGCACTATGTGGTCCACGAGCAGGAAGGCGGAGTCGGCGCCGGCGACGCCCCGGTGGCATTGGAGGACCTGCTGCCGCCGCTGCAGTTGTATCTGGGCAGCCTGGGCAGCGATGCCCGCGAGCAGCAGCGTTTGCGGGCGCTGCTGGAAAAACTCAAGCCGCATGGCATCGTGTCGGAGGTCGACCCGCATGACCAGGTCCTGGTCCGCCCGATCATTGTGCATCTGGCCAATCCGGAGAACCTGCAGGGCCTGCTGCAGGCCTTCCGGCAAGCAGCCCAGCATGCGGCCGCGGGCGGCGCCGAGCCGGCCGGCGACGAGGAGGAGGCGCCATGACGCAGTTGCGCGCCGATCATTCCTCTACCGAGCAATTGTTGCCCTCGGCAGCCTATGTGCTCACCCATCTCGATCTCTACAACTGGGGGCCGTTCAGCGGACGGCACCATGCGGAAATCGATATCGACGGCACGGCCATTATCGGGCAGACCGGCAGCGGCAAGACCACGTTGGTCGATGCCTTGATGACGCTGATTGCTGCCCAGCCGCGCTACAACCTGGCCTCCACGGGCGGGCACGAGAGCGATCGCGATCTGGTGTCCTACGTGCGAGGCGTTTCCGGAGCGGGGCGCGGCACCGATACCGACCACATTGCACGGCCGGGCAAGACCGTGTCCGCCATTGCCGCGAGCTTCGGCAACGGCAGCGCCTGCCTGACCATGGCGGGCATCTTCACTCTGGAGGGCAGCAGCTCGGCGGCTTCCGATCTCGATCGGATCTGGCTGATTTCGCGCGACGAGCCGCAAGGGCTGGACGATTGGCTCGAGATGCATCATGCGGGCGGCAAGCGGGCGCTCAAGCAATTCGGGCGCGAACTGGCTGGCTTGCAGGTATTCGACAACAAGAAGGCCTACGTTGCGCAACTGCGCCGCATTTTCGAGGTAGGCGAAAACGCCTTCACGCTGCTGAACCGGGCCGCCGGCCTCAAGCAGCTCAACAGCATCGATGAACTGTTTCGCGAGCTGGTGCTGGACGACCGTTCCGCTTTCCAGAGGGCGGGGGAGGTCGCGTCGGAGTTCGACGACCTGACGGCGATCCGCGAGGAGCTCGAGATCGCGCGCCGGCAGTGCGATTCGCTGCTGCCGGTCGAGAAGGGCTGGAAGCTGCGTGGCGAGCTGAAGCAGCAGCAAGACGTCCAGCTTGAGCTGCTGGCGGTGCTGCCGGTCGCTTATGCGCTGCGGGCGCATGAGTTGTGGCAGGACACCTTGAATGACGTCGAGCGCAAGCTCGTGCTGTGCAGCCAGCGTATCGACGCGCTGGACCTGGAGGCCAAGCGGCAAGAGGCGAGCGAGCAATCGCTGCGCGACCGCTACCTGCAGGGTGGCGGCCACACCATCGACCTGCTGGAGGCGCAGATCGAGACGCAGCGCGACCTGTGCGCAAGCAGGAAGCACCATGCGCAGGAGTATGCGCGCCTGACCAGAGTGCTGAAGCTGGATGGAACCCTGACGTCCGATGGCTTCCAGGCGAGCCGCGCGCACGCCGGGCAGCAGCGGGAGCGCCTGGACGCGGACCTGGTGGCGCGGGAGACGGAAGCGTTTTCGCTGGGGGCGAGCCTCTCCGGCAGCGAGAAGGACGTCAAAGAGCTTGACGAGGCCCTCGCGCAGGCCAGGGCGAGGCCGCATTCCAATATTCCGGGGCAGTACCAGCAATTCAGGAGCGACCTGGCGGCACACCTTGCGTTGACCGACGACGCCTTGCCGTTTGTCGCGGAATTGATGGAGGTGCAGGCAGAGCAAGCCCAGTGGCGCGGCGCCATCGAACGTGCTGTTGGCGGGCACCGCCTGCGGCTGATGGTGCCTCCTGACGAAATGGAGGCGGCATTGTCCTGGGTGAACGGACGCGACAACCGCTTGCATGTCCGTTTGCTGGAAGTGAGAGTGGCCACGCAGGCTGTTGATGGCTTCAACGATGGTTTCATGCGCAAGCTACGGTTCAAGGACCATGCATACCAGGATGCGCTCAGGCACTTCCTGGCCGACATCGACCGGCATTGCGTCGCCTCGCCCCAAGCGCTCAAGGGCACGCCGCACGGCATGACGGCCCAGGGCCTGATGTCGGGCAAAAGCGGGTTTTTCGAGAAACAGGACAAGACACCGCTGAATCAGGGCTGGCTGACCGGATTCGACAACAAGGACCGCCTGGCGGCGCTGCAGCAGCAATTGGCAGAGGCCAGGGCCGGGCTGGCGGCGCAGCAGAGGCAGTTCGAGGGGGCCAAGGCGGAAGTCAGCGCGCTGCGCATGCTCCAGGGGGCGTTTACGCGGTTGCTGGAGCTGCGGTTCGAAGACATCGACCTGCCGGCGGCCGAGACAAAGCTGGCAGACCTGCAGAGGCAAGTGTCCATGCTTGCCGATCCTGGCACGGACACCGCCAAGGCCAAGCGTGAGTGGGAAGCGGCGAAGCTCGCTCTGTCCGAGACCAAGACGGCGTATAGCAAGAGTCTCGCACTGGATGCCGTGCTGCGCCGGGAGAGGGAGGCGGCACGGACGGGGCAGGAGCGTGCCTATCGCCGCTGCGGCAGCGGTTTGACCGCACCGCAGCAAGCGCTGGCGCGGCAGCACTTCGATCTCGCGGCGATATCGGGGACAGATGCGCTGGAAGACCACGAGACCGCGGCGGAACAGGCATTGCGAGAACGGCTCAAGGTGCTCGAGCGCGATATCGGCCATTGCGAGAAGGATCTCGTGCGCAACATGGGCATTGCCAAGGGCAAGGATACCGGCAGTCTCGCCGATGCCGGCACCGATCTCGAAGACGTGCCGCAATACCTGGAACGCCTGAAGATCCTCACCGAGGAAGCGCTGCCCGAGAAGCAGCAGCGTTTCCTCGACTATCTGAACCATTCCTCGGACCAGGGCGTGACGCAGTTGCTGGGCAGCATCGAGAACGAGGTGGCGATCATCGAGGAGCGCATCGAGGATCTCAACAACACCATGCGCCGGGTCGATTTCCACCCTGGCTGCTACTTGCAGCTGGAGCCGCGTCAGGTCGTGCACGAGAGCCTGCGCACGCTGCAGCAGGCGCAGCGCGTCTTGCGTTCGGCGACGCTGCTGGACGACCAGGGCGAAGGCCAGTTTCGGGCGCTGGCGCACGTCGTGGCCTTGCTGCGCGAAGCCAGCGAGCGGCGTACCACTGTCGCCGCGCGTGCATTGCTGGATCCGCGTTATCGCCTGCAGTTCGCCGTCTCCGTGATCGAGCGCGGCACCGCGCGCGTGGTGGAAACGCGCACGGGTTCGCAGGGCGGCAGCGGCGGCGAGAAGGAAATCATCGCCAGCTACATCCTGACCGCTTCGCTGAGCTACGCCTTGTGCCCCGATGGCAGCAGCAGGCCGCTGTTCGGCACCATCGTCCTGGACGAAGCCTTTTCCAAGAGCTCGCAAGCGGTGGCGGGCCGCATCATTTCCGCGTTGCGGGAATTCGGCCTGCATCCGCTGTTCGTCACGCCCAACAAGGAAATGCGCCTGCTGCGCGCGCATACCCGTTCCGCGATCCTGATCCATCGCCGGGGACAGCAGGCCACCATGACTTCGCTGAGCTGGGAAGAACTGGACGAAGTGGCCCGCGTGCGGCAAGGAAGGCGCGATGAAGTCACCGGCTGAGCTGGCCGCGAAGCTGGGCCGGCAATGGCAGTCGGCTTCGTTGCGGACCTCACGCCTGCTCCAGCGGGGCCATTGGCCGCTGCGGCTGATGATCGGGCGGCCCACGGCGGGCATCTTCGCCCGCGAGACCGAGGCGGTCCGGCGTCATGCCCAGTCCTGGCGGCAGGTGCGGGTCGGCAAGGTGGCCTGGGAAAGCACGGTCTACCGTGCCGGCGAAGCGCCGGTCGAGCTGCCTGTGGCATGGGAGATCGGCACGCCATCGGAGTGGATCGAGGCTACCGGCGACGCCGCGATCCAGGCCGAATACCGGGCGCTGGGGCAGTTGGTGGAAGGCGTGGATCCGCTGTTCCACTCGTTGATCCTGCGTCATCGCAGCCTCGCGCTGGATCGTCCCGCCGGGGAGGTTTTCAAGGCGAGCGAGGTCGCGCTTGCCCTGTCGCCTGGCTGCGCCGGCGGGCGCCCGTTGCGGGCCGTGACGGTCTGCAACATCGACAGCAAGTTCCTGGAGCGTAATCGTGCACTGCTGACGCAGATGCTGGATGCCCGCTTCGGCGGGCTGGCGGGTGGCGCCGGGCTGGAGGCCTTCCTGGGCGCGGCGGAGGACAGCGATCACTGGCTGCTGGTGGCGCCGCTGGTGCCAGGGCTGCTGCCGTTCGCGCAGCAGCGCGTGCCGGTCGGAGAGCTGACTGGCATGCCGGGAGAAGCCAGCCGCATCCTGATCGTGGAGAACGAGCGTTGCCTGCACCAGTTGCCGGCGCTGGCCGGCACAGTGGCCATTCTGGGCGCGGGATTGCACCTCGGCTGGATGCGTCAGGAATGGCTGATCGGAAGGCACGTTGCGTACTGGGGCGATCTCGATACCTGGGGCCTGGCGATGCTGGCCGGAGCCCGGCGGGCATTGCCCGGTGTCAGGCCCGTGCTCATGGATCGCGCGTGCTTCGATCGCTACGCCCCGGCGCTCGCGGTCAATGAACCCGTGCGGGCGGGTGCCGAGCCGCCGGAAGGCCTGGACGCGGCGGAGGCGGCCTTCTACCAGTATCTGTGCGGACTGGAACGTGGCCGGCTCGAGCAGGAGTTTCTGCCGGCGGACACGGTCGCTGCCGCGCTTGGCGCATGGCATGGGCAAACGCAGCAATAGGGTGCCGATGCGTTTCTCGCTCGCTGCGGCTGCCTCCATTGCTCCTGCAAAGCCGCTTTCCGTCCTACCGGCAGCGCCGCCTGATCGAGTTCCTGCAGGCGCGCTTCGCCGCCTTCGACGCGGAATATCCGTTTCCCGGCTAGTGGATCCGTCGCCCGACCCGTCTCGCCGCGCGCGGGGCGTGGCTGTGTTGTCGGGGGCACATTACGCCCTGCGCACGGGGATGGGCGGTCACGCGGGGCCGCAATATGACCGAATTATTGCGTTGTGCGGACATAAAGCTTTCACGAAAGGTGGAGAGAATGCGTCAGCCGCAACAGCTTCAGGCTCGTGGCAGATCGCCTCATCCATCCATAAGACTGAGAACAACCCAGTGAAGAAAGCTCTCCTCGTAATGACCGCCGCGGCCGCAGCCGCAGCGTCGGGCGCCACGTTCGCCCAGACCACTTCGGGCGTGACGCTCTACGGCATCGTCGACGCCGGCGTCGAAGTCATCAACCACACGCCGGCCACCGGCTCGGCCGGCGGCACCGTGACCCGCCTGAATTCCGGCAACCTGTCCGGCTCGCGCTGGGGCGTGCGCGGCGTCGAAGACCTCGGCGGCGGCCTGAAGGGCATCTTCGTGCTGGAAAGCGGCTTCGACATCGACACCGGTCTGTCCGGCCAGGGCAACCGCCTGTTCGGCCGCCAGTCGTATGTCGGCCTGCAGGGCGACTTTGGCGCCGTGACCTTCGGCCGCCAGCAGAACGCGCTGTACGACCTGTTCGGCGCCTATGACCCGATGGGCGTGGGCCCGCGCTACTCGCTCAACAACGTCGACGCGCAGTTCAACGGCCGCGCCGACAACGCCATCAAGTACACCGGCAAGTTCGGCGGCCTGACCGCCACCGGCTTCTACAGCTTCGGCCGCGACGCCACCGTGTCCAACGGCAGCGAAGTGCCGGGCGCGAACAAGGTCGGCCGCAACTATGGCGCGGGCCTGTCGTATGCCGTGGGCGGCCTGTCGATCGGCGGCGCCTACGACCAGTACCAGGGCGCATCGGTCGCGCTGCAGGACCGCAGCGCCAAGCGCGCGGCCCTCGGCGCCGCGTTCGCCTTCGGCGACGCCAAGGTGTTCGCCGGCTACCGCTGGCTGCGCGACGACGGCACCGCCAGCACCACCGCCGCGGTTCAGCGCAGCAACGTGTACTGGACCGGCGCGAGCTACAAGTTCACGCCTGCCTTCCAGCTGACCGGCGCGGCCTACTACACCGACACCAAGAACAGCGGCGGGGATCCGTGGATGTTCGTGCTGTCGGGCGACTACTCGCTGTCCAAGCGCACCGATGCCTACCTGAACATCGGCTACGTGAAGAACAAGGACGGCTCGTCGCTGGGCCTGAACGGCGCGGGCACGGCCCTGGTGGGCGCGAACCAGACCGGCGCCACCATCGGCGTGCGCCACCGCTTCTGACCTGATGCCTGACACCTGACGCGGGGCGGATTCGTCCGCGCCGCGCAGTGACAGCGGGCGTGCCGGGGACGACCCGGCACGCCAAGTCTCATATCGACCTTGCCTGGCGCAGGGATCGTTGGGCCGGTCGGACGACCGGCCTTTTTTCCGTCCGTCATTCCCGTTCCTGCCTGCCTCGTGCCTGCCGCGGTCATTGCTGCCGCGCGGCATCCATCGGCTCGTCCACGAGGCAGTGGGCGAGGGCCGTGCCGCTGCCGTATTCGGTGTCGTGCAGCGTGAGCGCCCCGGACAGGCAGATGAACACGGTCATGCCGGCCAGGGCGGCGAGCAGGCAGAGCGTGAGAAGCGGCAGTCTTCGCATGGCCAATCCTCCGGACGGTTGCGGCATCGGCGCCGGCGTTTCCCGGATGCATCGCATTTCCCGTGCCGGCCGCGCGCGGGGCACAAAGCCGCCTTTGCCGTGCCTCAGGGAGCGCCTGGCGCGGCCGCGCTGTTGGGCAGCGCCAGACAGCCGCGTGCGCCATGTGCGCGCGCCGCAGACAGGGGCGTGCCGGCCGGCGCGGCTGGCCTCGACGCACGCGGCGGCGCCGGCCGGGTAGTTGCGCCGATTGTCCGAGCCGCGGCTTTCCATTAGGCTGGCCCACTGCTTTCCGATCCCGCCGGCGCCGCAGCGCCGGTCACTGGAGATGCCCGATGCCCGCCGTGCCAAGCCCGCCGCAGACCGCGTCCCGCCGCAATGGCCTGACCTTCGAGCAATGGCGCGAGGCGATCGACACCAGCTTCCTGCCGCTCGCGTATTCGCGCCAGGCCAGCGGCCGCTTTCATTGCAGCTTCAGCTATGCGCGCTTCGGCGCGTGCGCGGTGGCGGACCTGGAGGTCGACGCGCACCGCGTGGCGCGCGAGCCGCGCCACGCGGCGGCGTCGGACGCGGGCTTCTTCAAGATCTTCTGGCAACTGAGCGGGCACAGCCGCGTGGCGCAGCGCAACAACGCGGCCGAGCTGGCCGCGGGCATGTGGTCCATCTACGATACCGCGCAGCCCTACAGCATCGACATGGGCGAGCGCAGCCGCGTGCTGGTGCTGCTGGTGCTGCTGGTGCCGCAGGCGCACGCGTTCGGCTGGCGCCAGGCGGCGGCGAACCTGGGCGGGCAGGCGCTGCCGGGCGAGGGCGCGGCGCGCATCGCGGTGTCGGCGCTGGGCGCGCTGCTGCACGACACCTGCGCGGGCCACCTGCTGGACCATCACGGGCAGGCCGTGCTGCAGGACTCGGTGGTGTCGCTGATGGAGACCGCGCTGCAGGGCGCGCGCGCGGCGCAGCCGGCGGCCGGCGACATGGACGGCGTGGCCGGCGTGGCGGGCGCCGCGGTGGCGCGCCGCCTGGGCGAGGCGCGCATGCGCCGGCTGGCCGAGTTCGTCGATGCCCAGCTGCATGATCCCGAGCTGTGCGCGCAGCGGCTGGCCACCGTGCTCAACGTGTCCCGCCGCACGCTGTACAACCTGTTCCGCGAGGCCGGCCTCACGCCCCACGCCTACATCCTGTCGCGGCGGCTGCGGCAGGCCGCGCGGCGTCTGTCGGGCGAGCCCGGGCGCACCATCACCGAGATCGCCTTCGCGCTCGGCTTTGCCGATGCCGCGCATTTCAGCCGCGTGTTCCACGAGCGTTTCGGCATGAGCCCGTCGCAATGGCGGCAGCGGCATGCGGGCGCGCATATTGCGCTGCCGCACTGATCCGTCTCTCCGGCCGCGGTCCGCTTTCGCCGCGCTTGCACGCATCGGCAAGCTTTGTGCACGGCCAGACAAGCCATGCGCGCGGGGCCGATGCTAACTTCGTTCTCCATGACAAGGGGCGCAAGCCGACAATGACCGGAGACGAAGATGAATGCACCCAAGGAAGCCCGCGGCGGCCTGGACCAGGCCATCCGCAATGCCATGCTGGTCGACGGCGAGTGGCGCCAGGCCGCGTCCGGCGAGACCTTCGCCGTGTTCGATCCGGCCACCGGCGAGGCCATCGCGCGCGTGCCCTCGGGCGGCGCGGCCGACGTCGATGCGGCCGTGGCCGCCGCCGGGCGCGCGTTTGCCGGCGGCGCCTGGCCCGCCATGACGCCGGCCCAGCGCGAGCGTTTGCTGCTCAGGCTGGCCGACCTCGTGGAGCAGCACGCCGACGAGCTGGCCCGGCTGGAGACGCTCAACAACGGCAAGCTGCTGGCCTTCGCGCAGGGGCTGGAGGTGGCCGGCAGCGTGCAGTGGCTGCGCTACATGGCCGGCTGGGCCACCAAGATCGAAGGCAGCACGTTCGACATCTCGGTGCCGTTTCCGCCGGGCACACGCTACCGCGCGTCCACGCGGCGCACGCCGGTGGGCGTGGTGGGCGCCATCGTGCCGTGGAATTTCCCGCTGCTGATGGCGGTGTGGAAGATCGCGCCGGCGCTGGCCTGCGGCTGCACGGTGGTGCTCAAGCCGGCCGAGGAAACGCCGCTGACCGCGCTGCGGCTGGCCGAGCTGGCGCTGGAGGCCGGCTTTCCGGCGGGCGTGTTCAACGTGGTGACGGGCGACGGCACGACCGGCGCGGCGCTGGTGGCGCACCCCGGCGTGAACAAGATCACCTTCACCGGCTCCACCGAAGTGGGCCGGCTGATCGGCGCGCGCTGCGGGCAGGACATCCGCCGCGTGTCGCTGGAGCTGGGCGGCAAGAGCCCGGTCATCGTGCTGGAGGACTGCGACCCGGCGCGCGCCATCGAGGGCGCGGCCGGCGCCATCTTCCTCAACCAGGGTCAGGTGTGCACGGCCGGTTCGCGCCTGTACGTGGCGCGCCGCCACTACGAGCAGGTGGTCGAGGGGCTGGGCAAGGTGGCCGACGCCACGGTGCTCGGCGCCGGGCTCGACCCGGCCAGCCAGATGGGGCCGCTGGTGTCGGCGCGCCAGCGCGACAAGGTGATGGGCCTGATCGGCACCGGCCGCAACGAGGGCGCGCAGATCGTCGCGGGCGGCACCGCGCCGGAGCGTCCCGGTTATTTCGTGCGGCCCACGGTGGTGGCCAACGCGGCGTGCAAGGACCTCACGCTGGTGCGCGAGGAAGTGTTCGGGCCGGTGGTGGTGGCCATGCCGTTCGACGACCCGCAGGCCGTGCTGGCCGAAGCCAACCGCTCGGAATACGGCCTCGGCGCCAGCATCTGGAGCAACGACCTGCGCGCGGTGCAGCGGCTGGTGGACGGGCTCGACGCCGGCACGGTCTGGGTCAACACGCACAACATCGTCGACCCCAACATGCCGTTCGGCGGCTACAAGGCGTCCGGCGTGGGGCGCGAGCACGGCTATTCGGCCATCGAGTCGTACACCGAGATCAAGTCGGTCTGCATGGCCTACTGAGCGGCGCCGGACCCCCTCGGGGTAATTCCGGGTATTTAAAAGGTCCGCGTTGCACACATGCTTGGGCTTGCCGCATGCGCCGGCGTGGTGGAGGAGGTCCGCCACGCCGGCCCCGCAGGCGCGGCACCCTCTTGCAGCCCCCCGCAGCCCCGCAGAAGAAGCAAAAAACAAAAGAGAGAGGAGACACGATGCGCCACGAATCCACGCGGGTTCCGTTCCGTGCTTTGCCGCGCCGGTTGTGCGCCGCCGCCGCGCTGCTGGCAGCCGCGGCCATGACGGCATCCCTGCCGGCCGCCGCGCAGGGCCGGCCCGCCCCGCGCGCGGCCACGCCCGACCACATCCGCGCCGTCACGCGCAGCGTCGACGGCGCCTTCATCGAGGCCAACGCGGCCAGGACGCCGGACTGGCCCAGCTACGGGCTGGATTATGCCGAGACCCGCTTCAGCCGGCTCGCGCAGATCAACGCCGACAACGTCAAGGACCTCGGGCTGGTCTGGTCCTACAACCTCGAGTCCACGCGCGGGGTCGAGTCCACGCCGCTGGTGGTGGACGGCATCATGTACGTCACCGCCTCGTGGAGCGTGGTGCATGCGGTGGACACGCGCACCGGCAAGCGCCTGTGGACCTTCGACCCCAAGGTCGACCGCGCGCTCGGCTACCGCGGCTGCTGCGACGTGGTCAACCGCGGCGTGGCGCTGTACCAGGGCAAGGTGTTCGTGGCCGCCTACGACGGCCGGCTGATCGCGCTGGACGCCGCCAGCGGCCGCAAGCTGTGGGAGAAGGACACCATCATCGACCGCAAGCATTCGTACACCATCACCGGCGCGCCGCGCGTGTTCAAGGGCAAGGTCATCATCGGCAACGGCGGCGCGGAGTTCGGCGTGCGCGGCTACATCACCGCCTACGACGCCGGCACCGGCGAGCAGAAATGGCGCTGGTTCACCGTGCCCGGCGACCCCGCCAAGCCGTTCGAGGACGAGTCGATGGCCGCGGCGGCCAGGACCTGGGACCCGGCCGGCAAGTGGTGGGAGGCGGGCGGCGGCGGCACCGCGTGGGACACGCTGGCGTTCGACCCCGAGCTCAACCTCATGTACGTGGGCACCGGCAACGGCTCGCCGTGGGCGCGCAGCAAGCGCAGCCCGGCCGGCGGCGACAATCTCTACCTGGCCTCCATCGTCGCGCTCGATCCCGACACCGGCAGATACGTCTGGCACTACCAGGAAACGCCGGGCGACAACTGGGACTACACCTCCACCCAGCAGATGATCCTGGCCGACCTGAACATCGGCGGACAGGCGCGCAAGGTCATCCTGCACGCGCCCAAGAACGGCTTCTTCTTCGTGATCGACCGCACCAACGGCAAGTTCATCTCGGCGCAGAACTTCGTCGACGTGAACTGGGCCAGCGGCTACGACCAGAACGGCAGGCCGGTGGAGATCCCGGCGGCGCGCGAGGGCGACAAGCCCTATGACGCCATCCCCGGCCCCTACGGCGCGCACAACTGGCACCCGATGTCGTTCAACCCGCAGACCGGCCTGGTCTACCTGCCGGCCCAGCACGTGCCGCTGAACCTGATGGACGACAAGAACTGGACCTTCAACGGCGGCCAGCCGGGCCAGCCGCACGGCAACGTGGGCTGGAACACCGCCAAGTTCCTCAACGCCGAGCCGCCCGCGAGCAAGCCCTTCGGCCGCCTGATCGCGTGGGACCCGGTGCAGCAGAAGGCGGTGTGGACCCAGGAACAGGTTTCGCCGTGGAACGGCGGCACGCTGACCACGGCCGGCAACCTGGTGTTCCAGGGCACCGCGGACGGGCGCTTCATCGCCTACCACGCGGCCAGCGGCGCCAAGCTGTGGGAGTCGCCCACCGGCACCGGCGTGATCGCCGCGCCGGTCAGCTACATGGTGGACGGCAGGCAGTACGTGTCCGTCGCGGTGGGCTGGGGCGGCGTGTACGGCCAGGCCCAGCGCGCCACCGACCGGCAGGGGCCGGGCACGGTCTACACCTTCGCGGTGGGCGGCAAGGCGCCGCTGCCGGCGTTCGCGCAGTACCGCGCCGGCCGGCTGCTGTCGGGCGTGAAGTACGACCCGGCCAACGTCGCCGCCGGCACCGCGCTCTATGTCAGCAACTGCGTGCTGTGCCACGGCGTGCCGGGCGTGGACCGCGGCGGCAACATTCCCAACCTGGGCTACCTGGACACCACCTACATCGAGCATCTCGACAAGATCGTCTTCAAGGGGCCCGCGATGGCGCGCGGCATGCCGGACTTCACCGGCAAGCTGAGCAGGGAGGACGTGGAGAAGATCAAGGCGTTCATCCAGGGCACCGCCGACGCGATCCGGCCCAAGTGAGCGCCGGGCGGCCCTGGCAAACCGCGCGTGATCGGGCACAATCGGGCGGCGGTGGCGCAGGATCCGATCAACGAACCCGGGACAGGCACATGGCGGGCAACAGGGCGCGCGCGCGGGGTGGCAGGCCGGCTGGCGCGCAGGCCGGCGGACCGGCCGGCGGACCGGCTGGCCGGCATGCGCCGCCGCGTCCCGCGCGGCGCCTGTGCTGCCTGGCCGCCGCCTTGCTCGCGGCGGGCGCCGGCGGCGCCTTTGCCGACGACACGCTGCCCGACGTGGTGGTCGGCGCCAGCCGCGCCGAACAGAAGCGCTTCGATGCGCCCGCCGCCATCGACAGCGTGCCGGTCGACCCGATGGCCGCGCCCAGCGCGCTGGTCAACCTTTCCGAACTGCTGGCCGGCGTGCCGGGCGTGACCGCGCGCGAGCGCCAGAACTATTCGCAGGACCTGCAGCTGGCCGTGCGCGGCTTCGGCAGCCGCTCCACCTTCGGCGTGCGCGGCGTGCGGCTGTTCGTCGACGGCATTCCCGCCACCATGCCGGACGGCCAGGGCCAGGCCTCGACCTTCGACCTCAACAACGCCAGCCGCATCGAGGTGCTGCGCGGCCCCTTCGCGCAGATGTACGGCAATGCGTCGGGCGGCGTGGTGCAGGTTTTCACGCCGGACCCGCCCAGGGCGCCGATGGCGCGCGCGTCCACCGGCTTCGGCTCGGACGGGCAGCGGACCGCCGGCGTCACGCTGGGCGGCGGCAACGACAAGATCGGCGCCACGCTCGACGCCTGGTCCTTCGAGACCGACGGCTACCGCGACCACGGCGCGGCGCGGCGGCGCCAGCTCAACGCCAAGGTGGTGGCCGAGCCGGCGGCGGGCACCCGCCTCACCGCGCTGCTCAACATCGTCGACCAGCCGCTGGCGCAGGACCCGCTCGGTCTCACGCGCGTGCAGGCCGAGGCCCGCCCGCGCCAGTCGGTGCCGCTGTCGGCGCAGTTCGACACCGGCAAGACCGTCAGGCAGACCCAGGGCGGGCTGGCGTGGGAGCAGCGCCTGGGCGAGCGCGACCGCATCGAGGCCCGCGCCTACGGCGGCACGCGCGCATTGACCCAGTACCTGGGCTTCAGCGGCGCCGCGCCGAATTCCGCCGGCGGCATCGTCGACATCGACCGCAGCTATGGCGGCGCGGCGCTGTCGTGGCACCACGACACGCGCTTCGCCGGCCTGCCGCTGCTGTGGAGCGCTGGCATCGAGGCCGACGGCATGCGCGACGCGCGCACCGGCTACGTCAACCAGAACGGCACGCAGGGCGCGCCGCGCCGCGACGAGACCGACACCGCCGGCAGCTACGGCGCCTACGCCCAGTTCGACTGGACCTGGCACCCGGCGTGGCGGCTGGTGGGCGGCGTGCGCGCGAGCCGGGTCCGGCTCGGCATCGCCGACCATTTCGTCACCGCGGCCAGTCCCGACGACAGCGGCAACAACACCTTCGGCAACGTCAGCCCGGTGCTCGGCGTGGTGTGGCAGGCGTTCGAGTCCGTCAACGTCTACGCCAACCTCGGGCGCGGCTTCGAGACCCCGACGCTGACCGAGGTGGCCTACGGCCCTGCCGGCACCGGCACCAACCTCGGGCTGAGTCCGTCCACCAGCCGCCAGGGCGAACTGGGCGTCAAGTGGCAGGGCGCCAGCCAGCGCGTCGAGGCGGCCCTGTTCGACGCCGACAGCCGCAACGAGATCGTGCCGCTGTCCAACGACAACGGCCGCAGCGTCTACCAGAACGTCGACGGCGTGCGCCGGCGCGGCTTCGAGCTGGCCTGGCATGGCGCGTTCGGCGCGGGGCAGCGCTACGGCGCCGGGCTGGCCTACACCTGGCTGGACGCCCATTTCGGCGAAGCCTTCGTCAACGCCCAGGGCCAGACCGTGGCCGCCGGCGCCCGCGTGCCCGGCACCGCGCGCCACAGCCTGAACTTCGAGGCGACCTGCCGCCCGTTGGCCGGCCTCGTGCTGGGCGCGGAAATGCGCGTGGAAGGGCGCGTCTTCGCCGACGACCTCAACACCCAGGCCGCGCCCGGCTACGCCAGCTTCAACCTGCGCGCCGGCTACGCCTTCCGCGTGGGGCGCACGCGCTGGTATGCGTTCGGGCGCATCGACAACCTCGCCGACCGGCGCTACATCGGCTCGGTGATCGTCAACGAAAGCAACGGCCGCTACTTCGAGCCGGCGCCCGGGCGGCGCTTTTTCCTGGGGCTGCGCGCGCAGATCTGACGGCGCCGGGCGGCCTGCGCGGCGCAATGCCGCCGCAATGCCGCCGGCCTGCACTAAACTGTCGCATGGCCACGGCCGCGTGGCGCCGCTCCGCACGTCCACATGCAAGACCACATGCAAGACGATACCCAGCCCTCGACATCCGCCACGCCCCCGGCCCCGGCCCCGGTCGCGTCTTCCGCACCTTCCGCGCCTTCCGGTCCTTCCGCGCCTTCCGCCGTCGACGACCACACCCGCAGGATCATGCTGTGGGTCGTGGCCGTCGGCTTCTTCATGCAGACGCTGGACTCCACCATCGTCAACACCGCCTTGCCCTCGATGGCCAGGAGCCTTGGCGAAAGCCCGCTGCGCATGCAGTCGGTGATCATCGCCTATTCGCTGACAATGGCGGTCATCATCCCGGCCTCGGGCTGGCTGGCCGACCGCTTCGGCACCCGCACCATCTTCCAGACCGCCATCGGCCTGTTCGTGGCCGGCTCGCTGGCGTGCGCGTACTCCAACACGCTGACCATGCTGGTGGTCTCGCGCGTGCTGCAGGGCGTGGGCGGCGCGATGCTGCTGCCGGTGGGGCGGCTGGCCGTGCTGCGCACCTTCCCGCGCGACCAGTACCTGCAGGCGCTGAGCTTCGTCGCCATCCCGGGCATGGTCGGGCCGCTGATCGGGCCGACGCTGGGCGGCTGGCTCACCGAGGCGTTCTCCTGGCACTGGATCTTCCTCATCAACGTGCCGGTGGGCCTGCTGGGCGGGCTGGCCACGCTGCGCTACATGCCCAACAGCCGCCTGCACGGCGTGGCGCGCTTCGACACCAGCGGCTACGTGCTGCTGGCCATCGCCATGCTGACGCTGTCGTTCTCGCTCGACGGCCTGGCCGAGCTCGGCTTCGAGCACGCCGTGGTGCTGATGCTGCTGATCGCCAGCATGGCCTCGCTCACCGCCTACGTGCTGCACGCCACGCGGCACCGCCGCCCGCTGTTCGCGCTGCGGCTGTTCCGCATCCACACCTTCAGCGTCGGGCTGCTGGGCAACCTGTTCGCGCGCATCGGCAACGGCGCCATGCCGTTCCTGGTGCCGCTGACCCTGCAGATCAGCCTCGGCTACTCGCCGCTGCAGGCCGGCATGATGATCCTGCCCGTCACCGCCGCGGGCATGGCCTCCAAGCGCCTGGCCACGAAGCTGATCGAACGCTACGGCTACCGCAGGGTGCTCGTCACCAACACCTTCGTGGTGGGGCTGACGATGGCGTCGTTCGCGGTGATCTCGCCGCGCGAGCCGTTCGCGCTGATCCTGCTGCAACTGGCGGTGTTCGGCGCGGTCAACTCGATCCAGTTCACCGCCATGAACACCGTCACGCTCAAGGACCTCGGCACCGCCGGGGCCAGCGGCGGCAACAGCCTGCTGTCGATGGTGCAGATGCTGTCGATGAGCCTGGCGGTGACGTCGGCCGGCGCCTTGCTGGCGACGTTCCAGGGCGTCTTCGCCCGCCACGGCACGACCTCGGCGCTGCCGGCGTTCCATGCCACCTTCATCTGCGTGGGGCTGATCACCTCGGCCTCGGCGTGGATCTTCCTGCAGTTGTCGCCGGACGTGGCGCGGCCGGCGGGCAAGAAGATGGCGGACGCGGGCGAGATGTGAGGGGGCGCGCCACCCAGCCCCAAGCCGAGACCGATTCCCGCCCCCGGAGACCCGATGCCCCATCTCGACCACGCCGGCGCTTCGCTGTTCTACACCCTGGACGGCCCCGATTCCGCGCCGGTCCTGATCTTCTCCAACGCGCTCGGCACCGACCACACCATGTGGGCGCCGCAGGCCGAAGCGCTGCGCGGGCAGTTCCGCATCCTGCGCTACGACACGCGCGGCCACGGCCGCTCGACCCTGCCGCCGGGGCCGTTCACGGTGGCCGGGCTGGGCGGCGACGTGCTGGCGCTGATGGACGCGCTCGGCATCCGCGAGGCCGCGTTCTGCGGCCTGTCGATGGGCGGGCTGACCGGCATGTGGCTCGGCGTCAATGCGCCGCGGCGCTTCACCCGCCTGGTGCTGGCCAACACCGCGGCCAGGATCAGCACGGCCGCGTCCTGGAACACCCGCATCGACGGCGCGCTGCGCGGCGGCATGGCGCCGCTGGTGGCGGCCTCGGTGCAGCGCTGGTTCACGCCGGCGTTCGCGTCGGCGGCGGGCGCTGGGCTCGACGGCCTGCGCGCCGTGCTGGCGGGGCTCGATGCGCGCGGTTATGCCGCGAACTGCGCCGCCCTGCGCGATGCCGACCTGCGCGAGGCGGTCGGGGTCATTCCCGTTCCCGTGCTGGTGATCGCGGGCAGCGCCGACCTGTCGACCCCGCCCGCGGCGGGCCGCGCGCTGGCGGACGCCATTGCCGGCGCGCGATACGTGGAGCTGGAAGCCGCGCACCTGTCCAGCTTCGAGCAGCCCGCGCGCTTCACCGATGCGCTGCGCGATTTTCTCGGCGCTGAGGCGAGGCCGCGCGGCGACGCCGGGCGCCACCAGGAAGCTGTCTCGGTTTCAGGATGAAGCGCGGCGGTCCTGGCCCGGGCGGAGCAGGGCATTCGGATCGCGCGGCGGCCCGCCTGCGCAACGACGCCGGGATCTTCCCGAAACCCCTTCCGGGCCAACCTCGCCGCCGCGCGCGCGTTCAGGCCAGGCAGGCTTCCAGGTCGAATTCGTCGATCTGCTCCGGCCGCATGTAGCGCCGGGCGTAGGCGAGATAGACGCCGGAGCGCAGGAACAGGTCGAACAGGTCCGGGTCGATATGGTGGTTGTTCTTCATGGCCACCATGATCTCCATCGCCTCGGAGAGCATCTTGCCTTTCTTGTAGGGCCGGTCGTCGGCGGTCAGCGCCTCGAACACGTCGGCGATGGCCATCATGCGCGCGGCCGGGCTCATCTGCTCGCGCGTCAGTCCCTTCGGGTAGCCGGTGCCGTCCATCTTCTCGTGATGGCCGCCGGCGATCTCCGGCACGTTGCGCAGGTGGCGCGGGAAGGGCAGCGCGCTGAGCATCTTGATGGTCTGCACGATGTGCTCGTTGATCTTGTAGCGCTCTTCCTCGGTCAGCGTGCCGCGGCCGATCGACAGGTTGTGGAGCTCGCCGCGGTCGTACAGGTGCTCGGGCGGCTTGACCGTGAACCCCCACGGATTGCCGGCTGGCAGGCGCTCGCGCTCGGGGCGCGCGAACAGGTGCTCGGGCTTGTCGGCCAGCAGCGGCTCCGCCGCCGGCAGCGGCGGGGCGGGCTGCGCCTCCTTGCGCCTGCGCTCGTCGCGGGAGATGCCGAGCCGGTCGTCCAGCGTGCGCAGCCACGTGCGCGAGCCGATCGCGCGCAGCCGCTCGATCTTCTCCTGCGCCATGAATTCGCCGCCGTGGTTGCAGGCCGCCACGAAGGCGAACTCCTCGTCCAGCACCGCCTGCGCCGGCGCCGCCGCCGTGCGCACGGCGGCGAGATCGGCGCCGCCTGCGCGCAGCGCCTGCTCGCATCGTTCGACGTAGGCGTCGCGCTTGAGCAGCTCGAAGCGCATGCGGATCTCGTGGATGCGGTCGTAGAGCGTCTCCAGCTTGGTCGCCTTGTCGACCACGAACTCCGGCGTCGTCACCTTGCCGCAGTCGTGCAGCCACGCGGCGATATGCAGTTCCTCCCACTGCGCCTCGCTGAGCTGGTAGCTGGCGTAGGGGCCGCGGTCGGCGTCGCAGGCGGCGCGCGCCAGCATCTTGGTCAGTTCCGGCACGCGCTGGCAGTGGCCGCCGGTGTAGGCGCTCTTGGCGTCGATGGCGCCCGCCAGCATCTGGATGAAGCTCTCCATCAGCTCCTTGCGCCCGCGCGACAGCAGTTGGTTGTCGATGGCCACCGCCGCCGTGCCCGACAGCGCCTCGACGAAGGCCGCGCGCGACGACGGCAGATTGTCTTCCATGCCGGTCTCCGGCAGGAACACCAGCGACAGCGTGCCCACCACTTCGTCCTGCCGGTTCTTCAGGGGCAGCGCGAGCACGCGGAAGTGCGGCGACCGCAGGCGCGCGAACAGGTGGCCGTAGGTGGTGGCCAGGGCCGGATCGTCCTGGCTGGCTTCGATGCTGACGGTGCGGCCGTCGCGCGCCGCCTGCATGGCGGCCGAGGGATTGGTGGGGTCGTTCAGCGACCACCCCTTCACGCCGGAGAGGTCGCCGCGCGCGCCGCCCACGCGGATGGCCGCCGGCTCGAGCGTCTGGCCGTCGGTGGCCAGCAGGTGGATGGCGCCCTCGCTGGCGCCGCTGACGGAGATCGTCTCGGTCAGGATGCGGTCCAGCAGCGTCTCGAAATGATGCTCGCTGGACAAGGCGTCGGAGATTTCCAGGAAGCGCCGCAGCGTCTCCTTCATGCCGAGCATCGCGGTGGCGAGGCGGTCGATCTCGCGGATGTGGCTGCGCGGCTGTCCGGTGAAGCTGAAGTCGAAGCGCCGGATCGCGGCCGCCTGCCGTCCCAGTTCCTCCAGCGGCCGGGCGATCAGGCTGGCCGCCCAGTGCAGCAGCGGCAGCATCAGCAGCACGATGCCGCCGGTGATCAGCAGCGACAGCCTGCGGCTGCGGATCGCGTTGGCCTGGAGTTCGTCGCGCGGCGCGGCGATGGCCAGCATCAGCGGCGCGCCGGCGGGATTGGGCAGCGGCTCCAGGCGCGTCACCCACTCGCGCTCGTCCACCGACAGCATGGCGACGCCGGGCTGCGGGCCGCGCCCATGCTGCTGCCACAGCGCGCTCAGGACCGGCACGCCGAGCGCCGCCACGCCGGGCGCCTGCCCGGACGCGCCGCCCGGCTGCCCGGCGCGCGAGTAGGCCAGCACCGTGCCCTGCGCATTCACGATCATTAACTCCGCCGACGGCGTGATGTGCTGCCGCGCCAGCATTTCCGACAGGTCCCGCAGGCTGACGTCGACGCCCGCCACCGCGCGCTCCTGCGCGCTGGCCAGCGTGAGGCCCAGCTCCTGCGTGGTGGCGAAGCGGTAGGGGCCGGTCTGCACCACGGCGCCGGCGGCGGCCGTGGCGGCGGTGAACCAGGGCCGCGCGCGCGGATCGTAGCGGTAGTCCGGCTCGTCGCGCTCGGCCAGCAGCCGCAGCCCGGCGTCGTAGAAGGCGAAGCGGCCGCGCGTCGCGCCGCCGGAGCGGTCCACCGACTGCAGCAGGAAGGCGGCGCCGGCCGGCGTGTCGGGCACGGCCTGCGGACCGGCCGCGCGCAGGTTGCGCAGCAGCACGAAAGACCCGTCGCCGGTGCCGCCGTAGACCGCCGACAGCGACGGGTTGTGCCGCAGCGCGGTCGCCAGCACCGGCAGTTGCGCCAGCCGCGTGGCCTGGTCCGGCGCGCTTAGCAGCGGCGTCTGCGCCAGCAGCACGGCGGTCAGCCGCGCGGGCCGCAGCTCGGCCTCGGCCGAGGCGACCGCCTCCCGGCCGACCCGCTCGAAGGTGGTTCGCGCCTGCACCAGCATGAGCTGCCTGCTCGCATGCCGCTCGTACAGCGTGAGCGCGCCGTAGAGCAGCAGCACCATGCCGGCCATGAGGACCAGCAGCGTGATGTAGATCGAATACGGCGACAAGATTCCGGACTGGCGCTCTGGAGTGGCGGCATGCATGGTAGTGGTCCGAGGAGGTACGGTTGACCTGGTCCGTACCGCAAACAGCATCACGGCGCGGGCGCGCTGGCGCGCGATCGTGACGGTGATATGAAGCGGCGGATGCGTCGTCCCCTTGCCGCTTGCCCATGCACAAAGGCCGGAAAAATGCCGCCGGCCGGTGTGTCGGGCTGATTCTGTCATAAGCGTTTTTCAAATGATATGGCGTGCCGCGCATTCGCTCCTTTGCCACATGCGGCGCGCGATATTCGTGCACGGCAGGAAATGGCGCAATTCAATCCGATTGCGAAAATTCCGCGGCGTTTCCTTATGCCAATGCGGATGTCGATGGCGCATGGCGGCCGTGGCAGCCACGCCGGACGCCAATTCGCGGGCAGCGGGTTTCGCCATGATTTGTCGCGGCCGCGCCTGGCCGGCCATAACCCGCTTATGGCCGGTGGCGGCGCGCGAGCGAATCCGCGCCAGGCGGCGAACATGGCGCGGCGGCCGAATGCCGCGGGTGGATCTGGAAATGCCTGGAGGCGTTTCGGGCCGGTATTGTTTTTTTCGTGCCGCTCGCGATAGCCTGCGGATTTTCCGTGCGGCGCATTCCCGCGCGCATCAGCCGAATATCGCGGCACGGGCGGGGCTGGCGTTCTGCGCCGCCGTCCCCGCCCTCATGCCCTGAGCCGCCCGCATGGCGGCTTTCCCTGGCTTCAGCAGTTGCAGTCCGGCGCGGGCGCGATCACGCCCGCGGCCGCCGGGGCCGCGGCGTGGTCCTTGCCGATGGCGCGGAAGCTGCCGAGCAGTGCCAGGCCGATCACCGCCAGGGCCGCGCCCAGGCCGAAGTCGGTCGGGATGCCGGCGTGGTCCACGATGCCGCCGCCAACCGAGGAGCCCACCGCGATGGCCACCTGGATGATGCCGACGAACAGCGCCGAGCCGGCCTCGGGCAGGTCGGCGGTGGAGCGCTGGATCCATACGCTGAGGCATAGCGGGATCGCGCCGAAGGCGATGCCCCACGCCAGCACGGTCGCCACCACCGCCGGCGCCGCATGCCGCAGCGCGGGCATCGCCAGCAGCGAGACCATCAGTATCACGATCATCGCCGCGAGCGACGCGCTGAGGTTGCGCCCCACCGTGGCCGAGACCGCGAAGTTGGAGACGAAGCCGATGATGCCGAAGCCGAGCAGCACCAGGGTGATGCTCTGCGCGCTGAAGTCGGCGTATTGCTGGAGGAACGGCGCGATGAAGGTGTAGGACGAGAAGTGGGCGCCGAACACGAAGGCGACCATGATCAGGCTGCGGCGCGAATGCGTGCGGCGCAGCAGCGCGAGCAGGTCGGCCATGCGCAGCGCGGCTTTCGACGGCAGCGCCGGCACCAGCATGGCCTGGGCCACCAGCGCGACCGCCACCAGCACGCCGGTGGCCATGAACGAGGCGCGCCACGAGGCGAGACCGGCGATGAAGGTGCCCAGCGGCACGCCGATCACGGTGGCGCACGTCACGCCCGCGAGGATCATCGCGGTGGCCTTCGGCGCTTCATGGGGGTGCACCAGCCGGCCCGCCGCGGCCAGCGCGAGCGTCCAGAAGCCGCCCAGGCTCGCGCCCAGCAGCGCGCGGCCGACCAGCATGACCGTGAAGCTCGGCGCGAATGCCGAGATCAGATTCGACGCCAGCAGCAGCACCGACAGGACCAGCAGGATCAGGCGCCGGTCGATGCGTCCGGCGCCCAGCATCATGCCCGGCGCGGAGATGGCGGCCAGGATGCCGGGCGTCGTCACCATGAGTCCCGCGGTGCCCGGCGTCACGCCGAATTCCGCGGCGACCTGCGGCAGCAGCCCGACCGGCAGGAATTCCGTGGTCACGAACGCGAACGCGCCCACCGTTACCGATCCGACCGCCAGCCACGCCCGCAGGGGCGAATCGGCGTGGGGATTGTTCGTTGCGTCACCCGCGGGGTGACTGCCTTCCATCATCATGAGTCTGCTCGTTTGCTTGTCTGTTGCGGATCTGCGGGGCGCGACCCGGAAAGACGGGCAACATACCA
The DNA here is from genome assembly GCF_058789195.1 of Cupriavidus sp. FW216-B1. Classification (NCBI taxonomy): domain Bacteria; kingdom Pseudomonadati; phylum Pseudomonadota; class Betaproteobacteria; order Burkholderiales; family Burkholderiaceae; genus Cupriavidus; species Cupriavidus sp. FW216-B1. The sequence continues at coordinate 1,115,250 of NZ_JBYTEL010000001.1, read as the reverse complement.
CCGCCGCGCGCTTTGCGCTGGCGGCCCGCAAATACTGCGCTAATCCCCGGTCCGCGGCAGGGTCTTCATCGTACTTACACATGGCGGGCGCCGCCGCCGCCGGCGCGCGGGCCGGCATTTTCTGCCGCGAAGCGAGGTTTCGCGCCGGGCTCAAGCCGTTTCCGCCACCCTGATCTCCGTCAGCAGCTTCTTCAGTTCCGGCACGCAGGAGCCGCAGTTGCCGCCGGCCTTGACGCAGGCCGTGATCTCGGCGGGCGTGGCGAGGTTGTGCTTGCGCACCGCGTCGCAGATCGTATTGCGGCCCACGCCGAAGCACGAGCACACCGTGGGGCCGGCATCCACGCCTTTTTCCAGCGGCTGGCCGAGCAGCAGGCCGATGCGGTCGGCGTCTTCCAGGCGCTCCCTGGCGAACAGCGTGGACAGCCACGCGCGCGAGGGCAGCTCGGGCCGGGTGGCGACGTAGATGCAGCTCTGCAGGCGGTCGTCGACCACGTGGCCGGCGTGGTAGATGCCGGCGCTGCGGTCTTCGTATTCGATCCAGTCGGCGTCGGGGTCGGTGATGCCGAGCAGGGCGCGCGCCCACGCGGCGCGGTCGTCGACGTTCTCGCGGCCGGCGAATTCGTAGCGCTGGAACTGGCGGCCCTGCACGCGCGTCCAGTAGGTCAGGGCGTTGCCGGACAGCTCGCCGCGGCTGAGCGCGAAGCCGTGCCACGAGACCGGGAACGCCTCCACGCGCGCCGGCGTGTGCTTGAACTCGGGCTCGCCGGAGAGCGGGTCCACCACCGGGTTGACCAGGGCGCCGACGCGCGCGTCGGAGCTGAACTGGTCGTTCCAGTGGATCGGCACGAACACGCTGCCGCGCGCGATGCCGCCGCTGTGCTGCACGCGCGCCACCAGCGCGCCCCAGCGGGTGCTCACGCGCGCCAGCTTGCCTTCGCCCACGCCGCACAGCAGCGCGTCCTGCGGGTGCATGTCGACGAACGGCTCGGCGATGTGGTCGGCCAGCCTGGGCGATTTGCCGGTGCGCGTCATGGTGTGCCACTGGTCGCGCACGCGGCCGGTGTTGAGCACGAGCGGGTATGCGTCGTCGGTGGCGTTGGCCGGCGCGCGCGGCGCGGTGGCGACGAAGCGGGCGCGGCCGTCCGCGTGGGCGAAGCGGCCGTCGGCGAACAGGCGCTCGGTGCCGCGGCTGCCGCGCAGCGCCGGCGCCCTGGCCGCCACCGGCCATTGCACCGGCGGCATTGCGTCGAACTGCGCGCGGCTCATGCCGGCCAGCCCGGCGATGTTGAAGACGCGCGGCGCATGCGTGGCGTCCGCGCCGCCGTTGCGGTAGGCGCTCAGCCGAGCGTGCTCGTCGAAGATCTCGTGCACGCCGGCGTAGGCGAAGCCGTCGAAGCCCATGCGCGTGGCCACCTCGCACAGGATGCGCCAGTCCGCGCGCGCTTCGCCGGGCGCGGGCAGGAACGCGCGCTGGCGCGAGATGCGGCGCTCGGAGTTGGTCACGGTGCCGTCCTTCTCGCCCCAGCCGAGCGCGGGCAGCAGCACGTGCGCGGCGTCGTTGGTGTCGGTGCGCAGCATGATGTCGGAGCTGACCACCAGTTCGCAGCGGGCCAGCGCGCGGCGGGCCTGGTCGGCGTCGGGCAGGCTCACCACCGGGTTGGTGGCGATCACCCACACCGCCTTGACGCGGCCCTGCTCGATGGCTTCGAACAGTTCCACCGCCTTGAGGCCGGGCTTGTCCGCGATGGCGGGCGAGCCCCAGAACGACTGCACGATCTCGCGGTGCAGCGGCTCGGCCAACTCCATGTGGGCGGCCAGCATGTTGGCCAGGCCGCCGACTTCGCGCCCGCCCATCGCGTTGGGCTGGCCGGTCAGCGAGAACGGCCCCGCGCCGGGCTGGCCGATGCGGCCGGTGGCGAGGTGGCAGTTGATGATGCTGTTGACCTTGTCGGTGCCGGCCGAGGACTGGTTGACGCCCTGCGAGAACGCCGTGACCACCCTGGGCGTGGCGGCGAACAGCGCGTAGAACGCGCGCAGGTCGGCCACGTCGAGCTTGCAGGCGCGGGCCACCGTGTCGAGGTCGGCGCAGTCCGGGCCGGCGGCGGCCAGCGCGTCATCGAGGCCGCTGGTGTGGGCGGCGATGAAATCCGCGTCGGCGGCGCCGTGCCGCGCGAGATAGTGCAGCAGGCCGTTGAACAGCCACACGTCGGTGCCGGGCTTGACCGGCAGGTGCAGGTCGGCCAGCTCGCAGGTGGCGGTGCGGCGCGGGTCGATCACCACCAGCTTCATGCCGGGGCGCGCTTCCCTCGCCCGCGACAGGCGCTGGAACAGGATCGGATGGCACCACGCGGTGTTGGAGCCGACCAGCACGACGAGGTCGGCCAGCTCCAGGTCCTCGTAGTTGCCCGGCACCAGGTCCTCGCCGAAGGCGCGCTTGTGCCCGGCCACCGCCGACGACATGCACAGGCGCGAGTTGGTGTCGATGTTGGCGCTGCCGATGAAGCCCTTCATCAGCTTGTTGGCGATGTAGTAGTCCTCGGTCAGCAGCTGGCCGGAGACGTACAGCGCCACGGCGTCGGGGCCGTGCTCGGCGATGATGTCCCGGAAGCCCCGCGCCACGCGGTCGAGCGCGTGGTCCCACGAGACCTGCGTGAGCGCGCCGCCGGCGCCGCGCACCTGCGGATGCAGCAGGCGGCCTTCCAGCCCGGTGGTCTCGGCCAGCGCCGAGCCCTTGACGCACAGGCGGCCCTGGTTGGAGCCGTGGCTGGCGTCGCCGGCCACCTCGACGCTGCCGTCGGCATGGCGCGTGGCGCGCACGCCGCAGCCCACGCCGCAGTAGGGGCAGGTGGTGTCGGTGACGGTGGTGTCGGCGGACAACCCGGCAGGCAACCCGGCGGACAGCCCGGCCGCGGCCTTGGTGGAGACAATGACGGGAATATCGGACAGGTTCACGGTGGCGCTCGTTGCTGACGGTTCTATCGGAGGCGGCGCGGCATTCAGGCCGCCAGCGCCTCGCACTGCGCGCGGCCGAACAGCAGGCGCTGGCGCATCGCGCCGACCGGCGCACCGCGCTGGATCAGGTCGAAGTACCAGGGGCCGTCCTGCACGTCGCCGTACAGCACCGCGCCGACCAGGCGGCCGTCCTGCAATACCAGCCGCTTGTAGACGCCGCGGCGCGCGTCGCGCATGACCAGGTCCTCGCTGCCCGCGCCGCCGATGAAGTCGCCGGCGGAGTACAGGTCCACGCCCGTCACCTTGAGCTTGGTGGCGGTGGCCTGCTGCACGTAGCGGCGGTGCCCGGCGCCGGCCAGGTGGGCGGCGGCCACGCGGGCCTGGTCCCAGATCGGCGCCACCAGGCCGAAGGTGGCCTGGCGGTGCTGCACGCATTCGCCCACGGCGTACACGCGCGGATCGTAGGTCTGCAGCGTGTCGTCCACCACGATGGCGCGCTCGCAGTGCAGGCCGGCCTGCCGCGCCAGTTCGATGTTGGGCCGCACGCCCGCGGTCATCACCACCAGGTCGGCGGGGACGCTGGTGCCGTCCTTGAAGCGCACGCCGGTCACGCGCGTCTCGCCGAGGATGGCGCTGGTATGCGCGTTGAGCAGGAAGCGCAGGCCCTTGCGCTCCAGCGCCTGCTTGAGCAGGGCCGAGGCGGGCGCGTCGAGCTGGCGGTCCATCAGGCTGCCGGTGACGTGCACCACGCTGACTTCCATGCCCTGGCGCATCAGGCCGTTGGCGGCTTCCAGGCCCAGCAGGCCGCCGCCGATCACCACCGCGTGGCGGTGGTCGCGCGCCGCGGCCAGCATGGTTTCCACGTCCTGGATGTCGCGAAAGGCGATCACGCCGTCGAGCTGATGGCCCGGCACCGGGATGATGAAGGGTTTGGAGCCGGTCGCCAGCAGCAGGCGGTCGTAGCGTACCTCGCGGCCCGACTGCGAGCGCACCATGCGGCGCGCGCGGTCGATGGCCACCACCGGGTCGCCGGCTAGTAGCTCGATGCCGTTCTGCGCATACCACTCGCGCGTGTTGAGCATGATGTCGGCGATGGTCTTCTCGCCGGCCAGCACCGGCGAGAGCAGGATGCGGTTGTAGTTGCCGTGCGGCTCGGCGCCGAACACGGTGATGTCGTAGAGGTCGGGCGCCAGCTTGAGCAGTTCCTCGACCGTGCGCATGCCGGCCATGCCGTTGCCGACCACCACCAGGCGGGGCTTGGGGCTGGCGCTCATGCGGCCACCCACACCTTGCCGTCGTGGACGCGCGCCGGGTAGGCCGCCACGGAATGCTCGGGCGCCTCCAGGCATTCGCCGGTGCGCAGGTCGAAGTGCTGCTTGTAGATCGGCGAGGCCACCACCACGCGCTCGCCCAGGCTGCCGACCAGCCCGCGCGACAGCACCGCGGCGTGGGAGTTGGGGTCGTAGTTGGCGATGGCGAAGACCTGCTCGGCCTCGCCCGCGCCGACGCGGAACACGGCGATCTGCGCCTGGTCCACCAGCGCGCACACGCCGGTATTGGGCACGATGTCGCGCAGGGCGCAGACGGCGGTCCAGGTCTCGGGCTGGCGGGCTTGGCTCATGCTTGTTCTCCTTGGGTCTGGCGCGGTGGGGTGGGTGGCTCGGGCGGGGCGGCTCAGGCGGCCTTGACGACGGTCACGGGGATCTGTTCGATCCGGGAGCGATGCAAGATCCGTTCCTCGGGCGTGGCCGGGCGGACCTGGCCGCGCTCCTCCATGAACACCAGGTTGTCGTCGCGCAGGTCGCTGTTGACGAAGTGGCGGAAGCGCTTGCGCGTCTCCGGGTTGGTCACGGCCAGCTTCCATTCGTCCTCGTAGGTGTCCACCACGTGCTGCATCTGCGCTTCCAGTTCGGCGCCGATGCCCAGGCTGTCCTCCAGCACCACCGCCTTGAGGTAGTCCAGGCCGCCTTCGAGGTTGTCGCGCCAGGTGCTGGTGCGCTGCAGGCGGTCGGCGGTGCGCACGTAGAACATCAGGAAGCGGTCCACGTAGCGCAGCAGCGCGGCGCGGTCCAGGTCGCTGGCCAGCAGCTCGGCGTGGCGCGGCTTCATGCCGCCGTTGCCGCACACGTACAGGTTCCAGCCGCGCTCGGTGGCGATGATGCCCACGTCCTTGCCCTGCGCCTCGGCGCATTCGCGCGTGCAGCCGGACACGCCGAACTTGATCTTGTGCGGCGCGCGCAGGCCCTTGTAGCGGTTCTCGATCTCGATGGCCAGGCCGACCGAGTCGTCCACGCCGTAGCGGCACCACGTCGAGCCCACGCACGACTTCACCGTGCGCAGCGACTTGCCGTAGGCGTGGCCCGACTCGAAGCCGGCCGCGATCAGTTCTTCCCAGATCATCGGCAGCTCTTCCAGGCGCGCGCCGAACATGTCGACGCGCGCGCCGCCGGTGATCTTGGTGTAGAGGCCGTATTTCTTGGCCACCTGGCCCACCGCGATCAGGCCGTCGGGCGTGACTTCGCCGCCCGGCATGCGCGGCACCACCGAGTAGGTGCCGTCCTTCTGGATGTTGCCGAGGAAGTAGTCGTTCGAGTCCTGCAGGCTGGCGTGCTCTTCCTTGAGCACGAACTCGTTCCAGCACGAGGCCAGGATGTTCGCCACGGTGGGCTTGCAGATGTCGCAGCCCAGGCCCTTGCCGTGCGCGGCCAGCAGCTCGCCGAAGCTCCTGAAGCCGCCCACGCGCACCAGGTGGTAGAGCTCCTGGCGCGAATAGGCGAAGTGCTCGCACAGGTGGTTGTTGACCGCCAGGCCCTGCTTCTTCATCTCGGCCTTCATCACCTGCGTGACCAGCGGCACGCAGCCGCCGCAGGTGCTGCCGGCCTTGGTGCAGCTCTTGAGCGCGCCGATGGTGGCGGCGCCGTCGCGCACGGCGGCGCAGATGTCGCCCTTGGAGACGTTGTTGCACGAGCAGATCTGCGCGGCGTCGGGCAGCGCGTCGGCGCCCAGCGCCGGCCTGGCCTGGCCGTCGGAGGACGGCAGGATCAGGAATTCGGGCGACTCGGGCAGCTCGATCTTGTTGAGCATCATCTGCAGCAGCGTGCCGTATTCCTCGGCGTCGCCGACCAGCACGCCGCCCAGCAGGTACTTGCCGCAGTCGGACACCACCAGCTTCTTGTAGACCTGCTTGCGCTCGTCGGTGAACTGGTAGGCGCGCGCGCCGGGCGCGCTGCCGTGCGGGTCGCCCAGGCTGGCCACGTCCACGCCCATCAGCTTGAGCTTGGTGCTCATGTCGGCGCCGGCGAACTCGGCCTGGTGGCCCAGCAGGTGCTTCGCCGCCACGCGCGCCATCTCGTAGCCGGGCGCGACCAGCCCGTAGATCTTGCCTTGCCACAGCGCGCATTCGCCGATGGCGTAGACGTCCGGGTCGGAGGTCAGGCACTGGTTGTCCACGGCGATGCCGCCGCGCTCGCCCACTGCCAGGCCGGCCGCGCGCGCCAGTTCGTCGCGCGGGCGGATACCGGCGGAGAACACGATCATGTCGGTCTCCAGGTGGCTGCCGTCGGCGAAGTTCATGCGGTGCGTGCCGGCCTCGCCGTCGACGATCTCCACGGTGTTCTTGCGCGTGTGCGCGGTCACGCCCAGGTCTTCGATCTTCCGGCGCAGCATCTCGCCGCCGCCGTCGTCCACCTGCACCGCCATCAGGCGCGGGGCGAACTCCACCACGTGGGTCTGCAGGCCCATGTCGCGCAGCGCCTTGGCGCATTCCAGCCCGAGCAAGCCGCCGCCGATGACCACGCCGGTCCGCGCGCGCGCGCCGCATTCCTGCATGGCTTCGAGGTCTTCGATGGTGCGGTAGACGAAGCAGTCCTTGCGGTCCTTGCCCGGCAGCGGCGGCACGAACGGATAGGAGCCGGTGGCGATGACGAGCTTGTCGTAGGGCAGCGTCTCGCCGGTGGAAATGCTGACCGTCCTGGCCGCGCGGTCGATGCCGGTGGCGCGCGCGTTCAGGCGCAGCAGCATGTTGCTGCGCTCGAAGAAACCGGCCTCCACCAGCGACAGGTCCTCGGCGGACTTGCCGGCGAAGAATTCCGACAGGTGTACGCGGTCGTAGGCCGGGCGCGGCTCCTCGCACAGCACCGTGACCTCGATGTCCTGCGAGCCGGCCTCGGCCAGGCTTTCCAGGAATTTGTGGCCGACCATGCCGTGGCCGATGACGATCAGTTTCATGATGGTTTCCTTGTTCTGTGGGGCCGGGGCCTTGCTGTGCTTCTTGTCGTTCCGCGCGGCTCAGGAGCCGGCCAGCGCGTTGTCGAACAGGGCCTGCTCGCTGGCCTTGTGCTCGGCGGAGAAGCGCACGGCGATGGCGCACAGGGCCGAGACCAGCGCGGCCGCGCCGAGCACCGTCAGGGTCTGCTGCAGGTTGCCGCCCAGGCCCTTCATCAGGAAGCCAGCCGCGACCGCGCCCACGTTGCCGCCGGCGCCGATGATGCCGGCCACGCCACCGAGCGCCTTGCGGTCGATGAACGGCACCAGCGCGTAGGTGGCGCCGCACGCCATGTGGGTGAACAGGCCGAAGGCCAGCATGGCTACCACCGCCGCCACCACGCTGTGCGCCTGGGCGAACCACAGCAGGCCCAGGCCTTCGCCGAGGATCAGCACGAACAGCAGCATCGAGCGCGCGTCGAGGCCGCGGCGCAGCGCCGCCTTGTCCGACAGCCAGCCGCCCAGCGCGCGCGCGAACAGCGCCAGCAGGCCGAAGCTGGCGGCGGCCAGGCCGGCGCTGCCCAGCGACAGGCCGAAGTGGTCCACGTAGTAGGTGGCGGCCACGTTGTGGATGAAGATCTCCACGCCGAAGCAGGCGCCGTAGGTGATGAACAGCATCCACACGCGGTAGTTGGCGCTGGCCGCGGCGAAGCTGGCCCAGCCGCCTTTCTTGCCGCTGTCCACGGCGATGCCTTGCTTGCGCAGCGCGATGAAGTCGCCCTGCGGGCAGTCCTGGGTGAACTTCCAGTACAGCACGGCCACCACCAGCATCAGCACGCCCGGCACCAGCAGCGCGAGGCGCCAGCCCAGCGCGTGGTTCACGCCCAGCATCAGGATCGCGCCCAGCAGCAGCGGCATGGTCGCCTGCGCGGCGCCGCCGCCGGCGTTGCCCCAGCCCGCGGCCGCGGCGTTGGCGGTGCCGACCACGTTGGGCGCGAACATCACCGAGGTGTGGTATTGCGTGATGACGAAGCTCGCGCCGACCGCGCCGATCAGCAGGCGGAAGAACAGGAAGGCTTCGTAGCTCTGCGCCATCGCCACGCCCAGCACCGGGATCGCGCCGAGCGCCAGCAGGCCGGTATAGGTGCGGCGCGGGCCGAAGCGGTCGCACAGCGGGCCCACCACCAGGCGCACCAGGATGGTCACCGCCACCGCGGCGATGTTGATGTTGGCGATCTGGTCGGGCGTCAGGCCGAACTCGCCCTTGAGCACCGGCATCAGCGGCGCGCAGGCGAACCACGCGAAAAAGCACACGAAGAATGCCATCCACGTCAGGTGGAAGGCGCGCATCTGCGGCGTGCGCAGGCTCAGCAGTTCGATGCGGGTGGCTTTGCCGGTCATCATGGCTCCAGACTCCAGAAAAACAAATGGCGTCCCGCGAGCCGGTCATGAAGACAGGATCAGGGGACGCCGTTGTCCTGGCGGCATCGGTAAAGACCGCTGTCGCCGTGTGTGGGGGGAGCGGGCCGCCGTTGGTCCGCTCGCGTTCTGTTGAGCAAGCGGCGTGCCAGCGGCGGATGTGATGGCGAGCGGGGCTTCTGGCGGGAAAGGGCGCTTCGGCGGCGGCGGCCGTGCGCCGCCTTGGGGCAGCCGCGGCGGCGCGGCACGGTCATGGTGCGGTGCAGTGAACGAGGGCGGTGCGCGGCGCCGCCGCGCGGCTCAGGCGCCGGCCGCGGCGGTGCGCCCGTCGTCGGCGGCGGCGGGAGGGGCTTCGCGCGGTACCCGGCTGAGCTCGATGTCGTTGGGCCGCACCAGCGCGTCCATGTCGTCGACCAGCGCGGCGCGCACGTGGCGGCCCTGGGGCGTGAGCAATGCCACCGGGCCTCGCCCGTGGGGCGCCAGGTGGCGGTCGCCCCATTGCAGCAGGCCCACGAGCACCGGCAGCAGCTCGACGGCGGCGCGCGTGGGGCGGTACTCGAAGCGCTCGCGCTCGCCGGGCTCCTTGTAGCCGACCTTGCGCAGGATGCCGGCCTCGGTCAGCGTCCGGAGGCGCGCGGACAGCACGGCGGGCGAGCATTGCAGCCGCGCGAGAAAGTCGTCGAAGCGCCGGATGCCGTGGAACACGTCGCGCAGGATCAGGATCGTCCACTTCTCGCCGATCAGGTTGAGCGTGGCGGCAATCGAGCAGTGCTGGAGGTCTTCGGCGGTGGGTCGCATGCAAACTAGCATAGCACCCTGACTTCATTTGCAAAAGTCAGGGTATAGCCTATACTCCTGACTATTAAAAATGTAGTCAGGAGTCGCCGATGCCCTCGTCGCAACCACCCGCCGCCGCGGCCGGATGCCCGCAATGCGCCCAGGGCTGGCAACTGGCCGGCGGCGAGCGGGTGGTGGTGCGCGCCGTGCGCGCGGCCGACGCGGCGCGCGAGCGCGCCTTCGTCCAGGCGCTGTCGCGCGAGAGCCGCTATTACCGCTTCCTCACCGGCGGGCGGGTGTCCGACGAGGTGATCAGCCGGTTCATCCATGACGAGGACGGCCTCGCGCTGGTGGTCACGGCGGAGGTGGCGGGCGAGCCGGTCATCGTCGCCAACGGCAACTATGTCGTCACCGCCGCCGGCGTGGCGGAGTTCGCGGTGGCGGTGGCCGACGACTGGCAGGGCAAGGGCCTGGGCCGCCGGCTGATCGCGCGCCTGCGCGATGCCGCGGCCGGCGCGGGCCTGCGCCTGCTGCGCGGCGACGTGCTCAGCGAGAACCGCCGCATGCTGGCGCTGATGCGGGAGTTCGGCTTCTCCAGCCGGCGCAACCCGGAAGACGTCATGCTGCACGAGGTCACGCTGGTGCTGCGCGGCGGCGGGCTGAGCGGCAACGCAGACTGGCTTACGCCGGCACCGTGTCGCGGCGGCGCGTGCCGGCCGTGACCGTGCAGCCGACCGAGGCGATGATGATGCTGGCGATGGCCAGCCACTGCTGCGCGCTCAGCGTCTCGTGCAGGAACACCAGCCCGGCCAGCGCGCCCATCGCCGGCTCCATGCTCAGCAGGATGCCGAAGGTCCGGCGCGGCAGGCGCTTGAGCGCCACCATCTCCAGCGAATAGGGAATCGCGCTCGACAGCAGGCCCACCGCCAGCCCCGCCAGCAGCAGCGCCGGGCTGAACATGGCCGTGCCGGTGTGCGCGAGGCCGAACGGCAGCACCACCAGCGCCGCCACGGTCAGGCCCAGCGAAGTGGCCTGCCCGCCATGCGCGTTGCCGGCCATCTGGCCGAATATGATGTACAGCGCCCAGCCCACCCCCGCCGCCAGCGCGTAGCCGATGCCCACCGGATCGAGCGTGCCCACGTTCTGCCCGAGCGGCAGCAGCAGCAACAGGCCCGCCACGGCAAACGCGATCCACAGGAAGTCGATGGCCCTGCGCGACGACGACACCGCCACCGCCAGCGGCCCGGTGAACTCGATGGCGATGGCCAGCCCGAGCGGCACCGTGCGCAGCGCCATGTAGAACAGCAGGTTGGTGGCGCCCAGCGCCGCGCCGTACAGCGCGATCGCGCGCGCGTTGGCCCGGCTCAGCGGCAGCCGCCACGGCCGCCACACGCACAGCAGGATCAGCGCGGAAAAGCCCACGCGCAGCGCGGTGGTGCCCTGGGCGCCGGCCGCGGCGAACAGGGTCTTGGCGAACGAGGTGCCGATGCACAGCGAGGCCATCGACCCGACCAGTGCCAGCACGGCAACGAGGGTTGTGCTTTGTTTCAGTCGGTTCAGCGGCAATTGCGAGTCTCGGGAAGGGGGTGTCCTGGCAGCCGGCGGGCCGGCAGGCGGCGGCGAGGCCTGCATCTTGAACGATCTTGCCGGCGCTGGCTAGGACATGTGCAGCATGGCGGACCCGGCCCACCCGCGCCGCGCACCGGGTGGTCCGCGCCGCCGGTGCGTGCCGAGGCGCCGCATGGCGCTGGCGGCCGAGGAGGGCGATGTCTATGTTGAAGGAGAGCGCCGGCATGGCCGGCCCCGCCACCGCCTTCAGGAGAACTCCGATGGCATCCTCCGCCTCTCCCCGCCGCGTCGCGATCACCGGCGCGGCCGGCGCGCTCGGCCGCGCCGTCGCCGGGGCCTTTGCCGACGAAGGCGACCGCCTGGCCCTGATCGACCTCGACGCCGAAACGCTGCGCGCGCACGCGCCGGTGGCGCAGGCCGCCGGCTGGCACCTGCCGCTCGGCGCCGACGTGACCTCGCCGGACAGCATGGCGCAGGCCGCGCGCGCCATCCTCGACGCCTTCGGCGGCCTCGACGTGCTGGTGCACGTGGCCGGCGGCTTCGAGATGGGCGAGCCCGCGCACGCGCTGAGCCGCGAGTCGTGGCTGCGCATGATGGACCTCAATGCGTGGTCGCTGGTGGCCGTGACCCGGCACTTCATTCCCGCCATGCTGGCGCAGCACGCCGGCAAGGTGGTCGCCGTGTCCGCGCGCGGCGCGGCCAGCGGCGCCGCCGCGATGGGCGCCTATTGCGCCTCCAAGAGCGCGCTGCAGCGCCTGGTGGAAAGCCTGTCGCACGAAGTCCGGCAGGCCGGCATCAACGTCAACAGCATCGCGCCCGGCATTCTCGACACGCCCGCCAACCGGCGCGCCATGCCCCATGCGGACACGGCCGCCTGGGTGTCGACGGCCGCGGCCGCGCGCGCGGTGCTGTTCCTGGCGTCGGACGGCGCGCAGGCCATCCACGGGCAGCATCTGGTGCTGGACGGGTTGAGCTAGGCCGGCGCCGGCGCCGCGTTCCTCACGCCGGTCCGGGCCGTGCCAGCGGCAGGGTCGCCAGCCGTTCCAGCACCACGGCGCGCATGCCCGCCGGCGCCGGCAACTGTTCCAGCAGCGCGGGCCAGCGCTCGTGCGCCATCGCCACCGCGTCTTTCGCGGCGGCGGTGGCGATGCGCTCGGCGACCCTGGCCGCGCGCGCGAACTCGCGGTAGGTCTGCAGGGTCTGCGCGCGCTGCTGGCGGTCGATGGCGACGTTCTGGCCGAAGCCGGCAAAGCCCGGCAGGGCGGCCACGCTGACGATGTCGTAGGCCGGCGACAGCTCGGCGGCGATGCCGTTGCGGTACAGGAACGAGAAGTTCCTGAGATGGGCGTCGCTGTTGCCCAGCAGCGTGTTGACGGCCTGGCGGATGAAGAACTGGCGCACGTCCTCGATGCCGCGCACGCTCAGGCGCTCCAGCAGTTGCACCAGCGCGGCGTAGGCCTCGGGGCCGGCGTACTTGCGGCTGGGCATGCGCGTGAGCACCTGGCAGCCGTCCTCGGCGTGCACGCGGCCGCCCGGCTCGCGGTCGAAGCGGTCCACGGCGAGGAAATGCAGACCGGCGCCGAGCGCCTCGGGCAGGCCTTCCACCTCGATGGCGGCCAGCGGCACCGGCCGGCACGGCGCCACCGCCACGCCGGCGGCCTGCGCCAGCTGCATGGCGGCGTACTCGTTGAAGACCTGGCTGTCGTCGTTGCGCGCGGGCAGCTTGGCGATCAGGTCGGAGAGGCGCCCGTGCGTGGGCAGCGTGTAGCGCCTGCCGGCCTGCGCGGTGGACAGCGCGAGCTTGTTCTGCACGCCCGAGACCGAGGCCGCGCCTTCGGTGGCGCCTTCGATCACGGCGATCTCGAGGTTGTCGGCGCCGCCGGTCACGCCCACGGTGCGCACGTGCCCGGGCAGCGTGTCGAGCGGGGCCGGGCGTATCACCACGGCGCCGGGCAGGTCGTCGCCGGCGGCGGCCAGGATGCCGAAGTCGTCGCGGTCCCCGGCGTGCTGGCGGGTGGCTTCCAGGCGCCTGCGCAGCTCGCTCTCGGGCAGCAGCCCGGCGAAGTAGGGCGGCAAGGCGCCGTTGGTGTTGTAGAGCGCCGGATGGAACGGGTTGGAGAGCACGGTGGCGGTCAGCGCCTCGTTGCCGGGGAAGGTCAGCGACAGGCTCAGCGTGGGCCGCAGCGGATCGCCGCGGAACGCTTCGGCCGGCACGAAGCGGCAGGTGCGCTCGACCTCGCACAGATGCCCACACAGCACGCCGTGCAGATGGACTTCGAGGTAGCGGGGCCGCAGGCCGGGGCTCACGGCTGCGGCTCCAGGAACATTTCCACCGAGGTGCGGGCGTCGCGGTCGGGCCCGCTGTCCTTGCCTTCGAGCAGGCGCCGCACCGCCAGCAGGTGCTCGCGCGGCACCAGCACCCATTCCGCGTCGAGCGCGGCGCCGATGGCCTCCAGCGTGGAGGCGCGCACGTCGCTCCTGCCGCTCAGCGCGGTGGTCAGGTTCGATGGCGCCATGCCGATCAGGCGTGCCACCTCCGCCAGGGAAGCCTTGCGCGCGGCGCGGCGCGCCTGCAACTGTGCTTGGAATGATGCCATGACATAGTTTTAGCTGAATATATATGTCATAGCATAGCAGATGGCCGGACGGATTTATGCTATTCCATAATTTTGTTATTTAAAATATGTCATAACATAATGCGCCGGGATGTGATGCCGCGGACGCGGGCAGGCCGGTCCTCGGCCGGCGCTCGCCGCCGGCGCGGCGGTGGGCTCTCGCGCGCCGTGGCGATGGCGGGCGGGGAAAGCCCTGGGTTCCGGCCGCCGGTGCCGCGCGCCGCCCACGCCGGCGGCCGGTAGCGGCGGCGCCCGGTGGCAGGGAACCGGCGGCGCCGGGGCGCTACGCCGCGCGGCCGTGCACGGCCGGCTGGCCCGGCGCCCGGCGGAAGACCCCGAGCTCGTCCGGCGCGCACTGCGCGATCAGCCCGGTTTCCCACGCCAGGTAGGCGCGCGCCGCCTCGTGGTTGCCCTCGTGGCGGTCGTGCACGAAGAACAGGAAGTCGATGCGCGCCGCCGCCGGCAGCGGCGCCGGCCGCACCGCCTGGGGCAGGCCCGCGGCCAGCCAGGTGTCGTAGCCCTGCGCCAGCCGGTACACATGGGTGTAGCCCTCGGCGAGCAGGTCGTGGCCGGCCAGGCTGGCCACGCGCGGGTCGGCGGCGATCAGGATGACCGGCCGGCCCGGCTCGGCGCCGAGCTCGCCGAGCGTGCGCGGCAGGCGCGGGCGGATCGACCAGACCGCGCCGTCGGCGTGGCCGCGCCCGTAGGCGGCGCTGTCGCGCAGGTCGATCGCGATGGCGTCGGGCGCCTCGGCATGCAGCGCGCGCAGCAGGCTGGCGTCGAGCACCGGCAGCTTGCGGGCGGACAGGGGCCGCGGCGGCGCGCTCACCTTGAGCGCCGCGTCGACGCCGTCGGCCAGCACCGCGCTTTCGTAGCCCAGCTGGTACAGCCAGCTTGCCACCACCGGCGCGCGCACGCCGTCGTCGTCGAACACGATCACGCGCGCGCCGCGCACGCCGACGTACTGGTCGGTGGCCTGGATCAACTGGCCGCCGGGCGCATGCGTGGCGCCGTCGATGGTGCCCGCGGCGAATTCCTCGGCGGTGCGGATGTCGAGCAGGAAGGTGGTGCGCCCGGCATCGTCGAGCCATTGCTGGGCCTGCGTGGCCGACAGCGCGGGCAGGCCGAAGCGCAGCAGCAGCCGCGCCGAGCGCGCGCGCGCCGCGGCCAGCGCGGCGGCATCCGGCGCCGGCGGATAGCGGCGCTGGCTGCCGTGCTCCAGCGCGTGGCCCGCGAGATACCAGCCCTGGGTGCCGTTTTCCAGCGCCAGCACCGGGTTCGGCAGGCCGAGGTTGCGCAGGGTCTGGGCGCCGATGATGCTGCGCGTGCGGCCCGCGCAGTGCACCACCACGGTGGTCCGCGCGTCGGGCACCAGCGCGTCCAGGCGCAGCGCCAGCTCGCCGTTGGGCAGGCTGCTGGCGCCGGGGATCGTCATCTTCTGGTGCTCTTCGAAGGTGCGGCCGTCCACCAGCACCAGCCTCTCGCCGGCCGCGCGCCGCGCCACCAGTTGGTCCGCGCTCAGGCGCGGCGTGTGGTGCCAGTGCTCGACCAGTTCGCCGAAGGTCTTGGAGGGCACGTTGACGCCCTTGAACAGCGTATAGCCGGCCGCGGCCCAGGCCGGCGCGCCGCCCGCGAGCAGGGTCACATCGCCGTAACCGAGCTGCGCCAGCCGCTGCGCGGCGCGCGCGGCCACGCCGTCGCCATCGTCGAGCAGCACGATGCGCTCGGCCAGGCGCGGCGCCAGGCGCCCGACGTCCAGCTCCAGCCGGCTATAGGGCAGCGGCACGGCGAAGAACGGATGGCCTTCGCCATACTGGCCGTGCTCGCGCACGTCGAACAGCGCCAGGGGCTGGCCGTCGTTGAGCCAGCCGCGCAGCGTGGCGGCATCGATGGATCGGGTCATGGCGGGCTCCTGGGGGCTGGGATGGACGGCGCTTCAGGCCGCGGCCTGGGCCGGGACCTGTTCGCTGCGGTTCATCTGGGTGGTGTTGTAGTTGACGATGCGGCCGGTCTCCGGCTCGATGCCGATGCGCCCGGTCAGCGCTTCCAGCGGGCGGCCGTAGAGGTGGAAATGCAGCGTGGGCGCGTCGCCCACCACGTGGATGCTGTGGATGTCCTGCGGCAGGAAGGCGATCGGCGCGCCGGGGCGCACCACCTGCTCGCGCTCCAGCGCCAGCGCGGCGCGGGCGGGATCGCTGCCGTCGTCGGTGCGGCGGTAGACGCGGTTCAGCTCGTCGCCCTGCACGGCCACGATCACCGCCCAGGTGTCGTGGTTGTGCGGGATGGTCTTCTTGCCGGGAACGATGGAGTTCAGGTACAGCGCCGGCAACTGGCCTTCCTCGCTCAGGCGGTAGCGCGTGGAGGTGGCGGTGCCGTCGGCGGGCGGCGGGAAATCGGCGAAGCCGAACAACGCCTTCTTGTCGGCCAGCGCCTGCAGGGCGTGGGTCACGCGCTCGAGCGTGGCGCGGTCCACGTCGCGCTGGCTGGTGAGGGCGCGGACTTCGGCAAGGGTGGTGGCGACGGCGGCGCTGCGCTGGCTCTGGATGGTCATCTGGGGGAATCCTCGTTCTGATCGGCAGGCCTCCACTCTACGGAGTGCGCGGCGGCGGTTGAAAGAACAATATCGCCGATGCATATGCGGTTTTGCCGCCAGGCCCCAGTCGGGCGGGCGCCGCGCTTCGCATTTCCAATGACGGAAAGATTCGTTGCCGCGGCGCCTGCCCGGCTCTTAGAGTTGGGCGCAAGCCGGTCCGGGCAAGCCCCGGGGGCCAGCCATTGCCGGGCCCCGTTCCCGGAACGGAGACCGCACATGAGCCAGACCCTGCACGAACGCCTGCAACCCTATCCCACGGAGAAACTGGCGGCGCTGGCGGCACAGACGCCGCTGCGCACCAGCCTGCCGCCGATCAGCTTCAGCTGGGGCGAGCCGCGCCATGCCACGCCACGCTTCATCGAGGAAGCGCTGGCGCGGCACGCCGGCGAGATCGGCCGCTATCCCAAGGTGCCCGGCAGCGACGCGCTGCGCGAGGCCATCGCCGCCTGGATCGCGCGCCGCCACGGCGTGGGCGACCTGGACCCGGCGCGCGAGATCGTGCCGGTCAACGGCGCCAAGGACGGGTTGTTCAGCCTGGCGCAGGCCGTGCTCGGCGCCAGCCGCCCGCGCGAGGGCGCGCCGGTGGTGCTGGTCAGCAATCCCGGCTACCAGGTGTACGAGGGCGCGGCGCTGCTGGCCGGCGCCGAGCCTTATTACATCGACACCGCGCGCGGGCTGGTGGCCGCGCTGGACGCGGTGCCGGCCGAGGTCTGGCCGCGCGTGCGGCTGTGCTACCTGTGCTCGCCGGACAATCCGTCCGGGCGCGTCTATCCGCTGGAAGACTGGGCCCACGTGCTGGCGCTGTCCGAGCGCCACGGCTTCCACGTGGTCTCCGACGAGTGCTACTCCGAACTGTATTTCGACGAGGCCGCGCCGCCGCTCGGCGCGCTGGCCGCCGCGCAGGCGCTGGGCCGGGACCGCCGCCGCCTGCTGGCGGTGGCGAGCCTGTCCAAGCGCTCCAACGCGCCCGGCCTGCGCTCCGGTTTCGTCGCCGGCGACGCCGACGTGCTGGCGCGGCTGCGCCAGTACCGCAGCTATTCCGGCGGCGTGCTGAACCCGGCCGTGCAGGGCGCCAGCCTCGCCGCGTGGCGCGACGAGGCGCACGTGGTGGAGAACCGCCGCCTGTACCGCGAGAAGTTCGATTTCGCCGTGCCGCGCCTGCGCCAGGTGGCGCGGCTGGAAGCGCCGCAGGCGGGTTTCTTCGCGTGGCTCGACATCCGCGCCAGCGGGCTGGACGACGTGGCCTTCACGCGCCTGCTACTGGCCGAGCAGAACCTCGCCGTGGTGCCCGGCACCTTCCTCGCGCGCACGGTCGACGGCCACAACCCCGGCGTGGGCCATGTCCGCATCGCGCTGGTCGCCAGCCCCGAGGAATGCGCGCAGGGCGTGGAACGCCTCGTGAGCCTGCTGCGCGGGTTGCAGCCGGCCGCTGCCTGAGCGCGCGCGGCTTGTTGCCGCCTTGCCGTATCCGACGATCTCCTTTTTCTTCTCCGCCATGACCATCACCGACCTGACCCAGACCTTTGCCGACGACCCCGCCGCCGCGCGCGCGGACCATCCGCGGGTAAGCCCGGCCGCGCTCAAGGATGCCATCGCCGGCGGCGGCGAGCTGGCCGTGCTGGACGCGCGCGAGGAGGGCGCCTTCTCACGCGCGCACCTGCTGTTCGCCGTGCCCGCGCCGCTGGGCCGGCTCGAAACCGTGATCGACCGCCTGGTGCCGCGCCGGAACACGCGCATCGTGGTGACGGACCTGGCCGAGGACCTCGCCCACGCCGCCGCCGGCAAGCTGCTGCGCTTCGGCTACATCGACGTCTCGGTGCTGGCCGGCGGCACGCGCGCGTGGCAGGCCGCCGGGTACGAAGTGTTCAGCGGCACCAACGTGCCCAGCAAGGCTTTCGGCGAAGTCATCGAGCACGAGCTGCACACGCCGTGGATCACCGCCGAGGCGCTGCGCCTGCACCAGCAGCGCGGCGACAACGTGGTGGTGGTGGACAGCCGCCCGTTCAGCGAATTCCAGAACATGAGCATTCCCGGCGCGGTGGACTGCCCCGGCGCCGAGCTGGTCTACCGCATCGGCGAGATCGCGCCCGACCCGGACACGCTGGTGGTGGTCAACTGCGCGGGCCGCACGCGCAGCATCGTCGGCGCGCAGACGCTGATCAACGCCGGCATTCCCAACCGCGTGGTGTCGCTCAAGGACGGCACGATGGCATGGCTGCTGGCCGGCTACGCGCTCGACCACGGCCAGACCCGCTTCGCCCCGCAGCCCGGCGACGCCGCGCAGGCCACGGCGCGCGAGCGCGCCGCCCGCGTGGCCGGACGCGCCGGCGTGCGGCACATCGACGCCGCGCAACTGGCCGCGTTCGAGCAGCAGGCGCACGAGCGCACGCTGTACCGCTTCGACGTGCGCTCGCCCGAGGAATACGCCGCCGGCCACCTGCCGGGCTGGCGCAGCGCGCCCGGCGGGCAGCTGGTGCAGGCCACCGACGCCTACGCCGGCACCCGCCGCGCCCGCATCGTGCTGGCCGACTGGGACGGCGTGCGCGCGCAGACCACGGCGGCATGGCTGGCCCAGTTCAGCGGGCACGAGGTGTTCCTGTTCCGCGCCGATCCGCGCGCCGCGCGCGAGGCCGGGCCCGAGCCGGTGCGCGTGCTGCGCACCTCGGCCGCCGAGGCGCCGTGGATCGAGGCGGCTTCGCTGTCCGCGCTGCAGGCGCGCGGCGGCGTGACGGTGGCCGACGTCGACAGCAGCCTGGCCTTCCGCCGCGGCCACATTCCCGGCGCCTGGTTCGCCACGCCGGAAAAGGCGGCGCTGGTGCTGGACCACGCCGGCCCGGCCGACGTGATCGTCGTCACCTCCGCCGACGGCGTGCTGGCGCAGGTGGTGGCCGCGGCGCTGCGCCACGCCAGCGGGCGCGACGTGCGCGCGCTGCTCGGCGGCAACGCGCGCTGGCAGGCGCTGGGGCTGCCGGCCGAAGCCGCGCCGGCCGGCTCCGCCGCCGCCGCGCGCGTGCTGACCGGCGACGAGGATGCCTGGTACAGCGCCTACGCCTACGAAGACGAAGGCCGGCGCAAGGCCGAGATGCATGCCTACCTGAACTGGGAAATCGGGCTGGTGGACCAGCTCGGGCGCGATGGCGATCTGGCGGTGAAGCTGGTGGACTATCGCAAGGCCTGAAAGGTACAAAAGCCCTGGGGGTTTGTTTCCCTCACCGCAACGAAATCCCCGAAGCCGCGATCACCGCCGCATAGCGCGGCATGTCCTTCGACAGCGTGGCATCGAGTTCCTGCGCCGTCGATCCCACCACCACGTAGCCCGCGTCTTCCAGCTGGCTGCGCGTGGCCGGCACGCTGAGCACGGCGGCCACGTCGCGGCTGATGCGCTCCACCACCGGCGTGGGCGTGGCGGCCGGCGCGATCAGGCCCTGCCAGCTTTCCACGGCGAAGCCGGCGGCGCCGGCCTCGGCCATCGTCGGCACCTGCGGCAGCGCCTTCGAGCGATAGGGCGTGGTGACGGCCAGCGCCGTCAGGCGCCCGGCGCGCACGTAGTCGGTGACGGCGGCGAGCGTGATGAGGGTGGCGTCGATATGGCCGCCGAGCAGGTCCACCGTGGCCGGCGCGCCGCCCGCATACGGGATGTAGTTGACGCGGATGCCGGCCTGGCGCGACAGCATCTCGTGCGCGACGTGGGCGATGCCGCCGTTGCCGGGCAGGCCCAGCGTCACCTCTCCGGGTTTCCTGCGGGCCAGCGCCAGGTAGTCCTGGAACGTGCGCACGCCGAGGTCCGGGCGCGCCACCAGGATCTGCGGGTTGACGACCGCCTTGCTCACGCCGCGGAACGCATGGGCCGTGTCGTAGGGCAGCGTCTTGAACAGCGAGGCGTTGAGCGTCACGCCCTCGCCGCCGAGCAGCAGGGTGTAGCCGTCGGCCCTGGCCCTGGCCACCTGCGCGGCGCCGAGCGTGCCGCTGGCGCCGGCCACGTTTTCCACCACCACCGGCTGGCCCCATTTCTCGCCGAGCTTGAGCGCCAGCGTGCGCGCGAGCTTGTCGGCGCTGCCGCCGGCGGCAACCGGCACCACGATGCGCACGGCGTGCGCGGGAAAGGCGTCGGCCTCGGTGGCCGCGGGCGCGGCGTGCGCGCGCAGCAGCAGCGGGGCGCCGGCGATGGCGGCGGCGCCGAGGCCGATGAAGGTGCGAAAGAGAGTGCGGCGTTGCATGGCGTTGCGGCCCCGGCGCGTTGCCGGGACGTGCGGGATGGAAGGAGGAGGAACAGCTTAGGAACGCACCCCGCCGGCGGCCAACGAATCTTTCCGCGCATGGTTATGCGGCGTGCCCGGTGGCAACGCGCGGCGCATAACGATTGCCTCTTTTATTCGTTCCGTGGCATCGGGCCTTTGCGTACAGTTGGTCGACCGCACCGGCTGCCGCGCGCTGGCCGGCGCGCGGCATGACGACACGCATAACAACCAGAAGCACACCATGACACGCAATCTTTCGCCACGGTCGCCGCGTTGGCCGGCCCTTGCCGCCGCCTTGCTGGCCGGCACCTTCCTCGCCGGCGCCGCGCATGCGGACGCCACGCTCGACAAGATCCGCCAGCGCGGCAAGATCGTGGTCGGCGTGATGCTGTCCGGCAGCGCCTTCGGCTCGATCGACCCCGCCACGCAGAAGCCGGTCGGCTTCAACGCGGACCTCGCGCAGGACCTCGCGAAGCAGCTCAACGTGGAGCTGGAGACGGTGCAGGTGCAGCCGTCCAACCGCGTGCAGTTCCTGCAGCAGGGCAAGGTCGACGTGCTGATCGCGTCGATGGAATACACCCCCGAGCGCGGCGAGCAGCTCGGCTACGTGCCCACGCCGTACTACCGCGTGGGCGGTGCCGTGATCGTGCCCAAGCAGAGCGACATCAAGCGCTGGGAAGACCTCAAGGGCAAGACCGTGTGCATCTCGCAGGGCAGCAGCTATACACGCCCGGTGCAGGTGGAGTACGGCGCGATCCCGAAGGGCTTCAAGGGCTCGTCCGAGTCCCTGCTGGCGCTGCGCGGCGACAACTGCGCCGGCGCCGTGCACGACAACACGCTGCTGCAGCCGCTGGTGCGCGGCAACCCGGAATGGCAGAACTACCGCATCGTGCTGCCCGAGCTGAACCCCGCGCCCACGGTGATCTGGACGCGCAAGGGCGAGCAGGACACCATCCAGGCGGTCGAGCGCGTGGTGCAGGGCTGGCACCGCAGCGGCTGGCTGATCGGCACCGAGAAGAAGAACGGCATCCTGCCGCCGTCGCCTTCGCTCACCGAGCTGCATGACAAGTTCAAGGGCGGCCGCGGCTGATGGATGCCGCGATCACCGCACTGATCGCGGGGGCGCGCCACCTCGGCCTGAACTACGCCTTCCTGGCCGACGCCTATGACCGCGGCGCCTTCGTGCACGGCGCCTGGGTCACGCTGGAGCTGGTGCTGTGCACGCTGGCCGGCAGCCTGGTCGCGGGCGTGGCGCTGGCCGCCGCGCTGACCTCGCGCCACGCGCTGGTGGCCGGCGCCACGCGCGCGTTCGTCGAGGTCACGCGCAATACGCCGACGCTGGTGCAGCTCTACTGCGCCTTCCTGGTGCTCAACATGCTGATCACCCACGCCTTGCAGGACGCGCAGCGCAGCAACCCGCTCACGCCGTTCCTGTGGGTGGTGGTGGTGCTGTCGCTGCACAAGGGCGTGTTCCACGCCGAGGCCCTGCGCGCCGGCATCGAGGCGGTGCCCAAGGTCACGCTGGAGGCGGCGGCGTCGCTCGGCTTCGACCGCCGCACGCTGCTGTGGCGCGTGCAGCTGCCGCTGGCGCTGCGCTTCGCGCTGCCGGCGCTGGTCAACAACTCGGTGGAGCTGGTCAAGGCCACCGCGGTGGCGTCGGCCATCGCCGTGGGCGACATCACCTACGCCTCGATCATGATCTGGACCCAGCGCGACAACGTGCTGGAACTGATGGTGCTGTTGCTGCTGTTCTTCGGCGTGCTGACCTGGGTGGTCAGCCGGGCCGGCAACTGGCTCGAACTCCGACTGAGGATGCCCGGCTATGGCAACCGCTGATTCAAGCCTGCCGCGCGCCGGCATCGCCTGGCCCGCGGCGCGGCGCTTCTCCGGCCTGTTGTGGCTGCTGCCGCTGGCCGCGCTGGCGGTGGCGGCCAGCCGCCATCCCGACCTCGCGCGCGCGCTGGCCGGCGCGTGGCAGTGGTCGCCGGCGCTGCTGCGCGGCTTCCTGGTCAACATCGGCGTGAGCGTGCTGGCGATCGCGCTGGGCACCGCCGGCGGGCTGCTGGTGGGCGCGCTGCGGCTGTCGCCGGTGGCGCTGCTGGCGCGGCCCGCGCACTGGTACGTGCAGGTGTTCCGCAACGCGCCGTGGCTGGTGCTGATCTATTTCTCCACCTACGTGTTCCCGTTCGAGATCAACATCGGCCGCCACATCCTGCCGTTCCCGGACTGGTTCAAGGTGGTGGTGGGGCTGGCGCTGCCGGCCAGCGCCAACGTGGCCGAGGTGCTGCGCGGCGCGGTGCAGTCGATCCCGCTCACGCAGTGGGAGGCGGCCAGCTCGATGGCGTTCTCGCGCCGGCAGATCCTGCGCCTGATCATCGTGCCGCAGTGCGTGCGGCGCATGCTGCCGCCGTGGATGAACCTCTACGCCACGCTGACGATGGGCACCGCGCTGGCTTCGCTGGTGGGCGTGCACGACCTGCTCGACACCGCGCAGATCGCCAGCAATACCGTCAACCAGACTGCCTTCACCGTGCTGATCTACTTCGTCGTGATGGCGATGTTCTTCGCCTGGTGCTACCCGATCTCGCGCTTCACCCGTTATCTGGAACAAAAACATGCTGTTGCCTGAACATGCCGACGGCCCTGCGCTGGCTACGCTCCCCGCGCCGGCCGCGCCGCTGGTCGCCCTGCGCGACGTGCACCTGTCCTTCGGCGGCAACGCGGTGCTCAAGGGCATCGACCTCGACGTGCGGCGCGGGCAGGCGGTGTCCATCATCGGGCCGTCCGGCTCGGGCAAATCCACCATCCTGCGCTGCATCACCGGGCTGCTGGAGCCGCAGCAGGGCAGCGTGACCGTGGGCGGCGTGGCGGTGCGCGAGCTGCGCGGCGAGGCCGAGCGCATCGCGCTGCGCAAGCGCGTGGGTTTCGTCTTCCAGCAGTACAACCTGTTCCCGCACCTGACCGTGCTGCAGAACCTCACCATCGCGCCGCTGCGTGTGCTGGGGCGCGGCCGCGCGCAGGCCGAGGACACCGCCATCGAGCTGCTGCGCAAGGTGCGCCTGGCCGACAAGGCCGGCGCCTACCCGGGTGAGCTGTCCGGCGGCCAGCAGCAGCGCGTGGCGATCGCGCGCGCGCTGGCGATGGAGCCCGAGCTGATCCTGTTTGACGAAGTCACCTCCGCGCTCGACCCCGAAACCGTGGGCGAAGTGCTGACCGTGATCGGCGACCTCGTGGAAGAAGGCCTGACCTGCCTGCTGGTCACGCACGAGATGCGCTTTGCCGAGGAAATCAGCGACGAGGTGTATTTCACCGAGGGCGGGCGCATCGTCGAGCATGGCCCGGCGCGCCGCATCTTCAGCGCGCCCGGCAGCGAGCGCACGCGCGCCTTCCTCAACCGCGCGCTCGGTGCCCAGGCGCGCCCGCCCGCCGATCCCTTCGTCGTCAGCTTCGACAAGCTGCGCTTCGCCATCTGAGCCACACCCGCATCCACCACCGAGCACCATGAGCCACCATCGCGATACCCAGCTGATCCACGCCGGCACGCCGCCGTTTACCGACGGGCACGGCCCGGTCAACGTGCCGGTGGTGCGCACCAGCACCGTGCGCTTCGAGAGCACCGCCGCCTACGACGACATCCGCGCCCGCCACGCGCGCGGCGAGCGCGTCAGTTCCTACGGGCGCCAGGGCATGGACACGCACCGCGCGCTGGAGGATGCGCTGGCCGCGCTCGAAGGCGGCAGCCGCACCTTCCTGGCGCCCTCGGGGCTGGCAGCGATCTCGCTGGTGTTCGTGGCGCTGCTGTCGCCGGGCGATCACGCGCTGGTGGCCGACAGCGTCTACGCGCCGGTGCGCCGGCTGGACCAGTCGCTGCTGCGCCGGCTCGGCATCGAGCTGACCTATTTCTCGCCGTCGCGGGATGACCTGGAGACGCTGATCCGCCCCAACACGCGGCTGCTGTACCTGGAGTCGCCCAGCTCGCTGCTGTACGAAGTGCTGGACCTGCCGCGCCTGTCGCAGATCGCGCACCGGTATGGCGTGACCGTGGCCACCGACAACACCTGGGCTTCGGGCCACCTGCTGCAGCCGCTCGCGCTGGGCGTGGACGTCTCGGTGCTGGCCTCGACCAAGTACGTCAGCGGCCATTCGGACCTGATGCAGGGCGCGGTGGTGGTCAAGGACGAAGCGCTGGCGCGCCGCATCGCCGAGACCTACGACAGTTTCGGCCTGGCCATCAGCGCGGACGATGCCTACCTCGCGCTGCGCGGCATCCGCACCCTGGCGGTGCGGCTGGCCCAGCACCAGCGCAACGCGCTGGCGGTGGCGCAGTTCCTGGAAGGGCACGAGGCCGTGGGCCGCGTGTTCCATCCCGCGCTGCCGTCCGACCCGGGCCACGCGCTGTGGCGGCGCGATTTCTCGGGCGCCAACGGGCTGGTGTCGTTCACGCTGCCGGGCGCCGACGCGGCGGCGGCGAACGCGCTGGTCGACGCGCTGGCGCTGTTCGGGCTCGGCGCTTCCTGGGGCGGTTATGAAAGCCTGGCGCAGGTGGCGGCGCGGGAACGGCTGGCCGAGCATTCCTACTGGCGCGGCAGCGAGCCGGTGATCCGGCTGCACGTGGGACTGGAGGCGGCGGCGGACCTGATCGCGGATCTGGAGCAGGGACTGGCGGCGACGCAGCGCCAGGCGGCGCGGCCGCGCGCGGCGGCCTGAGGCCGCGGGAAAAGAGGAGGCGGGGGCCGGCTCGCGGCTGTCATCCGCCTCCAAAGAAGCCGGCGTCATCGTGCGCCGGCTTCCAGTACGCGGTCGCGGGCCGCGGCCGTCAGATCGCCCATCCGCCCGCGTAGAACACCGCCAGCGCCAGCGCGATGCCCACCGTGCCCACGTTGAGCTTGCGGAATTCGCCGGCCACCACGCGGCCGATCACCAGTGTGCAGAAGCCCAGCATGATGCCGGTGACGATATTGCAGGTCAGCACGATGAACACCGCGCACACCAGGCCGGCCATCGCGTCGACCAGATCGTCCATATGCAGCTTGCCGACGCTGCCGAGCATCAGCAGGCCGACATACATCAGCGCGGGCGCGGTGGCATAGGACGGCACCAGCGCGGCCAGCGGCGAGAAGAAGATCACCGCCAGGAACAGCAGGCCCACCACCACCGCGGCGAGGCCCGTCTTGGCGCCGGCGGCCACCCCCACGCTCGATTCGATGTAGGCCGCGGCCGGCGCGCCGCCGAAGCACGCCGAGAAGATCGAGCTGAGCGAATCGGCGGTCAGCGCGCGGCCGCCGTTGGGGATCCGGCCCTTCTCGTCGAGCTGGCCGGCCTGCCCGGCCACGGCGCGGATGGTGCCGGTGGCGTCGAACACGGCGGTCATCACCAGCGCCAGCACGCTCGGCAGCACCGCCAGCGAGAGCGCGCCCTTGATGTCCATCGCGCCGATCAGCGAGGCGTGCCCCGGCGCGCTCAGCGCGGGCAGCGCGAACACGCCGCCGAACCTGACCGCGGGGTCGAAGGCCAGCCCCAGCGCCGAGATGGCGACGATCACCAGCAGGATGCCGCCCGGCACGCGGCGCCGCTCCAGCCCGAAGATGGCGGCCAGCCCGACGATCGACATCACCACCGGGAAGGCCGTGATCTTGCCCAGCGAGACCGGCAGGCCGGCGCCGGCGTTCTTCACCACCAGGCCCACGTCGCTGGAGGCGATCAGCAGCAGGAACAGGCCGATGCCGATGCCGGTGCCGTGCGCCACGCCGGCCGGCAGGTTGCGCAGGATCCACGCGCGCACGCCGGTGACGGAAATCGCGGTGAACACCACGCCCATCAGGAAGATCGCGCCAAGCGCCACCGCCGGCGACAGGCCCTGGCCCAGCACCAGCCCGAACGCGGTGAACGCGGTCAGCGAGATGGCGCAGCCGATGGCGATCGGCAGCCGCGCCCACATGCCCATCAGCAGCGAGCCGAAGGCCGCGGTCAGGCAGGTCGCGACGAACACCGCGCTGGTGTCGAAGCCCGCCTTGCCGAGCATGCCCGGCACCACGAAGACCGAGTAGACCATCGCCATGAACGTGGTCACGCCGGCCACGGCCTCGCGGCGGCCGGTGCTGCCGCGCGCGCTGATCTGGAAATACTTGTCGAGGAATCCGTTGACCTCGATGGCTTCGATCGCATCGACGGCCTTGGCCTCGACGGCATCGGTGCCGGGGAAGGGCTGCTCAAGCATGGCGGAGTGTCTCCTTTGTGGTGCGCCGGGGCGGTGGCGTCGCCACTCGCATCCGGGCTGTCTCGCTTTGTTTTCGTCGTCGCCGGGCGGGTGCGGCGGCACAGGCCGGTTGCCTGTGCCGCGCGCTGCACTGCATGCCGCGGTGCGCGGGTGCCGGCCACGTGGACGCCACTCCGTGCTGGCGGCCGTGGTCCGGCATGGCGAAGACTAAGGGAGACGCGGCGATTCTCCATACGCGGCGGCGCATGGCGGGCATTGCGGCTTTTGTATGAGGGAAAGGGCGCCGGTCGGCGCACGAGGCTGGCATGCGCTTCGTGTAGCGCCGCCCCGGTTCAGATGCCGATGGTTGTCTCCGCTCGCCCACTTCGCGGGAGAGCGGAGACAACAGCCGGTGATGCCGCCGTCGTCAGCGGTCAGTCGTCGCGCGCCGCCGCGAATTCCGCCAGCGACGCCTCGCGATGCTGATCGAGCCGCGGCGCGGCGGTGAAGCCCGCGAGCGGGCGGTCCGCGGCATTGCGGTTCATCTTGCTCCTTGGGCGAACGCGGGAAGTCAGTCGATGCGGGCGCCGCTGCTGAGCGTGAGCTCGGTCACGGTCTTGCCTTCGCGCAGCGCGAACTGCCTGAACTCGGCCGGCGAGGCCGACGGCGAGACCTCCTCGCCGCGGCTGGCCAACCGCGCGCGCAGATCGGGCCTGGCGAGCGCCCTGGCCGAGGCGGCGAACAGCTTGTCGATCACCGCGGGCGGGGTCTGCGCGGGCGCGAACAGGCCGTACCAGTTGGTTATGTCGTAGCCCTTGATGCCGGCCTCGGCGATGGTCGGGTAGTTGGGCAGCACCGGCGAGCGCGTGGCCGAGGTCACGGCGATGCCGACCACCTTGCCGGTGTCGATCACCGCCTGCACCGAGGCCGGCGTGGCGAAGGTAAGCTGCGCGTCGCCGGCGGCGACCGCCTGCGCGGACGGCGCGCCGCCCTTGTACGGCACGTGGGTGAGCCGCACGTCAGCCAGCTTGGCGAACTGCACGCCGGCCAGGTGCGTGATGACGCCGTTGCCGGACGACGAATAGTTGAGCGAGCCGGGCTGCTGGCGCGCCCTGGCCACGAGGTCCGCCACGCTGTTGATGCCCGCCGCCTTGTTGGCCGCCAGCAGCAGCGGCGACACCGTCAGCCGCGTGATCGGGGCGAAGTCCGCGGGCTCGTAGTGGATGTTCTTGTACAGCACCTTGTCGCCGCCCATCACGCTGGCCGTGGCGATATACAGCGTGTAGCCGTCGGGCGGCGCCTTGGCCACGGTTTCGGCGGCGATGGTGGTGCCGGCGCCCGGCTTGTTGTCGATGATGACCGGCTGGCCCAGTTCCTTGGACAGCGCGTCGCCGTACAGCCGCGCCACGTTGTCGGCGCCGCCGCCGGCGGGAAAGCCGATCACGAGGCGCACCGGCCTGGACGGGAACGCGTCCGAGGCCAGCGCCGGGCCGGCCAGCGCGCAGGCCATCGTCATGAACAGCAAGGTCGGGTGCCGCTTGGTCATGCTTGTCTCCTTTCTCGGTTTGTCCGCGTTTTCTTCGCGGTTTTTTGGGCTGCGCGCGCCTAGCTGCCGGCGAACGCCGGCGGCCGCTTCCCGCGCTCCGCGGCGGGCCCGCCGCGCGCGATCCGGTTCGGGGCCTGCTCCATGCCGTCGACGGCATTGATATGCTCGCGCAGTACCTCGAGGTCGCGCGGGCTGAGGCGGCTGGTCATCTTGGGGCGGCTCGACGTGATGATTGCTGCGCGTTCTTCGACGCGAAGCCGCGGCTCGCCGTGGTTTTGCATATAAGATTGATATATAGATATATTTAAGACGATTCTAGATATGCCAAAAGAGCAGTCAAATCGAGGTTTACCCGGTCAGTCGCTCCAGGACCGCGTGCGCGAGGCCATCGAGGCGGACATCCACGCGGGCAAGCTCAAGCCGGGCTCGCAGCTCGACGAGCGCGCGCTGGCCGAGCGCTTCGACAGCTCGCGCACGCCGGTGCGGGAGGCGCTGCTGATGCTGGCGGCGCAGGGGCTGGTGACGATCGCGCCGCGCGCCGGGATCTTCGTACACAAGCCGACGGTGGCCGAGCTGGTGGCGATGTTCGAGACGCTGGCCGAGATGGAGGGCGTGGTGGCGCGGCTGGCCACGCAGCGCATCACCGAGGCGGGCCGGACCGCGCTGGCGGCGGCCTTCGAGCAGGGCCGCGCCTACGTCGAGGCGGCCGACACGCCCGGCTACGTGGAGGCCAACCGCGCCTTCCACGACGTGCTGTACCACGCCGGCGCCAATCCCTACCTCGCCGAGCAGATCCGCATGCTGCGCCGGCGCCTGGCGATCTACTGGCGCCAGCGCGGGCTCATCAACGCGGCGCGCGTGCCCAGCTCGTTCCGCGAGCACGGCGCGATCGTGGCGGCGGTGCTCGCCGGCGACGCGGATGCCGCGGCGGCGGCCATGCGCGCGCATGTCTCCGCGGGCGGCAAGGCCATCGCGGACCTCGTGCTGCTGGCGCGGGACGCCTACGACGAGCCCGCGGCGCCGTGACGTGGCGCCATGACGTGACGCCACAACGCGGCGCCACAAAACGCGCGGCGCCCGCAACTGGTAGCATCGCAGGCAGCTTGCCGGGCGGCCCCTGCGCCGCCCGGCATGGTCTTCAACGCAGTCTTTCCCGGGTGTCCCGCTCCGTGTCCCACGACTTCTACTTCTACGAACCCGCGCGCGGCCACGGCCTGCCGCACGATCCCTTCAACGCCATCGTCGGGCCGCGCCCGATCGGCTGGATCTCCTCGCGCGCCGCCGACGGCATCGCCAATCTCGCGCCGTACAGCTTCTTCAACGCCTTCAACTACACGCCGCCGATCGTCGGGTTCTCGAGCGTGGGCTACAAGGACAGCGTGCGCAACATCGAGCAGACCGGCGAGTTCTGCTGGAACCTCGCCACGCGCGCGCTGGCCGAGCAGATGAACGCCAGTTGCGCGGCGGTGCCGCCCGAGGTGGACGAATTCGCGCTGGCCGGCCTGACGCCGGCGGCCTCGCGCATGGTGGCGGTGCCGCGCGTGGCGGAAAGCCCGGTCTCGTTCGAGTGCAAGCTCACGCAGCTGATCCAGCTCCAGGGCGCGGACGGCCACAAGGTGCCCACATGGCTGGTGCTGGGCGAGGTGGTCGGCGTGCACGTGGAGAAGTCGCTGTTCAAGGACGGCATCTATGACACGGCCGCCGCCCGGCCGATCCTGCGCGGCGGCGGTCCGGCGGACTACTTCGAGATCGTGCCCGAGATGCTGTTCCGCATGCGGCGCCCGGGCTGAGCGCGGGGTGCGGGCGGGGTGCGGGCGGCGGCCCGCGGGCCGTCCGCCGTGGGGGTTTTCGAATTTCTCCTTGACATACAGACCTGTCTACTCAAACAATGTGTAGACAGATCTGTATCATTTCTTCATCCCCAACTGCGCCCCAGCCGCACCCTAGCCAGGAGAACACCCATGTCCCAAGCCGAATCCCGTCCGCCATTTCCCCCGTTCACCCGCGAGACCGCCATCCAGAAGGTGCGCGGCGCCGAAGACGGCTGGAACAGCCGCGACCCCGAGCGCGTGTCGCTGGCCTACACCGTCGACAGCGCATGGCGCAACCGCGCCGAGTTCGTCAACGGCCGCGAAGCCATCGTCGGCCTGCTGACGCGCAAGTGGCAGAAGGAGCTCGACTACCGCCTGATCAAGGAACTGTGGGCCTTCGACGGCAACCGCATCGCCGTGCGCTTTGCCTACGAATGGCATGACGATTCCGGCAACTGGTACCGCTCCTACGGCAACGAGAACTGGGAGTTCAACGAGGCCGGCCTGATGCAGCGCCGCTTCGCCTGCATCAACGACGCGCCGATCAAGGAGTCCGACCGCAAGTTCTTCTGGCCGCTGGGCCGCCGCCCGGACGACCATCCCGGCCTGAGCGACCTCGGGCTGTAAGCGCGCCGTCGTGTTCTTGCGGGAACGCCGCCGTCCCGATCCGGGCGGCGGCGTTTTCGCTTCTGCTTTTCCCTTCCCCTCATTCCCGCTCGGCATTCTCCCGCCGGCGCGCCGCGACTTGTTCCGCCATGTATCAAGTCATGTGCCGGGCCGCCCGTTTATCCCGCCGCGGCGCCTGCCTATAGTTCGACTCAAGGTTTCTGGCATTTTCCGACAAGCAGCCGACACCGAGATCCGCGATGAATCGCCCGACTGAATTGATCGATT
Source organism: Cupriavidus sp. FW216-B1 (assembly GCF_058789195.1). Classification (NCBI taxonomy): domain Bacteria; kingdom Pseudomonadati; phylum Pseudomonadota; class Betaproteobacteria; order Burkholderiales; family Burkholderiaceae; genus Cupriavidus; species Cupriavidus sp. FW216-B1. The sequence continues at coordinate 1,084,437 of NZ_JBYTEL010000001.1, read as the reverse complement.
AACGGCGCGATTTTCCAACCGTCAAACCATTTGGAGTCTGCAATGAGCAACCATCCCAAGACCGTCGTCATCACCGGCGCTTCCAGCGGCATCGGCTTCGCCCTGGCCGAGGCCTATCTCGCGCGCGGCGACAACGTGGTGGGCAACGCCCGCACGCAGCAACGGCTGGACGCCGCCGCCGCGCGCCTGGGCCATCCCGACAACTTCCTGCCGGTGGCCGGCGACATCGCGCTGCCCGCCACCGCGCGCGCCATCTTCGAGCGCGCCAGCGCGCGCTTCGGCAAGGTCGACGTGCTGGTCAATAATGCCGGCATCTTTATCGCCAAGCCGGTCGGCGAATATACCGAGGAGGACGTCGAGAATATCGTCAATACCAACCTCAAGGGATTTTTCTATATTACCCAGCAGGCCGCCGCGCATATGAGCGCGAATCGCGCGGGACATATCGTCAGCATTACCGCCAGCCTCGCCATGCAGCCGACCGCGCAGGTGCCGGCGCTGCTGCCGGTGCTGATCAAGGGCGGCCTGAACCACGCCACGCGCGGCCTGGCGCTGGAACTGGCGCCGCACGGGGTCAAGGTGTCGGCGGTCGCGCCCGGGATCATCGATACGCCGCTGCACGGTGCCGGCACGCATGACTTCCTCAAGACGCTGTCGCCCAGCGGCGAGATCGGGCAGGTCAGGGACGTGGTGGACGCGGTGCTGTACCTGACCGGCGCGGCGTTCACCAGCGGCGTGGTGCTGCCGGTGGACGGCGGCGCGACGGCGGGCCGCTGGTAAGCAGGCCATGCGGGGCGGCGGCCATGCCGTTGCCGCCCGGCATGCGGGCAACATGACGGAGACGATCATGTCAGTGGAACAACGCATCGCGGCGCTCGGGCTGACGCTGCCGGCGCCGCCGCAGCCGCTCGGCAGCTATACGGCGGCGAGCGAGGCCGGCGACCTGCTGTTCATCTCGGGGCAACTGCCGCTGCGCGACGGCAAGCTCCTGTACCGGGGCCAGGTCGGCGCCGGGCTGACGCCGGAAGACGGGCGCCAGGCGGCGCAACTGGCCGCGCTCAACGTGCTGGCGCAGATCCGCGCGCACCTGGGCGGCTTCGACCGGCTGACGCGCATCGTCCGCGTGGAGGGGCACGTCAGCAGCGCGCGGGGCTTCTTCGGCCAGCCGGCCGTGCTCGACGGCGCCTCCGACCTGTTCGCCGCGGTGCTGGGCGACAAGGCCGGGCACGCGCGCGCCGCGTTCTCGCAGACGCAGCTGCCGGCCGATGCCGCGGTGATCCTGGTGGTGATCGCGCAGGTCACGCCGATCGCGCCGACGGCGCCCGCGCCGCGCGTGTCCCCGGCCTGAGCTAGCCGGCGAACTTGTCGACCAGGAAATCGACGAAGGCCCGCACGCGCGACGACATATGCCGCGCATGCGGATAAAGCAGCACGAAGGGCCGGCTGGCGCCGCCGAATTGCGGCAGCAGCTCCACCAGCCGGCCATCGCGCAGCTCCTGCTCCGCCACGAAGCGGTAGGTCTGGAACAGGCCCGCGCCGCTGCGCGCCAGCGTGACGCCGCCGAGCACGTCGTCCGAGCAGCCGTAGCCGCCGCGCGTGGCCACCTCGGCCAGCTCGCCGTCCTCCATGAACAGCCACGGAATGCGCCGGCCGCTGCTGGGCAGCTCGAACTGGATGCAGTCGTGCGCCTGCAGCGCGTCCAGCGTGCCGGGCACGCCGGCGCGCGCGAGGTAGGACGGCGCCGCCACCAGCACCAGCTCGGCGTCCTCCAGCTTGCGCGCGATGAGATTGGAGTCGTCCGGCGCGCGGCCGCGCACCGCGAGGTCGAAGCCGTCGTCGGCGAAATCCACGTTGCTGTTGCTGATGTGAGTCTCGATCTCCACCTGCGGGTAGCGCGCCCGGAACTCGGGCAGCACCGGCAGCACGCGGTAATGCGCGTAGGGCGTGGGCAGGCTGATGCGCAGCAGGCCGGCCGGGCTGGCGTGCTGGCCGGTGGCTTCGCGCTCGGCGTCCACCAGTTGCGACAGCGCGCGCCGGGCCCGCTCGAAATACGCGCGGCCTTCGTCGGTCAGGCGGATCTGCCGCGTGGTGCGCACGAACAGCCGCACGCCGAGCCGCTCTTCCAGCCGCGACACCGAGCGGCTCACCGCCGCCGGCGTGACGCTGGCCGCCACCGCCGCGGCGGTGAAGCCGCCCAGTTCCGCCGCCAGGCAGAACAGCTCGATGCTGCCAAGCTGGAGGTCGTCGAACTGGCGCTTCATCGGTGTGTCATCCGCGTTCCCGTTCGGGTTCTGGCCTGATTCAGGCGGCGGCGCCGGCGGCGTGGGCGAGGTCCGCCACCGCCTGCGCGAGCTCCGCGCGCAGCTGCGCCACCAGCTCCGCCGCCGGCAGGCTGCGCGAGAGTTGCGCGGCCTGGCCGGCCCACTGCGCGGCGAAGCCGGCGCTGCCCCGTGCCTTGGCCGCGGCGTGCAGTGCCTTGCCGGCGTCGTAAGTGATGGGGTAGTCGGGGATCGGCGGGCAGTCCGGCGCCTCGCCCAGCTCGGTCAGCCGGTTGACGATGCCGCGCGCGGCGCGCCCGGACACCGAGCGCGTCAGCGTGGTGCGGACCGGCTGGCCGGCGAGCAGGGCGGCGCGGTAGGCGGCGTCGGCCGCGCTTTCCGGGCACGGCACGAAGGCGGTGCCGAGCTGCGCGGCCTGCGCGCCCAGCGCCAGCGCGGCGGCGATGCCGGCGCCGTCCATGATGCCGCCGGCCGCCACCACGGGCAGCGTGGTGTTGCGCACCAGCAGGCGCACCAGCGCCAGCGTGCCGAGCCGCTCGTCGCGCGCGGCCGGCTCGAAGATGCCGCGATGGCCGCCCGCTTCCACGCCCTGCGCCACGATGGCGTGCACGCCGGCGTCGGCCACCTGGCGGGCCTCTTCCACGCTGGTGGCGGTGGCCATCAGGTAGATGCTGGCCTCGCGCAGCGCGGCGATCCACGGCTGCGGCGGCAGGCCGAAATGAAAGCTCGCCACCGCCGGGCGCTCCTCGAGCAGCATCGCGAACATGGCTTCGTCGGCCACGAAGCTCTGGTAGATCTCGCGCAGCGCGGCCGGCGGCGTGGCGCCGAACTCGGCGAAGCTCGGCGCGAGATAGGCCAGCCAGCGCGCCTCCCGCGCGGCGTCCGCCACCGCGGGCGCGTGGCAGAACAGGTTGACGTTGAACGGCTTGCCGGTCAGGGCGCGGGTGTCGCGGATCATCTTGCGGGCGCCTTCGGCGTCCGTGGCGCCGACGCCGAGCGAGCCCAGCCCGCCGGCATTCGAGACGGCCGCGGCCAGCGCCGGCGTGCCGATGCCGGCCATCGGCGCCTGGATGAGCGGCACGGCAAGGCCGAGCCGGGACAGCAGCGCGCGCGGCTGGGTGGCGGAATTGGGGGTGTTCATTGCGTGACTCCTTCGGAAGAGGGGCGCTTGCCGGCTCCCGGCGCGCGCACGAAGATGACGGCGGCGGCCGCCAGCAGCGCCGCGGCGGCGGCGGCCAGCGGCCCGTTGAAGCTGTGGCTGCGGGCCATCAGCGCGCCCGCTGCCAGCGGCCCGGCGATCTGGCCGACGCCGTAGGCCGAGGTCATGGCGGCCAGCAGGTTGAATGGCACCGCGTGGGCCACGCGCCTGGCCGCCGGCATGGCGATGGTCACGGTGCCCACGAAGGTGCCGCCGACCAGCAGCGCGCTGGCCAGGTAGGACCACGCGGCATGGCTGAGCGCGGGCAGGATCACGCCCGCGGCCTGCACCAGCAGGTTGAGCGCGAGCGCGCGCCGCGTGCCGAGGCGCCCATGCAGGGCGTGCCACAGGTAGCACGACGGCGCCGCGCCCAGGCCGAACACGGCCCACACGTGGATCGGGTCGACCTGGCCGAGCGCGTCGCGCACGAACAGCGGCAGGTAGGTGGCGGTCACGATGTAACCGAAGCCGGCCAGGCCATAGCTGGCGATCAGCGGCCACGGTCCCGGGACGCTGGCCGCGTTGGCGGCATCGGCAGCATCGGCCGCGCCGACGGCGGCCACGGCCGCGCCGGCCGGATGCGGCGGCGGCGGCGCCCGCCCGCCGAGCAGGCGCCATGCCGGCAGCGACAGCGCCAGCGCGCCGGCGGCCAGCGCGGCCCACAGCGCGGGACTGCGCCAGCCGGCCAGGTTGCCGGCGGCGATGGCCTCGGCCGACAGCAGGATGCCGCTGCCCACGCCCGCGAACAGCAGCGGCGCGCCGTGCGGCTGGCCCACGAGCTGGAACAGCCACACCGAGGCGGCCACCAGCGCCAGCGCGCTGAAAAAGCCGGCCACGAAGCGCGTGCCGGCAACGAACCACGGCGCCGCCGGCAGCGCCAGCACGAGCAGGCACAGCACGGTGCCGGCCAGCGCGATGCGGCACAGCAGCGGCGTGGCGCGCGGCGACAGGCGCGTCACCGCGAGCGCGCCGGCCAGGTAGCCCGCGTAGTTGGCGGACGCGGCCAGCGAGCCGGCGCCGACGCTCAGCAGCCCGTCGCGCACCATCAGCGGATACATGCCGGTGAAGGCGAAGCGGCCGAAGCCCATGCCGACGGCCAGCACCAGGGAGGCAGCCAGCGCCGGCAGCCAGGGCGCGCCGGCGCGCTCGGCGCCGCGCTCGCTGCTGCTCTCGATGTCGCCGGCGGGCCGGGCGGCGCAGGCAGGTCGGGCTTCAGCCATGTTGCAGCTCCTGCAGGAAGGCCTGGTATGCCGCGGTCGTGAAACCCTGGCGGCGCACCAGGAAGGTATGCGCGGTGCGCACCGGCACGGTCTGCAGGCCCGCCGCGTCCGGGTGCAGCGCGAGCAGCGAGCGGGGCACGATGGCGACCGCCGAGCCGGCCGTCACGCAGGCCAGGATTGCATGGTAGGACGCCAGCTCCAGCATGTTGAGCGCCGGGCGCGGACCCGCGCCGCCGCCGAGCCAGTTCTCGGCGCACAGGCGGTAGGTGCAGCCGCGCGAGAAGGTGGCCAGGCTGCGCAGCACGAGGTCCTGCGGCGCGCGCACCGGCGGGTGGCTGGGCGGCAGCACCAGCAGCAGTTCCTCGGAGAACAGGAAGCTGCCTTCCAGCCCGGGGCCGAGCTCGTCCATGTCCAGCGTGTCCGGCGCGCCTTCGCCGGGATGCGCCACCACCGCGCAGTCGATGCGGTGCGCCAGCAGCGCGTCCACCAGCGCCTGCGTGGTGCCGGTCTGGATCTCGATCTGCACCTGCGGCCACTTGCCGTGGTAGCGCGCCAGCGGGCGCGGCAGCCGCGCCGCGGCCGAGCTTTCCATGCTGCCCACGCGCAGCCGGCCGGAGGGCGCGCCGGCGCGCATCGACTGGCGGGCTTCCTCGGCCAGCGCCAGCAGTTGCTCGGCGTAGCCCAGGAAGCGCTGGCCTTCGGGCGTGAGCGTCATGCGCTTGCTGTCGCGCAGGAACAGCGCCACGCCAAGCTCTTCCTCGAGCTGCTTGACGCGCGTGGTGACGTTGGACTGCACGCGGTCCAGCGCCCGGGCGGCGCGCGTCACGCTTTCCTCGCGCGCCACCGTCCTGAAGATTTCCAGCTCGGCCAGATCCACGGCGGGTTCCTCGATATGGGATTGAAGTTTGTTCTTTAAAAAAGAACAAATTTCAGTTAACTATCATTTATTGGGATGATTAAGTCAAGAAGACCTTGCCGCGCGCAGGGTTTGCGCGCGCCGGGGTGACTTGCAAGGCGGGAGGGGAAGGGTAAGGGGAAGGGCAGCGCGTTCAGCGCCGGCGCGCGGGCGGCCTCGCGGCTGGCCGGGCTGGTCGGTAGCGCTCGCGCAGCGTTTCCAGCAGCAGCGGCAGGGCCGGCGCCGGATTGCCGGGCGCATGGACCACGGCCACGCCGATCCGCAGCACGGCGGCTTCCTTGAGCGGCTTGTAGACCACGCCCGCGCGCGCCATCGCCTGCAGCGAGGCCGGCACCAGCGCCACGCCCTGGCCGTCGGCGATGAGGCCGAGCAGCACGTGGTGGTCGGCCGGCTCGGGCACGCGCGGCGGCGAGAAGCCCAGCGCGCGGAACAGCGCTTCGTAGTGGTCGAAGTAGGCGGGGTTGAGGCGCCGCTGGAACCAGAACAGCGGATCGGCCTGCAGCTCCAGGATGGAGAGGCGCTTGCGCCGGGCCAGCCGGTGCGTGGCCGGCAGCGCGGCGACCAGCGGATCGTCGAACAGGTGCTCGACGTGCAGCTCGCCGGTGCCGGACGGCAGGCCGATCAGCGCGGCATCGAGCGCGCCGCGCCGCAGGTCGGCGATCGACTGCTGCGAGATCTGCCGTTTCTGCAGCAGCCGCACGTCCGGCGCGCGCGCCTGCAGGGCCGGCGCCAGCCATGTGAACAGCGCGGCGTCGACCACCGTGGTGATGCCCAGGCGCAGCCCGGCGTTGCGCCGCGCGCGCTTGCGCGCGCGGGCGAGCATGGCGTCGGCGCTGGCCAGCAGCGCGCGCGCTTCGGGCAGCAACTGGCTGCCGGCGGGCGTGAGCGCCACGCCATTGCGGTCGCGCTCGAACAGGCGCGCGCCGACGGTTTCCTCGAGCGCCTGGATCTGCCGGGTCAGCGGCGGCTGGGTGATCGACAGGCGCTCCGCCGCGCGGCGAAAGCTCAGTTCGTCGGCTACGGCCACGAAGTATTCGAGTTGCCAGAGTTCCAGGCGGGGCTGCATGCGGGGTGCGCTCGGACGGGTTGCTGATACGCACAAGGTATCACGCCGAAGGCATTGGCGGCGCGCGCACGCGCTGGCTAAGCTTGCTTCACTGCTTGCTTCACATCACCAACTCGTCACCGAACCAAGGAACACCTTCCCGATGAATCCGCACACCCTTCCGCACACGCTGTCTCTCGGCCGGGCCCGGCTTGCCGCCATCGAAGGCAGCGCCGATGCCTCCATTCTCGACGCGCTCGGCGACATCGCGCCCGATCTGGCCAGCCTCGCCATCGGCTTCGTCTATGGCGAGATCTATCCGCGCGCGGGCCTGTCGCTGCCCGAGCGGCAACTGGTCACGGTGGCCGCGCTCGCGGCGATGGGCGGGCTCGCGCCGCAACTGGAGTTCCACCTGGCCGGCGCGCTGAACGTTGGCTGCCAGCCGGCGGAGCTGGTCGAGGCCATGATCCACCTGGCTGTGTACGCGGGTTTTCCGGCGGCGCTCAACGGCATTGCGGCGGCGCGGGCCGTGTTTGCCCGCGCGGGTGTCGTGGTGGCGGCGGCGGCCGCGCGGCCGGCCGCCGCCGGCTCGCGCTACGAGGCCGGGCTCGCGCGCCTGCGCGAGATCGACGGCGAGGCCGGCGTGCGCGTGATCGCCTCGCTGCAGGACATCGCGCCGGACCTGGGTCGCTTCATCATCGAGTTCGCCTTCGGCGACATCTACGCGCGGCCCGGCCTCGATCTGGCCAGCCGCGAGCTGGTCACGGTGGCCGCGCTGGCGGCGATGGGCTCGGCCACGCCACAACTGAAGGTGCACATGCATGGCCTGCTGAACGTGGGCGGCACGCGGCAGCAGCTCGTGGAGGCCATCATCCAGATCGCGGCCTATGCCGGTTTCCCGCGCGCCATCAATGCGGCGCTGGCGGCCAGGGAGGTGGTGGCCGCGCACTGACGGCAGCGAGGCCGCCTCACGGCGCCACGCCTTGCCTGGCCTCGAGCAGGCCCGCCACCCAGTCGATGAAGACCCGCACCTTGGCGCTCAGGTGGCGGTTGCGCGGGTACAGGGCCAGCATCGGCAGCGTGCCGGCATTCCAGTCCGGCAGCACCGGCACCAGCCGGCCGCTGGCGAGGTGCGCGCGCACGACGCCGTTGAGCGGGCTTTGCATCAGGCCCATGCCGGCCACGGCGGCGGCGATGCAGGTGTCGGCATCGTTGGCCGCGACCCAGTGCGGGCGGGTGATTTCATGCGCCTCGTCGCCGCGCCGGAAATCGAACGGGAACACGCGCCCGGTCTTGGCCGAGAAGAAGTTCACGAAGCGGTGCCGGTCGAGGTCGGCCAGCGTGGCGGGCATGCCGTGGCGCTGCAGGTAGGCCGGCGCGGCGCAGGTTGCCACTTCCAGCTCGCCGAGCCGCCGCGCGGCCAGGCTCTCGTCGTGCACGAGGCCGCCGCGGATCACGCAGTCCACGCCTTCGGCGATCAGGTCCACCGGGCGGTCCGAACTGCCCAGTTCCATCATCACCTGCGGATAGCGCGCGAAAAAGTCCGGCAGCGCCGGCGCGATGACATGGCGGCCCAGGGAGGCCGGCACGTCCACGCGCAGCCGGCCGGCGGGCGTGACCACGGCTTGCCCGAGCATGGCCTCCAGCTCGTGCATCTCCTGCAGCATGGTGCGCGCGCGCTGATGGTAGGCCATGCCGTCGTCGGTCAGGCTGAGCCGCCGCGTGGTGCGGTGCAGGAGCCGCACCCCGAGGTGGCTTTCGAGGTCCTGGACGATGGTGGTGACGCGCCCCCGGGGCAGGTGCAGCGCGGTCGCCGCGCGCGAGAAGCTGGCCAGCTCCACCACGCGGACGAAGACCTCCATAGCTTTGAACCGGTCGATGGACATGTCGGGATTGTTCTGAATATAGGGAATAGTGATTTCTTCGTTTCGCAGTTTATACGCATCCGTTAGCACAATAGACTGCCTTCACCGATTCAACGATGCGAAGGAGATTCACATGAGCACGTCGTCCCAGTCTTCCCAATCCCCCGGGGTTCCCCTGGCCGCGCTCGGCGCGCACGGGCCGCAGCAGGTGTCGGCGCTGGGCCTGGGCTGCATGGGCATGTCCGATTTCTACGGCGCCAATGACCGCGGCCAGAGCATCGCCACCATCCACGCGGCGCTGGACGCCGGCATCAACCTGCTCGACACCGGCGACTTCTACGGCGCCGGCCACAACGAGATGCTGATCGGCGAGGCGCTCCGGGGCCGCCGCGGGCAGGCGCTGGTGTCCGTCAAGTACGGCTCGCTGCGCGCGCCCGACGGCAACTGGCTGGGCATGGACGGGCGCCCGCAGGCGGTGAAGAACTTCATCACCTACAGCCTGCAGCGGCTCGGCACCGACCACATCGACATCTACCGCATGTCGCGGCACGACCCGGCCGTGCCGGTGGAGGACACCATCGGCGCCGTGGCCGATCTCGTGAAGGCCGGCTACGTGCGCCATATCGGCCTGTCGGAAGTGGGGCCGGAGATCATCGAGCGCGCCCACAAGGTGCATCCGGTCAGCGACCTGCAGATCGAATATTCGCTGCTCAGCCGCGGGCCGGAGGCCGGCATCTTCCCCGTGCTCAGGCGGCTGGGCATCGGCGTGACCGCCTACGGCGTGCTGTCGCGCGGCCTGATCAGCGGCTCGCGCCCCACCGGGCCGCGGGATTTCCGCGCCCACCTGCCGCGCTTCACCGGCGAGAACCTGGGCCGCAACCAGCAGCTCGTGGCTGCCCTCGGGCAGGTGGCGCAGGAACTGGGCGCGACCACGGTGCAGGTGGCGATCGCCTGGGTGCTGGCCAAGGGCCGCGCGCTCGGCGTGCAGATCGTGCCGCTGGTCGGCTCGCGCTCGCTGGCGCAGCTGGAGGGCGCGCTGGGGTCGCTGCGGTTGCCGCTGTCGGCGCAGGACATGGCCCGCATCGAGCAGGCGGTGCCGCGCGAAGCCGTGGCCGGCACGCGCTACGGCGAGGAACAGATGGCGTTTCTCGACAGCGAGCGCTGAGCCGGCAGTCTTGTCAGCGGGGGTTCCCGGCCAGCACCGACGGCGGCTGGGAAGCGGCCAGTGCCACCGCGTGCCGCGCCGCGGGCGCCGGGCGCGCCAGCATCTGGCGGATCGAGGCGAGGTAGCGGTCCCCGACTTCGCGCGTGGCGCGGTTGGCCTGCGCGCGCAGCGAGCGCCGCGGCGGCGGCGTGACGTTCAGGCTGCGGCAGATCGTGGACAGGTAGGGTTTGCGTTCCCCGGTCAGCCGCTGCGCTGCCGCCGCGAGGGCCGCGTCGCCGACCCGCGCGCGCAGCCACGCGAGGACCTGGCGGTCGTATTCGTTCTGGACCCGGACCAGATGTTCCATGATGGGCTCCTGAAATACTGTTCATGCATACAGTAACTGTAAATATATACAGTAATCGGGGGATTTCAAGGAACGGCGGATTCGGGGGAATGGATGTGGCTTATGAATAACCTGCCCGCCAATGCCGGCGCGGCGGCTGGCAGCCGGCCCGGGATTGCCCGGGCCGGACGGCGGCAGTGCCGGTTGCGGCAATGGGTGATGAGGTGGGGAAAGCGTGGCGGATGCCGCGCCGGACGGCCGGCGATCTGCCGCGATGAGGCGGCGCCGGCCGGCCCGGACGCGGGCGATGTCGAGGGGGCGCTACGCCAACTGGTTCATCAGCGTGTCCTGGGCGGACACCAGCCGGTGGCCGCGCCGGCGCCGGTAGCTGCCGTCCGGCTCCAGCTCCCAGGTATCGCGGTTGTCCTTGAGATAGCGCTTGAGGCCTTCCTCGATCACGCGCTTCTTGAGGGCCTTGTCCAGCACCGGGAAGCAGATCTCGACGCGGCGGAAGAAGTCGCGCTCCATCCAGTCGGCGCTGGACAGGCGCACGTCCTCGGCCTTGTCGTTGTAGAAATAGAAGATGCGCTCGTGCTCGAGGAAGCGGCCGAGCACGGAGCGCACCCGGATGTTCTCCGACAGCCCCGGCAGGCCGGGCCGCAGCGCGCAGGCGCCGCGCACGATCAGCTCGATCTTCACGCCGTCGCACGAAGCCTGGTACAGCGCCTCGATGATCTTCGGCTCCAGCAGCGCGTTCATCTTGGCGATGATCAGGCCCTTGCGGCCGGCCCTGGCGTGCCTGGCCTCGCGGCGGATGGCCTCGATCAGCGCCGCGTGCATGGTGAACGGCGACTGCCACAGGTGCGCGAGCGTGCCGGGATGGCCGAGCCCGGTCAGTTGCGAGAACACGTTGGCCACGTCGGCGGCGATGGCTTCCTTGCAGGTAAACAGGCCGATGTCGGTGAAGTTGCGGGCGGTCTGCGAATGGTAGTTGCCGGTGGAAAGATGCACGTAGCGGCGCAGCTTGCCGCCCTCGCGCCGCACCACCAGCGCCATCTTGGCGTGCGCCTTGTAGCCCACCACGCCGTACACCACGTGCGCGCCGGCTTCCTCGAGCTGCGCGGCCCAGTTCATGTTGGCTTCCTCGTCGAAGCGGGCCAGCAGCTCCACCACCACGCTGACTTCCTTGCCGCGCCGCGCCGCGCCGATCAGCGCGTCGAGCAGGGCCGAGTCGTTGCCGGCGCGGTACACCGTCTGCTTGATCGCCATCACGTCCGGGTCTTCGGCGGCCTGGCGGATGAAGTCCACCACGGGCGCGAACGACTGGTAGGGGTGGTGCAGCAGGATGTCGCCGTCGCGGATGGCGCGGAACATGTCGGTCTGCTCCTGCTGGAGCGCCTTCGGCAGGCCGGGCCGGCACGGCGGGTATTTGAGGTCGTCGCGCGCGACGCTGTCGGGCACCGGCAGCAGCCGCACGAGGTTGACCGGCCCGTTGACGGCGAAGACCTCGGTCTCTTCCAGTCCGAACTGGCCTTGCAGGAAGCGCGTCATCTTGGGCGAGCAGTTGTCCGCCACCTCGAGGCGCACCGCGTCGCCCAGGTGCCGCTGCGGCAGCTCGCCCTGCAGCGCGTCGCGCAGGTTGCGCACTTCGTCCTCGTCGACGAACAGCTCGCTGTTGCGGGTGACGCGGAACTGGTAGCAGCCGCGCACGCGCATGCCGGGAAACAGCTCGCCCACGTGCGCATGCAGGATCGAAGACAGGAACACGAAGCCGTGCGGGCAGCCCGAGATCTTGCTCGGCAGCAGGATCACGCGCGGCAGCGCGCGCGGCGCCTGCACGATGGCGGCGCCGGCTTCGCGGCCGAAGGCGTCCTTGCCTTCGAGCTCCACGGCGAAGTTCAGGCTCTTGTTGAGCACGCGCGGGAACGGGTGCGCCGGGTCGAGGCCGATCGGGGTGAGCATCGGCATCAGCTCGCGGAAAAAGAACTCGCGGATGTACTCGGCCTGCTCGGCGGACCAGTGCGGGCGCCGCAGGAAGCGGATGCCCTCGGCGGCCAGCTCCGGCACCAGCACGTCGTTGAACAGCCGGTATTGCTCCGCCACCAGCTTGCGCGCCCGCGCGCCCAGCAGCGCGTAGACCTGGCGCGGGTCCAGCCCGTCCGGGCCGGGCAGCGCGGACTGCAGCTTGATCTGCTCCTTGAGGCCGGCCACGCGGATCTCGTAGAACTCGTCGAGATTGCTGCTGAACACGCACAGGAAGCGCAGCCGCTCCAGCAGCGGGACCTCGGGGTCCGCGGCCTGGAGCAGCACGCGGTGGTTGAACTCCAGCTGGCTGGCGATGCGGTTCAGGAAGGTCTGCCGGGCATCGGCGCTGGCGAGGAAATCCGCGGGAGCGCCTTTTGCATCACTCGACGGCAAGGGGAGGGACGGGGCGGTCTGCAGTGGGACACCCGAGCCTTCGGCCATATTCGACTTCAATCCTTTTTCTTGTATGGGTCGCCACCGGCGGCGACACGATGGCCTGATAGTACCGCGTCGCGCGGCGCTTGAGGAGGGTGGCGCGGCGCCTGCATCGTGCCGGAACGGCCGCGTCGGCTGCCGCGGGCGCGCGCCGTATTCATTCCATGCCGGGATAGGTTTATGAAAACCATTCGCTTGTGACGCGCGGCGGGCTGCGAATAGGATGCCCCCATCAAAACAGAACAGACGATGAGGAGACATGGCATGAAGAGATTCGCAGCCTTGCTGGTGGCATCGGCCGCGCTGGCCCACGCCGCTTTCGCGCAGGACGGGGAGGCCTATCCGACCCGCCCGGTGAAACTGGTGGTGCCGTTCGGCGCCGGCAGCGCGTCCGACACCGCGGCGCGCATCGTCGCCGAGGCGGTGCGCGACAAGCTCGGCACCATCGTGGTGGACAACCGCCCGGGCGCCAACGGCATCATCGGCTCGGCCTACGTGGCCAAGGCCGCGCCCGACGGCTACACCCTGCTGCTGACCAGCAGCGCCACCCATTCCGGCATCGGCGCGCTGTACCGCCATCCCGGCTACGACCCGATCAAGGACTTCGTCCACATCACGCGCATCGCCACCATCCCGATGGTGCTGGTGACGCGCCCCGACGCGCCCTACAAGACCGCGAAGGAACTGGCCGCCCAGGCCCGCAAGGCGCCGCTGCGCTACGGCTACGGCAGCGGCTCCGCGCAGATCGCCGCGGCGACCTTCAGCATGGTGGCCGACGCGCCCTCCGAGGGCATTCCGTACAAGAGCCAGCCGCCCGCGGTCACGGACCTGATGGGCAGCCAGATCGACTACATGCTGGCGGACACCTCGGTGGTGACGAGCTTTCTCAAGGGTGGCAAGCTGGCCGGCCTGGCCATCTCCAGCCCGCGGCGCTCGCCCGACCTGCCCGGCATTCCCACCATGACGGAGGCCGGCTACAAAGACTTCGACCTCGTGGTCTGGGTCGGGCTGGCGGCGCCCGCGGGCACGCCCGCGAGCGTGACCGAGCGCTGGAACAAGGAAGTCGGCGCGGCCTTGTCCGACCCGCAGGTGAAGGAAAAGCTCGCCCGCCTGGGCATGGTGGCCAGCCCGAGCGGCATCAGGGAGCACGGCGCCTTCGCGCTGGCGCAGCGCGACATCTGGACGGCGCGCGCGGCCAGGGCGGGAGTCGAGCAGCAATGACGCAGCCGTTCAGCCAGCCGGCGCCGCTCGAAGGGGTGCGCGTGCTCGACCTGACCTCGGTCGTGATGGGGCCGGTATGCACCCAGATCCTGGCCGACTACGGCGCCGAGGTGGTCAAGGTGGAGCCGCCCGAGGGCGACGTGATGCGCCATGCGGGGGCTAAGCGCGCGCCGGGCATGGGCGCCATGTTCCTGCACGCCAACCAGGGCAAGCGCTCGGTGGTGCTCGACCTCAAGCGCGCGCAGGACCAGGACGCGCTGCGCGCCATGCTGCCCGGCTTCGACGTGTTCATCCACAACGTGCGCCCGCAGGCGATGCGCCGCCTGGGCCTGGATGAAGCCGCGGTGCGGCGCCTGCATCCGTCGGTCGTTCACGTCGAGCTGACCGGCTATGCCGCCGACGGCCCCTACGAGGGCCGCGCCGCGTACGACGACATCATCCAGGCGCAGACCGGCCTGGCCGAGCTGTTCGCGCGCCAGTCGGGCGGCGCGCCGATGTACGTGCCGACCCTGATCGCCGACCGCGTCACCGGCCTGACTGCGGCGCATGCCACGCTGGCCGCGCTCTATCGCCGCCGGCAGACGGGGCAGGGCGAATCCGTGAAGGTCTCGATGTTCGAGACCGTGGCCGCGTTCGTGCTGGGCGACCATCTCGGCGGCGCGAGCTTCCTGCCGCCGGCCGGCCCGATGGGCTACAGCCGGCTGCTGACGCCGCACCGGCGCCCCTACCGCACGCTGGACGGCCACATCGCCGCGGTGGTGTACAACGACAAGCACTGGCGCGCGTTCTTCGCGGCCATCGGCGACCTCGCCGCGTTCGAGGCCGACGCGCGCTTCCAGACCGCCGCCGCGCGCGCCGAGAACTACGACGCCATCTACGGCTACCTGGCCGGGGTGCTGGCCACGCGCACCAGCGCCGACTGGCTGGCGCTGCTGGCGGCGGCCGACATCCCGTGCAGCCCGGTCAACCGCGTCGAAGACCTGCTCGACGACCCGCACCTGCGCGCCGTCGGCTTCTTCGAGGAAGACACCGGCGGGGCCGCGCACGGCACGCGCCGCATCGCCGCGCGCTTCCGCTCGCCCGCGGCATCCACGGCATCCGCGCGTGGCGGCGCCGCGGCGCCCGAGCTTGGCGCGCACACAGCACAAGCCGCGCAAGCCGTGCCGCGCGGGCAGATCGAGCCGGCGGACCGCTGAATCCAACCATCATCCGGGAATTCCCCTCATGCAGACGCTTCACCATGTCACGCTCGCCACGTCCGCGCAGGGCGTCGCCACCATCCAGATCGCCAACGGCACCTCGCTCAACATCCTCGACTCCGACACCATCGTCGAGCTGACCCGCCTGCTGCGCACGCTGGCGCGCGACCCGCAGGTGCGCGCGCTGGTGATCCGCGGCAGCGGCGACAAGGCCTTCATCGGCGGCGCCAACATCAAGGAACTGGCCCGGCTCGATCCCGACACCGCGGTGGCCTTCATCACGCGCCTGCACGACCTGTGCGAAGCGGTGCGCGACTTTCCGGTGCCGACCTTCGCGCGCCTGGCCGGCTGGTGCATGGGCGGCGGCATGGAGCTGGCGGCGGCCTGCGACATCCGCGTGGGATCGACCGCGGCGCATTTTTCCATGCCCGAGGTGCGCATCGGCATCCCCTCGGTGATCCACGCCAACCTGCTGCCGCGCCTGATCGGCGAAGGCAACACGCGCTGGCTGCTGCTGTCCGGCGCCGCCATCGACGCGGCCAGGGCGCACGCGTGGGGCTTCCTCAACGAGCTGGCCGAGCCCGACGCGCTCGACGCCGCCATCGCGCACGCGGTGGGCGAGATCCTCGAATGCGGCCCGGCCGCCGTGCGCGCGCAGAAAGCGCTGCTGCGCGGCTGGGAGAACCCGGCGCTCGAGCGCGGCCTGAAGGACAGCATCGCCATGTTCGGCGCGGTCTACGAAGGTGCCGAACCGGACCAGTACATGCAGCGCTTCCTCAACCGCAAGCGCCCGGCGTGAGCCGGCGCGGGGTTCTCTTGTAAGATCGGGGGCGCCGGGCGGCGCCCTCGCGGCGGTGGCCGGCCGCAGGGCGCCATCCGGCGCTTTCGCACACGGCCGCGCCATCATGAACCTGACGATCCGGGAGTTCCGCGTTTTCCGCGTGGTGTACGAACTGCGCAGCTTCAGCGCCGCCTCCGAAGCGGTGCACATGACGCAGTCCGCGGTCAGCAAGCTCTGCCAGGAAATGGAGGCCAAGGTCGGGCACCGCCTGTTCGAGCGCTCCACCCGCAAGGTGGAGCCCACCATGCTGGCCGACCACCTCTACGGCTATGCGTGCGAGATCCTCGGCACGATGGACGCCGCCGAGCGCAGCCTCAACGGGCTGCTGAGCCTGGAGCAGGGCGAGGTTCGCGTGGCGGCCTCGCCGATGATGACGCAGGGCCTGCTGACCGGCCCGGTCAGCCGCTTCCACGCGGCGCACCCGGGCGTGCGCATCGGGCTGCACGAACTCTCCACCGACGAGACCATCGACTACGTGGTCAACGGCAAGGCGGACTTCGGCCTGGTCTCGATCGAGCAGACCCATCCCAAGCTCGCCATCGAGCGGCTCTACGACGAGTCCATGTACGCCATCTGCGCCAGGGACCATGAACTGGCGAAGAAAAAGCGCGTCTCCTGGGATGCGCTCAGCGCCTATCCGCACGTCTCCATGCATCCGTCCTTCAGCGTGCGCCGCACCGTCGACCGCGTGTACGGACAGAAGGGGCTGGGCTACGTGTCCGTGATCGAGGTCGGCACCGTCCTCTCCGTGCTGGGGATGGTGAAGGCCGGCGTCGGCGTAGCGGTGCTGCCCGGCTACGTGATGAGCTTCGTGTCGGACATCGGGCTGGCCTCGGTGTTGCTGCCGGCGGCCGACTACAGCCACCCGATCTCGCTGATCCGCCGCTGGAACGCCCGCCCGTCGACCGCGGCCGAGGCGCTGATCGCGCTGCTGAAGGAAGCGATCGCGCCGGGGTAGGCGTGCGTCCTTGCTCAGGCCCGATGCGCCCCGTCGCGGCAGGCCGGCACCTCGATCTCGAATCAGCGCGCTCCCTCGATGCCGCCGCCGGCCCGCCGGGCGGCGATGAAATACAGCAGCGCGCTGGCGGCCGCGGCGGCGGTGCCGACGATGGCCAGGGCGATCGCCAGCCCGGCCCTGGGATGGCCCAGCCATTCGTTGATGGCGCCCACCGCGAACGGTCCCAGCCCGCCGCTGATGGCGTTGGTGAGGAACACCAGCAGCGCCACCGCGCGGCCGCGCATGCGGTTGGGAATGGCGATCTGCAGCGGCACCGGCGCCAGCGCCATGACGATGCTGGCGGCATACGCGCACAGGCCGTACAGCGCCAGCGACAGCCACATCGCCGGCGCGAGCGGCGCCGCGCAGGCGGCGGGCACCAGCAGGGCGGCCGCGCCGCAGGCGATGCGCAGCACCTTGCGCAGCGCATCGCGGTCGTCGACCTTGCCCACGAACAGGCTCGCGCTGACGACGCCCGCCATGCCGCCGATCATGTAGACCGGGCCGGTCAGCTTGCCGACCGCGCTGGCGGACAGGCCGAAGCTGCGGATCAGCAGGGTTGGGAACCACGCGGCGTGGGAGTAGAACAGCAGGATGAGCGCGACGTAGCCGAAGAAATAGGGCAGGCAGAAGCGGTTGCGCACGAACAGCTCGCGCAGGACTTCGCCGATCGGCGGCGCGGCCCCGGCGGCGCCCTGCGCGGCCGGCAGCCCGCGCCGCGCCGGCTCGCGGATCGTCGCCAGCACCAGCGCCGCGAGCGCCAGGCCGGGCAGCCCGACCAGGAAGAAGACCACCTGCCACGGCTGCAGGCCCTGCCTGGCCAGCCAGCCGGCCATCGCGGGCTGGTCCATCCAGCCCAGCAGCGCGCCGCCGCCGAGCAGGGCGACGCCGCCGCCGATGTAGGGCCCGAGCATGAACACGCTGCTGGCGCGCGTGACCTTGCGCGGCGGGAACATGTCGCTGAAGATGGACAGCGCGGCCGGGCTCAGCGCGGCTTCGGCGATGGCCGTGCCGGCGCGCCAGACCAGCAGTTCGCCGAAGCTGCCGGCGGTGCCGCACATGGCCGTGGAGATGGCCCAGATGGCGACGCAGGCCGCACTCAGGCGCACGCGGTTGGAGCGGTCCACCAGCCGCGCCACGAACACGCCGGCGGTGGCATAGCAGAGCGTGAAGGTCGCGCCCTGCAGCAGGCCGATCTGGGTGTCGCTGAGCAGCAGCGATGCCTTGAGCGGCTGCACCAGGATGCTGACGACCTGCCGGTCGATATAGGAAAAGGCAAAGCACACGAAGAACATGAATACGATGTATCCATGCGAGAACGCGGTGCCGGTGTCTTCGATCACCGGCGCGTCGGCGCCGGGCGCGCCGGCTTGCAGGGCCGGCGCGGCTTCGGGGGCGGAGTGCATGAAGGTTTCCTCGTAAGGGCGGAGGGCGGGCCGGCGCGCGCCAGGGAAGGCGCGCCGGTTCCGGCGAGGCTGTCGGCTACAGCGTGGCGGGGGCGGCCAGCAGGGCGATGCAGTCGCCGGGCTCGACGCCGGCGAAGCTGCGCGCGCACACCACCATGCCGGCGCCGCCGAAATGCAGTTCGCGCGGCGGCTCCCACGGCGCGTAGGGATCGAACAGCCGCCCGGCCAGTTCGCCGGCGGCCACCTGCTGCCCCAGCGTGAAGCAGGGTTCGAAC
Source organism: Cupriavidus sp. FW216-B1 (assembly GCF_058789195.1). Classification (NCBI taxonomy): domain Bacteria; kingdom Pseudomonadati; phylum Pseudomonadota; class Betaproteobacteria; order Burkholderiales; family Burkholderiaceae; genus Cupriavidus; species Cupriavidus sp. FW216-B1. The sequence goes on along the minus strand of NZ_JBYTEL010000001.1, from coordinate 1,066,025 downwards.
ACGCCGTGGCGCGGCGCGAACAGGTAGTGCCGGGTGCCGTCCACGGCGATGAAGCGCGTGTCGTGGCGCGGCGGCGGCGGGTTGTCGCCGCGCGTCAGGCCGGTGGCGTGGAGCACGCGGCGCAGCCCGTCCTCGACGATGGCGAGACCTTCCACATTGCAGCTGCCGAAGCCGCCGAACTCGCCGCACAGGAACAAGGTGCCGTGGCGCTCGGCCGCCGCGCCGTAGGTCCGGTCCTCGCCGAGCAGGTCCATGATCATGGTGTGGGGCGCGGCGAACGCATTGACCAGCTTCAGGTACTCGGCGCGGCGCGCCGGGTCGGGCGGCAGCGCGGCCAGCAGCGTGGGCATGTGGTTGAACGAGGCGCCGCCGGCGTGCAGGTCGAGCACCACGTCGGCGCGCGGAAAGAGCTCGGTGTCCACGTAGTGGGCGATCATCGCCGTGACCGAGCCGTTGCGCTCGCCGGGGAACATCCGGTTCAGGTTGCCGCGGTCGATCGGCGAGGTGCGCGAGCCGTTCAGGAACGCCGGGAAGTTCAGCGCCGGGATCACGATCAGCCGGCCCTCGATCCGCATGGCGGGCATGCGCTGCAGCAGCTTCATCAGCGCCAGCGGGCCTTCGTATTCGTCGCCGTGGTTGCCGCCGGTCAGCAGCACCGTCGGCCCCGTGCCCTGCTTGAGCACGGCGACCGGCGCGGGAATGTGGCCGTAGGCGGAGCGGTCGTGCGAATAGGGGATGCGCAGCACGCCGGTCTGGAAACCCTCGCGCTCGTAGTCGATCCCGGTCGAGATCAGTGTTTTCCTGGAAGGGGTGTGGTCGTTCGGTCGGCCTGGCATGCCTTGTCTCCGGTGGGGGATCGGGCGCGGCCGGTTGGCGTCTGGAGGGGGGCGGCCGCGCTGCATGTCATATTGATGACCGCGGCGGTCGACGACAAATGCCGTTTTCTGGCGCAGGCGATGCCTTCCAGGCATCAGCCCGGCGCGGCGCCGGCCTGTCGCATCGCTTCGACGGTCTGGATGAAGCGCGCAAGCGCGGGCGCGGGCGCATCGGCCTTGTGCGCGAACACGAGCGGCATCGGGATCGACAGGTCCGTGAACGCGGCGAAGCGGCACAGCGCGGGCGGGCGGCCGAGGTTGGCCGAATTGACGATGGCCGCGCCGACGCCGGCGCAGACCAGCGACAGCATGGCGGCCTCGGTCGAGACCTCCTGCACCACGTTGAGCGTGATCCCGCACGCCTGGCAGGCGCCGATCAGGCGGTCGTAGTAGAGCGGATACGTGGCGCGCGGGAAGGTCACGAACGGCCAGTCCGCGATCTGGCGCAGCGCCACGCCGGGCAGCCCCGGCCGGGCGCGGGCGGTTTCCTGCGCCGGCAGGGGCCAGGCGAGCGGCGCGGCCAGCATGACGTCGTTCGTCGTCAGCGGCAGCGTGCCGAGCGGTTCGGCGAGCGGTCCGTACTGGTAGATGAAGCCGCCGTCGAGCGTGCCCGCGCGGATCTCGTCGAGCTGCAGCGGCGTGTTCATCGGCACCAGCTCGATGCGCACGTCGGGCACCTCTTCCTGGAAGCGGCGGAAGACGTGCGGCACGATGCCGTCCCAGCCGCTGTTCTCGACGAAGCCCAGGCGCAGGTAGCCTTGCACGCCGGCCGAGATGCGCTGCGCGCCGCGCGCCGCCACGTCGAGCTGGTTGAGCGCCGCGCGCGCATCGCGCAGGTAGGCCTGGCCGGCCGAGGTCAGCCTGAGGCCGCGCGGCGTGCGCTCGAACAGCGCGAAGCCGAGCTCCTCCTCCAGGTCGTGGATCTGGCGCGAGATGGCGGGCTGCGTGACGTGGACATGCTCCGCCGCCACGCGAATGCTCTCGTGCTCGGCCACGGCGATGAAATAGCGCAGATGTCGTAGTTCCACAGACTTACCCGTTGTTGAGTTGCGCCGGCGGCGGCCGGTCCACGGCAAACATGCCACAAAGCGCCGGCCCCGGAAAGGCGGGGCCGCGCGGCGCGGCGCATGTCCGGCCGGCATCGGCGGCCGGCGCACGCTGCCTGACGCGGGACGCGGCCGGCAAGCCGACGACGGAACCGGAGGCATATGGTTGCGTTGCCATGCCGGCGCCGCGTTCAGCGCTGCGCGCCCGCCGCCGCCCGTTCGAGCCGCGGCACGAGGAAGTCGATGAACGCGCGCAGCTTGGGCGGCTGCACGCGCCCGCGCGGGAACACGGCGTGCAGGTCCGGGCAGCGCCCGAGCCAGCCCGGCAGCACCGGCACCACCAGCCCCTGTCCGGCATGCCGCGCCATGATGAGGTCGGTTGCCATCATCAGGCCCGCGCCGTCGAACAGCGGCGCCTTGAGCGCCTCCGGGTCGTCGGCCTCGATCACGGGGCGGATCGGGTAGTCGACGAGCTTTCCGGCCGCGTCCGCGCGGCGCATCGGCCAGGCATGGCCGCCGGCGCGCCGGGCCACGCGCGTGGACAGCGCCGCGTGCTCGCGCAGCGCATCCGGATGGGCCGGCGCGCCGTGCCGCGCGAGATAGGCGGGGCTGGCGTAGATGCGGTTCGGGAAGGTCGCGAGCCGGCGCGCCGCCATCGACGAATCCGGCAGGTCGCCCATGCGCAGGGCGAGGTCGATTTCCTCGCCGACCAGATCGAGCGTGCGGTGGCTGAGCACGAGGTCGATCTGCACGTCCGGGCAGCCGGCGCGGAATTCCGCCAGCAGCGGGCCGAGCAGGCTGACCGACAGCGAATACGACGCCGTGATGCGCAGCGTGCCGCGCGGCGCGCCGTGCAACTGGCCCACCGCGGCATCGGCGTTGGCCAGCATGGCGGGAATGGCGCGGCAGGATTCGTAATAGAGCGTGCCGGCCTCCGTCAGGCCGAGGCGGCGCGTGGTCCGGTGCAGGAGCTGCGCGCCGAGCCGCTGCTCGAGCTCGCGCAGCTTGCGGCTGACCGTGGTCTTGGGCAGGTCCAGCGCGGCCGCGGCGGCGGTGAAGCTCCCGGCTTCCACGACCTTGAGGAAGACCAGGGTGTCGTTCATGTCGGGCATGGTCGGGTCGGCGCGCGGCGTGGCAGGAGCGATGGCGGGTGATGCCGATTATGCCATCGGCGGCACAATGATTGCCGGAAACGACGGCTTATCGCGGTGGCGGACCGTTGTTATCGTTCCATTCGTCGCCGATTCGGCACCAATATCAGATCCAGTGCGGCGCCTGACGAAGAGGCCGCCGCATAACCGGAACGAGACCCACCATGCATTTCTCCCGCTTCCTGCTGCTTGCCACCGCTTCCATGTCCGTCCTCGCCGCCAGCCCCGCCGGCGCCGACGTGGCGCCTTCGCCGGACAAGCCGGCCAGCCCGGGATGGGTGGCGCGCCAGGCCCCCGGTTTCTATCGCTTCGCGCTCGGCGCGTTTCGCGTCACGGTGCTGTCCGACGGCACCGCGCCGCGCGACGTGCCGGCCATCACGAGCGACCCGCAAGCCGTGCGCGCGGCGTTCGCGGCCGCCCACCAGGCCTTGCCGGTCGAGATCTCCGTGAACTGCTTCCTGATCGATACCGGCGAGCGCCGCATCCTCGTCGACACCGGCGCCGGCGAACTGTTCGGGCCGCTGACGGGCCGCCTCGTCGACAACCTGCGCGCCGCCGGCTACGAACCCGGCGACATCGACGACATCCTGCTGACGCACATCCACGGCGACCATTCCGGCGGCCTCAGCATCGGCGGGCGGCGGGTGTTTCCGAATGCCGTGGTGCACGTGGACCGGCGCGACCCGGCCCTGTGGCTCAGCGCCGAGGCCGAGGCCCGCGCGCCAGCGGCGGCCCGCACGACCTTCCGCCAGTCGCACCAGACCGTGGACCCGTACGTGGCGGCTGGCAGGCTGCGCACCTTCGATGGCGCCACCCAGTTGTTTCCGGGTGTGCGTTCGGTGCCGCTGTACGGCCACACGCCCGGCATGAACGGCTATTTCATCGAGAGCCAGGGCCAGCGGCTATTGCTGTGGGGCGACATCATCCACGCCAGCGAGGCGCAGTTCCGCGATCCCGGCATCACCATCGACTACGACGTCGACCGCGCCGGCGCCGCGGCGGGGGGGGGGGGGGGGGGGGGGGGGGGGGGGGGGGGGGGG